>NZ_QRNF01000060.1 GCF_003474435.1 Ruminococcus sp. AF46-10NS
TGAATGAGAATATCAACTCTATTTATGCAATGATTGATTCTCTGAGTGATGAAGAATTATTTAAACCACATATGAGAAAATGGGCTGACGAAGCAACTAAAACAGCTGTATGGGAAGTATACAAATTCATACATGTTAATACAGTTGCTCCGTTCGGAACCTTTAGAACCAAGATTAGAAAATGGAAAAAGATTGCACTATAACTTCCAGGTTGTAATGATAAACAATAATATAACACAGCATCAGTCACCTAGTTGGCTGGTGCTTTTTTTCGTGGGGAAATGGAGGTGGCGGGATGTATCCGGTGTCGGATGCTTTTTTGAGGGCGATCAGAAGTAATACGAGGAAATATTTTTGGACGGGTACGATCGTTACCAAGGGCGGAATGACGTATGAGTTCGGGGCGAAGGAGATTGTGAAGGGCTCCGGGTATATTTCCAGGCAATGCTGCGGAAGTACCGAGATTGAGCTGGGGACGGTGTATGCGGCGGAGATGGGGATCACGCTTCTGAGTGATATTGACAGGTACACGCTGGAGGATGCTCAGGTGACGCTGGTGTTTCATCTGGTGCTGGCGGATGATTCGGTGGAAGATGTGCCGATGGGAGTCTTTGAGGTCAGTGAGGCAAACCGTCTGGCGAAGTGCCTGGAACTGAAAGCTTATGATTTTATGCTGCGGTTTGATAAGAGTTTCAACGGATTTGAGACTGTGGGGACTGCTTATGATTTTATTGCTTTGTGCTGTAAGCGGTGTAAAGTGGAGTTTGCGAATAAGAGGGCGGAGATTGATGCCATGCCGAATGGCGGGGTGACGCTTTCTGTTTATACTGAAAATGATATTGAGACCTGCCGGGACGTGCTGTTTTATGTGGCACAGGTTCTGGGAGGTTTCTTTATTATCAACAGGGAGGGAAAACTGGAACTGAGAAAGTACGGGAAGGATCCTGTGATGAAGGTGGAGCAGAGACACCGTTTTTCTTCCAGTTTTTCGGATTTTATCACCAGGTACACGGCGGTGAGTTCCACGAATAAGCAGACGCAGATTGCGGAGTATTATGCGCTGGATCCGGATAACGGGCTGACCATGAATCTGGGAGTGAATCCGCTTCTGCAGTTTGGGTTAAAGGAGACCAGAGAGATGCTGTGCAGGAATATCCTGACAGATCTGTCCGTGATCCGGTATGTGCCGTTTGATTCGGATACCATCGGGAACCCTGCCTGGATCCGGGGGATGTACTGACGTTTGCAGGAGGACAGGCGGATGAGGGACAGATCACCTGTATCACTTCCATCAGGCAGAAGATCGGGGGAAAGCAGAGCCTGAAATGTGTGGGGAAGAACCCAAGGCTGGCTCAGGCGAAGTCAAGGAACGACAAGAATATTTCGGGGCTGCTGAACCAGATTGAAGACAACGCGAAGACTGGGAAGATCGGGATTCATACGTTTACCAATGCTTCCGCGCATGAGATCGGGCAGACCAGGGTGAAGCTGATCAGTATCCAGTTTGCTTCTTCTGAGGAAAACCACATGCAGTTTTTTGCGCAGGTTGTTGTGGATGTGGCTGCGGATCCGGTGGAACGGTCTACGGAGGCTTCCGGGACTGTGGTGATTCCATTTTCGGGCGGAAGCGGCAGTGGAACTGGAAGTGGTACGGGTGGTTCTGATGGAACCGGGGAGACATCGGATGCAGGAAGTTCTGAAAATGATGCGGCAGGGAATGAAGTTGGAAATACTTCCGGGAATGAGAATACAGGGAGTACGGATGATGTCGCTGGTGGCTCGGATTCCGGATCCGGAACCGGGAGTGGTTCGGAGGTTTCTGTGGATGTGAGCCTGCCGGTGAAGTGGCAGGAGGACGGACAGGCAGTCTGCCATGTGGTCTTTGAATTTAACAATGAGGAGATTGTGGAGCATTGTCCGGTGGAGACCTGGCATTCCGGGAAACATATTTTGTCGCTGTATTATCCCATTGAGAAGATCGTTGCCAATTATACGAATACATTCAATGTGTATCTCTGGATGGAGTATGGCAGCGGTACGGTTGATGTGGGAGACTGCATTGCTTCTGTCAGCGGACAGGCAATGGCGGCTGGGGAAGCCTGGGACGGAAAGCTTGAGGTGGAAGATTATACACGAGATTTGCCATTGGCGGAGGACTGGATGTGAATGGTTTCCGGGAATCGCTGTCCATGCAGATGAAGGAGACGGTGAACAGAGGATTTGAAGTGTATTTTGCTGAGAGAGCGGGAATCAGCGGTTTCTGCAGGCCGGTAGAAATGGAGGGTGTGTGATGAAGTTGAAAGGTGAAATGGTCATTGAACTGACCGATACGAATACGGGTGCGGTGGAGACAGTTCAGGAGACGAACATGATCACGGAGGCAGTGAATAATATTCTGGGGCTGAATCCCATGGGGATTTATCTGAAAGCCAGCGGGGAGTATGACAATTCTGTTTTGTGGAACGGGACGCTGCTTCCCATCTGCCCGAACATGATCGGGGGGATCCTGCTGTTTTCGGCAGTGCTGGAAGAAAAGGCGGATCATATTTACGAGCAGGGGAAGAACCTGCCGGTGGCTTATGCTTCCAACAATGTTAATTCCGGTTCCAATGTGGCGAGGGGAAGCCTGAACCAGACGGAGAGCAAGAAACTGGACAATGGATATAAGTTTGTGTGGGAGTTCACTCCCAGCCAGGGAAACGGGAATATTGCAGCTGTGGCACTGACCAGTGCCCTGGGCGGGCAGAATGCTTTTGGCAGTGCGGCAGGGGATGCCAGCACATTTCTGCTTCTGAAAAAGGTGGATATCGGGGATATCCCGAAGGCGAAGCAGATGACACTGTTTGAGGCAGTGGAACTGGATTTTGAAAAGAACCTGCTGTATTCCATTACCTTTGGGACTTCCAGTGTGACCATTACGAAGATCAGGATCCCGGTGTTTAACATCGGGCTGAATGAGAAGCTGGATGATACCACTTATACCGTACTGGAAGAGCAGACACTGACAACGGAAAGCTTTACGTTCCTGGGGGATTATACAAAATACGGGGAATTTATGGACGGACATGATGGATACTGGTATGGATTTTCCAATGAGCCGAATTCTTCCGGGGATGCGAAGATGGTGTGGATCCGGATCTCCAAAAAGGATTATTCCTTTACGGAGGGAAGCTGGACACTGTCCAAGGCGAAGCTTTCGGAAGTGGGCACAAGGGCAAAGGACGGTTCCTATCCGGAACGGAATGTAAAATGCTGTGTGAGGAAGGGGTATCTGTATGTGCCTTCTTATGATAAGAAGGGAGTTTATAAGATCAATACTGCAAATTCAGCGGATGTGACGCTGATCCCGCTGGGCTTTACTTCCAAACTGAAATCCCTTGGGGAGGCTGGTTCTTGTGAGGTGTATATGACGCTTCTCGGTGACATGATCGTGGCAGGGGATTTCCAGATCACGGCGGATGACAGGGTGATTAAGACGCAGGGGAGCGCAAGGTTTGAAGCCATGGCAACGCCTTTGTTCCAGTATAAGAACTTTGCGTTTATGTGGGGCGGCAGTTATGGGAAGGAGCACAGGTGTGCTTACCTTCTGACGCCCTATCTGGCAAGTATCAATAATCTTTCATCAGCGGTGGTGAAGAATACGGACAAAACGATGAAGATCACGTATACGCTGACGGAGGAAACAATGTAGGTCTTTCTGCCGCAGGGCATGAAGATAGAAAACTTATTTACGGCAGTTCTCAGAAATGGGGGCTGCTTTTTTCATGGGAGGAGGATTCTGGCATGAAGGAATTTTGGAACTTTATTCAGATGGTTTTTATGGCTGTCGGCGGATGGCTGGGCTGGTTTATGGGAGGCTGTGACGGGCTTCTGTATGCTCTGATCGCTTTTGTGGTGATCGATTACCTGACTGGGGTGATGTGTGCTTTTGCGGACCATACGCTTTCCAGTGAGGTGGGATTCCGGGGAATCTGCAGGAAGGTGCTGATCTTTTTGATGGTGGGAATGGCGAACATTCTGGATGTGGCTGTGATCGGGAACGGATCCGTGCTGAGGACAGCGGTGATCTTTTTCTATATTTCCAATGAGGCGTGAGCCTGTTGGAGAATGCAGGGCATCTGGGGCTGCCGATTCCGCAGAAGATGAAGGATGTGCTGGAACAGTTGCATGACAGAGGGGAAGGAAGTGATGAGGAATGAGACTGGTTGAAAGTTTTCTGACGAAGAATCCCTGCTATACTGCAGGGAGAAAAATTACTGTAAAAGGCCTGATGCTTCACTCGGTTGGATGTCCGCAGCCGAAGGCACAGGTCTTTCTTGCTTCCTGGAATCATGCTTCTTTTGGAAGTGCCTGTGTGCATGGTTTTATAGATGGGAATGACGGAACGGTGTACCAGACACTGCCATGGAATCACAGGGGATGGCACTGTGGTTCTGGCAGTAAGGGAAGCGGAAATAATACGCATATTGGTGTGGAGATGTGTGAACCTGCCTGTATCCGGTACACCAGTGGTTCTGGGTTTACCTGTTCGGATCTGGCGAAGGCAAGGGCATCAGCAGTGAAAACTTATGAAGCGGCGGTGGAGCTGTTTGCCATGCTGTGTAAGAAGTTTGGGCTAGATCCGCTGGCAGATGGTGTGGTGATTTCGCATAGAGAGGGACACGCAAGGGGAATTGCTACAAATCATGGAGATCCGGAGCATCTGTGGAAAGGTCTGGGACTGCCTTATGCGATGGATGGATTCAGGAAAGCTGTGAAGGCTGCTATGTCTGGGAAAGCAGAGGGGATGCAGGCTTCTGTGTTTCCAGGGCTTTCCGATGAGAAGGCAGCTGAGCGGATTGGAGTGCTGTGTGCAGAGGATATGAAAACCAGTGGGATTCTGGCATCTGTGTCTGCGGCACAGTTTATTCTGGAATCGAGTTATGGCAGGACGGAACTGGCGCAGAAGGCAAATAACTGCTTTGGAATGAAATGTATGCTGTCTGGGAATAGCTGGGGCGGAAGTGCCTGGGATGGAACCAGTAAGTACCGGAAGAAGACGCAGGAGGATGATGGAACCGGAAAGCTGTACACGGTAACTGCGGATTTCCGGAAGTATGCCTGCGTGGAGCAGTCTATTGCGGATCATTCGGCTTATCTTCTGGGAGCGATGAATGGAAAGAAAAAGAGATATGCAGGACTGGCTGGGGAGAAGGATTACCGGAAGGCTGTTCAGATCATTAAGAATGGCGGTTATGCAACGGATAGTTTTTATGTGCAGAAGATCTGCGTTATTATTGAGAAGTATGGGCTGACACGGTTTGATGGCGGGAAGACGGAAAAGGAGATCTGGTACCGTGTGAGGAAGAACTGGCAGGATGCGGAGAGCCAGGTGGGGGCATTTAAGGTGCTGGAAAACGCAAAGAAAAGTGCAGACGAGCATCCGGGGTTTTCGGTGTTTGATGAGAATGGAAAGGCAGTGTACAGTTCCGTGGATAAGAAGCAGGAAGAGGTGTTTCGTCCGTATCTGGTTCGTGTGGAGATTTCGGATCTGAATATCCGGAAGAAGCCGGGAACGGATCAGGAGAAGGTTGGAAAATATACGGGTGTTGGCTGTTTTACTATTGTTGCTGAGGCTGACGGTGTCGGAGCATCAAAGTGGGGGCTGCTGAAAGCGTATGAGAAAGAGCGGAATGGGTGGATCTCGCTGGATTTTGTGACAAGAATATAATAGTGAGTGATGAGGCTTTGCATTGCGGCGGTGGTCGTGGTGTGAAGCCTTTTTTTGTTAGGGCAAAGCCCTGTTTGCCATTGTGGAGTTTTTCGTTGATTCGAAAAACGGAGCTTTTGGTCGCTTTCAATATAACATCCGGAATCGAGGTATCTTTTTTTTCTGTTATCTTGAACTTTTTAATTTTTCCCGTTTCGGAGTCCTTGAATTTATATTCAAACTCATCTACACATTCTTTGATGCGGTACAAAAGTATTAAGCAGTTAAAAACAAAAATCCAAGAAGATATTTACTAATCTTATTGACATAGAACAAAAAATAAATATAATCATAGTTGAACAACTATTCAACTGCGATTATACGAGGTAAGTGTATGTCTAAACCGTCTTATATTTGTAATTGTGATGTGATTCATGAGGATATTGTGAATGATGTGAAATCCAAGATGCAACCCAAAGATGATTATATCCAGTTGGCATCTTTATTTAAGCTATTTGGAGATGGTACCAGAGTACAAATCTTACACGCTCTGGAACAGAGTGAGATGTGTGTATGTGATCTTGCTGTGCTACTGGGGGTAACGAAATCCGCAATCTCACACCAGTTAAAGGCATTGCGTCTTGCGAATTTGGTAAAATTCCGTAGAGAAGCGCAGATAGTTTACTACTCTCTGGCAGATGATCATGTGAAAGAGATTATTGATAAGGGATTTGAGCATCTATGGCAGAAATAATATTTTTAGCGTTATAGTTGAGCAATTGAGCAACTAAACAAATTACAAGGAGGTCATTATGAAACGAATATTTTTATTAAAAGGGTTGGACTGTCCGAACTGCTCCGCAAAAATTGAAAAAGAAGTCGGAGAATTGGATGGAGTACAATCCTCAGTTGTAAATTTGATGAAGCAGACGCTGACAATCAATGTTGCTCCAGCTGCCGCAAATACAATAGCCAGTCAGATTGAAACGATTGTCCACAGCCATGAGCCGGGTGTGGAGGTTCAGGAAGAAACAATTATCCCCGTTACAAAGAGTTATTTGTTAAAGGGCTTGGACTGTCCGAACTGCTCCGCAAAAATTGAAAAAGAAGTTGGAGAATTGGATGGAGTACAATCCTCAGTTGTAAATTTGATGAAGCAGACGCTGACAATCAATGTTGCTCCAGCTGTCGCAAATACAATAGCCAGTCAGATTGAAACGATTGTCCACAGCCATGAGCCAGATGTAGAAGTTTCCGAAATTGCACAGGAATACTATATACCTGCAAAAAAACAGGATACCAATACATCCTATAACAATGAGGACAAGAAGTTGACGATTCGTTTAGCGATTGGCGCAGCAATCTATGGTATTGGTATGGCATTGACAGTTTTTGCGAAAGTGCCACTGCCTGTCGAGTTAGTTTTTCTCATTGTCTCCTATATTATTCTTGGCGGGGATGTTGTATGGCAAGCTGTGAGGAATATTTCAAAGGGACGTGTGTTTGATGAACATTTCCTGATGAGCGTTTCTACGATTGGTGCTTTTGTCATTGGTGAATATCCGGAAGCAGTTGCTGTTATGCTGTTCTATCAAGTTGGTGAATTTTTCCAGTCATTGGCTGTTGAGCGTTCCAGAAAATCTATATCAGATTTAATGGATATACGTCCGGATTGTGCTACAGTCAGAAGGAACGGAGAATTGATTACCATATCTCCTGAAAGTGTTGCCATTGGCGAGATTATTATTGTAAAGCCTGGTGAAAAAATCCCATTAGACGGTGTGGTATTGGATGGGGATTCTATGCTGGATACGAGGGCTTTAACTGGAGAATCGGTTCCGAGAAGCGTTCATAAAGGAGACGAAGCACTTTCCGGTTGTATGAATCAGACGGGTGTTTTAACGATTAAGACAACGAAAGTATTTGGTGAATCTACTGCTTCAAAGATTATTGATCTTGTGGAGAATGCGTCCAGTAGAAAAGCACCAACAGAAAATTTCATTACTACATTTGCACGTTATTACACTCCTGTTGTTGTAATCTTAGCAGCTATTCTGGCAATTCTGCCACCGATCCTTCTTGGTGGAGGCTGGACAGAGTGGATTCGCAGAGGATTTGTTTTCCTTGTGGTATCTTGCCCATGTGCATTGGTCATTTCAATCCCGCTGACTTTCTTCGGAGGTATTGGTGCGGCATCTAAACGAGGTGTTCTTGTAAAAGGAAGTAATTATTTAGAGGCGCTTAATAATGTCAGCATTATTGTGTTCGATAAAACTGGAACACTTACAAAGGGTGTTTTCAATGTGACTGATATTCTGCCTGCAAATGGATTTTCAAAAGAACAGGTTCTGGAGTATGCGGTCCAGGCAGAGAGCTTTTCTAACCATCCTATTGCAAAATCCATTCTCTCTGCTTATGGAAAAGAAATTGACCAATCAGTTATCTCTGATTACAAGGAAATTTCCGGATATGGAATCAGTGCCATGGCAGGAAAGAAGAAAGTTTATGCCGGCAATACGAAACTTATGGATTCAGAGCATGTGGAGTACACAGCCTGTGAAAAAGTTGGTACAAAGGTTTATGTAGCAGTAGATGGTCAATATGCCGGATGCATTCTGATAACAGATGAAGTAAAGCCGGACAGCAAAAAAGCAATTTCTGATTTGAAACATATCGGTGTGGAAAAAACAGTCATGCTTACTGGTGATGATGAAAAAATCGGAAAGGCTGTTGCGGAAGAATTGCAGTTGGATGAATATTATGCACAACTGTTTCCTGATCAAAAAGTGGAAAAGGTTGAGCTTTTAGACAGTAAAAAGAGACAGGGAAGCAAATTAGCTTTTGTTGGTGATGGTATCAATGACGCTCCTGTCCTTGCTCGTGCGGATGTTGGTATCGCAATGGGTGGTCTTGGTTCAGATGCGGCCATTGAAGCTGCGGATGTGGTTCTGATGACAGATGAACCATCTAAGCTGGTGGATGCGATTGATGTGGCAAAAGCGACAAAGCAAATTGTCATGCAGAATATAGTGATTGCCCTTGGAATTAAGAGTGTGTTCCTGATCCTTGGTGCTCTGGGTATAGCTGGAATGTGGGAAGCTGTATTTGGTGATGTAGGCGTTACCATAATTGCCGTCTTGAACGCAATGAGGATTTTGAAAAAATAAGAAACGAGGTGGCAATGTGAAACGGAAATTGATTCTGTTAGCAGTTACAATTGTTTTTCTTGCAGGTTTCGGTGCACTTTTGCACTCACCGCCTTCTATGATTGATGCAGTCACAGGAGCAACACCGAAGTCAAAAAAGGCGGCTCAAGCCTCCGCACAGTTGGAAGGCTCTTATGTTCTCGGTATTAATATGATGTCAGATGGTCTCGACAACGAGAACACTCGGAATAAATTAAAAGAATTGGCACTGGACGATTCGGAAACAAATGAAACAGATCTCATGAAAACGGACATTAATTTTCGGTTATATGTATCTGAGACGGATTATCCGCTTGTCAGTTATGCTAAGAAACTCTGTGACAGGTTGAAACAGGCCGGTTTTTCCGTAGCTCTGAAAGAGTACAGTAACACAATGATGCTATCAAGAGTGGTAAGTGGAAAGTATGATGTATTCCTGGCATCGGATGATTTTATTGACGTTACAACGCTAACACAGATGGACTATATGATCATGGACAGCGAAGAAATGAGGTGAGCGGGAATTTATGAGAAAATGGAATACGATTTTGTCTATTTTAATGCTTCTCATTTTTATGATTCATGGAATCATGGGCAGCTTTATGCTGAACGGAGTTGGAAGTAGTGCAGGGAAACTTCTTGCATGGATTGGTGTTGGTATTCTTGTTGTGCATACGGTGATTGGTGTCATCCTGACAGTTCAGAGTTTACAGACAGCGAAGCAATCAGGAAAAATGTATCTGAAACAAAACGTCATATTTTGGGCGAGACGAGCCAGTGGGATGGCAATACTGATTCTGCTGTTATTCCATATTGGCTTGTTTGGAAAGGTGCAGAATGGGACATATATTTTGTTCCCTTTTACAACTGTAAAGATGGTAACTCAGCTTTTGTTCGTAGCGGCAATCTTTGTCCATATTTTTATCAATATCCGCCCATTGCTCGTATCACTGGGAATCATCAGTTATAAAGAACGAAGGAGTGATATTTATTTGATCCTTTCGGTGCTTCTTCTTTTTATAGCGGGAGCGGTTATTTTATATTATATTGGGTGGCAATATCTATGAGTAAGACAATTATTATTATAGGCGCTGGACTGGCAGGACTTTCAGCGGCTTTGCAGGCAGCGGAAAATGGATGCAATGTAAAACTGGTTTCCTCCCTTCCGTCAGAGCGGGCACAGTCTGTTATGGCGGAGGGCGGTATCAACGCAGCTTTGAATACAAAAGATGAAAACGACAGTCCCGAAGAACATTTTACAGATACAATAAAGGCAGCATGTGGTCTGGCAGATCCAAATGCAGTTTGGGGAATGACACAGGAAGCACCGGAGCTGGTGCACTGGCTGCTAAAACTTGGAGTTAAATTTAACATGAGTGGCTATGATGATGTGGATCTGCGGAATTTTGGCGGGCAGAAAAAGAAACGGACTGCTTTTGCACAGAGCGATACCGGGAAGCAGATCATGACAGCTATGATAGATGCTGTTCGCAGGAAAGAAGCATCTGGTATGGTAGAACGGTTCAGCCATCATTCTTTCCTAACACTTCGTCTGTGTGGCAATATTTGTTGTGGCTGCGTAATCAGGGATGAATACAGTCAGGAAATTGTGGAATTACCGGGGAATGCGGTCATTGTTGCCTCCGGTGGTATGCACGGATTGTTTGGGAATACAACAGGTTCGCTGTCCAATACGGGAGAAGTAACCGCAGAATTGTTCCGGCTTGGTGTTCCTCTGGCAAATGGTGAAATGATCCAGTATCATCCGACTACTGTGGAATGCGGCGGGAAACGTATGCTTATCAGCGAGGCAGCTAGAGGGGAAGGCGGCAGGCTGTTTGCTCTCAGAAACAATCAGCCGTGGTATTTCATGGAGGAAAAATACCCGGAGCTTGGAAATCTGATGCCCCGTGATATTACCGCCAGAGAAATATGGAAGGTCAGCCATGAATCCGAGGTATTTCTTGATATGACGGAAATATCGAAGGAGATCATTTCAAATAAGCTGTCTGGCTTAGCAGATGACTGCATGACATATCTGCATAAGGATATCCGGAAGGAACCGGTGCCTGTTTTGCCAGGAATCCACTACTTCATGGGTGGTATTCTTGTGGATGAACAGCACAGAACGTCGATTCAGAATCTTTATGCTGCCGGGGAATGCTGTGCCCAATATCATGGTGCAAACCGTCTGGGTGGTAATTCCCTGTTGGGCGCATTGTACGGAGGACGTGTTGCGGCAAAGTCAGCCTGCGAACAAGCTGACGGCGTAGTTTTATCTTGTGCGGCGCAGATAGATATTCCACCAGTGCAGGAAATTGTGGGAACAAAACAATTAAATCAGGCTATGCAGGATTCTCTTGGGGTTGTTAGAAATGGAAATTCCCTGTTAAAAGGGATTCGGAAAGTGCAGGAACTAAAAGGAACTCTGCCGTTGCTTGGTCTTGCAGTTCTCCAAAGCGCCTTTGCCCGAAAAGAAAGCCGGGGAGCGCACTGGCGGGAGGATTATCCTGAATGCAACAACAGGGATTTTCTCAAAACGACGGTGGCACGATTTGACGGAAAGCAGATACAAATTTCCTTTATGTCTGTTCCAGAGAGGCGGTGATTAACTTGGTATATAAAGTACGGATTCGGCGACAAGAGAATCAGAAATCAGACAGCTATTGGCAGGAATTTGAGTTTGGCGGAAGTGAAAATAGTTCTATTGCCGCTGTCTTAAACGAATTGAATAGTCGTAGCCCACTGACAGATGCATGTGGGAATACGGCTGCTCCTATTGGATGGGAATGCGGTTGTATGGTACGTAAATGCGGAGCGTGTGCCATGCTGATCAACGGACTTCCCCGGCTGGCCTGCTCTACATTTCTGAATATGCTAAAGAGCAGTACTGTTACGCTGGAACCACTCAGTAAGTTTCCTCTTGTCAGGGATCTGATTGTTGACCGGTCATTCCTGTTTGAGAACTTGAAGAAACTAAACCTTTGGTTGGAAAGCGAAGCCTATATGATTGAATTTACACACGAACCGAGGTATCAGTCGGCTCGCTGCCTGATGTGCGGGTGCTGCCTTGAGGTTTGTCCAAACTTTTCTTCAAAGGGTACTTTTGCTGGAGCGGTTGCAGCGGTCAACGCTTTTCGGATTCTGAATGAAGAACAGGAAATAAGCCATCGGAATGAGGTTTCAACTCAATATAAGGAAAATTATTTTGAGGGATGCGGGAAATCATTAGCTTGCCATAACATTTGCCCGATTGGTCTGCCTGTCGAAGAATTGATCGTGAGGTCAAATTCGGTAGCTATTTGGGGAAGACAGTGAGTATCAAAACGCTGATTAAAAAAAACATGATTAACCTACATCTATGGTTTTACCAAAAATAGAGACATATCCTTTGTTTCGGTGTGGTAGCGGTTTTATTATGGACTGGATTCCGTCAAGGATGAATTTGATGCTTCCCTGAGAGAGTATATCCAGTCGGAAGAATATGTCTCAGCAAAGCAGCAGAAGAGATATTGATCAAATTATGTCAATGTCTCTTTTTTTATGGAAGAAACAGGCTGATCAGAAATATGCAAAAGAGCAGCCTATTTTAATTATTTAACGAAAGGCGAACAGGGGTGTTCACAAGGGTGTGCACCGTTAAATTGTATCAATTTCGTGGTCGTAACGAATGCAAAGTAGGCTGTTACCCTATACTCCAAATTCCCCGTATTTTCAATGTTTTTTACATTCTTATATACAGTTAGCCTAATCCGAGTTATAATGAGAACAGCCTATACGGGTGTACTCTATAACGATAACGCAGGAGGCATTATGGCTATCGTTAAAAAATTGAAACAGTATCCGCCATTACCGCCGTCAAGATATGAGGTTGGCATCTATTGCCGGTTCAGCACTGCAAGTAAAACACAAGTCGTGAGCGCTGGTCATCAGCTGTCCGGTCTTATTGCTGATGTGGCTCATAGCCACCAAGCGCGGCTGTATGACGTTTATTTGGACGTTCAGTCCGGAAGGACATCTGATAACCGTAAGAACTTAATGCGGCTCTTGGACGATTGCAGAGCTGGGAGAGTGACCCTTGTGTACACCAAGTCCATCAGCCGCTTTGCCAGAAACACGGTGGATGTTCTGACTATTGTCCGGGAACTGAAGAAGATGAATGTCCCGGTCTACTTTGAGAATGAGCAGCTGTATTCCTTTGACAAGGAAGCGGAACTTGCAATCAGCCTTCATGGAGCCATTGCCCAGGGCGAGTCTGAGAACAAGAGTGAGAATATCAAGTGGAGTCTGGATAAGGCTGCCCAGAACCCGGATGCACAAATATATAACCGGAAATGCTACGGATACAGCAACGCTGAAGACGGCAGCCTGGTAATCAACGAACCGGAGGCAGAGGTAATACGCCAGATATTTCAACTGTACCTGGATGGATATAGTGTTGGCGGTATTAAGAAGAATCTGGAAGGAAACGGCATTTTGACTTCCAGAGGAAAAACTGCCTGGTCGAAGCGATCCATCGAAACCATACTGACCAATGAGAAGTATGTCGGTGATGTGATTCTCTATAAAACCTTCTCGCCAGACTTCCCGGAGAAGAAGCGAATCCAGAATAATGGAGAGCATCAGAAATACATCCAGGAAGATCATCACCCGTCTATCATCTCACGAGAGATGTTCCGGGCAGTCCAGGAAATGCGTGAGAGCAGAAGTAATATTGAACGTCATGTAGATGGTACGGTAACCAGAAAGGCGAAAAGGTATACTGGGAAGAAAGGATAAAAGTTGACTAATGAGTTTTACAACTCGGGATTTCAGGAGGTGTTTTTATGCCACAAATGAATAAGGGAGGAAAATTTATTTTCGGGAAATCACTCATTCGGACGGATGGAACATTGCGGATTCCACCGCAGGCAATGGAAGAATATCACATTGCAGATGAAGGAAAAGTATATCTTTTTACCGGAAGTAAGATTACCGGTGGCTTCTGCGTCACCCGGAAAGGCCTTTTGCATCCGTCAAAACTTGGTCACATTTTGGACGATACTCCACCGTTGCTTGACTACTCAGCAGGTTCTGGCGAATTTATCAAATACAAGGGGCGTTCCTACTGCTGGGTAGAGATTTCACAGGAGGGGCAAATTCTTCTTACGAAGAAAATGATGGATTTTTTGAAGGTGAGACCCGGAATGGAGCTGCTCTCTATCCGCAGTAGCGACATCGCGTTTACGATGGGAGCTAAAGGACCGCTATTGGAAAAAGCAGAAAACTATGATGGTGAAATTCCGCTTTTTTAAGTGTAACAATTTGAATTTGTGGAGGATAACTATTGTGGATAAAGCAGTTATTTATATACATGGAAAAGGTGGTAATGCTGAAGAAGCTATTCATTACAAACCGCTCTTTAGTAATTGTGATGTGATTGGTCTCGACTATACTGCACAGTTTCCATGGGAAGCAAAAGAAGAATTTCCATTACTTTTTAATTCAATTTATAGAAACTACAAGACTGTTGAAGTAATTGCCAATAGCATTGGAGCGTATTTTGCTATCAATGCCTTATCAAATCAGCAAATAGAGAAAGCATATTTTATTTCGCCCGTTGTAGATATGGAAAGGCTTATTGCTGATATGATGATTTGGGCAAATGTTACAGAGGATGAACTCAAAGAGAAAAAAGAAATTCAGATAACCTTTGGAGAGACCCTTTCATGGGATTATCTTTGCTATGCAAGAGAAAATCCTATTATATGGGAAATCCCAACGCACATTTTGTATGGTGAAAAAGATAATCTTACCGCTTATGGAACGATATTTGAATTTGTACAGAGGACTAATTCAACACTTTCTATTATGAAAAATGGAGAGCATTGGTTTCATACGGATGAACAAATGAAATTTCTTGATGAATGGATAATAAAATCTTCCAAATAAATTCAAGTTTACAGAACTGAATCAAAAGAGCTCGAAGGAGCTCTTTTTCCTTTTTTATAATAGTATCATTATGGTATAATAGAGACATTAAAATTCGGAAGTTGGAGGATACACGCATGAAAATTGTAATCATTAATGGAAGTGCCAGAAAAGGAAACACGCTGACAGCAATCAATGCATTTATAAAAGGAGCATCAGAAAAG
>NZ_QRNF01000061.1 GCF_003474435.1 Ruminococcus sp. AF46-10NS
TTGTCAATTGTCAACTTCAATTTAATCATTTTATCAATATTGATCAAATTAAAATTAAAATGATTTTATCAATATTGATCAAATTAAAATTAAAATGTTAAAATTAAAAAGTCCAACAATAAATGCTTCTGCACGGATCTTCAGCATTTACTGTCGGACTTTTATCCTTTTTATTCCTTTTTGAAATATATCACAATATCATATTGCAGAGCAAAAGATTATTCTGCGTGGTCTTTCAGGTACTCTGCACGTCCCTCTTCGTAGAGGTTATTTCCCTCACTGTCAATGATGACTACAAGCGGCATGTCTTCCACATAAAGCTTGCGGAGTGCTTCTGCTCCGAGGTCTTCGTATGCGATAAGCTCTGCTTTTTTGATGCATTTTGCAAGAAGTGCTCCTGCACCGCCGATGGCTCCGAAATATACGCCGTCATATTTTTTCATTGCATCTACGACTTCCGGAAGGCGGGCACCTTTTCCGATCATTCCTCTGGCGCCTACGGACATCATGGTCGGTGCATAGGCATCCATACGGCCGCTGGTCGTAGGGCCTGCGGAACCGATGACCTCACCTGGTTTTGCAGGAGTCGGACCTACATAGTAAATAGTAGCGTCTGTAGGGTCAAAAGGAATCTTTTTTCCTTTTGCAAGGGCCTCGCACATTCTCTTGTGGCCTGCATCACGGGATGTATAAATGGTTCCTGTCAGTAAAACCTGGTCGCCTGCATGGAGAGTTCTTGCCAGCTCTCTTGTCAGAGGCAGTGTGATCTTTCTTCTTTCCATATTAAAACACCTCCGTTTTATGGCGTGTCACATGGCAGTTGATGTTAACTGCACATGGCATACCTGCGATATGAGTAGGCATAGTCTCAATGTTCAGTCCGATAGCTGTTGTCTTTCCGCCAAAGCCCTGGGGACCGATACCAAGCTTGTTGATCTTCTCCAGCATCTCTTTCTCAAGATCTGCATAATAAGGATCCGGGTTCTCCGTATTCAGAGGACGCATCAGCGCTTTCTTTGCAAGAAGTGCACATTTGTCAAAAGTTCCTCCGATACCAACACCGACTACCATAGGCGGACATGGGTTCGGACCTGCTGTTTCTACAACCTCAAGAATAAAATCCTTGATTCCCTGAAGGCCTGCAGATGGCTTGAACATACGGATCTGGCTCATGTTCTCGCTTCCGAAGCCTTTTGGTCCTACTGTTACTTTCACCTGATCTCCGGGAACGATCTCTGTATAGATCATAGCCGGTGTATTGTCACCTGTGTTTCCACGGCGTACCGGATCCTTGACAACGGATTTTCTGAGGTAACCCTTGTCGTATCCGCGGCGTACACCTTCATTAATAGCATCATTTAAATCTCCGCCTGTAAAGTGGACATCCTGACCAATTTCAAGGAATACACATGCCATTCCGGTATCCTGACAGATCGGAACATTCTCACTGTCCGCAATATCAAAATTCTCGATAATGTTATCAAGGACACCTTTTGCGATCTCGCCGTCCTCGCAGGCACGGCAGGTTTTGATAGCGTCCTTCACATCTTCCGGAAGATGCTCATTGGCTTCGATACAGAGTTTTTCGATGACATCTGTAAGTCTGCTTACTTCGATTTCTCTCATAATAGACCCCTTTCGCTTATCTCATATGTTTTCTACTATAATAGCACATTTTCAGCGTTCGTGACGAGCATATTCAGGTAAAAGCATAGGAGATACTTCTCCTGTGTCGATTCCTGCATTTTTCAGTTCCTCTTCATATTTTTTGATATGATCCAGATTCATGGTGCCGAGCTCTACCTCTTTGCATTTGGCCGCTGCTTTTTTACCTGCATTTCTTCCAAATACAATTACGTCAAGAAGAGAATTTCCCATCAGTCGGTTTCTTCCGTGGATTCCGCCTGCTGCCTCTCCTGCAACCAGAAGGTTCGGGATTTCTTTTGTAAAGCCGTCTCCGTTGATCTCAAGTCCGCCGTTCTGATAATGAAGGGTCGGGTAGATCACGATCGGGACTTTTCTCATATCAATACCGTAGTTCATATACATACGGAACATGGCAGGGATTCTCTTTTCGATAGTTCCCTCACCTCCCAGTATCTCGATCATCGGAGTATCCAGCCATACACCCTTTCGTCCACCTGGAACTTCAACGCCACGGCCTTCCTCACACTCGCGGATAACACCGGAAGCATTTACATCACGGGTTTCCAGCGGATGAATATAAGCTTCTCCGTTTGCATTTACAAGCTGTGCACCAACGGAACGAACCTTCTCTGTTACCAGGGCACCAAGGATCTGTGACGGATAGATCGCACCTGTTGGATGATACTGGATAGAATCCTGATAAAGAAGGGAAGCGCCTGCTCTGTAGCCAAGCACAAGTCCGTCAGCAGTTGCTCCGTAGTGGTTGGAGGTCGGGAATCCCTGGTAATGCATTCTTCCTGCACCACCGGTTGCAATTACAACTGTTTTCGCTCTTGCAACGGAATAATCTCCGGTTTCCATGTTAAGAAGGACTGCGCCGGAAACCTGTCCTTTTTCATCCTTCAGAAGTTCTACAGCGGAGGTAAATTCCACTACCGGGATCTTAAGGTTTAAGACCTCATCACGGATAGTACGCATGATCTCTGATCCGGAATAATCCTTTGCAGCATGCATTCTCTTTCTGGAGGTACCGCCGCCATGTGTAGTGACCATTGTTCCGTCTTCTGCTTTATCAAACTCAACACCAAGGTCGTTAAGCCATTTGATCGCATCCGGGGCTTCCATTACCAGTCTTTTTACAAGCTCCGGTTTCGCGGCAAAATGTCCGCCTCCAAAGCAGTCCAGATAATGCTGTACCGGAGAATCATTTTCTTTATCTGCTGCCTGGATTCCGCCTTCTGCCATCATGGTATTGGCATCACCGATACGGAGCTTTGTGACGATCATAACGTTGGCACCTGCGTTGTGAGCCTCAATGGCACAGGAAGAGCCTGCTCCGCCACCGCCGATGATGAGTACATCTACATCATAATCGATTTTTGTAAGATCGATTTTTTCGTTGAGCAGACGACTTTCTGAATGGAGCATTTTTGTCAGTTCCAGTGGTGCTTTCTGTCCCTTGTTTGGTCCTACCTTGATCTCTGCAAATGCATCCGGGTTATAATCCGGATGGAATTTTTTGAGAAGAGCATCTTTCTCATCTGCACTCAGACGTCTTGGCTCTGTTGCCATACGCTCCGCTCTTGTAGCCTCTACCTTTTTGATGGATTCCATCATATTTTCTGGATATGGTGCATACATGTTTTACGCCCTCCTACTTCTCGATTTCTCTGCTGTTGTAAAGTTCCTGCATCTCTGTGATCGGCTTCTGCATGATCTTCTCGATCATATCGTCAAATTTGCCCTCGTGAATCTCTTCCACACGTTTCTCCAGATGTTCACTTTTCGGTGCAATATATTTACCGGTGAGACGTCTTGCCAGAAGGCCTACCATCGGATGGGAAATTCCTGCCGGACATCTTACGGAACAGCAGCCGCAGCTTACACAGTCAAAGGATTCTTCTGCACATTTCTCAAGCTCGCCTCTCTGTGCATATGCAATATACTGCATGACATTTAAGTCCTGTGTGCAGGCCTTTGTGCAGGCGTTGCATCCGATGCAGCTGTAGATCTCCGGATAGAGTTCCATCATTACCTGCTGGTTCGGCTTAAGGTCTTCTATATTATAAAGTCTCTTGTCTGTAGGGAAGAACGGGATGCTTGCCACATACATTCCCTCCTGCACCTGTGTCTGACAGGCGAGACAGGTTTTCAGTTCATTCTGTCCCTTGATCCTGTAGATGGTCGCGCAGGCGCCGCAGAACCCGTGTCTGCAGCCGCATCCTCTTTTTAATGTATAACCGGCATATTCCATAGCTGTCATAATGGTCAGATCACCGGGAACGCTGTATTTTTTACCGAAAAAATATACGTTTACCATATTATTTTCCATGTTGGTGTCCTTTCTTTTATCCAAATCGTACGCCATGTGGAACAGCCATCTCACACGTGCCCGTCGCAACGCTCCTAAAATTGGCAGCTTAGCGAGATGGTTCCCATGGCTGTGTACTGTACCCCGCAGTGCCAGGCTCGATTCTGCTTCGCTTCATCTCGCTTGAGGGCATTCGCCCTATACAGCCGCCGATAAAAGCAGCTGCTTACATACAAGCATGACGCATCTGTTTTTATCAACGTCTGTGCACTGCTCATTGCTTATCAATACTCATTAGGTAATTCATCAACCTCATCACATCTAAATACCGGGCCGTCTTTGCAGACGTATTTGTCTCCGATGTTGCAGCGGCCGCATTTTCCGACACCGCATTTCATACGAAGCTCCAGTGTGGTATATACCTGATCTCTGGAGAAGCCCAGCTCTTCCAGTCCTGCCAGAACGAATTTGATCATGATCGGCGGGCCGCAGACCAGAGCGGTCTTATTGGTATCAAAGCCAATCTCCTTCAGATAATTCGGAACAAATCCCACATGACCGTCCCAGCCTTCCTGCTCGCGGTCAATGGTAAGATATACATTTACACCTTCTGTTTTCATCCATACTTCCTGGATTTCCTTAAGCTGCACCAGATCATCTGCAGAACGGGAACCATAGAGAATATCTACTGTTCCGTAATCCTCACGGTTATCCAGCACATAATTGATCACGGAACGAAGAGGTGCCAGACCGATTCCACCTGCGATAAACAGGAGATTTTTTCCCTTTAATTTATCTTCCACCGGAAAATGATTTCCGTATGGTCCGCGGACTGCGATCTCATCTCCAACCTGAAGGCTATGAAGATAATCGGTAAGGGATCCGCATTTTTTGATACTGAATTCCTGATAATCTTTTACAGTCGGAGAAGAAGTAATGGAAAACATACCTTCACTGACGCCTGGTGCACAGACCATGGCACACTGCCCTGGCATATGCTCGAAAAGCTTTCCACCCTCCGGAGCTTCCACACGGAAGGTTTTTACATCCGGTGTCTCCTGACGGATATCTGTGATCACGCCAACCTTGGGGATCAGCGTATCCAGTGTATAATTTTTATGACAGGTACATTCACTCATTCTTTTCACCTCCCTGTTTTTCAAAGGCCTTGATGACTTTTACGATATTTAAAGATTCCGGACATTTCTCCACGCAGCGGCCGCATCCAACACAGGAGAACATACCATCATTATTTAACGGATAATAAACAAGCTTATGCATAAATCTCTGACGGAATCTCTGCATCTGACTGGTACGGTTGTTTCCGTGAGCCATCATGGTAAAATCAGAGTACATGCAGGAATCCCAGCAGCGGTAACGGTGAACACCGTGCCCTGTGTCGTAATCCTTGATGTCATAGCACTGACAGGTCGGACATACGAAGGTACAGGTTCCACAGGCAAGGCAAGGCTTGTACAGCTTCTCCCATAAAGGAGAGTTGAAACGATCCATGTATTCTTCCTGCGCCCATCCTTCCAGTGAAAGATGTGAATATGGAAGAAGTTCGATGATATCACGGATCGCCTTCTTTTCCTCTTCTACCCTTGTCTCATCAGAATCTGCCAAAAGCTCCTTCACAGTTTCTGTCAGAGCATTTCCCTTTTCTGTGAGAGGCTTCCAGAAAAGCTCTCCCTCGATGATCCAGGCTGCAACATCTGCTTCCGGATCTGCGGCATCAATGCCAAATATTTTACAGAAGCAGCTTTCCTCCGGTTCATGACAGGCAAGAGCTATGATAGTTCCGTGTTCTCTTCTTGCCTGATAAAAAGTATCCACCGGATCTCCAAGGAACACATTGTCAAGAACCTTCACGCCCTGTACATCACAGGCCCTCATTCCGAACACGACAAAATTCTGTTCTTTTAGTGTCTGAGGCTCAATACTGATATTCTTTCCGTCTTTTTTACAGGTATAGAGATTTTCACTCTGCGGAAAGAAAGCATCCTTCGGTGATTTCACGGTTTTCAGTGTTTCAAGGGAAACTTCTGCATCCTCGCTCCATACCTTGAAATTTACCTGCTCACTTACCTTTACCGGTAAATATAATTCCTGGTCTGCGGCAATTTTCCGGAATAATGCCGGCAGATTTTCTACTGCGATCTTATACATACATTATCCCCTTTCTGCCACGATCCCTGGCTCTACATCATCAAAGGTAAAGCTGGTAAGCGGACCCTTTGACTCCGCATCCTCGCCTGCCTGGTACTCACCGTAAAACTTATCAATATCCTTGATAAACTTACGGTTAAACAGATGAAGGGGAATTCCCTGCGGGCAGACTCTGCTGCACTCGCCACAGTCCGTACATCTTCCGGCTACATGGAAGGCACGGATCACATGGAACATCTTTTCCTCAAAGGAATCCACATTTGCCTTCTGGGCGCTGTCGAACTTGTTGCTGTCAAAAACGCATTTGCGGCAGCTGCAGGCCGGACATACATTACGGCAGGCATTACAGCGGATACATTTACTCAGCTCACTCTGCCAGAATGCAAATTTTTCTTCCGGACTCATTGCCTCGATCCGCTCAACTTCTGCGAAACGGTCAGCGTCCTTTGTCTCCTTTGACTCACCGATCAGTTCATCGTAAATTTTGTGCTCTTTTCCTTTACATACATGGCAGCGTTCCAGCATGGCATCTTTGTATGCACAGGTTTTTTCTCCGTAAACAGTATCCACAGTCAATGTCTCTGCATCTCCGGTAATCTCTGCTCCGGAAATTCCCCGGATACCCTTGATTCCCATTTTGCGGATCTTTTCAATATCCAACTTTCCTTTACAGCCAACGCCTACGATATAGGCTTTTTCTCTATCTACACGATGCTCTTTCAAAAGCTGGTTAAAGCTATATGTATCGCAGGGCTTCAGACAGACCATGGTTTTTCCTTCCAGCTTGGAAGCTTCGATCATATATTTGCTTAAATTGGCACCGCAGAATCCATCATAGACAAAATCCTCCAGAGATTCCGGTGTTTCAAAATAGGCTGGTTCCGGATTAAAGGCAAGATCTCCGGCTTTCCACCCAAGAACCCGGACTACCGTGCCATCTGCAAGCAGTTCTTTTGCACGTTTTATCAGCTCCTGCATCTTATATCCTCCAATCTCACGTTTTTACCAAGTGAATGGATCTTCTCAACAAACTCATTCATAGTCTGTGAAAATTTCACGCCTTCTGCGGCAGATACCCATTCAACACGTGTTCTTCCGTTTTCTACCCCAATATAATCCAGCATTGAAAACAGAAGTGTCATACGTCTTCTTGCATAATAGTTTCCGGTACTGTAATGGCAATCTCCCGGATGACATCCGCACATGATCACACCATCGGCTCCTTTTTCAAAGGCACGGAGGATGAACATGGGATTGACACGGCAGGAACAAGGCACGCGGATGATCTTTACATCCGCCGGATAGCTTAAACGGCTGCTTCCGGCAAGGTCTGCTCCGGCGTAGCTGCACCAGTTACAGCAGAATGCCACGATCTTTGGTCTGAATTCTTCCTTTGTTTCTATCGACATATTGCATCCACCTCCGCGATAATCTGTCTGTTGGAGAAGCCCTGAAGGTCCATGGCTCCTGACGGGCAGGCTACTGTGCAGGCACCGCAGCCCTGGCAAAGTGCTGTATTGACAACCGCAACTCTTCTTGTCTCACGGATACCGTGATCGTTGACCTGTTTCTCCTCATAGGAAATCGCTCCGTAAGGACATACATTTGCACAGGTAGAGCATCCGTTACAGAGAAGCTCGTCGGATTTTGCCGTACATGGATTGGTTGTCAGCTTATCCTTTGCAAGAAGTCCTATGGCCTTTACAGCTGCAGCTCCTGCCTGGGCAACTGTCTCCGGGATATCCTTTGGTCCCTGGCATACACCGGAAAGGAAAATTCCTGCTGTCGGTGATTCTACAGGACGAAGCTTTGCATGAGCTTCTGTAAGGAAATTGTTAGTGTCAATACTTGCAGTAAGCATGGTAGCGATCTTACGTACATCCGGATTCGGCTCAATGGCTGTTGCAAGAACTACCATATCTGCTTTCTTGAAGATCTGCTTATTATCAAGAAGATCCGAGCCCTGAACAAGAAGTGTTCCATCCGGCTGCGGAATTACTTTTCCTACCTGACCTTTGATGTAGTTTACGTTATACTGCTCAACTGCTCTTCTGTAAAACTCATCGAAGTTTTTACCAGGTGTACGGACATCAATATAAAATACCGTCACATTGGTATCCGGATATTTGTCACGGATCAGCATGGCATGCTTAGCTGTGTACATACAGCAGATCTTGGAACAGTATGGCTTCCCACGATCATCGGAGCAACGGCTTCCAACACACTGGATAAACACGATCTCCTTCGGTGCTTTTCCATCGGAAAGGCGCTCAAGATGTCCCTTTGTAGGTCCTGCAGCATTCATGATACGCTCCAGCTCCAGAGATGTGATCACATCCTTGCTCTGGCTGTATGCGTATTCATCATATTTGTCAAGCTTGATGGTATCAAATCCGGTTGCCACCACGATCGCTCCGTATTTCTGTGTTACGATCTCATCCTGCTGATCGTAATCAATGGCTCCTGCCTGACATACTTTGGAGCAGACACCACATTTGCCTGTCTTAAATTTCAGGCAATGCTCTCTGTCGATCACAGGAACATTTGGAATCGCCTGTGCAAACGGAGTATAAATAGCTGACCGGTTGTTCAGCCCTCTGTTGAACTCATTTGGAATCTTTTTGGAAGGACATTTTTCCTGGCAGACTCCACAGCCTGTACATTTGTCCATGTTGACACTTCGCGCTTTTTTGCGGATATCAACAGTAAAATCTCCTACAAAACCTGCAACTTTTTCTACTTCACTGTATGTATAGATATTGATCTTTTCATGAGCTGCAGCCTCCACCATTTTTGGAGTAAGGATACATGCGGAACAATCCAGAGTAGGGAAGGTTTTGTCAAGCTGTGACATTCTTCCGCCGATACTTGGTGTTTTTTCCACAATATCAACTTCATAGCCTGCATCGGCAATATCAAGAGCCGTCTGGATTCCGGCGATACCGCCTCCGATGATCAGGGCTCTCTTTGTAACCCGGCTTTCTCCCGGCTGAAGAGGAGCATTTAAATTGACTTTTGCTACTGCTGCTCTTGCAAGGATCACGGCCTTCTCCGTAGCCTCCTGCATATCCTTGTGGATCCAGGAACAGTGCTCACGGATATTTGCGATCTCCACCATATATGGATTCAGACCGGCCTTTTCCGCTGCTTTACGGAAAGTTGCCTCATGCATACGCGGAGAACAGGAACAGACAACCACTCCTGTGAGATTTTTTTCACGGATGGCTTCCTGGATCCTGGACTGTCCTGCTTCGGAACACATATACTGATAATCTTCTGCATGGACAACTCCAGGCTCTTTTGCAATGATCTCCACAACTTTTTTCACGTCTACCGTAGCGGCAATATTACTTCCGCAATGACAGACAAATACACCGATTCTCTGCACTTTCTCACCTCCTGTATCTTCTGAACGCACTTACAAGCAGCTGCTGAGGAAGCTCCGGATCAAGAAGCTCCGGAATTTCATTTGGTGAAAGATAGTCGCCGCCTTTTTCCCGAACAACCAGCTGTCTTGCCCCGTCAATGATCTTTCCGGGTTTTACGTCTCTCGGACACCGCTCCACACAGGCAAAGCAGGAAAGACATTTCCACAAAGATGCTGAATTTACAAGTGCTTCGATATTTTCATTGATCACGTAGGACACAAACTGATGAGGCTTGATATCCATCTCGTCAAAGGATGGGCAGGTAGCAGAGCATTTGCCACACTTCATACATTTCAGAGGATTGGTTCCGCTGATCTCCTTTATTTTTTCCGCAGAAGAATGGTTATCTCTCATTTTGCCACCTCCTCTTTGACGCCAAGGGCTTCTGCCAGAAGCTCTGTAAAATAGTAAACCGGCATTTTATTTCCGGAATTTTTATTCAGATTGTATTTGCAGAGCGGACAGGCAGTGATCAGCATATCTGCGCCAAAGCCTGCTGCGCTTTCTTCAATCTTTTCACACATATTCTGTGACATTTCTTTTTCTTTCAGGGATATATATCCTCCACAGCATTCATTTCTGTAAGGATAGATCACAGGCTCAGCGCCAAGGGCACGGATAAAATCTTCCATGATCCTTGGATTTTCCGGATCATCAAATGCCATGATCTTTCCAGGTCTCAGAAGCAGACAGCCGTAATAGGCTCCGATCTTCTTTCCGGTAAGAGGATTTACTACTTTTTCTTTCAGTTTATCAAAACCGACTCTGTCCCGGAGAACCTCCAGATAATGGAGAACGGTTGTCTCTCCTTCATAGGGAGCTTCCAGCTGCATGTAATTGTTGGCTCTGGTCCGGATATCTTCCACATTTTTCATATCATCATTGACACGCTTGATCACATGATGACAGGCTGAACAGATCGTCACCAGATCCTGGCCTTTTTCTTTTGCCTGGTTCAGCGCACGGACGGAAGAAAGCTTTGTGGCGATCTCATCTGTGCCAAGCGGATAAACACCACCACAGCACTGCCAGTCCTCGATCTCCTCAAGCTCAAACCCAAGGGCTGTGGCACTGGCTCTGGCATACTCATCCAGATCCCTGGCCTTTGTTCTCAGGGTGCAACCCGGATAATAACTGTACTTCATACCTTTCATTATCCTTTCTTAATCTAAAAATCTGACGGTTAAAATGGATCTAATCCTTGTTTTGTATTGTTTATTTTTTAACAATGCAAACGTAAAAAAATGAAATCCCACTAACACTTACTTGAGAATATTTCTTAAAAGCACTCAAATAAAAGAGGTAAAACACCCTTCCTCCGCAAATAAGAAGTGTATTAGCTCGATTTCTTGTACATCATAGCATGATATTCTTATTTTCACAATAGATTTTCTGTAATTTTTTGTGTTTTTTTTAACACACTTTTGAAAAATCTTCTCATTTCTGACGATACTGATAATTTCCTTCAGCATAAAAAGCTCCGGATTTCTCCGAAGCTTTTTCCATAAAATCATCTCACTCTACATTCCATATTCTGCCAGATCATTGACTTTACACCAGACATCTATCAGTCTAATCCAATTAGTAAATAATGATCGGATACCCAGCATCGATCGTTTCATAGATCAGTTTCGCCTGATCTTTTGGCAGATTAATGCATCCATGACTTCCGTTTGTCTTATACCGGTTTCCGCCAAAGGAAGACTGCCAGGAAGCATCGTGAAGTCCCTGTCCGTAAACAAAAGGCATCCAGTAATTAACTTTTACATTATATCCATACTCAGCACTTGTCAGATTGTACGGACTTGCCTTGTAAGCGATCGGCCATGCACCTCTGTATGTCTCCCTGCCCTTCACAGGCTTACCGCTGACAATATCCGTTTCTGTCACAAGATTCCCATCTTTATACAGCCACAGATGCTGCGCATCCAGGCTGACTTCTATGTAACTGCCTGCCAGATCATCAGTACCGTTTCTCTGATAGCCGGAACTGCTGTAGATCGGATCACGTGTTACTGCTGTTCCGCTTTTTAAGTCTTCAAGAAGCTGTGTCACTTCTGCATCCTGATCAATACGATATCCGTATTCGTTGCCTTCAATGGTCACATCTGTTCCTGTTGATGTGTGAAAAGTACGCGGCACATAAATCGTATTATACTTGTTTGCAAGATTACTGATATATGTCTTAACAGCATCCTCATCAACACTGAGTGTCTCTCCCTCAGCTTTAACCCAGGAACTGATGGTATCTGAATCCAGCACAACTGTCTCACTTCCAAATGTATATGTAACTGTAGTACTTCGGTACTTGCTCAGCTGGTCATTCAGGTTTGTAACCTTTACCTCCATGTCATCTGTAGCTATCACAGACGGGCTTATATATACATGTTTATTCACCGGTACTGTAATAACATCTCCCAGAATTGCAGTGTCAAAAGCAGCATTCAGTGTGGTTTCCACCATTGTCTGGAGTTTATCTTCATCAATCTCAGTTCCCTGTTTCTGCTTTACAAGGATGAATTCTTTTTTACCCTGATCATACCGGATTTCTGCATCTGTGGAAGCCTTTCGCTCTTTATCTCCGAAATTGGAAAGATCCAGTGCCTGTTTTTCCTGCTCTTCATTCTGCTCAATCTGATATTCCAGATCCACATTTTTTTCTTTTGTAAAAATCTTCCTGTTCTCTTCCCTCTGTTTCTGAAGGTCTGTCAGCTTTGAAAGAAGATCCTCTTTATTCAGGCTATATCCCAAATCTTTCAATGTGGTCCTGTAAATTTCCTGATCATCCTCCTGAAAAGATACCGGCCTGTTCTCAAAGGAAGCAATGATCTTATCTTCTGCCTCCTGGGCATTCAGTCTGGAAACATCCAGACCGTTCACGGAAATCTTCCGGCCCAGTGTATTGTGATCTGCCATATAAGTGTAACCAAAAAGTCCTGCCACAGCTGCAATCACTGCCACAATACAGATCCCAAGTATGATCTTCAGTGTTTTTCTGCTCATGATAGATTTTTTATCCATACCCTTATCCCTCGAGTCTTATGTATTATATGTTATGTTTCCATACTGATTGTTATTATAATATATGCTATTCATGTCTTCTGTAAAGAGCATTTGTCCTTCCGGACAAAAAGAGACAGACTCCACCTTACGAAGTCTGTCTCTTTCATACCTTCTTCTATATTTCCACTATCAAACAGAACTAACTATCTGTTTTTAGGTCTGATTCTGCATTCCTTATTCAGGCAGCACGATTTTACCTGCAACTGCGCAGGCTGCTGCTGTTTTCGGAGATGCCAGATAAATCTGAACCTTGGAGGT
Source organism: Ruminococcus sp. AF46-10NS (assembly GCF_003474435.1). Lineage (GTDB taxonomy): Bacteria > Bacillota > Clostridia > Lachnospirales > Lachnospiraceae > Blautia_A. The sequence goes on from NZ_QRNF01000061.1 coordinate 12,877, forward strand.
TCCCATGCGCCCCAGGAAGTTACGGTTGTTAGTTGCCACAACCTTTTCACCATCTGTCAGGATTCCGCCGGTTCTTCCGCAGCAAAGCCCGCAGCCTGGATGTGTGATGATCGCACCTGCCTCAGCAAGAGTATCCAAAATGCCAAGTTCAATGGCCTGACGGTAGATTTTGCGGCTTGCAGGAGTTACGATCAGTTTCACAAAATCTGCTACTTTTTTGCCCTTAAGAACTTCAGCTGCTGCCATCAGATCCTCAAGCCGTCCGTTTGTACAGGAACCGATAAATACCTGATCAATGGTCTCGCCCTGAAGCTCGCTGACATCACGAATCTTGTCCACCTGTGACGGGCAAGCCATAACCGGCACAAAATCCTCAGCCTTGTAAGTCATAGTTTTCATATAAACAGCATCTTCATCACCGATAAGATTTTTCTGATAGTCGTCAAGCTCAACATCACAGTAAGCAGCTGTCTTTTCATCTGGTGTGAAAAGAGCACATTTTGCGCCGGCTTCAATTGCCATATTTGACATCGTCATACGGCTTGCAACAGACATGTTCTCAATAGTGCTTCCGGAAAATTCCAGTGCACGGTATGTCGCACCATCTGCACGCAGATCACCGATGATGCGGAGAATAATATCCTTGGACATGACATTCTCCGGAAGTTCTCCGTTGATCACGATCTTAATTGTCTCCGGAACTTTGATCCACATGGTTCCTGTTCCCAGGATGCTGGCCATCTCTGTATATCCGATACCGGAAGAAAATGCGCCGACACATCCATAAGTTGTGGTATGGCTATCTGTGCCGAATACGACGTTGCCAGGTTTTACATATCCTGCCTCTGTCATCAGCTGATGGCAGATACCGTCACTTCTATGTACATTTTTCATTCCATATTTCGCTGCAAAAGCATCTCCAATATGGAAATGTCTGGTGTCATCCTGCTGGCTTGCAGGTACAAGATGGTCGTAGATTAGAACAACTTTGTCCGGATCCCACAGTTTCTGAAATCCCATCTCCTCAAATTTCTCCGCTACAAACGGAATAAAGATATCATGGATCATTACTCTGTCAACATTGACAGTCACGATATCGCCAGGCTTTACTGCCTTGCCTGTATTATGTCTGATAATTTTTTCAATGATCGTCTCGCCCATTTCTTCTCTCCTCTCCGTTTGTTAGTCCAGACCGTTCAGTTTTCGCATGGCTTTTACAAGTCCGCCAGCCTGAATAATATCCATCAGATTCTCCGGAAGAGAAGCTATCGGGTACTGTTTTCCATTGTGGTCTACATGCTCGTTCATCACAACTGTAACTTCGTCTCCCTCTTTCACATCGTCGTGAAGATCCGGCTGCTCAATAAGGAGAAGGCCGTTGTTGATGGAGTTGCGGAAAAAAATACGGGCAAAAGATTTCGCAATGACACACTGGATTCCCAGTGCTTTGATGATCTCCGGTGCCTGCTCTCTGGATGAACCGCAGCCGAAGTTCTTTCCTGCCACAATAATGTCACCTTTCTGAATCTGTCCTGCCAACTCCGGGCGAAGAGGACTAAATCCATACTGCTTCATATCGTCAATGGTTTTCAGTGCAAGGTACTCTGTCGGGATAATGATATCGGTGTCGATATCATCTCCAAGTACCCACACTTTTCCTGTAAATGCTTTCATATGTATATCTCCTGTTTATTCCGTTCCGTATCCTCAGGCAAAAGTTTTCTATCTGCCCTGTTATAAGAACCCACGCCGAAACGGATCATCCTCTGATAATTTCTGAATATATTGTGTCAATCGGATATTCGCAATCCGCTTTCGCTACTTGCTCATAACCGAATAACTGCTCCGCAGTTTATCAGGAGTGGGGCTTGTCACCCCTCCTGATACAAGTAAGTCCC
>NZ_QRNF01000062.1 GCF_003474435.1 Ruminococcus sp. AF46-10NS
TTTTTTTATATTTTTCCATAATTTCCACTATTTTTGAGTATGTTTTGAAACCATTTTATTTCTTTATGGCAAAACCAACATTTTTACATGTCTGTTTTTGTATGTTTTTACTAACTCAAAACATGTACAAATGTCATTTGACGAAAAAATTGTTTTCCCGTTCCTAACATAATTCCATGCGTGCCATTATTTCTACATATGCACGCAAAGTTCCATGTTTTTTATTCAGTCCCATAAAATGTACTGTATCCTCCGGTTTTCCCTCAAAAGATTTTCAGCCACACCGGTTTTCTCACAGTCAGACGGGTATTTACGATCCGCATTCACAGCGAAGCGTATTACTATTCACTCTGTGGACAGAACACACTTTATAATGCACAGGATACTTATCTGTGTTCCCGCTCTTTACACACAATCGAAAACTGTGCTAAGATTACCTGTATCGGACTTTACAACTGTGGTCTGTTTTTCATTTTTATATTTCTATATAAGGAGGTATTTCGTTATGAATCTTTTGAATGAAGATAATGTTGTTCATGTATTTCTCAACAAACTGGGCGACATTGTGATCGCCAATCTTCTTTTTATTCTCTGCAGTATCCCGGTGATCACCATCGGGCCTTCACTGACTGCCCTTTATCACTGCATGATGCGTACAGTAAAAGGGAATAACAACGGCACGACGAAAACATTTTTCAGAGCTTTTAAGGAAAACTTCAAACAGTCACTGATCGTATGGCTGCTGATCCTTGCTGCCGGAGCCGTGATCATCCTGAATATACGTTTCCTGCTCCATGCAGAAAGAAGTGCTGCACATATGCTCTTTTATCTTTCTGTGGGAGTCCTGACTCTGCTGATTATTTTTACTTTATACATCTTCCCGGTGATCGCAACCTTTGCCAATACGCTGGGAGCACTTTGCAGAAATGCATTTCTGCTGGCATTTATGCATTTTCCCACAACGATTGCCATTGCAGTGATCACGATCTTTCCATTATATATGACTTATCTTGATGTAAAGCTGCAGCCACTTTACGTATGTTGCTGGTTTTTCTTCGGATTTGGACTTGTAGCTTTTATCAATTCGATGCTTTTGTATCGTTTTTTTAAAAAACTGCTTCCTCCGGAGGAGGATATTACGCTTTTGTGACAAAAAACAGGAGGCCCAGTCAAATGAAAAAAGAACCCAACCCCCAGCACGCTCTTTCCGTCTACTTCTGCGGTCAGGAAGACTGTGGCCCGAACCACTCCTTCGGTCCAGCCATGCGCCCACACTACCTCCTCCACGTGATCTTCCACGGCAAAGGCATCTACCAGTGCAGCGGCCACACCTACCATCTGAAAGCAGGTGATGCTTTTCTCATCCGTCCAATGGACTCCATCTACTACCGCGCTGACAGCTCCGAACCCTGGAGCTATGCCTGGGCGGGCTTTGACGGCTCCACCTGCAAAGAAATCCTGAAACAAACCATATTTTCCGACTCGCTCATCTTCACCCCGGAAACACCCGCCCTGAAAAACAGCCTCCTTACCCACATGCAAAACCTCCTTGACACCTTTTCCGAAAACAACGGAAACGGCCTTTCCTCCGCAGGAACCTCCTCCTGATGCTATCCGTCATGCAAAAAAAGCCTTCCGAAAGCAGAACCGACATCTCAACCCTCTACTTTCAGCAAGCTTCCGAATACATCAGGAACAATTACGCCTACCCTATCCATATCTCTGACGTGGCACGCTACGTAGGAATCGAACGTTCCTACCTTTACCGTATCTTCATGGAACACGAAAATACATCACCAAAACAATATCTCCTGAAACACCGCCTCCAGATGGCAGCCCAGCTTCTCTGTTCTTCCTCCTGCACCATCACAGAAGCAGCACTCTCCTGCGGTTTCCGGGACGCCCCATCCTTCTGCAACTATTTCCGACAGGGAACCGGCTACACTCCAAAGGAATTCCGCAAAGCCTACAGCGGAACTATCTACATCTGACCAGATACCTGCACTCCGTCATTTTCCTGCCTACAGGAAGATAACAGTTCTTAACTGCAGACAGTCCGGAACAATTTCATAATAGCAAAAAAAGACGGAAACCCTCCTGCAAACTCTGCAAATGATCTCCGTCTTTTATTTTTTTCCTGAAAAGAAATGCTTGATAAACACATACAGAACAATAATAAAAGCAAACACATAACCAAAGGCGCCCAACGCCGGAATCCCCCACAGCTTTGGTTTCATATCCGTAGTACAGATAATGCTGGAACTGATCAGAAGCGCCATCACCCACAGTCCCATCACAATGTTGCGCACCAGCCGCCGCAAAAGCCACGCCAGGTCATCTGAAGCATGAAGATCCAGATTGATCTTCGTCTGCCCTTTCATGCAGCCTTGAAGGAAATCCGCTGCCAGAGACGGAATATCAATGGCACGCCGAAGGGACCAGACAAGATTTTTGCCACCTTTTTTGATCTCATGCTTCCAGTTCCCATTACTGAACAACTGCTCCTTGAGCCTTGCTGCGGCAATCTGTGTCATATTGATCTCCGGGCAGATCTCAGCCAGAACCCCTTCAACATGGGTCAGTCCTCGCGCAAGCATGGTCAGTCCGTGAGGCATCATGATCTTATTCTCCTTCATGACCTCCATCAGATCCACCATGACTTCTGCCACATCAATGTTTCCCATATCTGCAGTACCGTATTTATCCATAAGTCCGCGGATATCCTCATACAGCTTGCTGGAATCCGGTTTTCCTTTAAATTCACCAAGAGCCAGGACCGCATCCTGGATCTTGCCTATATTGTTCATGGCAACACCTTCGATGGCTTCGCTGATCAACTGGCGGTCTCGCTCCGTCAGCCGTCCCATCATTCCCATGTCGATCCAGACGATCTTTCCCTCCTGGATCCGCACGTTTCCCGGATGCGGGTCTGCGTGGAAAAAACCATCCTCCATCACCTGTTTGATGAAATTATCCACATATTTCGTTCCAATCTCATTAAGATCATAGCCATTGGCCAGAAGATTGGCTTTGTCATTGATGGCAAAACCGTCAATATATTCCATCACCAGAATATGAGGAGAAATATACTCTCGGTAAAGAATTGGCACTTTAACAAAAGCCACATCTTTATTCTTCTTGGCAAATTCCGCCATGTTGGCAGCTTCTGTCAGGAAATTCATCTCCTCCTGGGTCACTGTCCACAGCTCGCTTAAAACCATGTTCAAGTCCACCATACCCTTGATGCTTACCGGCGGCATCAGACGCACAGCCTTATGCATCAGGCCGATATCCCTTGCCATGGTTTCATAGATTCCCTTACGCTGAACCTTGATCACAACTTCTTCTCCGGTTTTCAGCGTAGCGCGGTGAACCTGGGCAATTGAAGCAGCACCCAGCGGTTTCTGCTCAATATGCTGAAATTCTTCCTGCCACGGACACCCCATTGATTCCTCCAGAACCTCGATGACCTGGGAAAATGGCATAGGTGGTACATCCGAGCAGAGCTTCATCAGCTCGTCACAGTATCTCTTTGGAAGAATATCCGAACGGAGGGACATGATCTGACCCAACTTAATATAAGTTGGGCCCAGATCTTCCAGTATGAGCCGGAGCTTCTCAGGAGAAACACCCCGGGTGATTGCATGCTTTTTCAGAACGGCTGTAATCTCTCTCAGCCGTTCTCCATATCCGTTATTTTCTTTCTTCTCCTGTTCTTCTCTGCCCATATGATTCTCCGTTTACATTGTTGTCAGCTGGCTATCATTTCCTGTCTGTCATTTTTCGCAATTCAACAGGGGACTTACCTTGATCTGTTTTGCTCAGACTCCTTTTATTCTGCTGTATCTTCACTTCCTGCTTCTTCCGCAGTCTCCTCAGCAGGAGAAGCCTCAGCCTCCGTCTCCTCTGCAGGTGCCTCTTCTGCCGGAGAATCCTCAGCTGCTTTTTTCTCAGCAGCCTCAGCCTGCATGCTCTCGATCTGTGCCTTCACTGCTGCCAGCTGCTCCGGTGTCAGCTTGGAAATCGTGGCCTTCAGTTCTTCCTGATCATTCTTTCTGGCTGCGGACTCCTTTACAGAATCAGCTGCTGACTTAACTGTTGATTTGATATTGTGCTTCAGTTCCTGATTGAGGACCTTGCCCTGCTCAACAGTAAGCTCGCCTTTTTTAACCAGATCATCCAGGATCTCTTTTGATTTCTCAGCTGTCACTGCTGCTGTACCAATTCCTGCCAGTAAAATTTTCTTCAGTCCTTCTCCTAATTCCATAGTATATTCTCCTTTCCTGAAAACACACTCTGCCTGATACTGTAACCAACAATAAGACAGAACATCCTCGTTATCTCTGAATTCCTGTTTCATGTCACTTACGTAACTGTTCAATAGCTTCACAGTTAGCAGACTGCTGAATTGTTCAGCTTTTTTTACAATACTCCCAGAAAAGCAAGTCCTTTGGGAACAAAAATGATCAGTCCCACAATGGCTGCCATGATCGCTGCGATCAGTACTGCACCGGCTGCTGTATCTTTGGCGATCTTTGCAAGAGGCTTACGCTCCTGGGTTACAAGGTCAACCACAGATTCCACAGCTGTATTCACCAGCTCCAGCGACATCACCATACCGAAAAGTCCCAGACAGATACACCACTCTGTCACCGAAAGCCCCAGTATCACTCCTGCGATCACTACGAGAACTGCCACTGTGCAGTGGATCTTCATATTCCGCTCATTGCGGATGCAGGTAAAAATTCCCTGGAAAGCATATCCGAAACTCTTATACAGCGGGTCCTTCTTTCTGCCTGTCATTTCCCTCACCTGATTTCCTGTGTATATTCTTCCCACACGGTTCAGTCTGCTGTCCACTCCGTAAACAACAGTACCATTCACAGCTATTACCAGCAAACAACAGCTTACACAACTCTGTTTACAGGCCTCTATCCTTCATGGATCTTATCTTCTGTGTCCGGGAATGTCAGGTTTATTATAGCAAGTTTGTAGTAATATTTCCAGTATTTCAGGAAATTTAGGAAAATTTAAGAGGTATATGCGGTTATTCACAGATAACTCTATTCCACATTTTTCAATGCCTCATCCATTGGCACATGACGGATCCTGCGGAACTCCATGATTGCAACAACTGCATAAGATGCAATACCAATGGCCATCATTTTCACATAGATCATCGGATCCACCCACATGGTGATCCAGCCTGAAATACCGGACAGCATCATCTCACGGAACAGAACTTCCATTACCTGCCGCTCAATAGGAAGACTCAAAAGCAGACAGAACACAACCACAAGGGATGTAGACAGGATATAAAGCCTGCTGATCTCGCCATCTGTATAGCCAAGGATCTTGGTTATGGAAATCGACTGGGCATTTTTTTCGATGATGACCTTGGAAAGAAGATAGATCACGACCAGGAAAATGATCACAGCAAATCCGTACATCATTCCCATCATATCTCCCATGGAAACATCCAGCTGCCTGGATATCTTTGTAAGAGATTCCAGATTGACCACTGAGCCGATATATTTTTCCTTGATATCCTTAATCTCCGTATTGGAAAAATATCCGCCAAAATAATCATCTCCTAGGTCAAAAATCTCATTCAGATTGCTGCGTTCCATAAACACGCACAATCCTGCCGTATATTCATAGATCCCATCAACCTTGAAAGAATATTCATCACTTTCATACTTTTCCTTAAGTGTGATGGTATCGCCCTCTTTAATCCGGAATTTATCCGCATAGGCACTGGAAATATAAACGCCGTCTCCGGAAAGATCCGCATGAATATATTTGCTGTCCGGCTCCACACCGTACAGAAGGATCTCCTCACTCTTATATTTTCCAGGAAGCGTATTCAGGGAGTATGCAGAAAATTTTTCCGCATCTTTATTGTCTGTCCTGGTATCCATATAATATTCCAGAAGCGATATCATGCTATCCAGCTTGTTTCCAGATGTTACGCTTGCAGGAACACTCAGCATGTACTGATATTTCGCCAGCATATTATTCCGGATCTCAAGCTGATAATGATCCAGTGCAGATGGCAGAAGCATTCCGAAAAATAACAAAAGATTGGCAAAAACAACTCCAATAAACAGTACAATATAATTGCTTGTATTCTGGAAGATCACACGCAAACGGAACCTAGAAAAAATTCCGATCTTCGGACTCAGATATATGGCACGCTTCTGTTTTTTTCCGGAAAATCCCTTCGAAGGAATTTAAGCGGAGAAAGCTGCAGCCTGTAGCGGAGCACTGCATAATTGATCAGGACCATGATCACAACCGGCACAACGGTTGTCAGAAGAAACGCTTCTGCATTCCAGATCGTCACATATGTCGGCAGGCTGTAGCTGCCGTAATACATGGCAGCGCATACATCTTTAAACACTGTATATCCCAGAATATTTCCGACCACTGCACCCGCCAAAGTAACCAGGACCGGCAACGTCATATAATGCCGGATCAGCTCCTGGCGTGTATAGCCGGATGCTCGCAAGGTACCGATAACTCCCGCTTCTTTTCGGATCGTGTTACTGATGGTGATCCCAAACACAAATGCCATAATTACAATAACGATATAAAGAAGCATGATCACCATGGCCTTGTCTCCACCCATATCATCACCTGTAAATATAATGGCCTGGTTCAGATATCTTGGGACAAAAGCTTCCAGTGTCACTGCTTTTCCAATATCTTCCATCAGATCCTCTGACACTTCTTTTTCCTGTTTTTCGTCTTTCGGCTGCTTATTGTAGATCCAGGAGTAGTTGTACTGAAGCTTATCCTGGTTCAGTGCCTCAAAGCCTTCCGGTGTCACGATTCCAACTCCGAATTTTACAGAATCAAACATTGAATCATTGTTATCCTGAAACAGGGCACTGTAGTCAGAAAGAGCAACAAGACCCGTGATCCTCCAGGATTTTTTTCCACGGGTAATGATGTCCCCTGCTTTCAGGCTGTTGTTGTCCGCATACATACGGTCAATGGCAATCTCATCCTCGCCCTCCGGCATCTCACCCTCCATCAGGCAGACCTTGTTCACCTGCTCACGGTTCCTGAAGAAACGCATAGTACTTCCATTATCCAGCTCCTCTTCTATATAGAAATTTTCGTAAAGCTTTACGCCAAAAGCTTCGATATCTTTCCACTGGGATCTGTAAACTTTCTCTGCTGTGCGGAAATTTCCGTTTTCAATATTGTACTTGTCAAAGCTGTCATTATAGGCTTTCAGCATGCTTCCGTCTGCAACCAGAAAACCGGATACAAATCCGATGGTCAGCATCATCATGAGAAAAACCACCAGATATTTTCCAAATTCCTCTTTCAGCTCTCTGGGGATACGCTTACGCAAAGGATTCTTCATAACGACCCCCTTACCATTCCAACTCAGCTGCCGGAATCTTGTTCTCATTCTGATAGTTCCTGCGGATCATGCCGTCGCGGAGTTTTACCACACGATCTGCCATATCTTTGATGGCATCGTTATGCGTTACCATAACAATGGTGTTTCCGTACTTGTGATTAACAGTCTCAATAAGCTTAAGGATCTCCTTGGATGTGTTATAATCCAGTGCTCCCGTAGGCTCGTCACAGAGCAGGATATCTGGATTTTTCACAATGGCACGGCCAATGGCTGTACGCTGCTGCTGACCTCCGGAAAGCTGGTTGGGAAGTTTCCTCTGATGTTCGTAAAGTCCCAGAGTTGTAAGAAGCTCATCTACTTCCAGCGGCTTGTCACTTAAGCAGGCACCTACTTCAATATTCTCACGTACTGTCAGGTTCGGGATCAGATTGTACATCTGAAATATATATCCCAGATGCTTTCTTCTGTAAAGAGAAAGCTTCTTTTCTTTCATATCCTCCAGACGTTCTCCCTGAATGGTAATGCTTCCCGAATCTGCCCCGTCAATGCCTCCGATAATATTCAGAAGTGTGGATTTTCCGGAACCGGACGGTCCCAGAAGAACGCAGAATTCTCCTTTTTCTATATCAAGATCGATGCCTTTCAGAACATCCACATGGCTCTCACCTGTTCCGAAAGATTTCCTGATTCCTTTTATCTCCAGAAACATATTTCTCCTCCTTCCATTCCCGGAATGTATCTTATAGCACTCCCGAAAATTGCTATAATTATATTGATTATACTTTTGTATATATGTTAGTTCCGGCTTACTATTTTGTCAAGATATCGCATGATTTTCGTAGTTTTTTCGTAATACGGTACAACCTGCATAACGAAGCTGTTATTACTGTTCACTCCGTGACCTGCAACATGCTGTTTTCCCATTGTTCCATACTTGCCAAAACCTGCAAAAAAGTATATAATGAACGAGTATCTGTATCTTTTAACCAAAATAATTTTATCTATAATAAAGGAGTGAATATTGAAAGTGGACCCCAGCGACACTTACCAGATAATCATATTACTTGTTCTGCTGGCATTGTCAGCCTTTTTCTCATCTAACGAAACCGCGCTGATGTCGGTAAACAGGATCCGGCTCCGCTCCCTGGCAGATGAAGGGAATAAGCGTGCAGCCATGGCTCTTGATATTCTGGAAAACCAGACGCCCAAGCTTCTCAGTGCGATTCTCATCGGCAACAACATTGTGAACATTTCGGCATCTTCCCTTGCAACAACCCTTGCATACAGTTTTGGCGGATATATGGTCAGCATTGTTACTCTGATCCTTACCGTACTGATCCTTATTTTCGGTGAGATCACGCCTAAGAATTATGCAACCATCAATTCTGAGAAAATTACTCTCCGCTATATCCCGGTTTTTAAATTTCTCATGACTATCATGACACCGGTTATTTTTATCATCACTCTGTTTTCCAGAGGTGTAATGCGTCTTACGCGCGTTGACCCGGATGCAGCCAACAATGCCATGACCGAAGAAGAACTTCGTACGATCGTGGATGTGAGCCATGAGGACGGCGTCATTGAATCCGATGAAAAAGAAATGATCTACAATGTATTTGATCTGGGCGATGCCACAGCCAAAGATATCATGGTACCGAGAGTTCATGTAACTTTTGCAGATGTGGCTTCCACCTATGATGAGCTGATCGATATTTTCCGTGAAGACAAATTCACACGTCTCCCTGTTTATAAAGACAGCCAGAATAATATCGTGGGAATTATCAATATGAAGGATCTCCTTCTCTACGACAAGGACACAGAATTCGTAATAGATAATTTTCTCCGAAAACCACACTTCACTTACGAGCGCAAGAGCATTTCCGATCTGCTTGTTGAAATGAAGGATTCCACCTTTAACATTGCCATTGTGCTGGATGAATACGGCGATATGGCCGGTCTTATCACACTGGAGGATATCCTGGAGGAGATCGTCGGTGAGATCCATGACGAGTACGATGAGAAAGAGGATGAGCTTGTCCAGAAGATCAACGACCGTGAATATATCATCGAAGGTTCCATGCACCTGGATGATGTGAACGATCATCTTCACACAGAGCTGGATTCTGAGGATTATGATTCTCTTGGCGGATTTATCATTGAACATCTGGACCGCCTGCCTGTTGCAGGTGATGAAGTGATCACAGATGAAGGTATCCGTCTTATTGTGGAAAAGCTGGATAAAAACCGTATTGAGCAGGTTCATGTTTATCTTCCGGAAAAAACTCCGGAAACAGAGGAAAATCCGGAAACCTAAAAACAAATAATACTCTGACATCGGAACTGTCATTCGCACCGCAATATGCGATTTCTGCGATTGACAGTTCCGATATTTTATATTATAATAGTATAAAATTTTTATCTATATTTACCAAATGCAATGACAGGGAGTAGTACATAGTCTCCGAATGCCCAGAGAGAAGATGGCCGGTGAGAATCTTCGTGACAGAGTTATGGAAGTAGCCCTCGAGCAGTGGACTGAACCATGAATTTTCATGCAGTAGGCTCCAACGTTATTCCTACGTTACAGGGAAGCAGTATATTTGTACTGACAGAGAGCAGAGTTTTACCTCTGAAAACAGGTGGTACCGCGGAATCATCCGTCCTGAGCATATTTTATCCGATATGCCGGGACTTTTTTATTGGAAAAATTTCTCGCGGCAGCCCTTATCTGCTTAACTTTTCACATCATCAAAGGAGGGAACCAATTCATGAAACAGATTTCCGGAAACAAATTGCTTGTAAAAGCCTTAAAAGAAGAAGGCGTTGATGTTCTGTTCGGCTATCCTGGTGCCTGCACCATCGATATCAGCGACGAATTATATAAACAGAGCGACATTGACATCATCCTGCCGCGCCATGAGCAGGCCCTTGTCCATGAAGCTGACGCCTACGCCAGAACAACCGGAAAAGTCGGCGTATGCCTCGTTACCAGCGGCCCTGGTGCCACCAACCTTGTGACAGGTCTTGCAACTGCCAACTACGACAGCGTTCCACTTGTATGCTTCACCGGCCAGGTAGCACGTCACCTGATCGGCAACGATGCTTTCCAGGAGGTTGATATCGTAGGAATCACAAGAAGCATTACAAAATACGGAGTAACCGTGCGTAATCGTGAAGACCTTGGCCGTATTATCAAAGAAGCATTCTACATTGCACGTACCGGACGCCCCGGCCCTGTTCTCATCGACCTTCCGAAAGATGTGATGGCAGAGCTTGGAAGTGCCGAGTATCCTAAAAGCGTCAATATCCGTGGCTACAAGCCGAATACCAGCGTTCACATTGGTCAGCTGAAACGAGCTCTCAAAATGCTCCAGAAAGCGAAGAAGCCTTTGTTTCTTGCAGGCGGCGGTGTGATCATCTCCCGCGCGCAGGAGATTTTTACTCAGGTTGTTGAGAAAACTCAGGTTCCGGTTGTTACTACTGTTATGGGACGTGGCGCGATTTCTACCAGAAACCCTCTGTTTATCGGAAATCTTGGCATGCACGGTGCCTATGCTGCAAACATGGCAGTCAATGAATGTGATCTCCTTTTCTCCATCGGAACACGTTTCAATGACCGTATCACAGGCAAGCTCCATGAGTTTGCACCGCATGCACAGATCGTCCACATTGATATTGATACTGCTTCTATTTCCAGAAACATCCATGTTGATATTCCGATCGTTGCTGACGCAAAAGAAGCCATAACCAAGATGAACGAATATGTTCAGGAATGCAGCACCAGCAAATGGCTGAAACAGATCCAGGAATGGAAAGAAGAACATCCGCTCACCATGAAAGACCGTGGTATGATGGGGCCTCTGGATATCATCGGCGAGATCAACCGTCAGTTTGATAAAGCAATTCTTGTTACAGATGTTGGGCAGCATCAGATGCTTGTAAGCCAGTATGCAGATATCACTGAGAACCGCCAGCTGATCATGTCCGGCGGACTTGGAACCATGGGGTACGGCCTTCCAGGTGCTATCGGTGCAAAGATCGGAAATCCAGACACACCTGTCATCTCTGTTTCCGGTGACGGCGGCATGCAGATGAATATCCAGGAGCTTGCCACCGCTGTTCTGGAAGAACTTCCAATCATCTGCTGCATTTTTAATAACGAATATCTGGGAATGGTCCGCCAGTGGCAGAAACTTTTCTATGGAAAACGCTATGCTATGACAAACTTAAAAGCCGGTGCCCTCTCCCGCCGTACAGAGGCCAGGAGTATCCGGAATACACACCAGATTTCATCCGTCTTGCTGAAAGCTATGGGGCAAAAGGTATCCGCGTAACTGAAAAAGATCAGATTGCGGCTGCTTTCGAAGAGGCTAAGAAGAATACAAAAGCTCCTACGATCATCGAATTTATCATTGATCCGGAGGAAATGGTTTACCCGATGGTTAAGCCGGGTGGTACTCTGGCTGATCTGATCATGGATTGTTAGGAGGAATGAAAAATGGATAAAGGAATGAAAAAAAGATGGATCTCTCTTTACGTTGAAAACCAGGTTGGTGTTCTTTCCAAAATTTCCGGTCTTTTCTCCGGAAAGTCCTATAACCTGGACAGTCTTACGGTTGGAACTACTGAAGACCCGACCGTTTCACGAATGACTATCGCTACTGTCAGTGATGATGAGACTTTTGAGCAGATCAAAAAACAGCTGAACCGTATGATTGAAGTTATCAAGGTCATTGACTTTACAGATGTATTTGTCCGTATGAAAGAGATTCTTTATATCAAAGTCAAAGGCTGCTCACCGGAAGATAAAGTAGAGCTTTTTCAGATTGCAGAAACTTTCAAGGCTCGTGTCATCGACTACGGCAAAGACAGCCTGCTCCTGGAATTCGTCCAGACCGCAACCAAAAACGATGCTGTTATCAAACTCATCAAAGAAGAGTTCAAGCATATTGAAGTTGTCCGCGGCGGAAGTGTCGGAATTGAGTCTATCAGTATGATGGAGAGGTAAAAACTGAATAATACTCCGACAGAAAAACACGGGCTGATGCTTTAACGATTAATAAATCGTGAAGCGTCAGCCCCGTAATCTTTATTTATTTTTCCTTGAAAGAAGCGCGATTGTCTCGACATGGACACCCTGGCAGAACTGATCAACTGCACAGGCGTGGGTCATCTCATATCCAGCCTCATAAAATGCCGGAAGGTCTCTCACAAGGCTTGTAACCTTGCAGGAAATGTATACGATCTGGTCTACGCCGTAAGCCAGGATCTTTGGAAGGGCTTTGGGGTGAACGCCATCTCTTGGTGGATCAAGGATGATCATATCCGGTTTCTCCGGCACATCGTCCAGAACCTTCAGCACATCTCCGGCAATAAAACGACAGTTATTGATGCTGTTAAGTGCAGCGTTTACTCTGGCGGCTTTTACCGCGTCTTCCACGATCTCCACACCGATCACCTCGCTGGCAACGGACGCCGCAAGCTGGGCAATGGTGCCGGTTCCGCTGTAAAGGTCAAACACCACCTTGTCTCTGGTATCTCCTACATATTCCCGCACTTTGGAATAAAGGATCTCCGCAGCCAGGGAATTTGGCTGGAAGAATGAAAAGGTGCTGATCTTAAATTTCAGCCCAAGAAGTTCTTCATAGAAATAATCCTTTCCATAAAGGATCTTCGTCTCATCGCTCTGTACCACATCAGATAAAGAATCATTTAAAATGTGCATGATTCCCACGATCTTACCTTCCAGAGAAAGCGCAAGAAGCTGTTCTTTCAGAGGCTCCAGATCATATTCTTCCTGGGTAGTCGTTACCACATGCACCAGGATCTCGCCACTTGTCACACCTCGTCGGATAAGAAGATGGCGGAGATATCCTACATGCTGAAGCTTCTTATAAAAACTGGCATTTCGTTCCAGGAAAAACTCCCGCACACAGACAAGGATCTTCGTCATATCCGGATGCACCAGTTTACAGTCATCTGTATTCAGAATGTCATAAGTGCTTCCCTTCTTGTGAAGTCCAAGAGATAACGGGCCATCCTTATACTCATCTCCAAAAGAAAACTCCATCTTATTCCGGTACCCGAACTCAATAGGACTGCCATAGATTCCATCCCAGTGATATAAGCTATCTGTGCTCTCAGCTATTTCTATCTCATCACTGCTCTGCCCGATTTTTGCCAGGCTTTCCTTTACTGCTCCATCCAGCAGCTCCCTCACCTGACACTCTTTCATCTTTTTCTGTGCCTCATAGCTCATGGTCTGGTACATGCAACCACCGCAGGCCGGGAATTCCTGACAGGCTGGCTCTCTTGTCTCCAACGGGGATTTCTCCAGAACGTCCAGAAGACGTCCCTCTGCACGTCCGGAACGCTTCTTATTGATCATAAACCTGACTTTCTGTCCCGGGATTCCGTTTTTTACAATTACTTTCTGGTCATCGACCCAAACAAAACCTTTGTTTGGAAATTCCACTTTTTCTATAATACCTTCGTAAATTTCACCTTTTTTCATAAATCCTCTTTCTGTTTTATAACTAGTGCAGCGTTTCACGGTCCGTCTTCAAAAATCAAGCCCCGGTATCGCGCCGGGGCTTCAATTATCCGCTTCTCATATTCATACATAACAGACAGCCATTCTGCTCTGCTCAAAACAGCCTCTGCAGCGAAAGTTCTTACTCTTCCTCATCCTCGAAATAATCATCGAAGTCATCATCAAAATCTTCTTCAAAATCTTCCAGATAATCCGGAGCGAAGAAACGGTATACTGCAAACGCAATACCGGCAACAGCTGCAACAGCACCGATGATCGCCAGTACCCAAAGGACTGTGTTCTTATCTTTCTCTTCTTCTTTTTTCTTCAGTGTTGCGAGCAGTTCTTCAAGTTTTGTTGTATTTAAATTCATAACACTGCACCATCCTTTCTTTCTGTTCGGCTGTACTTTCTGTCAGTAAATCTACTGCGCAGCGTTTTTTGAGGTCGCTGCACCCGAGCCTTTTTTTAATGTTCTTATTATACCACCATATGTCTGGTTTTACCAGAACTTACACAAATTTTCGCAGAAACATTCTGTAAGTCAAGACCACCCGCTTAGCGGGTGGCTTGCTCTGTCCCTATAAGGGACTATTCCCTGCTTGCGCCCGGAAGGCGCACTGACAGTCTGCCAACTGCACCACATTTAC
>NZ_QRNF01000063.1 GCF_003474435.1 Ruminococcus sp. AF46-10NS
ATACTTTGATGAGGTGAATGAAGTACCAGTAGTCTACCATTGGAAATATAAAATGGATAACTTTGGAAAGGAAGACATTGGTCTAGCTAATTAATTTACTGTCTACTAGTTCATTACATATTACTTGCTATCCCTCATACCTTATTCTTTCTACCAGCGTTTCCTTTTTCAGATTACTGCTTAAAACGCAGGAAAGTACAATCTGCAACAGACCGACCAAAAAAATCATAATAAAAATTGGTACGATTGGAACATGATAGATATTCATTCCAAATATTCCATTATGTTTTGCATAGGAAAAAAGTGCATAGCCGAGCGGCAGACCAATGATCAAAGCTACGCATATGGTACCAACCGTAAACATCATTCCCTGTAACTGCAGACATAAATTTAATTGTTTATTTGTCATACCCACAGCCTGTAATACACCATATTCCTGCTTTTTTGTCGTAATATTCATGATTATGGTGTTTGCCATATTCATAAAACCGATGAGTCCTACAACCGCCATAAACAGATAACAGCCAAGCTTCATCATGCGAGCTGTGAATTCTGCAGATTGTAACTGTGCATGATAGGTATCCATTTTTATATGCGAAGTATTAGAAATCAAAGTATTCAGACTCTGTTCCACAGATGCAACATCTTTTTTATCACAGTCCACCCACAGATAGCCATAGGCTGTTCCCCTCGGATTCATGGAACGGTATACACCTTCCGGAATGACAAGATAAGTGTCCGCGCTTACAAAGGATCCTGCAATCTTTCCCTGATAAGTATAGGTTTCACTTCCATTCTCAAAGTCAAATGCAATGGATTCACCCGGAGCATATCCATCTTGTTCCATCCACGTTGACCAGCCAAAGAAAATATCTCCATTCTTTACCGCCTGATCATAGTCCATAGAGCCAATATCCCCTTCTTGGTGCATAAAATCAAAATCATTTTTACTCACAATATCAGCCGGAAATCTTGTTCCGTTCAGATTTACAGAGACAATCTCTCTCGTCATGACATCTGTCACTCCTGGAATGCTTTTGATTTCTTCAATCATTGAATCATTCAATGGATTATCCGTCAGAATCGTATCCAGATTATTCTCCGGATATCTTTCATCGTACTCAGCAGAATAGTCAAGCTGCAGTTCAAATTGTCCATGATTAACGGAAAGACGTGCTTCATGCTCCGTATCAATATTTCCTACATAATTAGAGATAATCACAAACAATGCGCAGGAAAGCCCCAGTGTGAGGATGGTACCAATGGTTCTTTTTGGATTACCCGTTATATTTGCCATTGCCATAGAAAACACGGTGACATTTTTTCTGCCATTTCGTTTTCCTTTTTTGTGTGTTTCTGCATTTTCTAAATACCGTGTTGCTTCGATAGGTGAAATCCGTGAAACAATTTTCATTGGTTTACGCAGCGCCAAAGCAACGGTAAAAAATGACACGAAAATACATAGAAGCATAACAGGCAGGGAAAACAGTGGCATCTGCTGATTTTGGACTCCCATAGAGCCAGTTCCGGTTGATACAAGGTTTCCCTGTTCTACCAGCCAGTTAAAACCGCATTTTGCAATCAGAAAACCAAGAAGCAATCCAACTGGTATTGAAGAAATTGTCAAAAACATACCCTCTCTGAAGATCAGTTGTTTCATCTGCTTTTTTGTCGCTCCCAGAGCCTTGATTTTTCCATACTCCTGTATCTTGTTGGCAATACCGACCTGAAAAATATTATAAATGACCACAACAGAGAAAAGTACAATTGCAAGAATCAAAACCCCGCATACCGCAATCGTTTCATAACTCGGCTGCAAGACCCATTGCAAATAGAGATCATTGACTATAACGTTTTTTTCTTCGATCCCACAAGCTGCTGCAATCTGCTTTATAACCGAATCAATATTATTCATAGATACATTTGCAGAATCATTTAAAGTAAAATAAAGATTATACTGTCTGTCATTCTCTGCGACATGCTCATCATAAAACTCCTGTGACCCGAAAGCAACATAAGATGCCTCGATGGTATACTCATCCCGATCATATAGGATTCCGCTGACAACAAATTCTTCCGGCTTATATTCTGACTGCATCCCTGCGCGGTAATCCAGCGTAACCGTATTTCCGATCTTTACATCACCATACCCCATTGCACGAAAAAATGCTCTTCCTGCGGCAATTTCCTGCATTTTTTCCGGATACTTTCCTTCCTTCAACTCATATTCTTTATTATAAGGAAGCATTTTTCTTGCAGTCTCATCCATGCAGACAAACCCGCCTTTTTCATTGCCTTTTATGATACCTTCGGTGCACATAGTGCCTGTAGCATCTATTTCCGCACGGCGGTTTACTTCTTTTAACTGCGATCCGTCTGCGGAAACAAACAGACCATAATTGCTTCCATATGATCCTGCCGCCTGACTTTTCTGTAAATGAATTACCCCATTTCCCACAGTACTGATGATAACAAGCAGCATCGTGGTCAGACAGATTGCCATCATGATCAGTATACTTCTTGTCCTGTTCCTTTTGTCATTGCTATATGCAATCCTGCTTATTGTCTTCATCTGAAATCCACCACCTGTCCGTCCTCAATCACCAGAATACGGTCAGCGACCTGTGCAATTTCGTCATCATGGGTAATCATTACAATTGTCTGTCCATATTTTTTTGCTGTCATCTTAAGCAGAGCGATTACCTCATCACTGGTCTTAGAATCAAGATTTCCTGTCGGCTCATCTGCAAATATAATTTCCGGACGATTCACCAGTGCTCTTGCAATTGCTACTCTCTGCTGCTGTCCTCCGGATAACTGATTTGGCAGATTATAAATCCGGTTTTCAATCCCCAGAGTTGCAATAATATCATTTACATACGCTTCATCCACTTTTCTTCCATCCAGCCCCAGTGGCAGTACAATATTTTCCCAGACATTAACAGATGAAACCAGATTAAATGCCTGAAAAACAAATCCGATTTTTCTTCTGCGGAAAACAGCAAGGGCATCTTCCTTCATCCTGTATAAATCTTTCCCTGCTAAAGTAACACTGCCTTTTGTCGGGGTGTCTAGCCCTCCAAGCATATGAAGTAATGTACTTTTACCGGAACCTGACTTTCCAACAATTGCGACAAATTCTCCCTGCTCAATCTGAATGTCCACCTGATTGACCGCTTTGACCTGATTCTCACCTGCGCCATAAAACTTACAAAGCTGCTTGGTTTCTAATATCACACTCATGTGTTGCCTCCTTTTCAATTCTGTAAAGCGTACCTTTTCAGCACGCTTTCCTTGCCTGTTTATATATTTGGTCATTTTTCAACCTACATCCAAATTGTATCAGGACAATCTTTCATTTCACTTTCAAAAAGCGAGCAGAAATCTTACAGAATTGTAAGATTTCTGCTCACTTAAAATTTAACCAACATATGGTAATTGAATCACAAACGTGCTTCCTTTTTTCTTTTTGCCGGAGGTTACCGTAATCGTACCTGCGTGTTTTTCGATAATTTCTCTCGATAGAAAAAGTCCGATTCCTGTACCACTCTTTTCCATGACCTCCTTGGAACTTCCTCTGTAAAATCGTTGAAAAATTTTGTGATACTCATTCTGCGGAATACCAATTCCCTGATCCTCAATTTCCATTCTTACAAGATCGTTTCTTTTTTGTAACCGGATAAATATTTTTGAACCACAAGGACTGTACTTGACCGCATTATCCAGAACGTTGATCACAGCTTCACCAAGCCACCTTTTATCCTGCATAATCGTGCATGTTTCCAGCTCTTTTTCATAGTCAAAAACGAATTCAATTTCTTTCTCATCCGCTTTAGGATAAGTGCGGTTCACAGCAGATATGACAGTATCCATAAGCGGAAGTTTTTTCTTATTAATCTGAATCAGTCCAGTTTCCATCTTGGATATTTCAAGAAGCGACTGCAATAATGTCTCCAGTCCATCCAGAGCACTCCGACAACGGATACGAAACTCCTCCTGTTCTGTGGCACTTAAGTCATTCTGCATCAGCACACTAAAACATGTATCCAAAGCTGCAACCGGTGTCTTTAACTGGTGAGAAATATCAGAAACCATTTCTTTCGTGTTCTCCTTTTCTGCCCTTGCTTCTTCCTTTATCAACTGAATATGATGTCCGATTGCTTCAAGCTGGTCATTCAATTTTTCCAGTTCTGCATGATTTTCCGTTTTCAGTAAATCATCAAATTTATTTTCACGGAATCTGATCAGAATTTCTTCCAACTGGTCTAAAATTTTCTGATGACACGCATCTTCTTTTTTCTTCCAATAAAGTAAAAAAAGTCAAAAGAAGCACGCATATCACAGTGCTTACAGCACCGGTCACCATAACCTGATGCCGGAATTGCGAATAAAATGCATTCCCTTTATTCCCCCAGTATCCATATTGCTCCAATAATCGCCTTCCCTGTTCGTTAGTTTCAATATCCTTATCCTTAAGCAATTCCGAAACAGCATCCAGCCCGGAAAATTTTTCCTTTGCAGCAATCTTTGTCATAAGATTCATTTTATATTTATAATCTTCATAAAACACATACGTGGTAAAGCAATTTAATATTGCAAACAATAATATGACAGGTAATACCAAGGAGAGCACTACTGTAATCTTCTTGCGATATCTCTTTGTCACTGCCTTACCTCCTGATTCCATATATACCCAAGACCTCTGATATTCTTTATATAGACCGGTGCAGCCGGATTGTCTTCGATTTTCTCACGGAGTCTTCTGATATTGACAGCGATTGTATTTTCATCCACAAAATCCCCTTCCAGATCAAACACATTTTCCAATATTTGTGTTTTTGAAAGAATCTGTTTCGGATTCTGAAGAAAAAAAGTCAGCATTTTCAACTCCGTTTTTGTCAGACTGATTTCACGACTCTTTATCAGGACTTTCATTTCTCCTGCGATAAATACGATATCTCCCGAAATCATCTTTCCGGCTTCCGTTTTCTCCTGTCTGCGGCGGAAATGTGCTTCTATTTTCAAAAGAAGTACCGAAAGACTAAACGGCTTTGTAATATAATCATCTGCCCTGCTTCATATCCCATGACCTGATCCATCTCCTGATCTAGTGCTGTAAGACAAATAATGTATGTATTATAATTGCATCTCATCCACCTTACAAATTCCAGTCCATTCCCATCCGGAAGATTCACATCACAAATGGTAACATCCACATTATTATCACTTGCAATTCTTTTCGCTTTTTTCACTGATTCTGCTGAAAAAACCTCATATCCGGATTTTTTCAGTGAAAATGTAATTCCACGATTTAAATTTTCATCATCTTCAACCACGAGTATACCTGGCATAGCATCTACACCTCTCTTTATTAACTATTCATCTTAAAATGCTTCAATGCCTCCACAATTGCACTCTCTTTATCTTCTGGACACTGCGGTTGCCTGCTATCTTCATTTTTAGGTAAATTATAATTCTTTCCAACCTCAATTCCGCATTTTCTCTTTACCTGTGAGATATACAGATTGGAAACCTTCATGCCGGCATTATGTTCAGCCACATACTTCTTTATCTCATCATATGTAGCCTTAGTCTCTGCAGATGTTATATCCATATCATCAAGTTCAATCGTGACATTAATGTAATCATCCGGCTTTTGTTTCAGTTGGGACAAAAGAACAACAGTCTCGACTGTGTTTTCGTTGAGCAACCGAATTGCTTCGCCTTCAAAACCTTCATAATACACCGGAAATGCCAGATCAATCTGCCTGATGATGCGCCCATCATCCATCTTTTCCGGGTATAACTCAATTGCATCAATAAACAACTGCATAAACTCCTTTTTTTCAATATCTGACATTTCTGCATACAGTATATCAAACTTTTGCAGGATTTGGTACAGTTGTTTTTCACTAATTTGTCTTCCATACGCTGCCTTAATCTTTTCCTCCACATCGGCAATCTCATTCTCAAAACCAGAAATCCTGTCGTAAAGATTATCCAGACGGTCCTGCATGTCCTGGAACTTCCTTGCATAATGCTTATCGCCAGCATCCAAAGTATCCAGCATCACAAGCAGTTTATTCTTCGCCCCGACAACCTGCTGTAACTGCCCCTTCAGCTGATCCCGTTCCTCTTCCAGATTCGAGACATCCACCTTTTCCTGCAATCTTTCTCCAATATACTCATGAAACCTTTCATCAGCAATCATCCCTCTGATGAACCACTCCACCTCTGCATTGATCTCATTCTGATTCAGTGATGGCTTAAAATCACAGAAATGTTCCTCATCAATCTTTCTCCTGTGCTGACATCTATAATAGAAGTCATCCTTATATTCACCAGATTTCTTATTCTTCCTTCTCCTCACAGTTCCTGCCATTCCAGCACCACACACCGGACATTTCAAAAGTCCCGACAAAATATGCTCATGTTCAAGACTATGTGTCTTATTCCACTTAACCCCCGTCCTCTTCCTTTTCTCTCTCGCCGCCTCCCACATCTCTTCATCCACAATCGCCTCATGCAGTCCATCTGCCAGCAGGTAATCATCAGTCTTCACACGCCGGTATTCATCCCTCGTTCCCTTCACCTTCTCCGTAACATTCTTCCCGTAAGCAATCTTCCCAGTATAAACCGGATTATCCAAAATCTTCATGATCAGTCCTCTGGCAAAATAGTTCAGCTCATACCCCCTGACCTTTTTCTTCGTATAACCTCTCTGGTTCAGATAATTACAGATAGCATCTGCCCCCATATCCGTATGCACAAACTTGTCATAAATAATCCGCACAATCTCCGCTTCTTCCTCATTCACCACCAGAGTGCTGTTCTTTGAATCCAGATCATACCCGAAAGGAGCCTGTCCGCCATTCCATTTTCCCTCTCTGGCCTTCTGCTTTCTTCCTTCCATTGTCTGGACCAGAATATTCTCCCTTTCAATCTCAGCCACTGCCGACAGCACCGTGATGGTCAGCTTGCCGGAATCCTTAGAAGAATCAATCCCGTCTTCCACACAGATCAGATTCACTCCATAATCCTGGATAAACTGCAGGGAGTTTAAAACATCTGCTGCATTCCTTCCAAAACGTGACAGCTTAAACACCAGAATAAATGCCACTCCGTCACGTTCCTCGGACACATCCTGCAGCATCCTCTGAAACTCCGGTCTGCCCGTAATACTCTTTCCGGATTTACCAGCATCACAATATTCCCTGACCACTTCCATTTCCTAGAACTCCGCAAACTTCATCAGCCTTTCTTTCTGTGCCTCCAGACTGTAGCCGTCCACCTGCATTGTCGTAGAAACACGGATATAAATATAACATTTCTTTTTCACACTGCACTCTCCTTCCTGTACTCCACATCCTCATCCAGCATCCGGAAATGCTTCAAGGCATCCAGAATTAACACTTCCTTTTCCACCGGACAGACCGGCACATGATTCTTATTTTTAGCCGGCTTGTTATAAGCCTTTCCCACATCCAGACCATACTTCCGTTTTACCTGCGCAATATATAAGGAAGAAACATTCATTCCATACTTTCCTTTTACATATGCCTGATCTCCGCATAGGTTGCTTTTGCCTCAGAAGCAGTCACCCGATGCTCTGTACAGTCTACTTCAAATGTCACCACTTCATCCGGTTCATCATTCTCTGCCCTTTTTCCTTCATCTTCATAATAAACCGGAAAACGAAACACAATCCTTTTCAAAATCCTGCCGTCTTCCCTTTCTTCCTGGAAGACATCAATTCTTTCAATGAACTGCCTGCACAGCTCCCTGCGTTCCTCGCAGTTCATTCTCTCAAACAGCAGGTCAAAGTTATCAAGAATCTTCTGTATATTATCAGAAGAACGAACGCCTTTCTTCAAAGCCTCCATCCGCTTTTTCAGCTTCCGGATCCTTTCCTCCAGAATCTCGATTCTGTCATAAACCTCATCAATCTTTGACTGAACAGCCTCGTATTCATCATCATAATCTTCTGCAAGAACATCCAGATTATCCAGTTCCGCCCCCAGCTTATATTTCAGATGCTCCTGACTGTGCAGTTCTTTTCTGGTTCTTTTCAGATCCGCTTCACAAGCATCCAATGAACTCCTGTCACCAACCGTATTCATAACCGTCTGACGGAACTCCCGCATCTCTGTCACCTTTCCCACAATTTCCATCACAGCTCCGTCCAGTTTTTTCTGATTGTACGTCCAGCTACAATTACAGACACGCCCTGCACTCTTACGATAATTCCGGCATCCATAAGAATAAACAATCTTATAATAGCCCCCATGATTATTGTTCTTTCGTTTATTCTTTTTTGTAATCATTCCAGTTCCGCACACTGGACACTTCACCAAACCAGACAGAAGACTGATTCTCTCCGGATCATCCACCTTTTTCTGCGGCCTTCTCAGCCTCTTCCGCTTCTCCTGCACCCGCATCCAGACATCTTCCGAAATAATTGCCTCATGCTTTCCCCTGACGGAAATGATCTCTTTAGGATTTTTCTTAATCTCCTCAGAATTTGTCCGCCTGTTATATACGATCATTCCATAATAAACAGGATTTCCAAGCACCGAAGAAACAAAATCCGAAGTAATAACTTTATCCTCTCCCTTCACAACACGCTTATAACCATTCTCATTCAGCCATCCGACAACCGTATTCAGCTTCATGTCCGGCTCCAGATACTTCTGATAAATCAGCCTCACAAGATCTGCAGCTTCCGGAACCACCATCAGTTCCTTATTCACACTCACATATCCATACGGCACGCCTCCGCCAGGCCATCCGCCACCCATCAGCTTCTGCATCCTCGCCGCCATAAACTGCACAGTAATATTCTCATGTTCCATTTCTGCCACAGCAGACAGGATAGCAAGTGTCAGCCTTCCGCCCTGTGTAGAACTGTCAATGGCATCCTCAACACAGACCAGATCCACATCAAAATCCATCAACAGCTGCACAGACTTTAAAATATCCGCCGCATTTCTTCCAAAACGGGATAACTTAAACACCAGAACACAGGAGATTTCATCTTTCTCACAGGAAATGTCATCCATCATTTCCATAAAAGCCGGTCTGCCCTTGATGCTCATTCCGGATCTGCCTGCATCACAGTATTCTCTGACCACTTCCATTTCTTTATAGTCCGCATACTTCCGAAGCCGCTCTGTCTGTGCCTCCAGACTATATCCCTCTGTCTGAGCCGCCGTAGAAACACGGGTATATATGTAACATTTCTTTCTCAAATCTTCACCTCATTTCGGTTGCCCATCGTCATACGGTTGCCGTACATAAAATATATCGGAATCACCAGTCTGTGCCAACTCGCAGAACGACCAAAAAAACTGCCCCAAAATCCACCTTCTCCTATGCGGTTTCCATAGCGCAAAAAGACCGGCAGCCCCAAAAGACCACCGGCACACTCGATCACTTCCCCTGCAGCTGTGCATTTCTCTCCTCAATCTCCCCCAGAACCACATCCCCGTACTTCTGGATCATTCTTGCCAGAAACTCTGCACACTTTTCCATGTTTAGCCTGGCCTGTTTCTCCGTCAGTCTGTCGGTATCGATCAGTTCAATTTTTCCCATAGCCAAAAACCACCTCCTACTGTTCCAAGGAGTCCTGGTCCCTGATTTTTTGACTTTCCGGACAAAAAAATAAACCCGCTGCCATCCACAGATTTCTCCGCAAACAGCAACAGGTTTCCCCTGATGCATTTATTTACTTTATCATCCGTTCAATACCATCGGTCATACGGATTCCCACGCACCCTCTTTGTCTCTGGTGCCTTCTCAATACTCTTTTCAGCTTCTTCCCTCGTTGCAAACAGCCTGTGAGCCTTCACCTGTATTCCGCCGCCCGTATCTGTAAAACGTACCAGGAACATCCCGCCGGAACACCTGCGGATCTCCACTTCTCTCACATACCTGTTTGATTCCACAATATATGCAGTATCCCCGACTTTCATAAAATCACACTCCTGCACTCAAAACATCCTTCATCCTCACCAGAACAGGAAGCACCTGTCCGTCAGCAAATCTCCGTTCAAAAGAACCATTGGAAAAATGATCTTCTCTCAGCAGCATTGTCAGCAACGCCGTACAAAGTTCATAATCCGCTCCCGGAACACGTTTCAGTTCCTCATTACAGTCAATCGGCTCCGTAATCATGTAATCCCCATAATTTGTTTTCAAATCTCCTATTGTCTTTAACAGATCTGCATACAGATTCTCTTGTGGATTCTTTAATTCCAATATTTCCTGAATTTTTCGTAGTTTCTCTGACTTTGTCAATGCTATACACCACCTTGATAAACGCTCGAATATATGTTCTTTATATTTTAACATATACCCAATAATTATTCTAGCGCAAAATATATTCATGTAATATCCACAACAGCAAGGTTTCATCGTAACAACCATTTTGATACAATGAAACGATTGCACCCCCTAATGCACCCCCTCCATCCGGACTTAGGTTAGGCTACTCTTCATTTTATGAAGGATTGCAGAGTAGTCTTTTCTATCATCAAAAAAAGAGATATCAACGCGCCAGGATCAATATCTCTTTCTTCTTATTATAATTCACTTGTCAAGCATCTAATCGAAAAACTGAAAGTTAGCGATTTCTTTTTCCGGTATTCTCTGTCCCACGGATTTCCTCATGATAGAAATAATCTACGATCACCGGATGTCCCTGCGGGACTCTGCCATAAGGCATTTCATTATCCACAAAGGCACAATCATACTTCTTAGCCATTTTCTCAACTTTTACTTCAAGTGCTTCAAAGTAGCTGCGGTTATGCTTGTTATAGATCTCGTCGTAAAGTGGTACAAGGTCAGGATATTTTCCGGCGATATAATCCATAACCGTCTTCTTAAAGCCGCCCCGAAGATTGAGGTTTTCGAGCCAGAACAGATCACACTGATCCTTTACCCGCTCAAAGATGGCTTCAAAATCCGTGATGCCGGGGAATACCGGAGATACGAAACAGACTGTACGGATACCTGCATCATATACTTGCTTCATAGCAGCGATGCGCCGCTCAATGCTCGAAGCAGAGTCCATATCGTTCTTGAAATTTTCATCCAGTGTGTTGATCGACCATGAAACGGTCACTCGTCCAAGGTTTTTCAGCAGATCAATATCCCGTACCACAAGATCAGACTTTGTGCAGATCAAAATATCTGTGTCACTGCCGATCAGCTGCTCCAGAAGTTTTCTGGTATTCCCGAATTGCTCCTCCTGTGGATTGTAGCCATCCGTCACAGAACCGATGACCACACGCTGTCCGGCATATTTCTTCGGATTTTTAATTTCCGGCCAATGCTTCACATCAAGGAAAGTGCCCCATTCCTCCGTGTGTCCGGTAAAGCGCTTCATAAAAGAAGCATAGCAATACTTGCAGGCATGTGTACAGCCACATAGGGATTGACCGAGTAACCGCCTACCGGCAGACTGGACTTAGTCATGATGTTCTTTGTTTCCACCTCACGAATGAGGATTCCATTTATTACTTCTTCCATGATCTCTGCACCTCCAACACTTTATTAAATTCTTCCGGCATTTCCTGAATCATATTTTCATCCCCTACGATAGGGACAAGGTCTTCCTTCATAAACACCGGAATGCCGAGCTTATGTGCCTGGTCCGCCAGAGACCATGCCCATTCCGGCTCCGTATGAATCTTCCTGCTCTGAGCTCCGGTCATGGTGCCGACAACGATCCAATTGATTCCGGAAAGGTCAACTGTGCCGGGATCATCGAATAACGGCTCAAAGGTAACGTGGTAATGTTTTGCTCTGACGTTTTTCCGAAGGGCGTCGATACGCCACCGTTCTGCTTTCCTCGTCACCGTAACGCCAAACCATGCGTTTTCCAGATTGGTATCAAAATCCAGCAGATCGGGGCGCTTGGTAAGAAACAGGAACTGATGCTGTGGATTTTCACGGATCTTTGCAAATACCTCGTCTCTCCATTCCGGCTTCCATCCGGAGAGATCGCTCATCCCGGTAAGAAGAAAGTTCTGCGGACGTTTCTTTTCCATCATCTTGAGCTTACCCGGAAAGAATTCAGGGTCAGCGAAGTCATCAATCATATGCCAGCGTTTCACGTTGTTGCGGGCATAGCAATATGTACACCCCACTGTGCAGCCGATGACGATATTCATGTTCTGAATCTGATCTTTGATACAAATACTCATGACTTCTGCCACTCCTCAAGATTCTTTCTGATGCGGTCGAGGCATTCCTCAAACCGGGTAATTTCTTCCTCTGAAAAACCTTTGTAGTAAATACTGCCCATCTCATCAGATACAGAATCGTACTCGCCCTTTAAGGCATGTGCTTTCTCAGTCAGAAACAGGAGTGTTTTCCTTTTGTCCGTTTCAGACTGAACACGGCTTATCAGCCCTTGATTTTCCATTCTTTCCAGCATCGTAGTAAGAGATGTTATCGCTAATCCGCATTTAGTCGAGAGTGACCTGATTGGGATACCATCCTCCTGCCACAGCACATAAAGAATACGTCCCTAGGCTCCATTAAACGCATCAATATTCTTTTCACTGAGAATCTTCTCGAAAATCCGGTCTCCAAGCTGTTTTATTTTGGTGACAAGAAATCCTCCATTCATTTCCACACAAAAGCTCCTATATAGTAGTTTATTAAAAACATACTATATAGGAGCTTTATTGTCAAGAGTTTATATGTCTTAATAGGTAAATTCCGTTTTTTCAATTCTCCAAACTGGAATTTGGAACGTGCTTTATAAATTTTTTCCGATCCCCTCAAGTTCGTTCATGGAATCCTTGTTTTTTTCAAGTTCATCTCTGGCTGTCGCGTAATATGATTTTTTGAAAAGCATATCCCATGAAAGATATTTTGCCATACAGTCAAACTGCTTATCAATCAGCTCATACTGGATACTGTCTACGGGAGAACCGCCTACAA
>NZ_QRNF01000064.1 GCF_003474435.1 Ruminococcus sp. AF46-10NS
TATTTTCTGGTATTTTTATCTTAAATATGTTATAAAAGAAGTATAAGAAAACAGAATACATTTTTTCACTTCTGATTTAAAATAAAAGGGGGTTTTACTATGGCTAAACGTATTATTACTATTAACCGTATGTTTGGAAGTAACGGACGCCTGATTGGCAAGACTCTGGCAGAGAAAATGGAGATTGGTTTTTATGATAAGGAACTGATCGACCTGGCTGCGAAAAAAAATAATATTCCTTTTGACACTCTCGCAAAAGTAGATGAGAAGAAAGCCAGCCAGTGGGTTTTCCCGGTTGACAGTGAACTCCAGTTTACAGACAATTTTTCTTTTGTTCCTATGAATGATGTACTTT
The DNA here is from genome assembly GCF_003474435.1 of Ruminococcus sp. AF46-10NS. Taxonomy (GTDB): domain Bacteria; phylum Bacillota; class Clostridia; order Lachnospirales; family Lachnospiraceae; genus Blautia_A. The sequence goes on from NZ_QRNF01000064.1 coordinate 356, forward strand.
ATGATCTGCAGAGAAAAATCATACTTTCGCTTCCTCAGAAGGAAGATTGTGTTATTGTGGGACGGTGTGCTACGAATATTCTGAAGGATAAGTCACTAAAGATTTTTATTCATGCTCCTTTTGAGGATAGAGTTCAGAATGTGATACGCCGCACCGGACGCGAAGAAGCCAGTGCACGGAAACTTGTAAAAAAGATGGATAAAGAAAGACGAGCCTATTATGAATATTTTACTGATTCCAAGTGGCTGGATATGACACAGTATGATCTGTGTCTGGACAGCAGCCGGTTTTCTATGGAGCAGATTGTAGAAATTGTGAAAGATTGTCTTTGATTTTTAAAAAAAACTGGCTTTGAAAAGCTAGGGAAACCGTGGGGAGGGAAGGCACTCATAGTTGCGAGGGCCGTTTTCCCTCCCCACACCCCTCCCTTCTGGCCACGCCGCTGTTCTGCGTTTTGACTGTGTTAATTTTGCTGACAGGGCGATGGATTCTATTCCTCCTTACCCAGAATATACTCTTTCAAAAACTCATATATATCCTTTTCCAACGGCGGACATCCCTCCACATGATGTCTGAATTTACACGTACAATGTCCTACCCCCAGTTCACCGTTTTGTCCACGATATCCCTGGCCTATACATATTTTCTCATGTAGTTTTTCAAAAAGTCCTTCTTCTTTCAGCATTTCCAGTGCAGGAATCAGGTAGCCGTAGCAGGCACTGCAAGATTCTACTTCTTCTACGGCATCGGCCAGTTCTACAACCTTGCGGGATTTGGGCAGAATCTTTTCTGCTTCTTCCTGGCAGAAAAGGATCTTTGCTTTGCTGATATCCGAACAGCCAACCCCCAGTTCACCAGCCAGCTTTACATAAGGGACATCCTCCACCTGATAATGCATCATCTGCACACATAGGCATCCACAAGAACAGGATCGCAGGCAGCAAGAACACGGTTCATCACAACAGGATTGCCGCCATCCTCAAAATCCAGATCCCCGCAGATATTATCCACAACAATAAAATCCTGCCGGATCCCCATATTCAGATGAGCGATTGGCTTATGAAGACCAAGAGAATGAAAACGCCTCTTCTCTTTATTGGGGATCAATCCCTTCATATTCTTTAAAGCACAGGTAATCTTAGTCTGGCAATGCCCTTTCAGCACCGGTACATTGATCAGAAAATCTATCTCCTTCACCCGTTCGCAGATATTCAGTTCCATACCGCCGCAGTCCACAGGAATACCCTTATCCTTCTGCATATCCCAGAACGGAACCTGATACTCCTCTTCAAGCCGGTCATATCCACACACTTCAAAAGCTTCCCTTGTCTTATCACCGACCCAGGAACCCTCCATCATCACAAGATCCGGAAACCATGCTCTTTCAGATATTCAATAATACCTGCAACCACCTCCGGATGTGTCGTTGCACCCCAGGAAGCCTCAGACGGCGAAACCAGATTCGGCTTGATTCCAATTTTTTTATCTCTGTCCTTTATATGGGACTTAAGATCCGTTCTCTCCAGAAGTTCCTTTGTCATTCGTTTATAATCTGTTCCAGATGTAATTAAAATCTGATTTTTTCCATAATATCAGAATTCCTTTCTTCTCATAATCCGGATGCTGATAAAGCATGATATGCAGGATGCAATACCAACCAATACAAAAAACACAGCTGCAGTCACAGCATTCTGCCATTATCTGCCCCGAATTTCAATTGAACAGGAACAATAATGATTCCTGGAAATTATACAGTCGCTCCACCCCACCACGGAAATTCGCGGTTCAGCCATTTTCCTGCCAGCTCGCTCCACGGCTCACAGGCTCTCACAATACCGCATCCGTTTTCATTGGCTGTCAGCTCACTTGCAAGTCCGAGACCATGAGATCCTTGCGGAAAAATATGATACTCCACAGGAATCCCTCTCTTATAAAGTGCCTGTACAAACCGTAAAGTATTGTCAAGAAGCACTGTCTCATCTTCAAACGTATGCCAGATAAAAGTCTTCGGTGTATCCTCTGTAACCTGATATTCTAAAGACATTTTATCTTTCAGCTCTTCATATTTTTCTCCAAGAAGATTATGAAAGCTTTCCTGATGGCCGAACTCTCCGGACGTAATTACAGGATAATTGAGAATCATTCCATCAGGACGGATCATTTCATTATCAAAACCTGTGATTTCTTTTAACTCAGGAGTATTCCAGAACACCCCAAGAGATGCTGCCAGGTGTCCGCCTGCTGAAAATCCTGACACAATGATCTTATCTGTCTCAATATGCCATTTTTCACTGTTTTCCCTAAGAAGGGCCACTGTTTTTGCAAGCTGACGAAGAGCAGCTGGATATCTGGCAGGTGCCACACTATAACGAAGCACCACTGCATGATAGCCCATGCTCATAAAACGAAGGGCAACGGCCTCCGCCTCCCTGTCAGAAGTCATTGCATAAGCCCCTCCCGGACAGATTACTATGGCCGGACGTTTCTGTCCTGGATACAATTCCACAGATTCCTGCCAAAAGTAAGTCTCGATCCATGCTTCATCGTAATCTTTTGTTTTCTCCTCAATGATGATTCTCTCATTTATCATTTTTTTCCATCCTTTCTGTTAGATCTCATATAAATATCGTAGCTTCAGTTTTCCCGGAAAGCATTTTCCACTTCCCTACAGAGAGCTTTCGGGTCTGTTAATTCACCTTTTACTCCGCTCCACCTGCTGTCCCTGACCAGTTGTGTCCGTGCCTCCATTATTACATGTATCGTTAACACTGTAGGAAGGTTTTCCCTGCATCAGATAATCTGTTCAGCTTTCTCAAAGCAAACTCATTTTGTCTAATTATACTCTTCTCTATAATAAAAAGCAAAAAAAACAGACAGAAAACCAACATATTTATATTGTTTGTTGATCATCTGCCCGTTTTGGTACTGTTTTAATATTCTGAAATTGTTATTTCATGGCTTTTTTAATCGCAGCAAGTAATTCATCATACTCTTCGTATGCCGGGATATCCGGATTATCTGCCTTGATCTGTTCTGTACTTCGGAAAAGGAATCCTGCCTTGCTTGCTTTGATCATTCCAAGATCATTATAGGAATCTCCGCTTGCAATAGTCTCAAATCCCATGGACTGCAGCGCTTTCACAGTGGTAAGTTTGGACTGCTCACATCTCATCCTGAATCCTGTGATCTCACCGTCCTCTGCTACTTCAAGGGTGTTGCAGAAAAGTGTCGGCCAGCCCAACTTCTCCATCAAAGGAGTTGCAAACTGCGTAAATGTATCACTGATGAGGATCACCTGAGAAAAAGTTCTCAGCTCATCCAGAAATTTCTTTGCTCCCGGAAGAGGATCGATCTTTGCAATAGTCTTCTGGATCTCTTTCAGTCCAAGTCCGTGCTCTTTGAGAACACTAAGCCGCCAGTTCATCAGTTTATCATAATCCGGCTCATCACGGGTCGTTTTCTTCAGCTCCGGAATTCCGCTTGCCTCAGCAAAAGCAATCCAGATCTCCGGTACCAGTACACCTTCTACATCCAGACATGTAATATACATTTTTTATCCTCCTCGTAAAAACGTGCCTCCTGCATTTGTATATTTCCGTACACCCAGGGACACTTTATTCTTTTATTGCTTTACCTTGATATATTACCATATGTTTTCCTGTTCTGCAAACAGTTTTCAGGCGAACTGCGACCTTTTTTACTGTCACAGTCCACCAGAAAATCTCAGACTTTTTTAATTTTTTTCTCTTCTTCGTAGTTCTTCAGTTCCCTGATGGCTTTTCCCCCAAGAGGTATAACATGAAGATATTAAAGATGGTCATAAGGCCGATTCCCACATCTCCAAGATCCCATACAAACGTATAGGCTGCGATTCCCCCGATAAATAACATCACAAGGGCAATAATCTTATATCCGGTCTGAGATGCCCAGTTGTCACCAAACAGATAGGCCACATTGCTTCTGGCATAGAACAGGATTCCCAGAAAGGTGGAAAAACTGAACATAAAGAGCGTAGCTGCAATAAAAATCACACCAAATTCGCCAAGATGATAGCGCATGGCTGTCTGGAGAAGTTCCATTCCGTAAAGTCCGCTTACCAGATCTTCCGGTGCCAGAAGCATGATCATGGCTGTGCAGCTGCAGATTACGATGGTATCCACAAAAACTCCAAGTGCCTGGACAAATCCCGCTTTCACCGGCTGATCACACTCTGCTGCCGCTGCTGCGCATGGCGCAGATCCACTTCCTGCCTCATTGGAAAACAGACCTCTTTTTACTCCGTTCATCAGTACTGCTCCAAAGCCTCCGGCTGCTACCTGGCGGATTCCGAATGCTTCCTCAAAAATTCTTTTAAATACTCCCGGCATACTTCCAAGGTTCATTGCAATGATAAACAAAGTGATCGCAAAATAACAGACAGCCATTACCGGGACAAGAAAATCCAGCACTTTAACTGTTGCATTCTTCCGAAGAACGATCACTGCTGCCACTGCTACCAATACGATAGTTGTATATAATGGTGGAATATTAAAGGCATTCTCAAAGGATGCAGTGACGGAATTACTGATCACCTGGCTGATTCCGCACCAGCAGATCAGGCCTGAAATTGCAAACAATACGGAAAGCAGAACTTTTTTTCGTTTTCTGCCCTGTTTTTCTTCCCAGTAATGGTGGATATAGTAGGCAGGACCGCCTCTGTAGCCACCGTAAAGAGGATCTTTTTCCTTATAGATCTGTGCAAGGGTTGCCTCAATAAATGCTGTGGATGATCCGATCAATGCCAGAACCCACATCCAGAATATGGCTCCTGCGCCGCCCGCTGAAATAGCTGCCACTACACCCACCAGGTTGCCCATTCCCACACGGGTTGCCGTTGATACGATCAGTGTCTGAAATGCGGAAAGATTGTTCTTGTCACTTTTTTTCTCCACAAGTGCATGTACCATATCCGGGAACATCCGGACAGGCAGAAATCTTGTCCGGATGGTAAAATAAATTCCGGCCGGAACCAGCAGTATGATAATCAGAGATATCCCCAGACTGCTTCCTCCAGGAAGAGGGATCTTAACCAGGTCTCCCCACAGAAAAGAATACATCTTTTCGATCAGTGTTACTATCATGTTTTATTTTTCCTTTCCCCAATCACCCCATTGTGATTGTTAATTTGTTTTTTGACGTTTTATTCTGTCTTATTATTTTACCCGTTAAACAGGCATTTCTGCAACAGTTTAAACAGTCAAAGCATGTGTTCTATTATAGTTGTTTTTTCACTTTATGTAAAGAAAAATTCCGAATCTTTCGACCCGGAATTTTCTTTTTATATTTCCTGCAGACACTTCACAATTCTGCTTCATCCTGCAAGATGGAACATCTCGATCAGGAAAATCCAGCTCATTCCATAGTATGCTACAACTGCTACAAGGTCGTTTACTGTTGTGATCAACGGACCGGATGCTACCGCAGGGTCCACACCAACTTTTTTGAAAAACAGCGGTATGCAGGTTCCCACTGCACTGGATACCAGCATGGCCACCAGCAGGGATAATCCGATACAGCCGGATACCGCATAGGCAAATACGAGTGTTTTTCCTTTAAATAAGAAAATATACAATCCGATCAGTACAAAAGACAGAATACCGAGCAGACCACCGTTGCAAAGACCGATCCGCATTTCCTTCAGCACAAGCTCTGCTTTCTGTCTTCCCGTCAGCGTCTCATCCATCAGTACACGGATGGTTACAGCCAGGGACTGGGTTCCAACATTTCCTGCCATATCCAGGATCAGAGACTGGAAGCACATGATGATCGGCAGACAGGTAACTACTTTTTCAAACATTCCCACAACAGAAGATACCAGCATACCAAGGCCCAGAAGAACGATCAGCCAGGGCATTCTTTTTTTCATGCTTTCAAAAAGAGGTTCTTTCAGATCTTCCTCTGCAGTCAGACCGGCCAGCTTTGCATAATCCTCTCCCATCTCATCATCTACCAGATCGATGATCCCTGCGGATGTGATCACTCCAAGGAAACGATTGTCATCGTCCAGCACAGGAATGGAATCTTCGGAATAATCCTTCAGTCGTTCCATACAGTCGTCGATCTGCTCAGTACCATACACATATGGATAGGAAGTTACGATCAGCTCTTCCATAGGGTGGTCCTGTCTTGCTGTGATCAGATCCTTCAGATCCAGGGCTCCATAAAACTCCCCTCTGTCCGTCACTGCAAAGATCGTAGAAATATTATCATTATCTGCCGCCTGAGAAACCAGCTCACTCATGGCCTGCTTTACGGTCAGGTTTTCACGGATCACAATGCAGTTCGTTGTCATTCTGCTTCCGATCTCATCCTCATCAAAGGAGCGGATCATTTCGATATCTTTCCGCACCTGTTCATCCAGAAGCTGGATCAGAAGCTTGCGTTTTTCTTTATCGATCTGCTTTAAAACATCTGCCAGGGCATCGGTTTCCATTTTGGAAAGAATGGCTGCCGCTTTTTTAACATCCATCTCCTCCAGATATTTTACAGTTTCTTCTTCCTCCAGATACTCAAAAACATCTGCCAGCATACTGCTTTCCAGGATACGGTATAGTCTGCTGCGCTCCGCAGTGCTTAATTCTCTTAATACTTCCGCCAGATCGTTTTCGTGGAAATCCTGCAGCCTTTCACTTAAAACTGCCGGAGAAACACTGCTTCGGATCAGACTCAGAATATCTTTTGAAAAATCCTGATTTCTTTTTGTCATTTTCTCATCCTCCTCACATAGTATCGCACAAAATACGCACACCAAAAACAGACATGTTAAAGCATGTCTATGTGCTGTCTGATTTTTGATTGTGTTTCCTTGGGATTTGAGTATAAAGCGAAATGAATTTATACATGATCGCTTTACTGTAAGATTCTCAGAATGAGAAGAATGAAAAAAATATCTATTATAATCCTGCTGCAATTACAATGGAATAATACCGTACAGGTCCTGATGACGCTGTTCCGCCCTGTCATACATATCCTTCCGATATACAGATATACTATTCTCACAGATATTCTGTATACTTAAAACAGAATGGAACAGTCTCATCCTTCTCTGTTCTTTCCATCTTTCACTCTGAGAGCTACAACTTCGCCCATGAGAATCACAACTGTCCATTCTGTTCACCTGCCTTTTTTCTTAAAATATTCTATCAACCCGGCCATTATAACGTTCCCGGCCGGGTTTTGTCAACCGGATTTATGGTTAAATTTATTGTAAATCCGGGTAAAATTTTTCTACTTTACAGAGGTGGAGTTTATGCTGCTGCATTTCCGTTGATCGTATCAATGACTTTTTTTATTCCAAGCCAAACACTCATATCTGTAAAGATTTCTGAAATGCTCCCACGATCTGTAAACGGAGATTCCAATAAAACAGAAAGATCCTTCATCATCCCATTATGAACAATATACTCAATGATCTGATTTACAAAATAAATCTGCCTGCTGTCCAGACTTACATCCTCAAGATACTTTGAAAAAGCTTCCTTGGCTGCATTCATATCAAGACCTACCATTTCTCTGATAAATTCTCCCAATGGCTTTCTGCCAAATTCTGCTTCATAATCCTCTTTTGTACCAAGCTCGCTCCAGAGAATTTTTTCCAGTTCATCTACATCTTTTTCTGTAAGTGGCTGATTCTTTTTCAACTTTGATATCACATGGTCATCCTGATGCTGCCGGACATAATATTCTACCCGTGCCTTATAGTTTTTCAAATCATCGTTTTCCAATTCTGCTTCTTTCCATTCCGTTGAAAGAATTTCGTCTGTAAAATTGGTCATATATTTATTCCTGCTCTTATCCGGAATATACTTCATAAGATCTCTAAGATTTTCCCTGATATTTTCAAATTCATTGATTCCTGCATTTTCCATATAATCTGTATGCAAAATCTGATCGATCAGCTCTGTTTGTGCCTGAATCTCCGGTATATTTGCCACTCCGGCAATTCCGGAAACCTTTTTTAAAAGATCTTTTCGTGCACTTGTATATTTCTTTCCAGCCAGAGATGCAAGTTCTATCCCATACATAAGTGCATCAAAACGTACTGCTGTTACTTCATCACTTTCAGGCAAAATCAAGGGTGCAACTTCTTCCCGTACAAGTAAAGTATCTTCATAAGTAAGCATCTGATAGTTCGACTCTTCTGAATATAATTCTACATATTTCAAATGTTGGCGAACTGTAAAACTATCTCTTGGGAGCTCTTTTACTTTTTCAGTCATGTGCTTTACAAGTGCAGTCCTGTACGCAGTTAATTTATCTGTCTGATATTTAATATCCTGAAGCTTGTACGAAATCTCAAACTGAAGATTAAAAACCGCACTTTGCAACGCCATCAGATTTGCACTTGCTTTTCCCTTATTCATTCGGAAAAACTCAAAATTCCCACAGAAATCAAAAATGTAAAACTTTTTCTTATCTTCCCCATCCAGCAATCCCGGGCATAGTCTTGTTCCTCGTCCGATCATCTGCCAGAATTTTGCTTTACTCATGACTTTCTTAAAGAATACAAGATTAAGAACTTCAGGTACATCAATTCCAGTATCTAACATATCTACAGAAATTGCGATCTGCGGTAGTTTTTTCGGATCTGAAAACTCATCAATTGCACTCTGTGCATATTTCATTCTGTTATCGATCACCATGGCATAATTCTTTAAATGCGGATATTCCTTATTAAAAATCTCAAGGATTTTTTCTGCATGATCATGATTTTTCGCAAAAATAATTGTTTTTCCAATCTTCTGTCCATATTCAATTTTAATTCCATCTCTCATCAGGACATGAAGAACTTTTTTAATTGTATCTTCGTTAAAAATCCAGGTATTCAATGCAGCCGAATTTATCGCTTCCGGAAGCTTTCCATTTTCGTCTTCAAAAGTATTTTCATAGATTTCTTTATCTGCTTCTGAAAGTTCATCGTATACAATTCCCTGATCAATAAATTTTACCCTAGATTCTACTGACAGATAATCAACCAGATATCCATCCTTAACCGCCTGCGCCAGATCATATCCATAAGTAGGATCTCCGTTTGCCAGTTCAAACACTTCATATGTATTTTTGTCAATCTCATCTTTCGGTGTTGCAGTAAGTCCTACAAGCAGTGCATCAAAATATGTAAAAATATCTTTATACTTATTATAAATAGATCTGTGCGCTTCATCACAAATGATCAGATCAAAATGACCACAGGTAAAAACTTTTCCTTCTTTATCATTTATCACATCAATACAATTTATCATGGTCTGATATGTGGAGAAAACACATCGTGACATATAATTATTCTTTTCTTCAACCAGATTTGTACAGGAAAAATCCTGCATCCAGTTTACAAAATTTCTTTTAGCCTGCGTTACCAGTGAATTTCTGTCCGCCAGAAAAAGGATATTCTTTACCCAGCCCGCATCAACCAGTACCTTGCACAAAGCCATTACTGTTCTGGTTTTTCCGGAACCTGTGGCCATAACCAGCAGTGCTTTTCTCCGATTCTTTTCATCAAAACTCTGGCATACTGCTTTTATCGCGGCTTCCTGATAATAGCGTCCTGCAATTTTTTTATCTACAGAAATATCCTGCAGGCTTGTCCGCATATTCAAAAGATTAAACCATTTCTCCAGATCCCGTTTGGAATAAATAACCGAACATTTTCTTTCCGGATATTGTCCATCTATGATCCGGGTTTCAAAACCATTGGTAAGGAAAATTACCGGGCGTCGTTCATATTTCTTTTCCAGCAAATCTGCGTAAAGTTTCGCCTGCTGCCTGCCCTCGGCAATATCCTTGCATGTACGTTTTGCTTCTATAATTGCCAAAGGTTTACTCATATCATCATAGAGAACATAATCAATACGTCCAATTCCTGATTTATTCGGCATTCCTGTCACGGTCATCTCATTTAACCAGTCTTTTCCCTGTGTCCATCCTGCATCAATGAGCATAGAATCTATGTAAAGTTTTCTGGTTTCATATTCAGACAGATCCAGAGGTTTCGGAACATATGTCTGCTGCTGTTTCTCATGACGTGCGGACAGTTCTTCCCTGAGGAAAGTATTTTCTGCCATTAGTTTTTGTAGATCCAGTTCCTGCTGGGCAGTTTTTTCCTGTTCTTTCAGAAGTGTTTCCTTTGTTGTTCTGGCTGTTTCCCTGGATGCCTTTGCCTTCTCAATTCTGTCATCAATAATCGACTTGTCAAATGGATGCTCCTGATACTGTTCTCCATAACAATATGCAACGTAATCTAAAAAAATTGACAGATTTTCAAGGCAGAGCATCGCTGCATCTCTGCCAGGTTTTTTATTGCTATGTGCCACACTGTTTCCACATCTGCGGATATAATCCATCCGTTTCCAAAGATCCGGTCCCACTAACTGTCTGAATTCTTCTGTATTCATCAGAGTATGAAGATTATCCTGGTACGGAATCTGCAAACTGTTTTCCACAGAATACAACCATTTTACAGCAAATTCCATAGCCCGGCGGCTATTAAGAATACTCGCATCCGGATCTGCTAATATGATCTTCTCCGCAGAGATGGCAACATTCGCAAATGCAGAGAATTTTGATTCATTTTTTAAGTAATCAAAGTTTGTTACCATTGTAAAACCTCCCTCTTTTACTTACCATTACTCAAAATCCGATTCTAAAAGTTCACAAAATTCAATGCCTCGTCCATCTAATTTATATTTCAACAAATTGCTAATACGATTATCGCAGGTAGCAAAAAACAACTGTTCCATAGTCGCTTTCGATGACATTTGATATTTAAGCAAATCCATAAATGCTAACATATTTACATCGTCCATACATGCAGTTAAATCATCAATAAAATATATTTTCATCTTTTCGCGATCATTTCTTACATTGATACTAGCAAAAAAATGGGCCAACATGAATACACTAATTTGACCATTACTCAAAATATTAACGATATTTTTACCGTTATTATCAACTAACGAAATTCCTTCTTTTTCCGGAATAATATTAATTCCCTCATTAGAATTAAATCTCGCTAACTTATTATAAAATTTACCAAGAGCAGGTCCTACCCTTTTGTATTCATCTTGCGAAAGTTTCTCCACAGCATCTCGGATATCTTTCGCTCTTTGAGATGCAATATCTTTTAGTTCCTGAAGCTCTTCTATCTCTGTATCAAGAATCTTGTTTTTCTCTGTATTTTCTTCTATTTTCTTCCTCAGATCAGATAATGTTTTATTTGCAAGAATACTATCTATGGCATTAAGTTTTGACACAAATATATCGTAAGAAAAACTTGAAACTACATATGATTTTTTTATAATATTTTTCACCTTTTCATATGTCTGCTGCACCGTCTCATTTTCAAATTTATAACCTAGAACTGTTAAAATCTGTTGATATCCCTCTTTAATTTCCTGCTCTTTACATTCCCCTAAAAGTTGCTCTTCTACACCAGCCAATAATTCTTTCGCCATTTCAGCAGTCAAATTTTCTGCGTTGATCTCTTTTCGAGTTTTTTGCAATTCTTTGACTTCAGAAAAATATGGCTGAATTTCATCTTTCAGAATTTTCAGATTACTACTTTTAAGTTCTAATGTTTTCTCCTCATTCTCCACTACAAGTTTTGCCCGATTAATGACATTCTGATAAAGAATTTCAATTTCATTCTGTAACGTAATCTTATCTGCTTCTTTTATACTTACAGTTTTTCCATTTTCTTCAATATAAGTATCCGCTTCCTTAAGAATCATCTCCTCATCCATAGTCGCAAATAACTCAGAACCACAAATAGGACATCGAACAGAACCTTTTTCCTTAAAAATATTATTTCTATGCTCTATTACCACTTGTTTATTCGCTAAAAGAGAAGATAACAATTTTAACATCTTATTATTCTTAGAAAGTAAATCAATCTCATCAGAAAGAGCTTTCACTTTTTTCTGTTTTTCATTAATTTTCTGTTTATCCGCGTCAAAATCAACCTTCGTAAAACCAGCACTTTCTAATGCAAGTATATATTCTCCGTCCTGAAGAATCGAGTCTTTAGAAAGAGACAAAGTCTTCAATTTTTTAAGTTTTTCTTCTAAATTTGTAATCGTCTCTATACTCTTCCATAGCCCCGCTTTTACCGCACGTTGAATAGACACACTCTTCGTCTCCCAGTAAGAAACAATTTCTTTGATAACTCTTTGCTGATTCTTTAAAGCCTCATTTTTTATAAGTTTAAACAGTCTTTCTTCTACTATCAAATATCCACAATTTTCCACCTCTTTTTTTTGTTCCGTCAATTCAGCTTTATTCAATTCAACAATTTCTATTTTTTCATTCGGATAAAATATCGTCGCAGGATATGGAATCTTTTTTGCTTCTTCACAAGTTTTCGCGAACTCCTCTTCTTGATTCTTAATTAAGTCTTGTGACACTTTCTGTTTTGTTTTATCTTCAATATAACGTTCTACATCCTCAGCAAAAATATCCAAATTCTCTGCAATTTGTTTCTGTTCATCATAATTTGTAATAAATTCACCAAAAAAGTCTTTCAGTTCCTTTCTCTTTTTATTTTGTACATTGAATACTTTT
>NZ_QRNF01000065.1 GCF_003474435.1 Ruminococcus sp. AF46-10NS
CATTTGTCCTAGATGAGCTTAATAATGTTTTTTCATTTTTAACAGTAGAAGGCTCACTGCATAAAAAGAACATTATAGAAAAATTAAGGGAAAAAAAAGAAAAAGCAGTAGAAGAAAAAGTTTTATCTGAATTGCTGACTGCATAAAAAGAACATTATAGAAAAATTAAGGGAAAAAAAAGAAAAAGCAGTAGAAGAAAAAGTTTTATCTGAATTGCTGATGAATAAACGTCTGGAAGATATTATGGACCTGATGAATCGTGTAGTATCTGGAAACGTTTTGAAGAGACAACGGTATATGTATCAGATAGATGGAAATATATCCACAGAATTGGATATATCATCTTTATCTACAGGATTAAAAGCTTTTGTAATTATCAAACAGTTATTATTAAATGGTGTTTTGAATGAAAAAGATGTTATTGTATTAGACGAGCCAGAAATACACCTTCATCCCGAATGGCAGTTGATTTATGCGGAAATTATTGTATTACTGCAGAAAAAATTTAATTTTCATATTATTGTCACAACACATAGTTCTCATTTTATGGAAGCTCTGGAATTGTATTCCAAAAAATACGATATAGAAGAAAGGTGTAATTATTATTTAGCCTACAATAAAGAAAATGAAACGGGCGCATATTTTGAAAATGTAACCAGAAATCTGAGTAAGATATATAACAATTGGTTGATCCTACATTGTTACTGAGCCGATTAAGAGAGGAACTGGAAAATAAAGATGACGAATTATGATCAAATAAAAGAGATCTTAAAACAATTTTCAGATAAATATGTGACAAAAATTATAATAGAATCAAAAATGTCAGATGTTTCGGAAGATAAAGCCGCCTCGAAGAGGACTGAGAAAAAAGTGCTTTTGTATGAGGATAACAGAAAGGATATGCAGGTAATTGATATGGATGAAATTGCACATAAGGCATATCGTGTGGCAAGGTATCCGGAATCTGTGAAAGAAGACGATTCACTGGCATCTGCAGATGCATTTGTAATCAATGCTGATAATATGTGGTATTTTATAGAGTTTAAAAATCAGGAGATAACTAAAGCTAAGGATAGTGTGACGAAAAAAGCATATCAAAATTGGTATTGGCTGGTAGATGTTTTGCGCGAAATGAAAGATACAATACAGTATAATAATTTTAATTATGAAGATCCTATTTCATTTGCAAGGGAAAATGTAACTTTTAATTATGAAGATCCTATTTCATTTGCAAGGGAAAATGTAACTTATATTTTAGTAGTAAGCCAGGAAAAGAATTATAACAATGTGAAAAAAATGCATGATTGTAAATTGGCAGGACAAAAATTTCTTCCGCAGTATATGGAAAAATTAGAGAAATATACTTTTAAAGAAACATATGTGTATACACCAGAAATGTTTGAACAGAAATTTGTGAAGAAGTTTGAGTATTAACGGAACAAGAGGAATTTGAAAAAATACAAATCTCCGAAAAAAAATTATCCCGTTTTCTTTCTGATAAACCTGAGGATAATGATTTCCGGGACAGTAGGATTCGGTTGCACAGGAAAAATTTTTGATAGATTCTCTGAATCGTAAACAGCCGAAGTAAGGAAACTATGATAAGGAGAACAAACATATGAATAACCCCATCGACTGGAAAGCATTCGAATACAAATTTTCCGGAGATCCAAGAGCTGCATTTGAAAGCCTCGCCTACATCCTTTTCTGCTATGAATTCAAACAGACCTACGGAATCTTCCGATACTACAACCAGCCCTACATCGAAACACAGCCCGCGAACACAGCCGATGGTCATAAAGTCGGATTCCAGGCTAAATACTATGACGCAGGAACTCGGATGTCATCCAAAGAACAGGATCTGAAAGACGCAATCAAAGGGGCAAAAAACAAATATGCCGGAATTGACCGGATAATTTTCTATATCAATAAGGAATTCTCCGCCAGCAGTGCAAAAGACAAAGACAAACCAGAACATCAGCTCAGAATTGAAAAATACGGAAAAAATCTGGGAATCGAAATCCAGTGGAGAGGCCAGAGCCACATAGAAAAAATGCTGGCAATGGAAGAACTGAGATATGTAAAAAATCTGTACTTCAATGTAGAAACCGGAATCGATCATTTTCATGAAAGTCTCATAAATCACAAAAACTCCATTCTGAAACATATTCATTCCACAATAAAATACGATGAGAAAGATATAAAAATCGCTCAGGACTATCAGAAACTCATGGATTTTCAGGAATCGGACAGTCAGGTACTGATCATCCACGGAGCAGCAGGTACCGGAAAATCTGCCACAGTAAAAGATTTTCTTCTGAAAAAAGATAAAAAAACAGAGGATGAGGTAACTGTTGTTTTTTCAGCAGCAGATCTGGACGTAAAAGAAGAAAATCTGTTTTTAAAAGAAGAAAATTACGGCTTACAGGATCTGTTCGGATTATATAAGAATGAAAAATACAGGTTATGTGTAATAGACTCCGCAGAGAAATATGCCACTGCAAGATATCCGGAAGTCTTTGGAGATATTCTGCAGCAGTTTCTGGATCATGGATGGAAGGTAATTATAACGATCCGGACATTTTATAAAGACAGTCTCTGCAATCTGTTTCTTAAAAATTATGTACAGAGTGAACAGGAAATCCTGAAACTGGAAAAAGATACACTGACAGAAATGAGTGCTCAGTATCAGTTTGCATTACCGGCAGATACGAAATTACAGGATCTGTTATGTAATCTGTTTTATCTGAACCTATATCTGAATCTGAATCATAGATCAGAAGATGAAAACATGAACATAGTATTGTTCAGAGAGGCAATCTGGAGCCAGGTCATTCGCGATGATTTCCAGCAATATAATAATCTGCCTGTTAAAAGAGAGACTTTTATTCAGCGTATGGTTTGCGATATGTTAGCCCATGAGAGGTATACATATTCCCTTAAAGATACCGATGAATTTGAGACAGTTTCTGCGCTGGAAAACAGCGGGATCATTGTGCCGTATCAGGAGAGCAGATCTGACTGGCTGGTGAGCCATGATGTATACGAAGAAATCGTGACCAGCCATATTTTACGAAAAGATTTAAAGAGGAAGCATATTCCGGAAAAATTTTTTTTGCAGATCTGGGTAATTCTCTCAGGAGCAGAAAATCATACAGGATCTGGCTGGAAAGCCGGCTATCAGATGATGATGACGATCTCCTGGAATTCTTTATAGATATTCTTCAGGATGAGGAAATTGGACAGGAATGGCATGATGAAACAATGACCGCATTGATGAATTCCGAAAGTGAAGAAGCTTATTCCATTTTGGATATGCTGTTAGGTCTGTCAGGGAGTACATTATTTATAAGAATATTGTTTCTGCTGAACACTGCATGCAGAACTGGCATTAATTCCGAAATCCTGCAGAACTTTAAGAAACAGGAAAAAACAGAATTCAATCAATACAGGTATACACGGCCAAACGGGACTGCATGGAAAACGATTCTTCGATATATTTCTGAGAATCTGAACAGAATTCCCTGGTCCGAAGAAAATCTGGCAGCAGTGACAGAAGTTTTAAATACATGGACCTATGCAGAACATAGAGGCGAAGCAACAAGATCAGCCGGTCTGGCAGCATTGTATTTAAGAAAGAAGATATATGCTGAGACGAAATATAAATATAAATTAAAAGAAGATGATACATACAAAAAACTGGATACGATCATTCTCAATGCTGCAATAGAAATAAAGACGGAGCTGGAAACACTATTTGCAGAAATACTCAGAGAAAATGAATTTGATCACAGAACAGAATATTATCCTCTGATCAAAAAAGCGGTATCGAATGCATCGGAATGTGGAATGATTCATGCAGCTATGCCGGAAACACTGATAAAGATCCTGAAGGGTTACTGGCTTGAATCAGAAACGATATCGGAATGGGACAGACATCCAGGACCTGAACAGGATTTTGGCTTAAAACCACATCTAAATTATGAATATTATCCGGTCAGCGCACTGCAGACCCCGGTTTATCCTCTGCTGGTGGCAGCACCACGTGTGGGGCTGGAATTTGTACTGGACTTATTAAATCAAGCGTCAGAATGTTATCAGAATTCTTCGCTGGCAAAAGAGGGAGAAGAGTGTGAGGGAATAGAAATCATTTTTTCTGAAACAGAAAAAGTGAGGCAGATATGCAGCGAAAGACTCTGGAAGATGCACAGAGGAACCTGTCCGAATCCTAATGTTTTGGAATGTGTTTTGATGGCACTGGAAAAGTGGCTGCTGGAAGTTGCAGAAGAATTTCCTGAAAATATCATAAATGGATGGTGTCTGTTTTTGTTGAAAAACAGCAATAATGTGGCAATTACAGCAACGGTATTAAGTGTTGTGGAAGCATATCCGGAAAAATTATTCAAGATAAGCTGTATTCTGCTCAGGACAAAAGAGATATTTCATTATGATATCAGCAGACAGATTGCTGAAAGTGGGGCGAATTTCCTGAAAGGCTGGAATCCAAATGGGGAGATATTTGATAAAGAAAGGATTGCAAGCAATAACCTGGAATTCAGAAGAACATTATTTGAACATGCGATCGTGAATTACCAGATAAGAAAAGGAAATTTGTCAGAAGAAGATTTTAACAATCGGACTGCGGTACTTTATAAAAACATTGATCAGACAACTGAGGATATGGAAAACTGGGATCTTAACTATCGTTATGCATATTACAGGATGGATTTGCGGAAGTACTCTAAAAAGCCGGAAATTATTGAAAAAGCCGGACAGAAATATATTGGCCTGAAAGTCCGGATGCCGGAAGAACTGGAAAAATTAAGTAAAGATTCAGAAAAAGAGAGAGAACAGTTTTATCAGGACAGGCATATAGAATTAGAGTTATGGTCCTACGCACGATATCAAAAGAAAGTGAAAGACTACGGAAAATATACAAAATACGAAGAATATCCAGAGAAGGCATACGCAGAGATGCGAGGAATTCTGAAAGATGCAGGGGAGGCATCGGAATTACAGGCTGTACCTGCTGCAATGTATACCTGTGCAGTACTTTTTCGGGATTTTAGAGAAAAGTTTTCACCAGAAGAAATCGCGTATTGTAAAGCAACCATACAAAGGACAGTTAAAGACTGGATCGTGTCGGATAACGGATATCTATTGAATGATGGGATAGATGCGGTACTTCCGGAACTGATAAAAATGATCTCCCATGAAGTGGTATCAGCAGATTGGGACAATCCCATGTTTTTGTTTTTGGGAATAATGATGAAACAAACAGAAAATTTAAAAATGCTTCCGTCTTGTGTTGCTGATATTTTATGGGCACAGGATCGGTATGTAGCACTGAAAATCTTATACACGTATGTTCATCTGTATCCAATATATCGAAGAGATTATTGCACGTGTGTAAGAAAAGAAAACCTGAAAGAATTTCTTGAAAAAATAAAGAAGTAATACAGAAGGATTTTTCCGAAGAAATAACAGGTATTAATGAAATAAATACAGATTCACTTAAGTTTGATGATTTATTGTCCTTTCACATGTTCTTAAATAAGAAAGATGAGGAAAGTTTTTCATTTGTTATCAAAGCAGGACATAAAGTTTGGGGAAGAACATTCGGAAAGGATACCGAAGATCCGGAAGAAAGAAGAGATTTTTCCGGAGGACGGGCGTATATAGGATGGCTGGCAGATTATTCGCTGGATTTGTCATTGGAAAAACAGAGAGAACTTGTACAGAATATGACGCCTTACATTACTGTGGAGGCCGCATTTAGCAGTTGGATCTGGGAAATGGTTATCTGCGAAGTGCACAGACCGAGATATGTAGCATTTTGGAATATGCGGGAATTGCTTCAACCGTATGTTTTCAGAAAATGTGATGAGAAAAAAATAGCTGAGCAGAATGAAAATACAGAGAAATACAGAAACATGCAGGAAATTACCACACTTATAAAAAACTATCTGTTGGCAAACAACATATGGGGAGAAGACGTAACGGTCTGGGAATCTCTGAAACATGAAAATGCAAAGTTTTACAAAATAGCTGCGCTCAGAATAGGATACCATCCGGCAACACTATATTCGATCGCATATGTGTTGAACTCTATCGGAAAAGACACTTTCTCAAAAGAAGGTCTGGAATGGCTAAGCATAATCATAAATAATAACCCACATCTGGAAAAAGCAGCATTACCAGCAAATACGCAATATTATCTGGAAGAATACATGAACAGTCTGATAAAAAAAGAAAAGTTTACGCTGCGAACAGACAACCACAGACGAAAGCAGGTAATAACAGTCCTGAATTTCCTTGTCAGCAAAGGCTCTACACCGGGATTCAGGATGCGGGATGAAATAATATGAAAAATTTAAACCAAAAGAAAATCAGATGAAGATATCCGGAGCAGCATAAAAGTGTTAAATATATGTCGAAATGACATATTCTGTATCTAACAGGCAAGTTATGACATTGACATGATAAATTATGAATGGTATATTAAAGAATAGCTTAAAAGACATAATCCGATAATAAAATGTAGAAAGCAAGAAGAAACAACAAAATCCTATCATAAGAATATGAAATCGGATAAAAAACAACAGAAGGGGAGAAAAGGAAAATGTACCAGAAAAAGTCTCATGGCTGGTATAAACACAAAGATTTTATTCTACTTGATCTTTTATGCATATTTTTGGCGTTTATATTTGCGTACTATATTCGAAATCACACTTATATTAGTATTACCGACAATGGAGTTTACCGTAATGCAATGATATTTGTATTATTTGCAGACCTGGTAGTGATCATATTATTTGAAATATATACAGGGGTTCTGCGAAGAGGCTATTACCGTGAATTCATTCAGGTATTAGAACAGGTTATACTAATAGAGCTGGCAGCAGGACTTTATTTATTTACTGTCGATGACGGGAGAACCTTTTCAAGAGCAGTATTATATCTTACAGGTGTTGTTTACGGAGTTTTATCTTACATAGTCAGGATCTTCTGGAAAAAACATCTTATCCGAATGATGGCCGAGAGAGGAGAACATTCTCTTTATATCATCACTTCCTCAGATATTGCAGAATCTGTGGTGGAGTCAGTTCGCCAGCACAATTATAATCGATATGATATTAATGGAATCATTGTGACGGACTGCGATATGACAGGTAAGGAAATTGCTGGAGTACCTGTAGTAGCTGCAAGTTCAGATGCAGCAGCTTTTATCTGCCAGCATTGGGTAGATGAAGTATTGATCAATGTAGCAGAAGAGCATACTTATCCGCAGAAACTCTATGAAGAGCTTTTGGAGATGGGAATCGTTGTCCATGTGAATTTATCCAGGATCCAGAAAACTTCCGGACAAAAGCAGTTTGTGGAGAAGATTGGAAACTACACAGTAATCACTACCAGCATGAATTATGCTACTGACCGTCAGGCACTGGTAAAACGTCTGATCGATATTGCAGGTGGACTTGTGGGCTGTATACTGACTGGAATCATCTTCATATTTGTCGGACCCGCAATTTACATCAGCTCCCCTGGCCCGATCTTTTTCTCACAGACAAGAATCGGACAAAACGGCAAGCCATTTAAAATGTACAAATTCCGAAGCATGTACATGGATGCAGAAGCCCGTAAAGCTGAACTGATGTCCCAGAATAAAATGAGTGACGGACGCATGTTCAAGTTAGACTTCGATCCACGAGTCATTGGAAACAAGATCCTTCCAGATGGAAGAAAGAAAACAGGGATTGGAGAATTTATCAGAAAAACATCTCTGGATGAATTTCCGCAGTTCTGGAATGTACTCAATGGATCCATGAGTCTGGTCGGAACAAGACCAATCCTCCCAGACGAACTGGAACAGTATGAACTTCATCACAGAGCCAGAATTGCTATTAAGCCGGGAATTACCGGAATGTGGCAGGTGAGTGGTCGAAGTGACATCACGGATTTTGAGGAGATTGTACGATTGGATAGTAGGAAGCCTATTGTTGTCTGTGGAGAAATCTGCGGATGATGGCAGGCTTATTTTTTGTTTGAGATTTCAACTCTGTCTTTAATGAATAGAGTTCATTTTTTTATTCAACTATTCCCATGATATATACAATATGTAAATGTGCAATTCAAATATCAGTTTATGCTAAGTACAAAATAATAATAATTACTATTATTGACAAAAGAATAATTATCATGTATAATACAGATATACAAGAAACAAAGTGTTAGAAAAATTGTTAGGAACTTGGTAACAAAAATAAATCGACATTGAAAAGGGAAAATGACTATGATAAAATATGAATGTGAACCATGTGGATATATTTATGATCCGGCAGTAGGAGATCCAGACGCTGGTATCGAGCCAGAAACTGCATTTGAGGATATTCCAGATGACTGGACATGCCCAATCTGCGGATTAGGAAAAGATGTTTTCGTTCCTGTAGAAGACTAAGCAGAAAATGCAGGTACGAAACTGCCAGAGATTAAAAGAGCCTAAGAGAACATATAAAAGAAATGGAGGTCAAATTATGACTTACGATTTAAACATTACCTTTGATGACAATTTAGTAACAGGAAATGAAACAATTGATACCCAGCATAAAGAATTGATCGACCGTATCCAGAACTTTGTAACTGCCTGTCAAAATGGCGACAGCAAAGTAAAAGCAATCAAAATGCTGGATTATCTGGATGAATATACTGACTTTCATTTCAAAGAAGAGGAAAAGCTTCAGGAAAAATCCGGTTATCCAGAGCGTGAAAACCATCATGAAAAACATGAAGAGTTTAAAAAGACAATTCAGGAACTGCATGAATACCTCAGGAGTATGAAGGACCAACAGATCGGTTCAGTGAACTTGTACAGAAAAATGTAATCGACTGGCTGTTTGGACACATTAAAACATACGACCGCTCTGTGGCAAAATTTATCTTTATGAAACAAAATCCAGATCGATGCTAAAATAAACCAGGGAACGAGTTCACTCAGAATGTAGACAACGTGATGAAGTAAACTAGGGGCTGTCACAATGCAGCCCCTTTCCTGTTATAGCGATATTCTAGGTAATATATTGCGCTGGCATGACATATTATTTTACTACTACTATATGGGAAGAGCAAGCAGCTCTTCTTTTTTGTTGTCCTTTTTATCCAATTTTAAGTTGTAAAGTCTCTTTTCATTCGACAAAATTCTCCACAGACAGAGGATATGCGACGAGCATTGATATGAACATCTATTTATGGAAAGAGGATATTGAAGACGGGGAATCGGTAATGACAGCCGAATATAGACCTGTAGAATACGGAAAGGACTATGATGTTGTCAATAATCCTGATAAATTTCAACTATATATAGATGGAAAAGAGATTAAATAGTAATCTCCTGAAAGCAAGCTTTTTGTCAATTATTTCAAAGAAAAATTAAAGGATAACAATACATAGTTTTGACAATGATATTTTGAAAAAATTTATAGGAATGCTCTATTATCAAATTGACATAAGAATATGGTAGCGTATAATTAGAATTGAATACACTGAAAAAATGGAGGAATTACATGAAAGCACATAAATATTGGTCAGTAGGAGCATTGATCACAATGCTTGGGACTTTTTACACTGGATATAAAAAGCAAAAATCAAGTCACAAATACTTTGCTTTAAGTTCTATGTTATGTATGGTAATGGCGATATATACAGGTCATAAAATGATTACCGGGAATAGGAAGAAAAAGGCGAATAAAGAGAAAGATACAGAAAGGGAGGGATAAATAATGTTGGAAGTAGGGGTTAAGGCACCGGATTTTGAGTTGCCAGATCAAAATGGGAAAATACATAGATTATCGGATTATACAGGAAAAAAAGTGATTTTATATTTCTATCCCAAGGATAATACAGCGGGATGCACGAAACAGGCATGTGGGTTTTCTGAGCGATACCCTCAGTTTACCGAAAAAGGAGCAGTTATTCTTGGAGTCAGTAAGGATTCTGTATCCTCTCATAAGAGATTTGAGGAAAAATATGGATTGACATTTACACTTTTAGCAGATCAAGAGCGGAAAGTTATTGAAGCATATGATGTATGGAAAGAAAAGAAAAATTATGGCAAAGTCTCTATGGGAGTAGTAAGAACCACATATCTTATTGATGAACAGGGGATTATTATAAAGGCAAATGATAAAGTCAAGGCTGCAGATGATCCTGAAAATATGCTCAAGGAATTAGATTAATGAAGATAATATTATCCCCTGCTAAAAAGATGATTACAGATACTGACAGCATAGCGCCGGATGGATTGCCTGAATTTATTGAAAAGACGACAGAGATACAAAGTTGGTTGAAAAGTAAGTCAAAAGAAGAACTGAAGACTATCTGGAAATGTAATGACAAAATTACAGAACAGAACTTCAATAGATTGGAAAACATGGATCTTTATCATTTACTTACCCCAGCTGTCTTATCATATGAAGGAATTGCTTTTCAATATATGGCTCCATCCGTGTTTGAGGACAGTCAGTTCGAGTATGTACAAAATCATTTGAGAATAATATCTGCATTTTATGGTGTGCTAAAACCAAGGGATGGTGTGACACCTTATCGTTTGGAAATGCAGGCGAAGGTTGGAATAGGAGAAACAAAAAATCTGTATGAGTACTGGGGAGATTTATTATACCGCTCAGTGATTGATAACAGCAGGAGTATAATCAATCTGGCATCGAAAGAATACTCTAAGTGCATAGAAAAATATCTGACACGACAGGATAGATACATTACGATTATATTTTGTGAGTTATCAGGAGATAAACTGGTGACAAAAGGTACATATGCTAAGATGGCCCGTGGTGAAATGGTTAGGTTCATGGCTGAAAACAGAATTGAAAATCCTGAGGATATTAAGAAATTTGATAGACTAGGCTATTCATTCCGCTCTGATTTATCATCAGATGCAGAATATGTTTTTGAACGGAAAAAATGATGATTGAATGATTATTTTAAATAAAAGGTAATCAGTAATATTAATTATTATAATAATAGTAATTATTACTATTATTTATTGACAATAAACAGATTGAGAAGCACCACGAAGAGAGATATCGTGCACTTCTTAAGAATATTGAAACTGCACAGGTGTTTGAAAAGAGTGAAGTTAAGGTATGGGAATGCCGTAACTGTGGACATGTTGTGGTAGGAACAAAGGCACCTGAGATATGTCCAGTATGTAACCATCCACAGAGTTATTTCGAAGTACGTGAAGAGAACTATTAAAGAGAAGGAGATTATTACAAAGAAGAAAGTGATTATTAAAAAAAGCAGTAATGATAGGCTGTGGCTTTGTTGGTTCCGCATCAGTTGGTAAAGAAGCATTAAAGTTTAAGAAATCGGCGGATGCTTTGAAAAAAGTTATAGAAACAATTGGATTTTAAATTTTAAACATAGGAAGATAAAAAAGATGGAAGTAAAATATTATGTATGCAATCATTGTGGAAACATTATTGAAATGGTAAAGGATCAAGGCGTACCAGTAATGTGCTGCGGAGAGGCTATGCATGAGTTAAAAGCTGGAGTGACAGATGCTGCTGTTGAGAAGCATGTACCTGTATATACAGTGGACAAACAGCATGTACATGTTGTGGTCGGTGAAACAAAACATCCAATGCTTGATAATCATTTCATTGAATGGATTACACTAAATACAAATCAGGGTATTTATAGAAAACAGCTAATTCCAGGACAGGAACCTATTGCGGATTTCTGCCTCTGTGATGGAGAGTATGTAGAAGAAGTATACGCATACTGCAATCTTCATGGACTCTGGAAATGCTAAAAACACTTGACTTTCGTGCTAAGATTACAAAATAATTCAGATACAACAGTAATATATGCTTTGTATTAATATATTTATAAGGAGGAACAAACTAATGAAATATGTATGTGACGTTTGCGGATGGGAATATGATGAAGAGGAAGGTTATCCTGAAGGTGGTATTGCACCAGGAACAAAGTGGGAGGACGTTCCAGAAGATTTTGAATGCCCATTATGTAATGTTGGAAAAGATCAGTTTTCAGAAGTTGAATAAAATTCTGATTATTTAAATACGGATAGATAAACAAAAACCCTGGTGCGTGTGAGCAACAGGGTTTTTTATTGTGTGACAGTAAAAATAAACCCCCTGCTATGCAGGGGGAGGGAAGATCTTTAGATATAAGTAATCTCCTGTGTTAAAATAAATGTAGGTCTGCAAACCACAAATATT
>NZ_QRNF01000066.1 GCF_003474435.1 Ruminococcus sp. AF46-10NS
GGACCGGTTGGCTTGCCAAAGCCATGGCCGGGTAGCCAAGTCCGGAAGGGATAAACGCTGAAGGCATCTAAGCGTGAAGCCCCCCTCAAGATGAGATATCCCATTCTTATGAAGTAAACCCCCTTGAAGACGACGAGGTAGATAGGGCAGAGGTGGAAGTGTGGTAACACATGGAGCTGACTGTTACTAATCGGGTGAGGGCTTGACCAAGAAACGCAGGTTAAGAATTGATTCAAAAAGTTTGATTGACCATCAACAAGCATGTATGTAGTTTTTAAGGTACAAACCTTAAAATGGCCCAGTGGCTCAGTTGGTTAGAGCGCCGCCCTGTCACGGCGGAGGTCGAGAGTTCGAGTCTCTTCTGGGTCGTTACAGCTTAGCTGTAATGAATTAAATATGGGATCTTAGCTCAGCTGGGAGAGCATCTGCCTTACAAGCAGAGGGTCATAGGTTCGAGCCCTATAGGTCCCATAGATTATGGATGGATTCCCGAGTGGCCAAAGGGGGCAGACTGTAAATCTGTTGGCACCGCCTTCGAAGGTTCGAATCCTTCTCCATCCATTTAAATGCCGATGTGGCTCAATTGGCAGAGCAGCTGATTTGTAATCAGCAGGTTATCGGTTCGAGTCCGATCATCGGCTTTTAACATTTAATAACGCGGGGTGGAGCAGTCTGGAAGCTCGTCGGGCTCATAACCCGAAGGTCATAGGTTCAAATCCTGTCCCCGCTACTTATGCCCAGATAGCTCAGTTGGTAGAGCAGAGGACTGAAAATCCTCGTGTCGCTGGTTCGATTCCGGCTCTGGGCATGTTTTAATGTAAAGTATACATAAAGTATACGAATGGCTGGTTAGAAAAAGCCTGAGCATCAATTAATTTAATATGGGGTATTAGCTCAGTCGGTAGAGCACTTGACTTTTAATCAAGTTGTCCGGGGTTCGAATCCCCGATGCCTCACTAATTTTAAGAGCACTGTCAAACTGACAGTGCTTTTTTCATGTCCGGAAAGTCACGTGGAATACCATCCTACACATTGTATGAAAACACCCGTTAAAACTCCACGTTATAGAGTATACAGATTTAAAAAAGTATCTGCTACAATAGAGTCAGTTAAGAAAAAGACAGCGTGTTTCGGGGGATTCATAGCTGTACGTTTTGTGGGAAAGAATACTTCAGGAGGTGTAGCAAATGATTATTATTGGCGAAAAGATCAATGGTTCCATTCCTTCTGTGGCAGAGGCCATTGCAAAAAGAGATGCGGAATTTATCAAAGACCGTGCAAGAAAACAGGCAGAGGCCGGAGCAACATTTATCGATTGTTGCGCATCTGTTCCGGAAGAAGAGGAAGTTGAAACACTGAAATGGATGATCGACTGTATTCAGGAAGTAACAGATCTTCCGATTTCTGTGGACAGCCCGAGTGCGGATGTACTTGTACAGGCGTATAAATTCTGTAAGAGACCGGGACTTTTCAATTCTGTATCCGGTGAAGGTGACAAGATTGATAAGATTTTTCCTGTTATGGCACAGGAAGAGAATAAGAAATGGGAAGTTATCGCTCTTCTCAGTGATGACACCGGAATCCCGAAGAATGCAGCAGACAGGCTTCGCGTATTCGATAAGATCATGGAGAAAGCTAAGGAATATGGAATCTCCCCATCCAGGATCCACATTGATCCGCTGGTAGAGATGCTTTGTACATCAGAGAATGGAATTGAGACAAATATTGAAGTTATCACTTCTGTTCGTGAGCAGTATCCGTCCATTCATATTACAGCAGCGATCAGCAATATTTCTTTCAACCTGCCGGTTCGTAAGCTGATCAATCTTGGATTCATGGTACTGGCTATGAATGCCGGTCTGGACAGTGGAATCCTTGACCCGACAAACAGAGACATGCTTGGTCTTATTTATGCAACAGAAGCTCTTCTTGGAGAAGATGACTACTGTATGGAATACATCGGAGCATACAGAGAAGGTCTGATCGGTCCGGTAAAGAAATAATGAATGTATTTAAGAAACCTGCCGGGTTGCGGAGCCTGACAGAATAATCTTAGATAACATATATGGGAAGCACCAATGTACGAAAAAAGATAGCAGTCCCTAAGAAAAAATTTAATGAGTGCAAAATCAATTTCAGGAGGTAAAGTATTATGAGTAAAATGGATGAAGTTTTTGATCTGGTAGTAAGAGGAAAAGCTAAACTGATCGGCGCAGCAGTTCAGGAAGCACTTGATGAGGGGAATGCAGCACCAGATGTTCTTGATAACATGATCAAGGCTATGGGTGTTGTAGGTGAAAGATTTAAAAATAATGAGATATTCGTTCCTGAGATGCTGGTAGCAGCAAGAGCTATGAAGAAAGGTGTAGATGTTCTGAAACCGCACCTTGCAGGCGGAAGCGCAGGCGTAGCTGGAAAAATGATCATTGGAACAGTAGCAGGCGATCTTCATGATATCGGTAAAAACCTGGTAGCTATGATGATCGAGAGTGCCGGATTCGAAGTAATTGATCTTGGTGTAGATGTTCCGATCGAGAAATTCGTTGAAGCAGTACGTGAGAATCCGGATGTTAAAGTTGTAGGTGTATCTGCACTTCTGACAACAACCATGCCGGCTATGAAAGATACAGTTGAAGCTCTTAATAAAGAAGACTTCCGTAAAGATATCAAGATCATGGTTGGCGGAGCTCCTATCACTCAGGAATTCGCAGATGAGATTGGCGCAGATGCTTACACAGCAGACGCAGCAACAGCAGCTCAGGTTGCAAAACAGCTTGTAGCATAATGTAAATGCAGATGAAATAATAGTAACGGTCATAAAAATGATCCGCAGAGACTATGAAAATAAAGATAGTTTCTGCGGATTTTTTATAATTAAGATATGTTCGCAGGGGTTACTGTTCACTGGCAATGTTCCGCGAGGTGTTTTTTGTGAGCGAAGGTCACAGAAAACCCGAGACATACTGCGCGAATTTATGCAATTAGCATAAATTCTGTGCATCGCGAAGCGTGTTACTGAGAACGGAGTGAACAGTAACTCGCAGGGTTTATCAGTAATAGTTTGTGATGCGTTTTTATGGGAAAAGGTTGTAGATATATGTTAGAAAATGGATGTATAAGTTAAAACTTTACTTAATGGAGACAAATGGTTAAACTGGTAATAGTGAGAAAATCAGAACAGTAATGAAAACTAAGGCAGTAGAATACCTGTCTGAAAATATGGGCAGAAATATAAAGTACAGGGGTGGCGTATTTGAATACATACAAGGTGTTTTTTACAAAAGAAAAAAAAGAAGTTTCGGTGCAGGAAGGTACAACTGTACTGGAAGCTGAGAGGATAGCAGGGTTATCCCCGGATGCACCATGCGGGGGTGCCGGAAAATGTGGAAAATGTACCGTAAAGATCAACGGCTCTGTGGAAAAAGCCTGCCAGATAAAGATTACGGCAGATCTTGAAGTAGAAACAATTGAGCAGGCATCGGAACACAGGATTCTTGTAAAAGGAACAGAGAGAGCAGTAGCTTTTCAGCCGGAGCTGAAGATCCTGGACATTGAGATACAGCCATGTAAAGTTGGGGAAAACAGCTCAGACTGGAAAAGACTTTGCGAAGCTGTAAATAAGAAACTCCGGGAAAAAGGCAGCAAGGCAGACCGGGTGTTCCGGCCGAAGCTGGAAATACTTCCGGTAATCAGCCATCTTATGAAGGAAAAAGGAGGAACGGCCAGAGTAATTGTAAGCGGTGATGAAATTCTGGAGCTGAAAGAACAGGACGACAAACCGGTACTGATGGCTGCGTTTGATATTGGAACAACAACCGTAGCCGGGTATCTTTTGGATGGAAGAACAGGAGAACAGCTGGCAACAGCAAGTGCTTTGAACGTACAGACAGAATATGGTGCGGATGTTATCATGCGTGCCAATTATTCTCTGGAGCATGGTGCAGAGGAACTTTCTGCGTGTATCAGAGTGCTTTTGAAAAAACTGATCCGTACACTTTGTAAAGAAGCAGGAAAAGAGCCGGAGGATATCTATCAGGTCAGTGTTGTGGGAAATACCTGCATGCATCACCTTTTCCTGGGAATCGTTCCGGATTCTCTTGTTCATGCACCATATAATCCGGCGATCAGTCATGGCCTTACATTCCCGTCAGAAAAATTCCGTCTGGGAATCCATCCGGGTGGACAGCTGATCGCGCTGCCTGTCATTGCAGGATTCGTAGGAGCTGATACTGTTGCCTGCCTTCTGGCTGTAAATCTTGAAGAAGAGAAAAAGATGACTCTGATGATCGATATTGGAACAAATGGCGAGATCGTTCTTGGAAATTCAAAACGCCGCATTGCGTGCTCTACTGCGGCAGGTCCGGCTTTTGAGGGCGCAAAGATCGCCTGTGGTATGCGAGGCGCGGAAGGTGCTATTGAGCATGCACATCTTGAAGAAGGAAGACTTGTATGCAAGGTAATTGGAGACGGCAAGCCAACGGGAATCTGCGGCTCCGGACTGATCGATATTATTGCAGGACTTCTGGAAGCAGGAGTGATCGATGAGACAGGAAGGCTGATGGAAGGACCGAGAGTTGTTCAGATCGATGACAATACGAAAACAGCATATCTTCTGGCAGGTCCGTCTGAATCAGGTAATGGAAAACCTGTATATTTAAGTCAGAAAGATATACGTGAAGTACAGCTGGCTAAGGGGGCTATTGCTGCGGGAATCGCCCTTCTGGCGGAGCAGATGGGAATTACTCTGGAGCAAATCGAGCAGGTTTATATTGCAGGAGCTTTTGGCAACTATATGGATCCTGCAGGGGCATGCAGGATCGGCATGCTTCCGGGAATCCTGAAAGACAGGATCATTCCGGTCGGAAATGCAGCAGGAGAAGGTGCAAAGCTGGCTCTCTTAAATAATGAAGAACTTGAACGCGCGGAGCGTCTTGCCCGCCATACAGAATTTCTGGAGCTGGCAGCACTGCCTGAATTCCAGGATGAATTTGTAGATCAGCTGGAATTTCCGGAAGAATAAGAAAGTCTGTTTTACTCGATTGGAAACAGATTTTGGCATAGGTTATTAAGTGCAGAATTTATGTGGAGGGAACGATATGGACTTAAAAGAATTACAGCAGATGGGAAAAGAGATCGGCTTTTTTAAAATAGAGGAAATGGATACTGGGAAGATCAAACTGCTTCCGGAGGTGCGC
Source organism: Ruminococcus sp. AF46-10NS (assembly GCF_003474435.1). GTDB lineage: Bacteria > Bacillota > Clostridia > Lachnospirales > Lachnospiraceae > Blautia_A. Next base: position 5,196 of record NZ_QRNF01000066.1, read on the forward strand.
CAGATGTGCAGTACAGATAAATGCCACATGTATGGACGAAACTGGAGCTGTCCACCTGCATGCGGAACTTTGGAAGAGTGTGGGGAAGATATCTCAGGTTATACAAGAGGCATCATTGTCCAGACAAAAGGCGAGCTGGAAGATGAATTTGACGGAGAAGGCATGATGGAAACAGAGGCACTTCATAAAGAACATTTTGTGGAGATGCACGACAGACTGAAAAAAGAATTTCCAAAGCTTCTTTCTCTTGGAGCCGGATGCTGTACCAGATGCGCCAAATGCAGCTATCCAGACGCACCGTGCCGTTTTCCGGAGAAACGTTTTTCTTCAATGGAGGCATACGGAATGCTGGTAACTCAGGCCTGTCAGGACAGTGGGATCGAATATTATTACGGACCTGGAACGATTACATACACCAGCTGTTTTTTCCTGGAATAAAAAGAATGAAGAGGCATGAACAGGTTAGAGAAATTTTTCGGTTCTATTTCTGCGAAAGGCTGACATAGATTTTTGGTAGCTGTATAGCTGTGGGAAATGCGCATTCCCGGCTTTGTCCATTGCAGATGGCTGCGGTGGGAAGAGCGAACAGTAATCGGAAACCTGAAGTTTTAGTCTTTGGCAGAAAGGCGGTATTTTTATGGGATGTGGAAAATTTCATGAATTTCATGATTGCAGTGAACAGAGTGATCGTATGGAAATGCTGCGGATCTTTCAGGTGGCAGCAGTGTTCTTCGGAATTCTTATGGAAAAAATCTCCCGTGTGAAAACTGCAGGAAGAAAAATGATCGGAAGAGGACAGGCATGGTATGCAGCTGCCTGGGCAGATTGGAGATGTGAGACAGGTTATGGAAGTGTGCGAAGTGCGGCAGATGCAGGCACAGGACATAATGGTGTGACTGCATCAGGAACGGAAGTGTGCAGAAATAGATGGGGATATGCCTGCAGGGGACGAAAAACTGTAACGGATAAGGTTGATGTGGGCAATAATCCGAGAGATGGAAATGTGTGTTGGAAGTATTTGAGTAGAGGGCTGTCAAGATGCAAACTGCGGAACAGGAAGTGCATGTCTGTGTATTTGTAAATGGAGGATTAATCAGTGCCGGAAAACCGGCAGAGTTTTCCGGCCTGAGCGGAGCTTCAGGAAAAATGCACAGTGATGGCGCAGATCTCGCTGTTTGTTGCAGTTCGCATATTCGGACCCCATATGCCGATACCTGAGGTGACGATGTTGTGCATGTTTCCTTTTTTCAGGTAGCCGCAGGAATTTTCCCATACGAGGCTGGTAATGATGTTCAGGGGGAACAGCTGGCCGTCGTGGGTATGACCGCAGAGATCAAGGTCTGCACCTGAAGAAGCTACCTCGTCCAGCTCGCCGGGCTGGTGATCCATAAAAATAACAGGCGTCTCAGATCCAGTGATTTGGTAAGCTGGGAAGGACTCTTACGCGTGTCGGCCATTTTGCGGCAGCGGGAAGGGTCCTTTCGTCCTGTAAGATAAAACCGGTCATCAATAAGAACAGTCTCATCATTGAGAAGCCGGATGTTGGCATCTTTCAGGAACTGTGTCATTCTGGGATCATCGTAGTCCTTATTCGCAGAGCGGAAAGTGAATCCCGCAAGGATCGGTTCATTGAGGTCATGGTTGCCCCAGCAGGCATAAACGCCGTATCTGGACCGGATAGAACGAAGGGTGGAGGCAGTTTTTTTCGGGTTTTTCAGTCCTTCATATTCATTATCAAAAATATCTCCGGCAATGCACACCAGATCCGGCTTTTGGGCATTAATTGCATTTACAAGAAGTTCTGCATTTTTTTCTCCGATGCTGTAGCCAAAATGAATATCTGCAAGCAGGACGATCTTAAGGGAATCAGTTCCTTCCACCTGCTTATCTACTTTCACATCATAAGTTTTTGTCTTAAGATTCCACTGATTTAAAATTCCATAAACACTGATGGCGATAATAAGAAGTGTGCAAATTGCTCCGGTGAGCACGAAAGCTTTCCGGGTGTAAAGCCAGTCCGGATGCAGCGTATGTTTCAGGATCAGTCTTGCCAGATCTGTTGTGACAATGATGATCAGAATATAAAGAAAAGTGCCCTGAAAATAATTTGCTGTATTTTTCAGAAAACGGTGAAATGCCGGCGGTTTCCGGATCAGAAAGCTGGTGAGCAGTGAGGATGCCAGAAAAATATAAACACCCGCAAAGCACACCCGAAACAGCGGTGTCTGAAACAGATGCGTACAGGCTCCCATCCACAGGATCATCCAGCGGACGATATAAATATTAATGAGAATGTAAAGCGGTGCGAGAAAAATAGCAAGCATTAAATTTGGTAAACCTCCGTGATTTTCGTAAGTGCAGATGTTCAGGTTGTTACAGAGCAATATCACAGAATGTCTGTGAATACTTGAGCTATAGCTACACAAGTATAGCGCAAATAATAATTTTTTGCAAAAGAACATATATTATGAAAAAGACCGATTATGGTGTTTTTATGAAAAAATATGTGTACTTCCGGTATTTTGTGGTGTTTCTGGTGATCGTCCTGCCGTATTTTATGGGGGCGGTGTTTAATGGGGCTGATATGGTCATGGCGGAGCGCAGGCCGGAAGTGGAGATGTTTCTTCCGATTATTGTGTCTTCCCAGATCGGATCGGATATGAAAAAAGAAACCATAAAAGCGCAGACCGTGATCGCAAGGTCGAATATCCGGAGAATACTCGGGGAAGGGAAAATACTTCCGCAGATATTGCAGGAGAAAACTGATGGCAGAGATTATATTAGAAATATTTTTTCCAAAAAAGACAAAGTCTATCAGCAGGCAGCAGAAGAAACGAGTGGTCAGGTGTTGACATATCAGGGGGAGCTGAAGCTGCTCCCGTGGCATAAGGTCAGCGGGGGAAAAACACGCAGCGGAAAAGAGGCTTTTCGGGATGAGGCATATACATATCTGAAATCTGTGGACAGCAGTGCGGACAAAAAATCGCCGGATTATATGAATGTGGTTGAAATTCCCGTGAGTCAGGCCGGGGAGGTGAAGATCCGGGAACGGGACAGTGCGGGCTATGTGACAGAGCTTTCCGGCGGAAAAAATCTCCTGGAGGGAGAGAGTTTTGCTGTGGGTATGGGATTGAAGTCTGCGAATTTCAGTTTGCAGAAAAAGGATGATGTGTATGTTCTGCGGGTGCGGGGCAGCGGACATGGAGCAGGTTTTTCGCAATTTGGCGGAAATGAGATGGCGAAGGGCGGGAGCAGCGCAGAGGAGATCCTGAAAAAATATTTTCCGGCCATGAAACTGGAAAATTTGTAAAAAGTGAATAGAGAGTCATATTCTGGACACCCTATAGATACAGAAACGATGTACTGGTGAACAGTTATCGGAAATGAACATATCAGACAGAGGTGGAAAGAATATGATGAAAAGTAAAGTTGTGAGAGGAATTATCAACGGTGGAGTTCTGGCAGCAGTGGCAGCTCTTGGGATCACAGTGTATCAGCTGGGAACCAAGCCCCTTACGGAGTCAAAAGATGATTCTGTGCAGATGGAGGAGACAGGACTGGAGGAAGAAATCTCCGATGAGGGAGATGCGGAAGTTTCCGGAAGTGGAAGCACGGATGGGGATTCGGTGAAGAATGCAGCGGTTGATGCGGACGGCATGGCTGGCAGCAGTGGAACAGGAGATATGGCTGACGGAGGTAGCAGTGCTGAAGGAACTGGTGCGGCAGCTGCAAATGTAAATGAAAGTAATAGTGCTGCGGTTGCCGGTGTGAATGGTTCTGCTGTAAGTAAAGCTGCAGGTAAATTAGCAGATGGTACTGGAGCAGATTCTGCGGAAACTGCATCTGCAGGTAATAATTCAACCGGAAACACCGGAACAGACAGTACTGAGACTTCTGCAGCGGGAATTGCTGCACAGAATCTGAATTTTACCGAGAAGTCTCTTATGGAGTGGCCGGTCCGCGGAACGGTTCTGATCGATTATAATATGAACGAAACAGTGTATTATCCAACTCTCGACCAGTATAGAGTAAGCCCGGCGATCGCAGTTCAGGCTGTGGAGGACGCGCCGGTTTATGCGGCTGCAGACGGACAGGTGCTTTCTGTTGAGCAGGATACCTGCACCGGAACGACTGTGACGATGGAGCTTGGAAACGGGTATCAGGCTGTGTATGGACAGCTTAAAGATCTTACCGTTGCAGAAGGTGATACAGTAAAAGAAGGCGAAGTGATCGGAAATGTCAGCGAGCCGACAAAATATTATTCTGTGGAAGGCCCGAATCTTTATTTTGCAGTGAAGAAGGATGGAAATCCGGTGGATCCGTTTGAGTATCTGGAGTAAAATTTTTATATGAAAATTATGCGGGATATGGAATCCATCCCGCATAATTGTACTATACCCACATAAAATTTCACGAAGAATCTTTTTTACCGGGATGAAAACGTGTATAATCATAAATATAAATATCTGCACATAACGACAGCATATGACAGACATAAAGGACAGAAGAAGAGGTACATATATATGAATATTAATGAAATAGCCAGACTTGCAGGCGTTTCCAGAGCGACTGTATCCAGATATCTGAATAACGGATATGTAAGCAGTGAAAAGAAAGCAGTCATCCGGAGAGTGATCGAGGAGACCGGTTATCAGCCGTCCTCCCAGGCACAGACACTTCGTACGAAAAAAACAAGTCTGATCGGTGTCATCCTTCCAAAGATCAATTCCGATACCATAAGCCGTGAAGTTGAAGGAATCAGTGATATTCTTACACGGAGAGGATACCAGTTGATTCTTGCCAGTACCAATAATAATGTGGAAGAGGAACTGAAATATCTTTCGCTTTTTAAAGAGCGTCAGGTGGACGGAGTTGTTTTTATTGCCACCATGTTTACAAGGAAGCATAAGCAGATGCTTAAGGATTATAAGGTTCCTATTGTACTTCTGGGACAGCATCTGGACGGATATCCTTGCATTTATCAGGATGATTATAAAGCTGCTTTTCAGGTGACGGAGAAGCTTGCGGAGAAAGGCAGCAAGTTTGCCTATATTGGAGTTACAGATAAAGATGTGGCTGTAGGTGCACAGAGAAGAAAAGGATTCGAAGATGCCCTTCGTAAGAAAAAGCTCGAGATTGTGCCTGAGAGGATGAAAGTCGGAAGTTTTACCATGGATTCAGGATATGAGATGGCCAGGGAGCTTTTTGAGGAGGATCCGTCCATTGATTCTCTTGTGTGCGCTACAGATACCATGGCAGTGGGAGCCATGACTTACCTTAAGGAGATAGGACTTCGCATTCCCGAGGATGTGCAGATTGCGGGAATCGGTGACGGAGTTCCGGGCAAGATCGTGGAGCCGAAACTTACTACCATGCATTTTTATTACAAAACAAGTGGGATGGAGGCAGCAGCTATGCTGGCCGACCTTATTGAGAATGATACCGGGATCAGCAAGGAGATCAAGATGGGATGTGAACTTGTGGAACGGGAATCTCACAGATAACAGAATAGTTAAGTCAGGCAGAAGCAGGTTCTTTTTGGAAAGGGATCTGCTTCTTTTTTGTGCCATTGGGGACGGGGATTTTGGTTCTGATATCGGTTCTTATGGAATATGTACAATTTTCAGTATGAAAATTTGTGAGATGTTTCGGATTTACAAATGAGATCGTTGTGGTTATAATACAATCAAGATATGAGAACGATTCCATATTAAAACGCAATGAAGAAAATGAAATATATGTGAGAAACTAAACAGAATATTGATAAATGATA
>NZ_QRNF01000067.1 GCF_003474435.1 Ruminococcus sp. AF46-10NS
TTTTCCTCAAATAACGCTTTTGGTACTTTGTAGAAAGCAAAGTTTTTAGCATCCGATATTTTGAAATATCTGTTCACTGCATCACCTCGTTTCTGTATCGATTTGGTGCCGAAATCGGCAATTTTTTCGCTTGTACGAGCTTGAAATTCTTTGTAAGTGTTATTTAGCATCTTTGATAATCTCAGCATTGTAAAAACTCCTTTCACTTATTTGGACATAGGGTGTCAAAATGCACACCCTATATAATTAAGGGAATAAAAAACGGATACCATTTCCTTGATAGAAAATGATATCCCCCAATTAAAACTTCAATCAAAACATAAGCATAATATTGAGTTTTGGCAATTTTCGTTGAACTTCTCAACTTAATATGGTATTATTTATTTTAGGTTTTGACATTGTAAATATTTCTGTAGATGAGGAGGTAATTATGGCTGTCTCATACAATAAATTATGGAAACTAATGATTGATAAAAATATAAACAAAACGAAATTGCGAACTGAAATTGGTATATCTTCTAATGCAATGGCTAATCTTGGAAAAAACAAGTCTGTCCAAGTGGAAGTCCTCGTAAAAATATGTAATCATCTTAATTGCACCCTAGACGATATCTTAGAAATTTTACCCAATGAGAACGAAGATAAAATTGAAGGCGAGTGATTGATATATGGAAGAAGTTGAAAGAATAGAGCTTGAAAAGAAAATAGATATATTAGAAGACGATATTGCTGATATCAGCCCGGAAATCTTGCGGCTTCTTCTCAAAGATAAGACAACGAAGAAGAATATACTGTGGTGCACAAAGGATTATGAAGCTTACGGCTATGAATTTAACGAGCGGGCTGAAATGAAAGTAGAGCTGATTACGGGTGTTTATTTTAATGTGATACAGCCACGAGCTGCAAAGTCTAAAGAGGTTCAGGAGCGAAGAATCAGAAAGAGAGCTGAAGTTTTTACTCCGTCGTGGATTTGTAATGAGCAAAATAATCAGGTTGATGAAGCGTGGTTCGGCAAACCAGATGTTTTTAATACACCAGACGGAACATACTGGATAACTGCAAAAGATAAGATTCAATTTGACGGGAAGAAAACATGGAAAAAATATGTAGACGCCAAACGTTTGGAAATTACTTGCGGAGAAGCTCCGTATCTTATAAGCAGATATGATACAACCACAGGCAAATTGATTCCCATTAATGAACGTATAGGACTGTTTGACAGAAAAATGCGTGTTATAAATGAAAACTGCAATGATAAAGACACTTGGATTAAATGGTCAATCAGAGCATTAAAGAGCGTTTACGGCTATGAATTTCAGGGGGACAGCGTACTGATTGCCCGTGAAAATTTGCTTTATGATTATATGGACTATTATGAAGCAAGATTTGGAGAGAAAACACCTCTTTCACTGTTGAAAGAAATAGCCAATATTATTGCTTGGAATATTTGGCAGATGGATGGACTTAAAGGTGTGGTGCCTTATTCGTGCCACGAAATCAAAGAAACATTTCATCAAATGAATTTATTTGAGGAGACGGAAGAAGAAATAAACATTATGTGTCCTGGCTGTGCGAAAAATGATATTTTCGGTCATACGGGAATTTACTGCCGAATATATGACTGGACAAATCTCAATAAGAGTATCCGGTTCATAGATGTATTGAAAGAAGGTGCAAGTTATGGAAAAATTTGAACAAACCTATAGCTATAAGCTGATATATGTGTTCAGTATGCCTTATGAAACGCATAAAGGAATGCTGAAAGTTGGAGAAGCTACTCTTAAAACAGACATAATGCCTAATGAGCTTGTGCCGAACTGCCACATTTTAAATCAGGCGGCTAAGGCTCGTATTGACAGTTATACAAAGACTGCAAGCATGAGCTATAAGCTTGAATATACAGAGCTTGCCCTTAAAACAGAATTCGGATATAGCTTTACTTTTAAAGATAAAGACGTTCACAAGGTTCTTATGAATTCAGGCGTGCATAAGGTTCAGCCAAACGGAGCTACCGGAGAAGAGTGGTTTGCAACCGACATTGAAACAGTGAAAGCTGCTATAAAATCTGTAAAGAACGGTAAATCAACATTATCTTCGTCTGATTTTGTAAGAGAAACGCGTCAAGAAACAATCGATTTCAGGGAAGAGCAGATTAACGCTATCGAGAAAACCTTAAAAACATTCAAGAAAGATGATGAAATGCTGTGGTATGCCAAAATGCGTTTTGGTAAAACTTTGTCGGCACTTGAGGTTATTCGACGCAGCCAGTACCGCAGAGTAATTATCGCAACTCATCGTCCTGTTGTTGATGACGGATGGAGCGAGGACTTTAAGAAAATATTCTTTCCGGGCAACTCTGAACACGAATATCACTACGAACGTAAAACAAAGGATTCAGCATATACATTTGATGAAAAGACGGATGCAGAGAATGACCTGAAAATCCGTAAACTGGATAAAGACGGAACATATTTTGTTTATTTTGCTTCTGTTCAGGATTTAAGAGGTTCTAAGATTGTTGGTGGTAAATTCAATAAGAATAACGCTGTATTTGCACTTGACTGGGATTTAATCATTATTGACGAAGCTCACGAGGGCACTCAGACCGAGCTTGGCGATAATGTGGTTAAAGCTCTAAAAAAAGATCATACAAAGGTTCTTGCTCTCTCAGGTACTCCGTTTAACCTTCTTGATAAGTTCGGAGAAGATAATGTTTACACTTGGGACTATGTTATGGAACAAAAGAAAAAGACCGAGTGGGATTTAACTCATCAGGGCGATCATAATCCTTACGCAGACTTGCCGAAAATGCATATATTCACTTATGATTTAGGCGAGAAACTCAAGAAATATGTTTCTGACGAATATGATACCAAGGCATTTAACTTTAGGGAATTTTTCAGAGTTTGGTACAAAGGACCTAACGGCAATCGTGAACTTCCGAAAAATGCCGTTGAGGGCAAATTTGTACACGAAAATGATGTCAACGCTTTTCTCAATTTAATGGTCAGAGAAGATACCGACAGCGGTTATCCTTACTCCACTCAGGAATATCGTGATATGTTCCGACATACTTTGTGGATGGTGCCGGGTGTTAAAGAGGCTCAGGCTTTAAGTGAATTACTCAGAAATCACCCTGTATTTAAACATTTCGGCATAGCCAATGTTGCAGGAGAAGGCGACAGATACGAAGAAGAACATTCAGGCGACGCACTGGAACTTGTCCGTGATACTATCAAGAATTATGACCACTCTATAACTCTGTCTTGCGGCAAGCTTACAACAGGAGTAACGGTAAAGGAATGGACTGCAGTGCTTATGCTTTCAGGTTCGTACTCCACTGCGGCGGCTCAGTATATGCAAACCATATTCAGAGTGCAGTCTGCGGGTACGATTGACGGCAAACAGAAAACAGATTGCTATGTGTTTGACTTCGCTCCTGACAGAACGCTTAAAGTTCTGACCGAAACGGTACATTTATCCCGTAAGCCGGGAAAGAGCCAGCAAAAACGCAGAGAAGCAATGACCGAATTTCTCAATTACTGCCCTGTTATTGCTATTTCCGGCTCGAAGACAAGAACATACAGCGTTGAGTCTATGATGGAACAAATAAAGCAGATTTATGCCGAGCGTGCGGTAAATAGCGGTTTTGAGGACGAATCTCTTTATAATGACGAACTTCTCAAGCTTGACGAAATCGATGCTTCTAAATTTAATGAGCTTAAGGATATTATCGGAGCGTCCAAAGCATCCAAGAAAAAGAAAGATGTTGTTGTCAACGGACAGGGCCTGACTGATGAACAGGTTGAGCACATAGACGACCCCGAGCCGCCTACACCGCCAAAGGATTTGACAAAGGAAGAGCAAGAAGAACGCAAGAAAAAGAAACAAGCTAAAGAAGCACGCAAAAAGGCTATTGATATCCTGCGTGGTGTTTCTATTCGTATGCCACTTATGATTTACGGTGCGGATGTCCCGATTGAGGAAGATATCGATATTAACAGTTTTGTTGATATTATTGATGATGAATCTTGGAAAGAATTTATGCCTACAGGTGTAAGTAAAAAGATATTTACCGAGTTCACTAAGTATTATGATCGAGACGTATTTATTGCGGCAGGTAAGCGTATCAGAAGGCTTGCGGCAGCCGCCGACAGGGAAACACCGACAAGACGTGTTATTCAAATAGCGGAGATATTCCGTCATTTCAAGAATCCCGACAAAGAAACTGTTCTTACTCCGTGGAGAGTTGTGAATATGCATATGTCTGAAACTCTCGGCGGGTGGTGCTTCTATAATGATAAATTTGAAGAGGATACTCAGGAGAAAAAGCATCGACTTGAAGAACCTCGCTTCGTTGACCATGGTGAAGTTACGGAGGCTGTATTTGCTAAAAATTCAAAGATACTTGAGATTAACTCTAAGACAGGTCTGTATCCTTTGTATGTTGCTTACAGCTTTTACAAGCAGCGTACGGGTGGTATGAGCGATGACGACTGGACTCCCGAAGAGTGTCAATATTTCTGGAATGAAGTTATAAGGGATAATGTCTATGTCATTTGTAAAACACCTATGGCAAAATCTATCACCAGAAGAACTCTTTGCGGTTACAGTGATGTTAAGTGCAACGCTCATTATTTTGATGACCTTGTAAATATGCTAAAAAACAAACCGGAGCAATTCAAAAAGCGTGTGATGAAAGGCTCCTACTGGAAAAAGGATGTGAAAGAAATGAAGTTCGATGCAGTAGTTGGTAATCCGCCTTATCAAAGTGAAAACAATGGTAATGGTAATGGTAAAGATCCTATATATCATTTGTTTATTGATATGGGCATGGCCTTGAGTGATAAAGGCACATTCATCCATCCGGGACGTTTTTTGTTTAATGCCGGTAAGACACCAAAAGAATGGAATAATAAAATGCTTAATAATCAACATTACAAAGTTGTTGATTATGAGGCAGATAGTACAAAAATTTTTCCTTCCGTTGATGTCAAAGGTGGAATTGCCATCACTTATTGGGATAACAATGCAGAATTTGACATAATAGGTTTCTTCTCGCCATACAAAGAACTTAAATCAATAGTGAATAAAGTAATTCAACGAGAAGATTTCTTGTCATTTGCGACCTTAGTATATCCGAGAGATTTATATAAGCTTACCGATGAGTTATACAATGAGAATGAATGGGCAATAACTCGTCCAAGCAAAGGGCATAAATATGATGTTGGGACGAATGTATTTGATACTTTTCCAGAATTATTTTTTGATGAATGTCCTACAGATGGTGCGGATTATATACAAATTTACGGAAGAAAAGAAAATACCCGTTGTTCTAAATGGATTAAGAGGAGTTATGTAAAACTTCCGGATAATATAGATTATTACAAAGTATTTATTCCTAAATCAAATGGTTCCGGTGCAATTGGCGAAGTATTATCAACACCTGTGGTCGGTCGACCTGTGGTCGGTCATACTGTTACTTTTTTAAGTATTGGTAAATATGAGACCGTTTATGAAGCAGAAGCAACATTAAAATATATCAAGTCCAAATTTTTACGAACACTTTTAGGAGCACTAAAAGTTACACAAGACAACCCTCGTGAAACTTGGTCATATGTTCCTATGCAAGATTTTACAAAACACTCCGATATTGACTGGACTAAGTCCGTTCACGATATAGATTTACAACTTTATAAAAAATATGGGCTTTCAGATGAAGAAATTGCTTTTATAGAAAGCAAGGTTAAGCCGATGGACGGGACTTCATATTATGAATCAATGCTGAAAATGAGTTATCAAGATATTGTTTCTGCATTGCTCAAAAAATACGGTTCTGCAAAACACAACTACTTCAAAGATACTGCTTGCAAAATAAAAAATTCTTTGGTTACTCGAACCAATGAAGGACTGTTCTGTCATCATATTGATGAAGACAAGGCAATAATGCTTTGTAACGATAAATTTGCAGCTAATAATCCTTTTGAGTATCAAAAAGCGGCTAGGCTTGTTTACTGCAATTTACTTGAGCATTTACTGCTTCATGTAAAAATTGCTGAAAATCCAAGCCTTGATGCAAATGAAAACGAACTTCCGGGCATAGGCGGAGCAATCAACTTCATATGTAAGGATTTAAACGATATTTATTCAGGCAAAGAATTTTCAGATGAGTGGCGTAAGAATGTAGCGGATAAAGTAAAGGATAACTTTGATGATTATATTATTATCTTGCGTTATCTTTGGTATATAGTCGAAAAAAATCCGGTCTATAAAGCTATCATAACTAAAGAAATGCTTTGCGTTGGATGGGACGGTAAAGTTGTTAAAGAGGTTATGAACGCTCTTAATGCTAATGAGTAAATGGGGGTAATTCATTGAAAAACACAAAGAAACAAGATAAGCTAACCTTTTTTTCAAAGAACAAAAAGTGGCTCTTAATTTCGCTTGTTGCATTGGTAGGAGCATACATATGTATATATCTTTCATTTAAAGGGAATGGATTTATAACAGCTGGAGTAAATTTAGAGAAAAAAGATTGGCTTTCATTTTTGGGTGCATATTTAGCGTTTGCAGGAACTATCATAGTCAGTATTGTTGCCACATTACAGACAAAACACTTTGCAGAGATTGAAAAGGATAAGGCAATTGAATCTCGTAAAAAAGAGCTTCAGCCAATATTTTCAATAAATATCGATGGATTAAACCAACAAATATCTGGAACTGCAGAAGGTTTTAATTTGTATGGTACATCTACTTATCCAAAACACAAGAATGTTACTATTTCGCTTGAGAATGTGAGCATCTATCCTATTTTGAATGTAATTATCTTTGATAAGTATCTATTTCAACTTTTAAAGCCTAATGAGAGGAAAACAATTCAGGTTGCTTATTCGAATTCTCCAGATGTTCAAAAATGGAAAGAACACATAATAGAAATACGAGAATCAGATTATGAAAGTACAGAAGATGGAATTCCCAAGTGGTTCAATATTAACTACGATGATATTGATGGTAATGAAATGTTCCAAACATTTGCTTTGAAAACATTTGACGATACTAATTACTATTCGCTTGAGGGAACGCATGGATGCGAGCAGTGTGTGGAAGATTAAAAAGTGATTATAGTTATTCAAACACAATAGTGTATAATAATTTTCCGTGGCCTGTAGTAACGGAGAAGAATCGGGAACAAATTGAAAAATCGGCGCAGGAAATTTTGAAAGCAAGAACATTATATCCTAATAGTAATCTTGCGGCTTTATATGATCCTTTAACAATGCCAGCCGAGTTACGGCGAGCACATACTGCAAATGATAAAGCTGTTATGGCTTTAGTACAAAAATGACGGAAACAGATTGTGTGGGAGAGTTGATGAAATTATACCAGAAAATGCAATGATAAAAGTTTATAGAGCTGTTTTTTGCTCAAAGTAAAATATTTGAAAACATAGAATATTCCAAATCCATAAAAGCTGAATGAAAACCAATATGGGAATTTTACAGGTGGTACAAAATTTGTAAAATTTTCATATTGGTTTTTTTGTAATCTGTAAAAACTATAAATTTGGATATCAAGTAAGGTTTCGGATTTTTGATTTTTATGTATTTTTCAATTTTGGATATGGCTCCGAAATTGGCAATTTTGCGGAAGTGTATCCACACTTCCTGTCCTTGCTATTTTTTAATCACATGGTGATTTCACAGGGATATAGGGCTGTTTAGCCTATTTTTTCTCCCTGTGCTGTGACCGAAGAAATTCGAGGAACCAATTATATATTTATGCTGAATGTGAGGAACTGGGGAGCACAATCCTCAGCAAGATTCCAACATCCGAAAAATGCCGTATTGCTAAAATAGCGATATGGTATTACCGGGGTGGATCTTGCTCTGGGGTAAGAAAGAAGTATCTTTATATTATCAAAATGATATTTGGAGTTTATGTTGTTGGAAAGTCGTAAGCAGGAAGATAACTTCAAGTTGTTGGTGCAAATATAATGAATAGAAGTGTCCAGTACATTTTTGGTGATGGGTATTTTGGTGGAATCCATTTTTATTTATTTTGAATAATAAAATTTTGAATCTGCAGCCGATTCTGCCTGCCGGACAATGTTTTTAGATATCTGTAAACGTCACGGACTGGAACTTGATGAAGAACCATCGTATGATGGAAGAAAGTATTTGGAAACACGATAGAAGCAAACGCTGTACTTATCGTCTTGTCTGGCAGGGAAGATTATTAGGCATTAACCAGAGAGATATCGGCAGAGAAAACAGAAGTGATAGACAATGATATTTGTTAGATATGCTTCTTGTCGTTGGCTGTATCATATTAAAACGCTTTTTACGTTAAAAAAGTGCTGTGATCACAAGGCTTTTTGCAAGCAAAAATGAAAAGGCTATATATAGGTAGCCTGTGAAACTGGAAGTGCCCATTTTGGGCCTGATTTAAAGAATAATGTTCTGACAGAGACCAATGGAATGACTCTCTGCTGGGGCTCCAAAAGAAAGGAAAAATGATTATGGAAAAAATGATGAATACAAAAACAGAGGGTAACACATTTACAAAGAAAATCGGGCAGACAGTCTATGTTGTCCGTTATCATTTCAATGAAAATGCAAAGGAAACAATGCAGGAGAAGATTAATCGGATGCTGGTTACAGAAGCAAGTCGACAGGCAGTATATTAAAATTAGGTGGATGTAATTGAAGAAAAAATATGATATCATGTGAGTAACAAATCGGTATTTATAAAGGAGAATATTGATGAAACTATTTTTATGTTCGCACTTTTCAAGTGTAGGAAGTCTGATAAAAGAAGAAATTGAAAATAAGAAAGTCGCATTTATTCCAACAGCTTCGTTGCGTGAAGGCTACACCGGTTATGTCGGCTCGGCTCGAAAATTATTCAAAAAGTTGGGAGCAATCGTAACTGAAATTGATATTTCAACGGAGGCTTATTCAACGATACAGTCTGTTTTTGAAGATGCAGATGTGATATATTTTACCGGCGGAAATTCTTTCTTTCTTATGGACCAACTCCGTAAAACAAGAACTGATGGGTTGCTGAAAAAGGAATTGGTAAATGGAAAATTGATGATCGGCGAGTCGGCAGGCGCAATTATATGCGCTCCAAGCATCCAATATATCGAGCAAATGGATGAAAAGCCGGAGGACTACTCACAAGAAGATGATGCAGGGCTTGATTTGATTGATTTCTATGTTCTTCCGCATTATCTTACAGCACCATTTAAGAAAGTTA
>NZ_QRNF01000068.1 GCF_003474435.1 Ruminococcus sp. AF46-10NS
ATTATTGCAAATTTTTTATTATCTCAATTTCAATCTTATCATCTATCGGACAATATATTTCTTGCTTTTAATTTTGTATTGAGACATTTTTCAATATCTTCAATCATTTCATTGTTCCTACATCCACCTTCAAGTGCGCTACATTCTATCCCACCCATCTTTTTTATATAGTTTTTATAGAACAAATCGATTGCAGACAAAAATCTATTAACTGCCTCTTTTCTATGTGCCTTTGCGCTAGAATTATAATATGACGCACATGCGCACACTATATCCTGCCTTAATAATTTATTATTAAACAAATCCTTAAGATCACAATCTCCATATATATCACAGTAATTTAAAAAAGCTTGATAACATTGCCAATAATTTTCTCCCTTGCCGCTAACCTTCAGACTTTCAAAATGTGTTTTTAATGCTATAGATAGAAATTGATTCATTTTATCTTCTCCAATCGATAAATCATATAAATTCATTAATCATTTTTAGTCTCAACTCAGTCTCATAATCTCACTTTAAAAATGAGACTAAGTTGAGACTGACTTGAGACTAAATTTTTCCAACACGCTAAAAGTCCCAATTTTATCACGTTTTTAGATTTTCTTCAGTCTCATCAAGTATCAAAATTCATGAGACTTTATTGAGACTAACTTGAGACTGTCTCATTGCAATGTCCATGTTGAAGTCTTTTTATCGTAAACGGCACCTGTTACTTTCTTAATTTTCGCATAATCTCTAAACACTGTTGATCTTGATATATCCAATTCTACCATTACCTGTTCAACTGACAAATGCAGATTCTCGCAAATCATATTATAAATTTTCTGTTCTCTTTCAGATAATATTTTCTGTTCTGTTGCTTCATCGGCAGCTATTCTGTCTAATGGTATATTAATTCTAAATACATCATCTTCAATTAGCTCTGGCTTACCACCATCTGAATACATCGGTGTATACTTGTAAAGATTTCTTACTCCCGAACCAATAGTATCTGTTCTACCAATATTAGCAAAAAATTGCTGAATTAAAGGATTCTTTGGATAAGGAGTAAACTCATCACTCATAATATTTCCATGGCGTCTAGGAATACACCAATTTTCTGTTCTCAGCCAATCCTTTTCGATAATCACCTTTGCTGGATATGCACTTGAATAATCCCTATGCACAAGTATATTACCAATAACCTCTCTTGAAATAATACCTCTAATACTCGTGCTAGTTTTTGCAACCTTACATTTACGTCTCTGCAATTTCTATACACTCTGCATTGTTGCGTTCTTATCTACGGTTTCACGATTTCATCAAGTTTCCAATACCATGATTCTCCAATCCGTTTTCCTTTAATACCCAACTCTTTTTTCGCATTTTCCAATGTTCGTTTTGAAATTCCTTTTTCTTCGGCAAGGTTAACAATATCCTCACTTTTTACCACGCTGTTTGTTTCTGCCAGTTCATAAATGAGTTGTTTTGCCCGCTCCTTTTTATTTGCTTTCGGGGTGATTCCTCCCAACAATTCGTCTGCCGTAATTTCATAATCGCCCAGCCAATGAAAGCCTTCTTCCGTCAGTTCAAATGCCTTTGAATGTCCGAATGCGGCAAGGTTATTCTTTATCTGCACAACTGCTCTTGTATTTTTCTGTCCCTCTATTCTGCCGACTAAAAGAACGCTTCTTGCTACTGCAAAAAAGTCAATCGAACCCATTCCTCGATATGCCGCCTTGTTTCCGGCAGCCTTATTCATATGACCAATTAGGATAATCGCGCACTTATACTTCTCTGCTAAAAGTCCTAATTTCTTAGTCATATCTCTTGCTTCATTTGCCCGGTTCATATCCATTCCGCCACCCAGATAGGCTTGTATCGGGTCTAAAATAAGTAATCGTGCATTGGTTTGAACAATCGCCTGTTCCAAACGTTCATCTATCATAGAAAGAGATTTTTCGCTTTCGTCAATAACCATAATTTTCTCACAATCAGCATCTGCCACTTCAAGTCTTGGCTTAACTGTATCTGCTAATCCATCCTCGGCAGTCTGATAAATAATATTCATAGGCTCTGATACCTGCATATCTTCATCAAGTCCGATACCCTTTGATAATTTGGCTGCAAGATTCAATACAAGTGTTGTTTTTCCATCTCCCGGATCGCCTTGAATAATTGTCAATTTCCCATAAGGGATAAACGGATACCACAACCATTCAATTTCCTGCGATTGAATATCTGCCATATTGATAATTTTTAATTCAATTTTCTGTTCTTCCATAAAGTCCTCCATTCAAAAATTCTGTTGTTTCTGCGGAGAACCTCTGTTATACTGATTTTGTAAATATCTTGATAACAAAGGTTATCCGATTTTTCGTAAGTCCTAACAGTTGCCGCTGTCAGGACTTTTTTCAGTTCCCTGCCAAAGATACTTTGCTCCGTCTAACATCCATATAATGGCTTTCAGCATATCCAGACAGTCATTTTTCATCTGCTCCAATCCTTCGTCTGATAACAGGATTTCCTGCTCTTCAAATTGCTTTAGGATTTCCGCAATGTTGTACTGCATAAGTTGTAATTCCTCAACCAGTTGATATATCACTTCTTTTTTCCCGACTACGCACACTTTGTTATAAATGCAGGAACGTACAAAATAATCTTTTTTCTGCATACCGCTCGCTTTGATTTTTGCTTCTATTTCGTCCCTCTCTCTTGGAGAAATACGAAAACTGATTGTTGGGTATTTGTGTACTCCGCTCATAGCTACTCCTCTCCATTGGCAATTTCCAACTTCTCTGCCAATTCTGCTTGTTTATTGGGATACAAATGTGAGTATGTGTTCAAGGTAGTCTCAATCTTCTCATGCCCCAACCGTTCTGCAATCGCCAATGGCTGAAATCCCATTTCAACCAACAATGACGCATGAGAATGTCTTAAATCATGCAGACGGATACGTCTAACACCTGTTTCTTTTATCCCCCGAACCATTTCATGTTCCATGAATGATTTTGTAAATCGAAACATTCTTTCATTTGCCGTTATTCCATACAACATACTGCAATATTCTTTTAATTCTTCCGCTAAAAATGGCGGAATAGATATTTGACGATTGCTTTTCGGAGTCTTCGGCGGCGTGATCATATCCTTACCGTTCAAACGCTGATATGACTTGTTAATCGTGATACAACGTTTTTCTAAGTCTATATCTTCATAAGTTAAAGCAAGCAATTCTCCAATTCTCATACCAGTCCAATATAAGAGCAGGAATGCCATTCTTGCTTCAGGCTTACTATCCATAGATGGCAAGAACTCTTTGAACTCCTGTTTTGTCCAAAAATCCATTTCATCAGCCTTGCTCTTTCCGATACTTCCTGCTTTTCTGCAAGGATTATCACGCAGATCATAATAGCGTACAGCATAATTAAAAAGCGCTGCCAACTGATTGTTAATACTTTTCAGATAAGTCGGAGCATATCCCTTTTTAATCAACTCATTCTGCCATGCTCTGATATCTGAAGTTCGAATTTCACACATTTTCTTATGTTTGAAATACGGAGTTACTTTCAAGTCAAACACATATCGCTTATTAATAATCGTGCTTTCCCGTAAACGGTTCTCCATATCCGCAAAATAAATTTCTACAAAATTCTCAAAACTGATATCCAGATTCTTCTGCTGTTGCTGAAGAAAGTTTCTTTCCCATTCATCTGCTTCTCCTTTTGTCTTAAAACCTCGTTTGTTCTTTTTGCGGCGTACTCCCTGCCAGTCTTTATAATAAAACTGACTGCGCCATAATTTTCCGTCTCTTGTTGCCGGCATATCTTCATCCCCTCTTTCTTCTAAACAACCATTCCATAATATTTTTCCTGAAAATACTTTCTTGGCACTTTCCCTGAAATCACTCGAAATCCCTTTGCTTTCAACTCATCATTCAGTCCTCGAATAACTTTATATGCATACCCTCTAGATACTCCGAGTAATTCAGCAACTTCATCTGCGGTAATATACATTTTCATCGTATTCTCCATATTCATTTCTCCTTTCCTCTTTAATCTTAGTACACTTTTGTGTTCCTTGTAATTCGTATTATATAGTACACATTTGTGTTCGTCAAGTATTTTTCATAAATTTTTATACACAAATGTGTCCCAATGTGCTAAACTATCTCTATACCCACAAAGCACAAAAAGGAGAAACACTATGACTGTCGGAGAAAAAATCAAATATTATCGGAATATACGTGGAATATCACAAGAAATGTTGGGAAATCTTTCCGGCATAAATCCGGCTACTATCAAAAAGTATGAGTATGGTATTCGCAATCCAAAGCCGGATCAATTACTGAAAATCACAAACGCTCTTGGCATCAGCATTAATCTATTCATGGATTTTGATATAGAAACTGTATCTGATGTACTTTCTTTACTGTTTAAATTAGATGAGCAAGTAGATATGAAATTTGAAGCAGAAAGAGATGAAAATGGAGAGTTTATCCCTTCTACTGTGAAATTTTCTTTTCAGAACGCTGCTATCAACAATAAACTTTGCACCTATCTTAAAGCAAAGCAAATAAAAGAAAATCTGGAAAACTCCAAGAATAAATTGAGTGCCGAAGATAATTATGCAGAAACTATCACTGAGATTGAGCAGAACATGGAAGATATAAAAAATCATCTAGTAGATGATAATATGGTTGTCAAAAAAGGAACCAACAGAATTACTGTAAAAGTATTTCCACAATAGATATAACCTCTCATTCTACTATGTAAAAGACCTTTGACTATTGAATTTACTCTATGTAAAAGCATTTTGATAGAATCATTTACTAACATTTAATACGATATGTCTAGGTCGAGAGAAAAAACACGTAAAAAGGAGGACGCGCATTGGAACTGTATAAACAGATAAAAAGATATCGAACAGATATGAATTTATCTCAGGAAGAACTTGCAGAAAAAATATATGTCACAAGACAAACTATTTCTAATTGGGAAAATGATAAAAGTTATCCAGATATTCATAGCCTGCTACTGTTAAGTTCAACATTTCACATCTCTCTTGATCAACTAATCAAAGGAGATATTACTACTATGAAAGAAGAAATTAGCAAAGAAGCTATACAGAAATTTAATCGTGATGGAGCTATTTTTACAGTACTTTTAATATTAACTGTCATTGCAGCTGTGCCATTGGCAGTATTTTTAGGATATTGTGGATATATCGTTTGGGGAATTCTTTTCTTAATTATGATATATTACGCTTTAAGAGTAGAAAAGTTCAAAAAAGAAAATGATATTATGACGTACAAAGAAATTGTGGCATTCACCGAAGGAAAGCAATTAGATGAAATTGAAAAAGCACAAGAAAAAGGAAAACGTCCTTATCAGCAACTGCTTTCAGCTTTACTAAGTGCCACAATCGGATTTATTATATCTATGTTTTTTGTTTGGTTGCTCAAATCCTATATTTTTTAATCCGTCGACGTTTTTACCTATCAAAATTTCTTAAATAGAGCCAAAATAGAGCCAACAGACATAACAAAACCTCGGAAACTCTTGTAAAATGGGCATCCGAGGTTTTTTGTCCGTTATTCAAACTCGGCAAGTCCAAAACTATTACTAAATATATTTGTTTAAGTTTTATATCTTTTTTGCCATTATTTCATTTCTGTTGCATATATTATTTTGGCTCACTGATTTTCTGTTGCCAATTTGTTGCCACTTCATTATAACCATCAAAAAACTATTTGACAACTCTTTTTTATTGGTGAACATATTACTTTTTTATTTTTGAAGTTCTTAGCACTGTATTTTACCATCAAAAAGTAAAATTATCCTTTATTTCATAATAAACTACAAGAGACAATATATAAGTCTCGTATATTTATTATTTGTATTGATATTTCTGTTCTCGTTTACGGAAAGCATCCTCTCCCCCTTCCATAATTTCACAAATTCCTTCTCTAATAAGCTTTTCCTCAATACATCCAGCCTTTTTATTTTTTCTAAAAGTAACTTTCCCCTGATTGTTACGTTCAAGAACAATAATCCCTTCTGCATCCCCCAATACAGGAATGTTCGGGTTGTGCGTAACAATAATAATTTGACGTTTGCTTTTCATCTTTCTTATAGATTTTACAACAAGTGAGTAAATAAGACTAGGTATTGAACAACTGCATCTTCAATTTCAGTTACAGACATCTTATCATCAAAAATGATGAGAAAATGTGTAAAATCTGATGAAACGCAAAGTTCTATTCCATAAAATATCTTAAATTTTTCATCTTCAAATTCTGTCTTTATTTCTTCTATTTTTCTAATCCAACCAACGGAATTATGATCGCTTACTACAACTGCATTAAGCCCTGAATCCTTAGCAGTCTTTAGCCACTCTTTTGGCGTCACTTCTTTGTCCGGAAAGCACTTACTTTCCGGTGTATGAGTATGAAAATCTATTTTATACCATTTTGCTAATGCCATATGCTTCTCCTTCTCATTTATACAAGATAACTATTGTTTATAACGCGAATTCATTATTTTAGGTAAATATTTCCAATATCTTAACTATCAATCCATTTTATAATTTCTCAAATAATTTTAATCTTTTCACAATCTCCTCTGGTTCTGGTAACATTTCCTTCATCTCTTCAGGTAATGTATTTCGTAACTGGTATGTAGCTACACCAATCGGCATATTAATATTTTTCAAAGCATATTCTACATATGTCTTATCCTGCTTTTGCATATAATAATGCCAATTGATGGGTTTTCATCAGGTAACTTTATTTGTTCATCTAATGCCGTCAGATATAATTGCATTTTTCCTGCATATTCAGCTTCAAACTCTCCAATTTTTAGTTCTATAGCGATGAGACTTCTTAATCGTCTATGAAATAATAAAAGATCTATATATAAATCTCTATTTCCTGCCATCAGATGATATTGATTTCCTATAAATGTAAAATCCCCACCCATCTCAATTAGAAACGCCCTTATATTATTGACTAATTGCATCTCCAATTCATGTTCCGAATACTCTGGAGACAATTCTGCAAAATCAAAGGTATACTCATCCTTCACAGCTAGTTTTGCTTGTACTCTTCTATCCTCTGATACCGTTAAATCAAAATTTGTCTGATTCAGTAAATATTTTTCATAAGTCCTTGTCTCGATAAAATTTGTCAAAATTCGTTTTGTCCAACCATAACGCTTTGCCATTTGAATATAAAACTCTCGTTCTAAATCATCCTTGCATTTTTCCATAATAATGATATTATTACTCCAACTAATTTCTCGCACCAACGGTGCGAGTTTTTCTGATTTACGATATGTTAAATAAAAATTTCTCATTCTCCATAAATTTGCAGCTGAATACCCTTTTGCTCCTGGAAATTCTTTTTGTAATTCTTGCGCCAGAATCTGAACAATAGATTTTCCCCAACCTTTTTCTTGTTGCTGTTTATAAATTTCTTCTCCCATTTCCCAATAAAGATTTATAGTTTCTGCATTTATTGTCTTTAATACATGATATTGCTTTTTATGTATTAACTGTTTTAATTCATCAACTAACGGTTCATAACCTTGAATTTCATTATTTGCCATATTCTTCCCCATTTTCCGCACAATTGGTACGGCATTTTAAAGATTTCAATTATATGTTCCCATAATACGAAAGATTAACTCATCCACTAACTATATACCTAATGTATCTTAGCGACGTTTTTTAATATAGGCTGTAAATTTACCGATATATTATTATTTCTCTTTATCTTTTTGAAACTCCGCCAAATATTGCTTCAACGCTCTTTCTATAGCAACCGTTTTCGTTTGTCCCACTTTTTCGCAATATTTCTCCAATGATTCAATTATTTCACGCTCAATATACAAATTTATATGTCGGCCATCTTTTTTTTCGCGCGCCATTTCAATACTTCCTTCCTACAATACTACTATTTCTGATAGTGTTAAAATTTTTTGAGATATACTTTTTTTTAATATCATCTATTTGCTCATACTTATCTGCTAATTCTTTTTGTTTTTGAAGATCATATTTTCCATCATCAGAAATAGGAATCGGTATAGTATCTTTCATTCTTTTTATCGCTATAGGTTTCAGTGACGTATATTCATTCTTTCCCAAGTCACCTTCCCTACCTTTTTTTCGTTTTCTGAAAATAGGTTCTAACACATATTTAATATATCTCAAATCAATACCCGTACATTTATCTGTTGGCAACAAAACTCCTCTATGGCATGTTATACTAAACTTCTCATTATGATACATAATATAACCAGCTAATCCATCGATGCACCATGTCAAATATTCCCCTGAATACTCTGCAGTATTTACTTTAGCATATTCACCAGTAGTAGTACCTGAATACAATGGCACATCTCCTTTATTTCTTGACACCCATGTTTTTGTAAAGTCAGCATTTCCACCTTTCGGATAAAATAAATCCGTAACCAATGGATGTGCCCATTTCATATTTTCATCTTCTGGAAGAACAACAGATATATTCTTCATTTTTCTTCTTTTCTCCAAAAGAATATTCTTCTGTTCCTCTATAATCGAATACTTTTCTGCAAGCTCCATCTGAACATTTATATTAAAAGTTCCATCTTCATTGATAGGGATTTCAACTTTAGCATTCAAAATATCTGTTTTTGGCAAATTTCCTAAGCCATATCCCTTAGCAATATTGATGAATATAGGTTCTGCCACTTTCTGCAAATACTTTAAATCTATGCCTTTTATTGTGGTGCAGAGCAGCAATACACTCCGCTCCATAATTCTGTTTAAAATGATTTGTAAAAAGCTGTAGCAATCTGTCAGGCTGATATTCTGTAAAACTCTCTGGCAAAGCAATGATCAGTTCTCGTGCTTCAATGCATTTTCCTTCTGTTCCGCTTTTTGCAAATTCTTCCTGATTACACTTTGCAAGTTCTCTCCAAAATTTCCGTTCTGTAGTTTCATAAACCGCATAAAGATTTTCCTGTTTTGCATGACTGGATATATAAGTAATCCTGCCTTTTACATTGCTTAGTCTTGTCATTTGAATAAATGAATTTCTTCCGATAGGCACTCCCTCCTTGTCTCCGGCAAAGTAAATTCTGCCATATTATTTGTGAGTGGATGCATTGGCATCCGTTTACGAACTTACTGCCGTTTCCGGCTATAATAGCCCCCTGCAAGGGCGAAATACGCAGAGCATAAACGAAGTTTGTGCGATGGGTGTATTTCGCTCTCAAACGCCGAGGGCTTTGTGAGAT
>NZ_QRNF01000069.1 GCF_003474435.1 Ruminococcus sp. AF46-10NS
TAAAAAATATAGACAAAAACAATATTTTTAATAGTTAAAAACATATGGAATCAATCTCATAAAAACATAAATAATGGATCACAAAAAAGATAGAGATAACGATCATATCTGAGTTATAACGATATGCATCATCTGATCCACAAAAAAGAAAAGTAAAAAGAGGCTACTGATAAAAAATCAGGCAGCAGCAGAAAAGGAGGATGGACATGGATTACAGAAAGACCGCACAGGAAATCTATGATCATGTAGGAAAGAAAGAAAACATCATTTCTGCAGCCCACTGTGCAACAAGACTTCGTCTGGTCATTGCAGATAATGACAAGGCAGACAAGGAATACGTGGAGAATATCGACGGAGTAAAAGGTGTATTCTTCGCACAGGGACAGATGCAGATCATTCTTGGAACAGGAGTTGTAAACAAGGTTTATGATGAGTTCATCCAGATCGCCGGGGTTTCCGAGAGCAGCAAGGAAGAGCTGAAGCAGGTGGCAGCATCCAAGGCCAATCCAGTACAGAGACTCATTAAGACTCTTGGAGATATTTTTGTCCCGATCATCCCGGCTATCGTAGCCAGCGGATTCCTGATGGGAATAATGGAAGCTTTGAACTTCATGGTAAACAACGGCTTCCTGAACATTAATACCAACGGTTCCATTTATGTATTTGCACAGCTTTTCAGTAATACAGCATACACATTCCTGCCGATCCTCATCGCTTACAGTGGTGCAAAAGTATTCGGCGCCAACCCTTACCTTGGTGCGGTTATCGGTATGATCATGATCCATCCGAATCTGCAGAACGCCTGGACAGTTGCCACGGAAGGCGTACAGGCCACACAGAAAGTATGGTTCGGACTTTACTCCATTGACATGGTTGGATATCAGGGACATGTAATCCCGGTTATCATTGCAGTCTGGGTACTGGCACAGATTGAGAAGAGACTTCATAAAGTCGTACCTGCAATGTTCGATCTTTTTGTAACACCGCTTGTCAGCGTTTTTGTAACCGGCTATCTTACACTTTCCATTATCGGACCGATTTTCGTAACAGTTGAGAACGGACTTCTGGATGGAATCCAGTGGCTGATCGCTCTGCCATTCGGAATCGGAAGCTTTATCATGGGTGCTTTTTATGCACCGACAGTTGTTGCAGGTGTTCATCATATGTACACCATCATTGACCTTGGACAGCTCGCTAAATTCGGCGTTACCTACTGGCTGCCGCTTGCATCTGCAGCCAATATTGCACAGGGTGGTGCGGCTCTTGCCGTAGGCCTGAAATCAAAGAACCAGAAGGTCAAATCTATGGCTGTTCCGTCTGCATTAAGCGCATGTATGGGAATCACAGAGCCGGCGATCTTCGGTGTAAACCTTCGCTTTGGAAAGCCGTTTATCATGGGCTGCCTGGGTGGTGCATGCGGAGCACTTTTTGCTTCCATCGCCAGTCTTGGTGCTACAGGAACAGGCGTTACCGGTATCTTCGGAATCCTGCTGTGCCTGAATAATCCGGTTTCTTATATACTCATGTTTGTCATCGCATTTGGTGTGGCTTTTGTACTCACATGGATGTTCGGATATAAAGACGAAGTACAGGAAACAGCTGGGAAAAATATTGAAACAGAGAAAAAGGCAGGTGCTCCGGCAGAGAATGCTGAGATGAAATCTGCGGAGAAAAAAACAGTTGAGAGCGGTGTGCAGACTCTCTATAGCCCGCTTGAGGGAACTGCGATCCCGCTTTCAGAAGTAAAAGATGCGACCTTTGCATCAGAAGTCCTTGGAAAGGGCATGGCAGTGATTCCGTCCAAAGGTGAGGTAAAAGCACCCTGCGATGCAACAGTTTCTACAATTTTTGACACAAAACATGCGATCGGCCTTGCAACAGACAGTGGTCTGGAACTGCTGATCCATATCGGAGTTGATACCGTTGAGCTTGGCGGTAAATTCTACACAGCACATGTAAAAGACGGCGACCAGGTCAAAAAAGGCCAGACACTGATCACTTTTGACATGGAGGAGATCAGGAAGGCTGGTTACGATGTGACCACACCGCTGATCGTAACAAATACAGATGATTACGAAGAAGTAAAAATGCTTACAGAAGGAACAGTAAACAACGGTTCTGAGGTACTGGAGGTAAAATAATGAGTTCTCTGACAAAAGTGCTTGCGGAGGAAGTAAGAAAAATCGAGGAAACGGCAGCAGTAGGAATGGCGATGCAGAAGAGCCGCCTGACACATCATCTGATGCCGCCGACCGGATGGCTGAACGATCCAAATGGATTATGCTGGTATAAGGGAAGATATCACGTGTTTTTTCAGTATTCTCCTTTTGAAGCCAACGGCGGTCTGAAATTCTGGGGACATTATTCCAGTGAGGATATGATCAATTGGAGATATGAGGGTGTTCCGCTTCTGCCTGACAGTGTTTATGACTGTCATGGTGTTTACTCAGGCTCTGCACTTGCAGAGGAGGATAAACTTCATCTTTTTTATACAGGGAATGTGAAGATGGATGGAGATTATGATTACATTAACAACGGACGTTGTTCCAGCACTCTCCACGTGGAGAGTGAGGACGGCATCCGTTTTGGAACAAAAGAAGAGGCCATTTCCTGGACGGATTATCCGGAAAATTACACCTGTCATATCCGTGACCCGAAGGTGTGGAAGGACGGAGAAAAGTACCATATGATTCTGGGAGGCCGCCAGAAAAGCGACAAAGGTGCAGTCCTTTTTTATAAATCTGATGATCTGAAGAACTGGACATTTGATCGTGACCTTACTACAGAGAATACATTCGGATACATGTGGGAGTGCCCGGATTTCTTTGCACTGGGTGACCAGGAGGTGCTTTCAGTTTCTCCCCAGGGACTGACAAGAGAGGAGTACCGTTTCCAGAATATTTACCAGTCCGGATATTTTATCCTGAAGGATGATAAGCCGGAGGAAAAAGATTTCCGGGAATGGGATTACGGCTTTGATTTCTATGCACCACAGACATTCCAGGATGGAAAAGGCAGAAGGATCATCATCGGCTGGATGGGAATGCCGGATGCTGATGAAGAGTATGTGAATCCAACTGCTGAGACAGAAGGCTGGCAGCATTGTCTTACTGTTCCGCGGGAAGTTACTTATAAGAATGCAATGCTTTATCAGTATCCGGTGGAAGAACTGAACGGACTTAGAATGGATGGGATTTCTGTCAGCGGTTCTGATGTGGAGCTTCCGGTTAATGGACCATTTGATCTGGATATTAAGGTCAAAGGTGAGCAGGGCAAGATAAGCCTTGGGGAAAACCTTTTCCTGGATTATCAGGACGGAAATATTTCATTAGCTCTCTCCGAAAAAGCTGGCGCAGGGCGAAAAGTGCGTAAGGCGCATATTCCATCCGGTAAGGTTGAAGCTCTCAGAATCCTTGCAGATACCACAGCAGTGGAGATCTATGTGAATGGTGGAGAAGTTGTTTTTTCCACCAGGTATTATCCGGAGACGGATGAGCAGACTGTGAAGGTGGAAACAGCGGAAGTTGACGGAGAGGTTTATAAACTGAAGAATTGTGTGATGGAGTAGGTTCTTTTGTTTCACAATTCATATTCACAGAAATAAAAAATGAACGTATAATAAAGCAGGTGGGAAAATCCGCAGCCGGAATCCCAGCCTGCTTTATCTTTGTTATAAGTGAAATACAAGAATTGTGCCGGCTGCTTGAGTATAGAAGGATGGCTGCTGAAGAAATGCTGGCGGCTGTCTTTACATAGAATATTTGCACAAAAGAGGAGACTGCTATGAACTACACATACATCGTGCAGTGTGCAGACGGCACGCTCTACACCGGCTGGACAAACTGCCTTGCCAGGCGGATGAAAGCGCACAATGGAGGCAAGGCAGGTGCCAAATATACCCGGGCCAAGAGACCGGTGAAGCTGGTGTACTACGAAGGCTTTGCCACAAAGGAAGAGGCTATGAGCAGGGAGTACCGGATCAAGCAGCTGACGAGGGAGAAGAAGCTGGAGTTGATGAAATTCTGAATGTCGATAAGCATTTCGATACTTCAAGTGACTTCAAAGGTGTGGAGCATTATGCAGCGTAATTGAAAGATAAGGATATGTGTTCGCTGAATCTTATTGGTACCTCAACATAACAACTGAATCAAAGGTATCCCCATTGTCGATCCACTGACAGCTGCCATCATTTTTTTCACAGATATCTTCAATTATGGACAGGCCGAATCCATGGTTGGGGATATCTTTTTTGGATGTTTTGTGGTTGAATGTTTTTTTCGGATCTTTGCTGTTTTTCATGTGGACAGTAAGAAAACCGGCGGACATTTTTGATGTTACAGAGATAAACGGTGCTTCAGAACCGGAAGCGTTGCAGCTTTCTATTCCATTATCCAGCAGGTTGAAAAATATACTGCTCAGTTCCGAAGAGGGAATATTGGATTTCTCCGGAAGAAGAACCTCGTAGGTAACTTTGATATTTTTCTGCATGGCAAGAAATCTTTTGTCCGCAAGGATGGCGTTGATCAGGCTGTCCTGACAGATGGGATGGAAACGTTCTCTCTGAAAATCATCGGTTATGGCAGGCAGGTAGTCCTGGATCTTATCATATTCGTTCGTTTTCAGGTAATTCTGAAGTGTCTCAAGTTTCCGGATGGTAGACTGCTGGAATTCTAGAGTCTCCTGCTTTCTGGAAACAAACAGCTGCTCCTGTTCTTTCTGTAACTGTTCCTGCTTCTGAAGAGCCTGAAATTTTGCCTCTTCCTGAGCATTTTTGAGCGATCGTCTGGCAAGAAGGTAGATCCTGCGGTAAGTGAGGGCCAGAAAAAAGAGAAGCATTATCTGGCAGAACAGAGCATATTCCTGTAGCAGAGCTCCCAGGAAAAGAGATGCCTGAACACAGAAAAGTTCTATAAAAAGAATAGTAAAGCCTCGTTTCATAAAGTCCTCTTTTCAGGCGGAAGTTCTGAAAGAATTGTTTCCAGATATACATCTGCCTCAAGATATTTTTGGGTGCGGATCAGATAATTCAGTGAAAAGAGATGGTTTTCCATATCGTGATTCCATTTTCGCACAGATTGATATTCTTGTTCCATTTCGGTTGTATATTCCAGCTGTTTCTGAAGAAAACTCATCTGCTGAACCAACAGTTCGTGTCTTTTTTCTCTGAGAGAAATGTTGTGAAAAGCCCTGGCTATGATCAGACAGCAGAGAAGATTGAGAAACCAGTATAAAATGATCAGCCATTTTAACCAGGGAGAATTTTTACGGTATAGCAATATTCCCATAAGAAGTGAAGACGCCTGTACGGGAAAAAGGAGCTCAGCAATGGTAGTCAGCTGAATACTGTGGGAATAATTCCGGATTAGTGGAACCAGTTTTTTAATAAACAGCAATGCAACGAAGAAATCTATGATTATTAAAAAAAGCATTTCACCAGATGTATAAAGCAAATTATAACGAAACGATTCTTCGTGGTGTATAAGAGTGTAAATCGGCAGGGCAAACGTTGCAGCGATATTTTCAGAAATTGCCAGAATACATATTAAGATCAGAAATGTGGAAATCTTTTTTTTCAGAGGATCTGAAAAATAGAGAATTGTCAGGAGAAGGAGTGTCAACTGGATAAGCCAGGAGCCCATACTGGGAAACCAATATTTTGACATAAAGGCAGCTGTTATGGGCAACATAAATGAGACAAAAAAACGGCTACGGTTTTTTGGAAAAAAGCTCCGGGATGGCGTAAGGATACCAGTGCAAAATCGGACACAGATATAGGAAGTTATGAAAGAACTCGGAAGAAGAGTGTATAAAATAAATTTCAGAAACTGTGGCATGAGAGTACCTTCTTTCTTGGAAATGTTATAGGATATCAGAGCAAAATACGAAAGTCAGTCTTTCGGAATCACAGCATCAGCAGAGAAAAAGATTTTTTAACATCTTCATAATGTGCGCGGCTGACAGAAATCTGCTGACCGGTGGTCAAAGTAATTTCTGTATGCTGGAGCCTGGAAACTGCATGAAGGTTCACAAGGAAACTTCTGTGGCAGCACACGAAAAAATCTGGAGCTGTTGCTGGAGAATATTCAGTTTGTCACGGACTGTATAGGTTTCAGTTTTTGTATAAATAAGTGTTTCACGCAGATTTCGTTCCAGATACAGGATATCATTTACCGCAATTCGGATGTGAGAATGTCTGATCTTAAGTGTGAGAAACTGTTCTTCATTTGTCTGGAGATTTTTAAGTGCAGCATCCAGAGCAGCCGGCAGATATTCATTAAGCCGGTTTTTGTAAATGAAATAGGTGTGTTTTGTGGAATAGACATCGGAGGCATATTCCAGATACTGACTGATAAAGATCAGCTGTGTCCGTGGATTCTCCCCGTTTATCATCTGGCCAAGTTCAATTCCGGAAACTGTATCCTCTCCCAGAGAAATATCCAGAAAAACAATATCATAAGGACATCCCATTTCTGGCAGAGAAGTCATGAATTCCCTTCCGGAGAGAAATGGATGCAGTTCATAAGGGACTTTCAGAATGGTTTCAATATTTTTCTTTATAATCTCCACAAAGATCTCACTGTCTTCGCAGATCGCAATTTTCAACATACGCATACTCCGGAAAATTATTCGGCTGCCCGAGGCAGCCGTAGTGTTGTTATATGTCAAATATACATGAAAACAGGGGGAAAGTCTAGTGGGGGAGTAAAAGTGAAATTTTCCTGAATTTTATTTGTGAACAGAGCTGAGATTTTTTTGAATAAGCCAATTATTACCACTTTCAGGTTATTTATGCAGAATTGTTGAAATAAAAAGGGCAGGATATTATGATAAAAATATATGATTAGAATTCTGAAGAGTTAATTGATTATGGTTATATAATAATGAGAGAAAACAATGAGCGGAATTCACAGTGGATTAAGTATGCTGATAATTGCGGATATACTTTTGCTGTGTGCAAGGATTTTGCATAAGAGTAAGAGCTTCATATCAGAGGCAATTTATTTTTTAATACTTATTTTTATTCACTATGCAGGAAGTGGGCTGCTGTTTGATAAAAAGACACAAAGTATTGCATGTGGTGTGTTTGTTTTGAGTTTTGCCCTGTCAATGTATATGGCATATCTTGCAGAAGATTTTCTGATAATTTTTTCAAGCTCATTATTATGGGCCTCATTTTCTGGCATTCCGGTATATATGTATGGGCTGACGGTAAAAGGACATACAGCGGCAAATATGAAGGATATGCTTATTTTGCTTGTCAGCATTGAAATTTTACTTACAGTGTTTGGAAGCCTGATCAGGGTGGCTTTTCTCAGAAAGAAAGGAATTATCAGGAAGAATTTTTTATTGAAAAAAATGGTGCTTATTGTCAGTGCAGTTGGAATACTTGCAGCAGTAATTGGGATATCCAATGTATATACAATATTTTATGAAAAAGCAGAAAGCACCTTTGGAAATAAGACTGTAAAGACTGATGGAAATAAAAGAGATATTGTACATTACTATGCAGTTGGAAAGGCAAAGGTATATTCAGAACCAGATAGAAACTCAAAATGTCTGGATGAACTGGCGGATGGACAGCAGATTTCTTACAGCAGTTGTACAGATGAATGGGTATGTATAAAATATAATAATGCTAAAAAAGCTTACGTAGAAAGATCAGACGTATCCGATCTGATTCCAGAAGGAAGATATTTTCTGGATACGAATACAGGATATGGCAGCGGATATTATATGCCAGGACAGAAACTCAAACTGGAATGTACAGAAAAGATAGCAAAGTTTAAATATTTTCATAAATGGAGCAGCAGCGTTGAAGGAATCATAGAAGATCCATATGCCTGTACAACCGAAATTACAATGCCTTTTGAGAATGTGACAGTAAAACCTGTTGGAGTATCCTGGAAATCTGTTGAAATCAGGACAGAAAGCCTGAAGGAAGAATTGACAGATTTTACAGTTAAGATTAACGGAAAAGCGTATGGACTACCAGTAGGCGAATATGAATTTGAAAAAGAAGGATGGGAAGAAGATTTAGATAATGTAAATGATGACGACCCGGATCCTCCTCCGGAATCATGGATAGATTTCAAGAATTGGGATGACCCTTCAAGGATAAAGTGTAGGACTAAAGAAACAGAGGATAATGTGTATATTACAGGATTCACAAATCAGGATATTGATAAATCAGATCTTCGTGTTGAATTTCCTGGAGGAATTGTTTTGGGAAAATCAACAAGAGATGATGTCAGAAAAGTATATGGAGAAAATTTCTATGATGTGTATTCTGCTGATGCAGACAATTCCCTGGGATACTGGAGAGAGTTTGGCGTTGGAATATCCTTTGAATTTGGAGAAGATGGGAAGTTAAACAAATTTTTGGTGCAGAATGCACCGGAGGAATATTAATTGTTACTGGGAGGGACAATGGTATGAAAAAAATTTTGAAAACTTTTATTTTATTTATGCTGATACTTGGGGTTGTGTTTACAACAGTAAACACCAGCGTAACAACGGTGCAGGCTGCATCAACGAGAACGAAAGCAATGAATGCGTATAGGAAATTTTTGAAAAAAGGAAAATTTACTGCAAGTAACGGACGTACATATAATATATATGGTTTTACAGTTATAGACATTAATAAAGACAGAGTTCCTGAGTTGATTATTGAGTCTGCAGATACCAAAAGCATCAGCGTGTTTACATATAAAAAAGGAAAAGTAAAAATTTTGTCTGATTGGATTGGGCAGGTATGGACTCAGTATAAGGGAAAAGATTATATAGAATACAATTCTTCCCAGAAAGCATTAGTTATACGGACGCATGGTGGAACTGGATTATCAGGGTATGATCTGATCTCATATAAAAAGGGAAAATTGTACACAAAATTAAGTATAGATATGTCCAGTTATTGGATGAATGGAAAAGTTATAAGTAGATACAGTTATTCAAAACAAAATGGAAACAGCAGAAACTGCAGCTACAAAACATATAAGAAACTTAGAAAACAATATTTTTCCGGTAAAAAAGTAAGA
>NZ_QRNF01000007.1 GCF_003474435.1 Ruminococcus sp. AF46-10NS
TTACTAGCATATGTATATGATCCGGACAACACTCTGCTTCTATTATTTCTATTCCTTTTCTTCTGCATAATAATCCTAATATTTGTCCTACATCTGCTTTTATATCTTTATAGATTACCTGTCTTCTATATTTTGGTGCAAAAACAATATGATACTTGCATTCCCATTTAGTATGAGCTAAACTATTTACGTTCATTTTATGAACCTCCTGTGATTTAATATTTGTGGTTTGCAGACCTACATTTATTTTAACACAGGAGATTACTTATATCTAAAGATCTTCCCTCCCCCTGCATAGCAGGGGGTTTATTTTTACTGTCACACAAAAAATCGCCGTATTTCCGGCATTTCCGGAAAGATACGGCGGTTTTCTCTTATTCTTTATGGGTTCCTCGGATCACTTTGATCCCGCGTTCTTCTATCAGACCGCAGATCTGTGTTATCCGCGGACATTCCTTTTTTTCCTCATTCAGACGGCATACCCCGACATGGATGACGCTGATCTTTTCACTGACCAGCCGGTCTGCCTTTTCCAAAATTCCCTCATCTTCAGCAGGTTCTTTTGCATTGGTTTCTTTGCATCCGTTGCATGTCATCACAGCTGCCAGAATCGTATCTTCCGGATAGCCGGAAAAAAAATCTCTTCTTTCCCGAAATGCAGACAGACATCCTGCCCTGGTACACACATCATTGGAATTAAGGCATGTCAAAATCCCGATCTTTTTCATCTTTTTCCCTCTATGCATCCCGCCTCACAGCCAGAATCATAAAAACAAAATATGCATCTTTCCGCGGCTGTCGTAAACGATCTCCGCTTCTACTTTATAGATCCTGCGGATCAGCTCCGGGGTCAGGACTTCTTCCGGCGTTCCGTAACCTTCCAGAACTCCGTCCTTCAGTACATAGATCTTATCACAGTATGCTGCTGCAATATTCAGATCGTGAATAGCGGAGATCACGGTTACATTAAGTTTTTTCACCAGCTCCATCAGCATGATCTGGTGGGTAATGTCCAGATGATTGGTAGGCTCATCCAGAATCAGTGCAGAGGTCTGCTGGGCAAGTGCTCTTGCCAGGATCACCCTCTGCTGCTCTCCTCCGGAAAGAGTGGAAAAGGTACGGTCTGCAAACGCCTTCATCTGTACGGTTTTCAGCGCTTCATCCACGATCTGGTAATCTTTTGCATTGTCCCGTTCCAGAGTCTTTTTATGAGGCGCACGCCCCATAAGAACCACCTCGCGGACCGTAAAATCAAAATTATAATAATTGTGCTGTGCCACCACGGCCATTTTTTTCGCAGAGCTTCGAACACTCATGGAATGAAGCTCCTCGCCGTCCAGATACACGGCTCCTGCGTCTGGTTTCAGAATACGGTAAATGCATTTCAGCAAAGTGGATTTTCCGCTTCCGTTTGGTCCGATGATTCCTACCAGTTCCTTATCCTGGGATTCCATGGAGATTCCCTTCAGGATCTGTCTGGCGTGAAAGCCAACCTGAATATTTTCTGTGGTGATCTTCATTACCGGGCACCTCCGAATCCATAGGATTTCCGCACAAGCAGATAAATAAAGCAGGGAGCACCGATAATGGATACCAGCACACCGATGGGCATCTCGGAATTTTTAAGGATCACACGACATGCCACATCGCACCAGATCAGAAACGATGCACCAAGAAGCGCACTTAAGGGGAGCAGTTTTCTGTGATCTGTTCCAAAAAGGATCCGGACCACATGAGGGATCACCAGTCCCACAAATCCGATCACACCGGCACAGTACACGGCAAATCCGATCATAACAGAAGCAACGATCAGATAAAAAGTCCGCAGTCTGTGCAGATCTGTTCCAAGGGTAATGGATACGTCATCTCCCAGAAGCATCAGATTCAGGTTCCGGTACTGCGTCCAGAAAACAGCCACGCACACCAGCGTGACCGGAAGCATTACACCCACTCTGGTCCAGCTTGCTCCGGCAAGACTTCCCATGCTCCACTTCATAACTTCTGTTGCCGCATTTTTGTCATTAGTAATATAAATGACAAAATTGGAAAAAGCAGAACAGACTGCGCTGACCGCCATTCCCGCAAGGATCAGTTTTGCGGAAGTTGCCTTTCCTCCCATATTGGCAATGGCAATTACCGCAAAAGAAGTGATCATCGCGCCAATGAAAGCTGTGATTCCCACAGAGTTTCCGCCAAGAAAGCTTCCGATTCCAAGCATGATGGCCAGTGTGGCACCCAGAGATGCACCAGATGAGATACCCAGCACATACGGGTCTGCCAGCGGGTTCTGCACGATAGCCTGCATCACCACGCCGCACACGGAAAGAGCCATTCCAACTGCCAGAGCCAGAAGGACTCTAGGCAGCCGGATCAGCCACACAACATCATGAACTGCGCCTTCCGCATAGGCGGACAGACTTTTTATATGAAACAATTTATAAGCGATAACGCTGTATACATCCTTCAGTGACAGATCCGCATTTCCAAAAGTGATGGCTGCAAGTATGGAAAAAATAAGGAATCCTGCAAGTCCGATGAGAACTGCCACATACATGGATGTTCTGAGCACCTTATCTTTTTTTCTCTGTGAAGCTGTTTCTTTCACTGCATTTTCTCCGATCAGTCAAGATTTACGTCCGGATATAATCCCTTTGCAAAAGTTTCGATTCCGTCCTGGGTACGTGTTGCACTTGCATACATCTCACTGAGCATGATCGGGTAAACACGTCCGTTCTTTACTGCGTCAAGGCTCTTCAGGGACTCATCATCCTGGATCACTGCAAGCTGGCTGTTCTTAACAGTTTCCGGATCATCTCCTGCATATGGCATGTAAACCACAAAGATCACGTCAGGGTTGGCTGCGATGATATCCTCTTTTCCAACGGTGGAAGCATCCGGGTTTGCAAGAGTTGCGCCTAACTGTGTTACCATATCTCCGCCAAGGCTCTTTACGCCATAGTTTGTGATGTCATCTCCAAGAGGCTCCAATACCATTACGCTTGGTTTGTCTTTTACATCTGCAGTTGCAGTAAGAGTTTTGTCGATCACTGCTTTTGCATCATCAACGATAGCCTGTGCTTTGTCCTGTACATCGAAGATCTTTCCGATATTTAAGATATCTGTGAATTCATTTTCCAGTGTTCTGTCGCCGTCCGGACGAGTATTGGTGTTGTAGTAGGTATTGCAGCCTTTGTCGATCCAGTCTGTTACATTTCCCAGATTCTTATCAGAGAAAAGAGAGCTCCAGGATAAGATCATGTCCGGCTCCAACATTGTTACAGTTTCAAGGGATGGGGTAAATTCGTCAAGATAATTTGTTTTTGAGAATGCTTCTTTGAGATCTTCCGGAACTTCATTATCAAGACCTGCGGTAGCTACCAGGTGGTCTTCCAGACCAAGTGCGAGCATAGTCTCAATGCTTCCCTGATATACAGCAAGGACTTTTTCCGGTGCTTTTTCATAAGTGGTTTCGATTTCGTTTCCATCGTAATCATAGGTTGTGATGGTCAGAGGATATTCTGTCTTGGTTGCCTCTGCGGAAGAATCTTCGGTGTCTGCAGACTCTGTACTGTCTTCTGCTGCCGGCTGGTTGTCTTCCTTGATGGTCTCGGAGTCTGCTCTCTCTGCGGCATAAACAGCCGGAGCTGCTGATACGGTCATTGCCGCTGCCATTACCATTGCCATGATTCTTGTGGATACATACTTGTTTTTCATTTCATTTCCTCTCTTTTCGCCTGTTTTATCTCCTGTTGCCTATGGGTAACCGAAAAGATGGGGCTTCATAAAATCTGCACGGAACACTTTGTACGGAAGCTCCCACTTACATACTGTCAAGCAGGTTTCCTGACTTACAGACTCAGAAAAAACTCCGCAAAATAAAAACTGATACACCATTCATCTTTTAGCCGATCATGAATGATGTA
Organism: Ruminococcus sp. AF46-10NS; assembly: GCF_003474435.1. Taxonomy (GTDB): domain Bacteria; phylum Bacillota; class Clostridia; order Lachnospirales; family Lachnospiraceae; genus Blautia_A. The sequence continues at coordinate 3,924 of NZ_QRNF01000007.1, forward strand.
TCAGAATTTTCTCCAGAATCTCTCTGACATCGGGATTTCGCCTTCTCACATGAGTTTCTGCAATGGCATGTGAAATCCCTTCTTCTGTATACAGTGGCCGCAACCGCTCAGGCTTTTTACCCGATTCCCTCTCACAGTATCCGGCAGCATATGTGCCGGTGATACTGTTCACTTCACAGCAATTCAATTACGCTGATACTGATTCTAACATACCGGTTTTCCAATTACAACCTTGAGGCCGGATTTTTACAGTTTTTTGCAGAAATAGTCTGCCCGGAGAGATCCCTCTCAGATCTTTTTCAGCTTGGCAAAACCGGCGAACATTTTTTTCACGCCGACTTTGTCAAAGTCTACCGTCACTTCGTAGTCTCTGCCGCCGTCTGCGATATTTTTTACGATACCGACTCCGAATTTCACATGACGGACCGTGTCTCCCTCACCATAGTCCAGGCTGTCCGCCTTCTTCACTGTGAAATCTTTTTTCTGCAGGGTGCTCTTTGTCTGGAAATTCATTTTCATCTGGCATAGGCGCTTTTCGGAGATACGATATCATCTACCTTGGGCTTTTTTTCCTGAATGGTATGTCCAAGATCTACCAGCTCCCGTGGAACCTCCCTTACAAAACGTGACACACGGTTATACTGAGTCTCCCCACGGATCATCCGCTGTTTTGCACAGGTTAAGGTCAGCTCCTTCATGGCACGGGTGATTCCCACATAACAGAGCCTTCGCTCCTCCTCTATATCCGACGGATCACCGGACCAGATGGAAGCATATCCCGGAAAAACACCGTCCTCCATTCCTACGATAAATACATTGGGGAACTCCAGTCCCTTGGCACTGTGAAGGGTCATCAGCAGCACATAATCCTGATCCGGATCAACAGAATCGATATCTGCCACCAGTGCAATCTCCTCCAGAAATGCAGAAAGTGTTGCCGGCTGCCCGGCCTCCTCCATGGCTTCCTGGAAGGATTCTGTCTTGGAGATCAGCTCATCGATATTTTCGATCCTCGCCTGGGCCTCCTCCGTTTTCTCTGCCTCCAGCTCCTTCACATAACCGGTAAGCTCAATAACCTCTTCCAGGGTTTCACGGACTGTATAGGCCTCTGCCTTACTTTTCAGTCCCTGGATAAAGGATACAAAATCATTGATCTTTCCTGCTGCCCTGCCAATGGACGGTACTTCCTCCACCACGCGGAGAGCATCGTAAAAGCTCAGGTTCATCATATCCGCATAGTCCTGGACCCGACCGATGCTGGTGAGTCCGATCCCTCTTTTTGGCACATTTAAGATCCTGCGCACAGCCAGATCATCACTGGCATTGTCAATGGTCTTCAGATAGCTTAACAGATCCTTGATCTCTTTGCGGGCATAAAAGTTCACGCCGCCGACAATTTTATAAGGAACATTTGCCAGAAGGAATTTTTCCTCAAAAAGACGTGACTGGGCATTGGTTCTGTAAAGTACCGCACAGTCCTTATACTGGAATCTGCCGCTCCTGCGTCCCTGGATGATCTCGCCTGTTACATACTCAGCCTCCTCGAAACCATTGTTGAACTGACGGAAATGGACTTTATCCCCCTCTTCGTTCTCTGTCCAGAGAGTTTTTTCCTTACGCTCTGTATTGTGGACGATCACCTCATTGGCTGCGTTAAGGATGTTCTTGGTAGAACGGTAATTCTGCTCCAGGCGCACCACCTTAGCTTCCGGGAAAACCTTCTCAAAGCCCAGAATATTCCCGATATTAGCTCCGCGGAAACGGTAAATGGACTGATCATCATCACCAACAACGCAGAGATTCTTGTATTTCTCAGCAAGAAGGCTTACGAATTTAAACTGTGCTGTGTTGGTATCCTGATACTCATCTACCATGATATAGCGGAAACGCTCCTGATAATAATCCAGGATGTCCGGATTATGCTGAAAAAGCTCCACAGTCTTCACGATCAGGTCATCAAAATCCAGGGCATTGTTTCCGCGGAGAATGGACTGATACTCCTTGTACATTCCTGCGATCTTCCGTGCATCCGGGTCACTTCCTGCGTTCAGTTCCATCTCTTCCGGAGTGATCAGCTCATCTTTGGCATGGGAGATCTCGCCAAGCACAGCTCGCTCTTTATATATCTTCGTATTGATATTGAACTTCCGGAAAATTTCCTTCATGACGGTCTTCTGGTCTTCTGTATCATAGATTGTAAAATTACTGCTGAATCCAAGCACCTCAATATGTCTGCGAAGAATCCTCACGCATGCGGAATGAAAAGTGGATACCCAGACACTCTCCGCGCCCATTCCGGCAATCTTGTTCACACGCTCACGCATCTCACCGGCAGCCTTATTGGTAAAAGTGATGGCCAGAATATTCCATGGATTGACCTCTTTTTCTTCCATTAAATAGGCGATCCTGTGGGTCAGCACTCTTGTCTTTCCGGAACCTGCTCCTGCAAGAATAAGAAGCGGTCCCTCTGTATGTACGGCAGCTTCCCGCTGCATAGGATTTAATGTATCCAAAGCTTCATGTATACTCATTTTAATCTCCATTTCTTTTTCCATATGAACAGTATCTATATACTATCATGACTTTTTCTCAGGGTAAACCCACAACATTAATTTCCTTTTTCCGGTAAAAAAAGTTTCTTTACAAGTAGTATTTAAAACTATATAATAAAGAGCAGAGGTGATAATGTGATGACAAGCAATGAAAAAGAAATGATGAACAGCATTTTTGCAAAAATCGCTGAACTTGATTATATAAAACCTGATGAGATCCCGAATATCGACCTGTACATGGATCAGGTGACAACTTTTATGGAAGAGAATCTTGCCTCCACCAAACGTCACGAGGATGACAAGATCCTGACTAAGACCATGATCAACAATTACGCGAAGAACAAGCTTCTCCCGCCGCCTGAGAAGAAGCGTTACTCCCGTGAACATCTTCTGATGCTGATTTTTATCTACTATTTTAAGAATATCCTTTCCATCAGCGATATCCAGACTCTTCTCGGACCTATCACGGAGAAATATTTTAAATCCATGACAGAGAAGGACATGACTTACATCTACCAGGAAGTTTTCAGCATGGAACAGACACAGATCCGCTATCTTGAAAAAGATCTCATGCGCCGTTTCAAGAGTGCAGGTGAGGTCTTCGAAGACGCAGATCCGGAGGACAGGGAATTTCTTCATCAGTTTTCTTTCATCTGCCTTTTAAGTTTTGACGTTTACATGAAGAAGATGATCATCGAGAACATGATCGATCATATGAACTCATCTAAAGGCGATGGCACATCCAAAAAGGAGAAATAACGTAAAAAAGAGACAGACAATCACGCCTGTCTCTTTTTTACGTTATCGCATTCTCTGCTGTCGCTGTTACAGCCGACATACATTACTCTGCTTTATCGTTCTTCTCTTCGTCGTTCTTTCTCATACGTGCAAATACCATCTCATACCCATCATTTCCATAATTCAGAGAACGGTTCACACGGCTGATCGTAGCTGTGGAAGCTCCTGTTTTCTCTGAGATATCAAGGTATGTACGCCTGTCAGTGAGCATCTTCGCTACCTCGAAACGCTGAGATAATGAAAGCAGTTCATTGATGGTACAAACATCCTCAAAAAACGTATAGCACTCTTCTTTATCCTTCAAGCACAGGATCGCTTCAAACAGGTGATCCACGGCCTCCGTCCTGATTTTTTTACTCATTGTTACGCTCCTTTAGATTACATAGTTTTTCGTCTGGTATAATACTGATATTTTAACACTCTAATTCGTGATAAGCAAGCTTTTTACGGAAATTTAATAAACTATTTCATTAAATTGTCTTTGTATAGCGGACACTTGCTCTTATTCGGCCAATCTTCCTCTAACCTATTTGGGGTTTGCTTTTTCTGCTCTGATTGGTTATACTTAAAATAATATCTTCAAAAAGAAAAGAAAGAAAAGGAGACTTACCAAATGAACCGTTTTTTTAACATGGACAATAAGTTCTTCGTGTTCATGGGACGTGTGGCAGACCTTATTCTTCTGAATATCCTCTGCATTCTCTGCTGTATTCCGATCGTTACGGCCGGAGCTTCCATCACAGCACTTTACTACGTCACACTGAAGATGGCAAGAGACGAAGAATCCTATATTATCCGAAGCTTTTTCCGCTCTTTCAAACAGAATTTTAAACAGGCCACCATCATTAATGTGATCCTGCTGCTCACAGGTGCAGTCCTGTTTATCGATCTTCGAATCGCAAAAGGCGGAAGCGGAATGCTGTACAAGGGTCTTTTCACATTATTTATCGCATTCGCTATTATCTATGCGCTGATCCTTCTGTACATTTATCCGATCCTTGCCAAATTTTTTAACTCCATCAAGAATACTTTTGTGAACTCATTTCTGATGTCGATCCGTCACCTTCCGCAGACGACCCTGATGCTTGTGATCTCAGCATCACCGATTTTGCTTCTGTGGCTTTTCGCTTATGTGAGCTTCGCACAGGTGACATCTATCCTGATCATGCTTTTTGTGCTGATGGGATTCTCAACACTGGCTTACTGGAAATCGAAGATCTTTGTTAAGATTTTTGATAACTACATACCAGCTGATGAAGAAGCACCAAAGAACGAGCCTGATCAGGCATGATGAAACGCTGGAACGATAAACCGTATCATTCCCTGGACTACATGCTCCGGGAACGGTACGGTGAGAAGGTCTACCGGGTAGCCCTGAACGGAGGCATGTCCTGCCCTAACCGTGACGGCACCCTTGGAAAAAAAGGCTGCATTTTCTGCAGCCAGGGAGGAAGCGGGGATTTTGCTGCAAGTGCATCTCTTTCCATCACGGAACAGATCGACACCCAGATCACAAGCCTTTCTTCCAAAAGACCGATTCATAAATATATCGCCTATTTCCAGGCATATACAAATACTTACGCTCCTGTGGAATATCTTAAGAAAATTTTTACAGAAGCGATCTCTCACCCGGATATCGTGGCACTGTCCATCGGAACAAGGCCTGACTGTCTGGGCGATGATGTGATGGAGCTTCTTTATTCTCTTAATCAGATCAAACCTGTGTGGGTCGAACTGGGGCTTCAGACCATCCATGAAAAAACAGCCAGATACATCCGGCGCGGTTATCCGCTTTCCTGCTTTGATGATGCAGTAAACAGACTTCGGGCAGGAGGGATTGAAGTGATCGTCCACACGATCCTGGGTCTTCCAGGCGAAAGTCCTGATGATATCCTGAAAACTATTTCCTATCTGGATCAAATGGATATCCAGGGCATCAAACTCCAGCTTCTTCATGTACTTAAAGGCACAGATCTTGCCGGAGATTATGAAGCAGGGCTTTTCCGGACATATGAGCGGGAGGAATACCTGGATCTTGTGATCGACTGTCTGGAACATTTACGGCCGGATATTGTTATTCACCGCGTAACTGGAGACGGTCCGAAGGAGCTGCTTATTGCACCTTTATGGGCTAGCCGCAAGCGCGAAGTTTTAAATCTTCTTCATCACAGAATGAAGGAACGCGAAAGTTTTCAGGGAAAAGCCCTCGAAGCTCTTTCTCTGAGCCAGTGAAAAGGAGGATTCTTATGGCATCACCTTTTACAACATACAAGCTTATTATCTTATATATGCTGCAGAATTCTGAGGGAGATCTTACCAACTCGCAGATTACCGATTTTATCCTGGACCGGAAGTACACCAATTATTTCCAGCTCCAGCAGGCGATTTCCGAACTGGTGGAAGCAGATCTGGTAGAAATGTCTTCCCAGTCCAACCGTTCCTACTATCGGCTGACCGATGAAGGCCGAAATACTCTGAAATATTTTTCCAGGGAGCTCTCTTCTGATATCAAGAAGGAAGTGGAAGAATATCTCAATACCCTTCACTGCAAGATCGAGGAACATCTTCTCACACCTGCTGATTACTATCCTACCAAAGAAGGGGGCTATTCCGTCCGCTTAAGAATCATCGAAAGTGGCATCAGTATTGTTGATCTGAATATCAATGTCCCCAACCTGGCTGCTGCACAGTCTGTATGTGAGAGCTGGCCCTACAAATATCAGAACGTTTACGACAAAATAATGGAGGAGCTTCTTTAAGAAAGCTCCTCCGTTTTTTTCATAAATCAAAACTCCCCTCTCTGTCCCTTATTCTGCTTCGTCATGTATCTTCTTCATGTGTTCTTTTAATTTCTTCTCATATCCCATATCACTGAGTTCATAGAAATGTTCCCCTTCGATCTCAGAAGGCAGATACTGCTGATTTACATAATGATTTTTGTAATTATGGGCATATTTATAACCAATGCCATGTCCAAGGCTTTCGTGGCCACCGTAATGAGCATCCTGAAGATGTACAGGAACTGTTGTCTTCTTCGCCTTTACGCAGCGCATGGCTTCCTGTATGGCATTTACTGCAGAATTGCTTTTCGGTGCACATGCCATATAGGTAACAGCCTGGGAAAGGATGATCTGGGATTCCGGCATTCCCACACGTTCCACAGCCTGAGCAGCAGCTGCTGCCATGCAGAGAGCCTGTGGATCTGCATTTCCAATGTCTTCGGAAGCCAGTATCATGATCCTCCTTGCAATAAATTTTACATCTTCTCCTGCATAGAGCATTTTTGCCAGATAATAAACTGCCGCATCCGGGTCAGATCCACGCATACTTTTGATAAATGCGGAAATAATGTCGTAATGATTGTCTCCGTTCTTATCGTAGCGCACCACACGCTTCTGAATGCACTCAGAAGCCACGTCAATGGTCAGATGGATCTTCCCGTCCTCTGACCTGGGTGTTGTAAGGATTCCCAGTTCTACGGCGTTTAAGGCGCTTCTGGCGTCTCCTCCTGCCATATCTGCCAGAAACTCCAGGGCATCCTCATCAATCACAGCATCATAACTCCCCATTCCTCTTTCCGGATCGTTCACTGCCCGCCTGATCAGTTCCTTCACTTCCGGGATCTCCAGAGCCTTCAGCTCAAAGATGATAGATCTGGAAAGGAGCGCGCCGTTTACCTCAAAATATGGATTCTCAGTTGTAGCTCCGATAAGTATGATGGTTCCGTCCTCCACAAAAGGAAGGAGATAATCCTGCTGGCCTTTGTTGAAACGATGGATCTCATCGATAAAAAGGATCGTTTTCTTTCCATACATGCCAAGATCATCCTGGGCCTGCTTCACTACAGCTTCCATGTCTTTCTTGCCTGCTACCGTTGCATTGATCTGGGTAAAATTCGCGCTTGTGGTATTGGCGATAACTTTTGCCAGTGTAGTCTTTCCTGTTCCCGGAGGGCCGTAAAAAATAACTGAGGTAAGTTTATCGGCCTTGATAGCGCGGTACAGCAATTTATCTTTTCCTACAATGTGCTGCTGTCCTACTACCTCATCCAGGGTTCTGGGGCGCAGTCTGGATGCGAGCGGGGATTCCTGATCCAGAGTTTTTGATTTCGCATATTCAAATAAATCCATATTATTCTCTCCTGATACAAATAAGGGGTCTGCTGCACCCCTGTTCTGTCTGAAAACCGCCATATAAATACAGCTGCTGATAAGTTCTTTATTCTTAATATTACCTGCTTATATAAAAAAAAGCAATCGTTTCCTGAAGTCTGCATTGCCGGCATGTTACCACGTGTTACTGTTCCCTCTGTTCTCAGCAACATGCTTTGCGATATACGAAAATCCTGCTTTACGTGATTTCGCGCTGCAATTCTACATCACCAGCAGCTCATCCGCAGTCACCAGATCATACCCTTGCTCTGTGAGCATGTCTGCAATCTGCAATGCTGCTTCTACTGAACTTGAAAAGCTGTCATGCATCAGAATAATGGAGCCATCCTTCACTTCCCGCTGAACGATATTTTCCACAGACTGCACATTCTTCGATTTCCAGTCCAGAGTATCCACATCCCAGAATACAGGCAGCATGGTAACACAGAGCTCCAGATCCTTCGGCCAGGCTCCATAGGGCGGACGAAGATACATGGGATACTCTCCTGTAATCTCATAGATCTCATTATTTGTCTTTATGATCTGCTGGCAGGCTGATCATTGGGAAGCTTATCAAGCTGTACGTGATCATAGGTGTGATTGCCGATGAGATGGCCGTCTCTCTGCATTTGCGTTACGATTTCCTCATTTCCCCGGATATTTTTCCCCATAAGAAAAAATGTGGCATGGATCCCCCGCTTCCGCAGACCATCCAGAAGCAGCGGTGTATATGTTGCATGAGGTCCGTCATCAAAGGTAAGAGCCGCACGTGGACGATCCTCTTTTTCACTCCTGTCAGAGGCTGTCTCCGCCACCGATTCTGCTTCTTTTTTTCCGTACTGCGCCACCACCAGCCGGAGCATCCCCTTACCGGCGATCATTCTGGCCATCTGCATCCGAAATGCACTGTCTGAGATTTTTCCATATCCGCTGAGCAGGATCAGTACCACTGCCATTACACAGAAATATTTTTTTCGCTTATCCATATTTCCCGCCGGATCAAATATACTTTTCCACAATATATGAAAAAATCCCCGGGAAAAGACTTTCTGCTCTTCTTTCCCGGGGAATATTCTCTGATATATGTCTTATTTCTTCAGGATCTCAAGTGCGCTCTCGATCTCCTCCACACATTTCTCATAACCAAGGGTACCGTTATCCAGGCACAGATTATATTTCGTCATGTCTGCCCAGTCAACACCCATGAAACGTTTGCAGAAATCTTCTTTACGCTTGTCATCCTTCTGCATGAATTTCTCAATATCCTTTGTAGTTCCGCTGAGCTTCTTACTTGCCTCACGGATACGGAAATCCCAGTCTCCGTAAACAAACACACGGAGAACATTCGGATAATCTTTCAGGATCATGTTTGCACAACGTCCGATGATCACACAGGACTCTGTTTCTGCCAGATGACGGATCACCTTCGCCTGATAATTAAACAGGTTCTCATCGGATGTGAAAGCCTTACTCTGCGGTGGGATCAGCTCACCCTTGTAGATTCCGGACTTTGCAAAAAATCTCTGCTTGGTGCTGACATTTTCATCTGCCCGTCCAAAAAGCTCCTGGCGGATACCGCTCTCATCGGATGCCATACGAATGATATCCTTATCATAGTAAGAAATCCCTAATTTCTTTGCAAGCTTCTCTCCGATGGTACGTCCGCCGCTTCCATACTGTCTTGCAATGGTAATTACGAAATTATCCATGATCTTCCCCCTACTCTCCAAGATATGCCTTCTGAACAGCTTCGTCATTCAGAAGATCCTGGGCCTTTCCATCCATGGTGATGCTTCCCGTCTCAAGAACATAAGCACGATCAGCAATAGAAAGTGCTTTCTTCGCATTCTGCTCAACAAGAAGTACGGTTGTACCGCTTTCGCTTACCTCACGGATGATATCAAAAATCTCATTTACAAAGATCGGTGACAGACCCATGGACGGCTCATCCATCAGGATGATCCTCGGTTTGCTCATCAGTGCACGCCCCATGGCAAGCATCTGCTGCTCACCACCGGAAAGAGTTCCTGCACGCTGTCCTTTACGTTCTTCCAGACGCGGAAATCTCTTGTATACACCGGCAAGGCTCTCTGCGATCTCTGCCTTATCCTTTCTTGTGTAAGCTCCGAGAAGAAGATTCTCATAAACGGACATATCCGCAAATACTCGTCTTCCTTCCGGAACGTGTGCCATTCCCATTTCTACGATCTTATGGGCCGGTGTTCTTGTAAGGTCTTTTCCCTCAAACACAATGCTTCCGGACTTCGGAGAAAGAATTCCGGTAAGTGTCTGAAGTGTGGTTGTCTTTCCGGCACCATTGGCACCGATCAGCGCAATAACCTCTCCCTGATTTACATGAAAAGAAATTCCCTTCAGGGCCTGGATCACACCATAGTAAACCTGGAGGTCCTTTACTTCCAACATTGCCATTGTCTCGTCCTCCTTATTCTCCCAGATATGCAGTAATAACAGTCGGGTCTTTCAGTACTGTGGATGTCTCACCCTGGATCAGTACCTGACCGAAATTCAGAACAGTCAGTTCCTCACAGATACCACCGACCAGTTTCATATCATGCTCAATAAGAAGCACTGTCATATCAAAATGCTCACGCACAAAACGGATAGTATCCATCAGTTCCTGTGTTTCATTAGGATTCATACCGGCTGCCGGCTCATCCAGAAGAAGAAGCTTCGGCTCTGTGGCAAGTGCTCTGGCGATCTCAAGCTTACGCTGTTTACCATAAGGCAGGTTGCCGGCCAGTGTGTCAGCTTCTTTATCCAGGTCAAAAACCTTCAGGATCTCCATCGCTCTCTCGTTCATCTCTTTTTCCACCTTATAGTATTTCGGCAGTCTTAAGATCCCGGTCAGTGTGGAGTATGGATGATGATTGTGAAGTCCTACTTTTACATTGTCAAGAACAGGCATATCCTTGAAAAGACGGATGTTCTGGAAGGTTCTTGCGATTCCGGCCTTGTTGATCTCAATGGTGCTTTTTCCTGTGATGTCCTGGCCGTCAAGTTTGATGATTCCTTCTGTTGGTTTGTATACACCTGTGAGAAGGTTGAATACAGTTGTTTTACCGGCTCCGTTAGGTCCGATAAGGCCATAGAGCTGTCCTTTCTCAATGGTCATGTTAAAGCCGTCAACAGCACGAAGACCGCCGAACTGGATAGACAGGTTATTTACTTCCAGCATTGCCATGATCAGGCCACCTCCTTTTTCGCTTTTTTGCCTTTAAATTTCTCTACCATGCGTGCTCTCCAGTCTCTCGCCGCCGGTGCCCAGTTAAAGAGCATCATGATGATCAGCACGATAGCATAGATCAGCATACGGTAGTTTGCGAATCCACGGAGAAGCTCAGGCAGTGCATAGAGGATAATTGTTGCAATGATAGATCCTCTGATATTTCCGATTCCTCCAAGTACTACATACACAAGTACCAGAATGGACATATTGTAATCGAATACAGAAACCTTAAGAAGAGAAAGGTTATGTGCATACAGCACACCTGCAACTCCTGCAAGGGCTGCAGAAACGGTAAATGCCAGCAGCTTATATCTGGTGATATTGATTCCTACAGACTCCGCTGCAATACGGTTGTCCCTGGTTGACATAATAGCACGTCCGCTTCTGGAGTTTACAAGGTTCTGTACAATAAACAATGTGAGAAGAAGCAGGATCACGCCGATCAGGAAAAAGTAATTCTTGATATCTTTATAAAGAGTTGCTGTTCCCGAAATACCAAGGGCGCCTTTTAAGATCTGCTTTCCGCCGGCTTCCAGATGAAGACCGGCTGCACTTGTTGCAACGTGAAGTCCTTTGTCATCCACGCCAATGTAAAGTACATTGATCAGGTTCTTGATGATCTCACCAAAAGCCAGTGTAACAATAGCCAGGTAGTCACCGCGGAGACGAAGTACCGGAATACCGATGATCACACCGAACAGTGCTGCAACTGCCGCACCTACAAGGATTGCAAGGATAAAGCGAGGAACCTGCGGAATGGAGTCTGCAGCAACCTGTGAAAACAGGGCACTGGAAAAAGCTCCCACGCACATGAAGCCCGCATGTCCAAGGCTCAGCTCACCGGAAAAACCGACTACCAGATTCAGGGAAACTGATGCAATGGTATAAACACAAAGGGGAACAAGAAGTCCCATAAGAAGTCTGGAAAGATTTCCAGTTGAGGAAAGTGCCTGTACGATTACAAAGAGCACAATGACAATTCCATAGTTGATCATGTTATTTTTTGTTGTTTTGTTTTTCATATTCTTCATATCGGCCACCTTACACTTTCTCCTGGATGTTCTTGCCGAACAGTCCGGTAGGTTTTACAAGAAGCACGACGATCAGGACTGCAAATACGATCGCATCTGCAACCTGGGAAGAAATATAAGCTTTTCCGAAGATCTCGATGATTCCCAGAAGGATGCCTCCGACCATGGCTCCCGGAATCGAACCGATTCCACCGAATACAGCAGCTACGAAAGCTTGATACCAGGCATGGCTCCTGTGTACGGAGTCAGTGTCGGATAAGTCTGACAGAGCAGAAGGCCTGCGATCGCTGCAAGTCCGGAACCGATGGCAAATGTGAGGGAAATTGTCGCATTGACGTTAACTCCCATCAGCTGTGCCGCATCTCTGTCCTCGGAAACCGCCTGCATGGCACGGCCAGGTTTTGTCTTTTTTACAAAGAGGGAAAGTCCCACCATGATGATGATACATGCAAGGATGGTTACGATGGTGATTCCCTTGATGGTAAGCTCACCGTCAAACAGTGTGATGGACGGAACTTTGATAACAGCTACGAAACTCTTGGCATCTGCGCCGAAGATCAGAAGTGCCAGGTTCTGAAGCAGATAACTGACACCGATAGCCGTGATAAGAACGGCCAGGTTTGAGGAAGCTTTTCTAAGTGGACTGTAAGCTACCTTCTCAATGACAACACCAAGCAGTGTACAGATCACAACGGAAAGGATCACAGCAAGGATCGGTGACATGCCGCCTCTTGTGATACAGGTAAGGATGATATAAGCTCCCACCATGATAACATCTCCGTGTGCAAAGTTCAGCATCTTGGCAATACCATAAACCATGGTATATCCAAGTGCGATGATTGCATAGATACTGCCAAGACTGATGCCGTCTTTTAAATAAGATATAAAACTCATAACGCACCTCTTTTAATTGTTTATTGATAAGGGAAAAAGGGGACGGTTCCCACTAAAGGTGACCGTCCCCTGACCCCTAACGTTAACAGAAATTACTTATTTCATCTCTACATAAGCACCGTCTTTGATCTCGAATGCTTTCGGCTCTTTATCGCACTCACCGTCTTCGGTCCATTTCGCTTTTCCTGTAAGTCCGTCAAGCTCGATGTTTGCCATGGATGCTGCCATTGCTGCACTGATATCCTCGTTGGACATGTCCGGTGTGATCTTCGCATCATCTGCTGCGAGCTGCATAGCGTAGATTACATCGTATGTATCTGCTGCAAACTGATTCGGTGTCTCACCGTTGTTGGCATCACCGTATGCTTTTACAAATTTCTGGCTCTTCTCATCTGTGGATGTTGCGGAGAATGGTGTCAGGAGCATAACGCCCTCTGCAAGAGATTTATCAAAGTTCTCTACGTTAAGGATACCATCCATGCCATCTACACCAAAGAATTTAATGTCAAGTCCTGCCTCAGATGCCTGCTGAAGGATCAGTGCATTGTCGGAATAGTAGTTCGGAAGGAAAAGAAGCTCAGCGCCGCTCTTCTTGATCTTTGCAAGCTGTACAGAATAGTCTGTGTTGCTGTCTGTTGTGTAAGCCTCATCTGCAACTACTTCAAGTCCGTCATCAGCTGCTGCTGCAACGAATGCGTCATGTACACCGGAGTTGTAGTCAGCAGCGGAATCATAAAGTACTGCTACTTTCGTTGCAAGTTTGTGCTCGGAAATGTACTGAGCAGATTTGGTTCCCTGTGCCGGGTCTGTGAAGCACATACGGAACTCGTTTGTTCCTGCTGTGATACAGTCAAGTGCTGTAGCTGACGGTGTAAAGAGGAATGTGCTCTCTGCTGCCTCAGCTCCTACTGCGATACAGGAACCGGATGTTACAGTTCCGCAGAGCATCTGCATTCCCTTGTCAAGAAGGTCATTGTATGCGTTAACAGCCTTCTCCGGATCTCCCTGATCATCACCTGCGTCAAGAATCTCTACTTTATATCCGTTGAATCCACCGTTCTCGTTGATCTCATCAGCTGCGATCTTGGCTGCGTTGTATACGTTGGTACCGTACTGTGCGTAATCACCTGTCATCGGTCCGATCACACCGATCTTAAATGTCTCATCTGCTGCAAAAACTGATGTAGGCATCATCATAGCTGCTGTCATCGCTGCTGCTGATGCAACGCCGATTACTTTCTTCCAATTCTTCATGATAATCTCTCCTCCTGCGCTTTGTCGCGTTACTAATGTTTAATGGTAAAATTATAGCATCGCATATTTTTTATTTCAAGGGCAAATTTAGTTATCTGTTGTTTTTCGTCTGATTGCACAACGCGGACACTTGTCCGCTGTACAGCTTGTGTTGTTTTTTCGGCAAATTGTCTGAATTTTTTCGCACAAAAAAATCCAGGGAAAAATTCCCTGGACTCCTTCGTCTCTTAATACTTTACTTATGCGATTGCTTTCTTAGCGATCTCAGCAAGTGCTGTGAAGCCTGCTGCATCGTTAACTGCCATCTCTGCAAGCATCTTTCTGTTGATGTCGATATTTGCAACTTTAAGGCCGTGCATCATTTTGCTGTAGGAAAGTCCGTTCATTCTTGCAGCTGCGTTGATACGGGCGATCCAGAGCTGTCTGAACTGACGTTTCTTCTGTTTTCTTCCTGCATAGGAGCTTGTAAGAGCTCTCATTACAGACTGTTTTGCTACTCTATACTGTTTGGAACGGGCTCCTCTGTAGCCTTTTGCCAGTTTTAATGTACGGTTATGTCTTTTCTTTGCGTTTAATCCGCCTTTAATTCTTGCCATTTCTTAATTCTCCTCCTGTTCGTCTTCTCTATCTTATAAATATGGTAATGCTTTCTTCATGCTCTTTACGTTAGTAGAATCAACAACAGTAGATTTTCTCAGATTTCTCTTTCTCTTCTGAGATTTCTTTGTAAGGATATGGCTCTTGTAGGCTTTATTTCTTACTAATTTTCCTGTACCTGTTTTTTAAAGCGCTTTGCTGCTGCTCTGCAAGTTTTAATTTTTGGCATTATGAATTCCTCCTTGATTTGGTACTTCTAAATTTTATATAACATCCCGTTCTGCCCGGCTGTTGCCGTGAAGACTGAGATATCTACCGTTTCTCAGTCAGAAACATTGTCATGCTTCTGCCTTCTACCTTCGGAGCCTTCTCTACAGTCGCTATATCGGACAGAAGATCTGCGAAGTCGTCAAGCACATGTTTGCTGCTGGACATATGTGCCATCTCTCTTCCGCGGAAACGAAGTGTAACCTTAACTCTGTCACCCTTGCTAAGGAACTTTCTTGCTGCATTTACCTTCGTCTTTAAATCGTTCGTATCAATGTTCGGGGAAAGACGCACTTCTTTGACATCGATGGTTTTCTGCTTTTTTCTGGCCTCTTTTTCTTTTCTGGCAAGCTCGTAACGGTATTTACCGTAATCAATGATCTTGCATACCGGCGGTTTCGCCTGTGGGGCAATCTTTACAAGGTCAAGCCCTGCCTCCTGTGCTTTCGCCATCGCTTCTCTGGCGGACACGATTCCAAGCTGTGCTCCGTCCGGACCAATCAAGCGTACCTCTCTGTCTCTGATCTGTTCGTTAATCATTAAACCGCTAATTGTTGTACACCTCCATGAACATGATAGAATTAATTTTTTCTTTCTCAATACTGTGCCGGGATCTCTTCCTGCACAAAAAAAGCGCAGACAGATGTCCACACTTCAAATAATTACACCTGCACACTGATAGTCTATCCGTCGCAGTACTGTGCAATATTGACCTGAGACGTTTTCCAAAACGCTGAGGTGAGAGTGAACTCTGCTTTCTTTTCGCTACGTACTTTGAAAGGATACCATGGTGTACATGATTTGTCAACTGTTTTTTATTATATTTTTATACTTTTTTGACCGCAGCTTTTTACTTGAAAAAGGGGGAAGCTCTTTTGGCAGCTCCTCCTGCTGCTGCGATTTTTTTGAAATATTTCTTATTTATCATAATCATGCACCTCCTCTGTTCTGTTAAGTACAATTACTCTTCTGAAATTATATACTTATTATATCAGCTATACTCTTTCGCCAACTCTTTCTTGAAATTTTTTTCTCACATACATATTTTTTGTATTTTGAGACATACTTCTTTCTGTGGAGCAATACATGGTTCTTCTGTGCTTTGTTCCGCAAATCTATTATCAGGAGGAAAATACTATGACACTTTTAAAATGTTCCGCACACAACTGCTATTATAACAAGGATTCCCTCTGTTCCAAAGGTTCCATCCTTGTGGAGGGTGCAGAAGCCCGCTACGCAGATGATACAGCCTGTGAAAGTTTCCGAAGCCAGGATGAATGTTCTGCAAAGAACACAATGGACTCCGGCTGTGGATGCGAAACCATCAATATCGACTGTAAAGCGCACAACTGCACTTACAACGAACACTGTAAATGTACTGCTGCCTCCATTAATGTTTCCGGTGATAATGCCCGCCGCTGCTGTGATACGAAATGCGATACATTTGATTGTAAATGCTGACTTTAACCAATCTGAATTCGGCAGACATTCATGATCCGCATCCGGTCGGTTTCTGAAACACCCGAAATCAATACCTTTATGCCAAAAGCAGCAGAGCCGTTCTCTATAACGTCTCTGCTGCTTTTTATTGTTATATATACTGCGAAAATATAAGCCGCATACAACACTGGCATACGGCTTATCATATTTCTTATTATTTATCTGTTCTTAAGAAAATCCGGAATCTGGATGTCTTTTCTCTGCACAGTGCTTGTCGGTGCCTTAGTATTGAACTGTGTAGAATTCATGTTCGGCAGACTGAAGCTCGGCATGTTGAGGTTCATGCTCGGTGCTGATGCTGTATTTGTCTTCTTAGCTGCTCCGAAAACAGAATTGGAAGCTCTGTTTCCAAATGGAGATGCCTGAAGATTGTTGTCTGTAAGACCTGTAGCGATAACTGTGATCCTTGCATAATCTGCAACAGAATCATCATACATGGCACCAAAGATGATGTTCGCATCCTCACCTGTAAGCTCCTGAACATAGCTTGCAGCATCGTTGGCATCCATAAGGGAAATATCACCGGAAATGTTGATGATAACGTGTGTTGCACCCTTGATGGTTGTCTCAAGAAGCGGAGAAGATACAGCCTGCTGTACAGCCTCCATAGCCTTGTCATCGCCTCTTGCCTCACCGATACCAATGTGAGCGATTCCCTTGTCAGTCATAACTGTCTGTACGTCTGCAAAGTCAAGGTTGATCAGTGCCGGCAGATTGATCAGGTCTGTAATACCCTGTACTGCCTGCTGAAGAACCTCATCAGCCTTACGCAGTGCTTCCGGCATAGTTGTTCTTCTGTCAACGATCTCAAGTAACTTGTCATTCGGTATGACAATTAAAGTATCAACTGCTTTCTTCAGATTTTCAATTCCTGCAAGTGCATTATTCATACGGGTCTTCGCTTCAAAGCGGAATGGCTTGGTAACAACACCGACAGTCAGGATACCCATCTCTTTCGCTGCACCAGCGATTACAGGAGCAGCTCCTGTACCTGTTCCGCCACCCATACCACAGGTAACGAAAACCATGTCAGCTCCCTCAATGATCTTCTTAACTTCCTCGATGCTCTCCTCAGCAGCCTTCTGGCCAACTTCCGGCTGTGCGCCGCGCCGAGACCCTTAGTGATCTTTTCACCAATCTGAAGTACAGTCGGAGCTTTACACAGAGTCAGAGCCTGTTTATCAGTGTTGACACCTACAAACTCAACTCCACCAATGGCTTCTTCCACCATTCTGTTTACTGCGTTATTACCTGCGCCGCCTACTCCAATTACAATAATCTTCGCAGAAGACTCAGCCTCATTCGTCATTATCTCTAACAATGTACTTCCTCCTTTATTTCTAACCTGATATCCGATTCAGTGTAATTTATTCCAAGCTACATATACACATAGATATATCATATATTTTTTTGAGTAATTAATCAACCACTAATTTTGTTTTTTTATACTTTTTTTACTAAATTTCGGCACTGTTTCTATTAACATGAAGGTTTGCGAAACAATCTCTGGCAAAATGCCCAAAGGTTTCCAGAACGTTTTTCGAAAGAACTCTTTCCTAATTATAATATGCTGATAAACGAAAAAAACACCCGGGAATTTGAAACCCGGGTGCTGTCAGGCGAACAAAATCATCCGTATCTGATTGATCTGTGATTTTGTTATTCCTATTCCGAATCGCTGGTGTAGTCTCCGTAATAGTCACTGTAACTGTCAGAACCATCGCTGTATCCGTAATCTGTACCTTCATCCGAATAATCATAATCTCCGTTATCACTGCCGTCATAACTCTGATCTTCGGAATCACTGGTATCTGTATCGTCGGAACCACTTCCGTCACCGGAACTGTCCCCATCTTCTGAAGTGCTGTCAGAACTGTCAGAATTCTGTGCATCTTCCACAGATCCCACATAGTTGCCATCCCTGTCATATTCACTGACACCGTCATAACCTCCGTCCTCACGGTATCCGCCTTTCCAGTCGCCATTGGCAGCCATGCTCTCCTCAGTTGGCGCAGGGCCTACGTAGTTCATATTGGCATCATACTCGCCAGTTCCTGTGTAATCGCCTTCTTCATCATATCCGCCGACCCACTTGGAAAGTGCATATTCCAGATCTGTCTGCGGCTTGGCTCCTACATAGTTTCCGTTCTCATCGTACTCGCCTTCACCTGTATAATTGCCTTCCTCGTCATATCCGCCTGTCCAGGTTTCGGAAGAATCTGTGGTCTCATCCGTCTCCTGCTCCAGAGTGATCATCTTGGAATTATCATTCACATTCTCGGCATGAAGGATTCCCTTTTTATCAGAGATCAGCGGAAGGATCGCAAGTACCCTGGTCATCTTATCTTCCAGGTATTCATCCTTCCCAAGCTTCACTGTGATATCACCGTAGAGCAGGCTGATCTGTCCGTCATCACTGAACTCAATATGATCCGGAATCTTATCGTTCTTCTGGAATATGGTGGACAATGCCACCGCTGTATTCATAACCATCTTATCTTTAATCGGAAGTTCTTCATTGTAGATCACATGTTTCACTTTGATTCCGTCAAAAAACGGAATCTTCTCATTTCTCTCTGTAGAGCTCTCAATGAACGTTCCGTTCCTGTCAAAATAAATATAGCTGTCCAGATATGGAATACAGCCTACAATATCTTTTTCTTTTACGCTGACGCAGATGGTGTGCCTGTTCAGTCTGGTGACAGTGTAGCCTTCCACAAACGGAACATCTTTTGTATTTTTTTTAGTATAGATCAGGGGAGCCAGAACAGAATTCGATGCCATCGGACCTCTTAGAACCATTTTTTTGATCTGCTTCTCTGAGTAATGGCTGCTTCCCATCACCTGTACTTCATCAACCTGATAATACGTAAAAAAGAAAATAACGCCTGCCAGCAGCAGAACTGCGATCAGTCCTGTAACTTTCAGCTGATTTTTTTTTGATAATTTCATAAAGTTCCTCTGTCCTTTATCAAAAGACCGCCCAATGCGGTCAGGTCTTCACAGATATGCTCATAACCTCTTTCAATGAAACAACAGCCCCGGACTTTTGTTGTTCCGCTGGCAGCAAGAGCTGCGATCACCAGTGCAGCACCACCACGAAGTTCCTGGGCTTCCACTGTACATCCCATAAGTGGATATCCGCCGTGGATCACTGCCTCGCCATCCTGGATCGTGATATCTGCCCCCATGCGGCACAGCCATGGGGCTGTTTTATATCTGTCTTCAAATATTTTCTCCCGGATCCTGCTCTCTCCAGGTATCGTGGCAAGCACTGCCATAGCCGGTGACTGCAGATCCGTAGGAAAACCCGGGTACACTTCCGTTTCAAGAAGTTTCAGCGGACTACCCGTGTTTTTTCCGTTGACTATTAGTTTACCACCAAGAATATCATATTGTCCACCCATTTTCCGATATACTTCCAGTATTCCGTCCATTTCTCCTAAAGGAGGATTCTCTATTATGATCTCCCCACGTGTGGCTGCTGCTGCCAGAAGATAGGTTCCTGCAACGATCCGGTCAGGCGGTATCACCCCGTCTCCCGGCCGCAAACGTTTCACCCCTTCAATGCAGATAATATTCTTTCGAAAAATATCTTCGCACCCATTCCGTTCAGATAACTGCACAGCCATCCGACCTCCGGCTCACAGGCACAGCCCCTTAAAATCGTTCTGCCCTCTGCAAGTACTGCCGCCAGAATTCCCTGCTCCGTAGCCCCCACACTGCTTTTGGGAAAAAATATCTCCGCACCTTTCAGTTTTCCACAGGATGCTCTGATCTCTGTGTCGTTTTCCACGATTTTCGCACCCAGGCTGCGCAAAACTTTTATATGAAGATCAACCGGCCGTTTTCCGATGACACATCCGCCGGGATACCCTGTGCTGGCCTTATGGTTCCTCCCCAGCATTGCCCCCAGAAGGATCACGGAAGACCGCATTTTTCCGGAAAATGCTCTGTTATCACAGTACCCTCAGCCTGGCTGCAATCCAGATAAAGGTCATGACCCTGCCACCAGCTCACAGCTCCCAGATCCCGGAGGATTTTTTCCATAAGAAATACATCCGCGATTCTGGGACAGCCCCGCAGCACGCTGGTTCCTTCACTTAAAAAAGCTGCTGCCATGATAGGCAGAGCCGCATTTTTCGAGCCCTGGATCTTTATGGTTCCATTCAGTGGTTTTCCTCCGGTTACGACGATCTCATCGCTGTCATTCAAGTCTTCCACTCCTAAAAAGGGCCTCTTGCTTTTTATTCTATGCAATCCTTCCGCTTCTGTGACTGCTGACGCTTAAGGCAAGGCCCATCTCTCCCATAAGAAAGACAACTGAAGTTCCACCATAGCTCACAAAGGGCAGAGTGATTCCCGTGTTCGGGATCGTATTGGTCACAACTGCAATATTAAGGATTACCTGGATCGCCATATGTGCCATGATCCCTGCGCAGAGAAGCGTTCCTTCCAGATCGCGGCAGCTAAGTGCAAGAACACAGAGCCGCCACATCAGAAGCATAAACAGAAAGATCAGCACAAAAGCCCCGATGATCCCTGTTTCCTCGCACACAATTGAAAAAATCATATCATTCTGAGCTTCCGGTACAAATCCCAGTTTCTGCAGACTGTTTCCTAAGCCTCTGCCAAAAATCTCTCCGCTTCCAATGGCATATAAGCCTGTATGGTCTGAAATCCTTTTTCGTATTTTTCCGGATCACGCCAGATAGCCAGACGTTCCAGACGGTAGCTCTCTGCTGCAAGAAATACGGCAATAAATCCGATGCCCACACTGCCCAGTGCAAGGAACTGAAGATATCCCGGATTCGCCACAAAAATAAGCACAGCACCGATTCCCAGAATGATCACCGCCGTACTTAAGTTGTTGGAACCAACCAGCCCCACTACCGGAAGCAGGGTCAGCATTGTTCTTGCCATAAACCAGAAGCCTGTTGTCTTCTTTTTCGTCCTGCTGATCTGCCACACAAGAAAAAGGATCACTGCCATCTTTGAGAACTCAGAGGGCTGAAAAGATAACGGACCCAGATTCAGCCATCGTTTGGAACCATTGATCTCCTGTCCAAAAATAAGGACCGCCGTTGAAAGAAGCAGTGAAAGCAGGTATGCGGCCGGAGCCAGAACAACCGGCAGATGGTAGTCCGTTTTTGCTACCAGATACATAACAAGCAGCCCCAGTGCTGTTGCAAAGAGCTGCTTCTTAAAATAATAGGCAGAGTCGTGAAAACGTACTCTGCCATTATATTCGCTTGCCGAAAAAAGTGCCGCCAGGCCAAACACTACGAGAATCAGTACCAGTGCCACAAGAACCACATCTGTCTTTCCGGTCTGTTTCAGTCCTGCCTTCATAGTTATGACCTCCAAAGCGGTCTCTTATTTCAGCATATGTATTTATTTCTGTTGTTATTACAGTGCCTTAACATATTCCTTGAACATGTCACCTCGCTGCTCATAGTTATCGAACTGTCCCCAGCTTGCGCAGGCCGGTGAAAGAAGGACTGCATCTCCAGGGTTGGCCTTCTCGGCACAGACCTTAACTGCTTCTTTCAGATCTTCGCAGAGAATGATATCTGTAAATCCAAGACGCTCTGCTGCTGCTTTGATCTTCTCTTTTGTCTGACCGATGAGAACAAGATAGCGGACTTTTCCATCAAAGGACTGGATCCACTCGTCATAGCTGGATTCCTTATCATAACCGCCGCCGATCAGAAGTGTCGGACGGTTCATAGCCTGAATTCCCTTGATCGCTGCATCCGGGTTGGTTCCCTTGGAATCGTTGTAGTAGGCAACTCCGTTCTTCTCTGTCACATACTCGATCCTGTGGGGAACTGCCACGAATTCACAGACGCTCTTATGAATGCTCTCAACAGAAACGCCTGCATAATATGCCATAGCTGCTGCTGCCATTACATTCTCATGGTTGTGGCGGCCAAGGATCTTAAGCTCACCAGTCTTAACGATCGGAATCTCCTCTGTCTCAGTCTTCAGGATGATCTGGTCGCCGTCAAGATAGATGCCCTGATCAAGCTTTCGAAGGCTTGAGAAATACACAACCTTCGGCACAATGTTCTCACCAAATTTGCGGAGTACTTCGTCCTCATAATTCAGAACGCAGACATCTTCCGGTCCCTGGTTTCTGGTGATCAGCTCTTTCACACGGATGTACTCTTCCATTGTATGATGTCTGTTCAGGTGATCCTCTGTAATGTTCAGGATCGCACTTACCTTCGGTCGGAACTGATCGATAGTCTCAAGCTGGAAACTGCTGATCTCCGCAACTGTCACAGAATCATCCCTCATCTCAAGTGATTTCGATGTATATGCAGTTCCAATATTTCCTACAACAAATGCAGATTCACGGGCATCTCCCATGATCTTGCCAAGAAGTGCTGTTGTTGTTGTCTTACCGTTAGTTCCTGTAATCGCAAGAACTTCACCTTTACCTGTACGGTATGCAAGCTCCACTTCACTCCAGACCGGAAGGCCTTTTTCATAAAATTTCTTTACCAGCGGAAGATCTGTTGGAACTCCAGGGCTTAATACTACAAGATCAAGACTGTCAATCTCTCCTTCCGGAAAATCTCCTGCCCAGATTTCAGGCTGATATTTACCATTTGTTTTATGTAAAACGGCTTCTTTGTCAAGGTCTGCATTTCCATCGTAGATTACCGGCTGCGCGCCTACGTTGCCAAGCAGGTCAGCTGCACCGATACCGCTTTTTCCGGCTCCGAATACGAGAACCTTTTTTGATCTTAAATCCATTGTTCTGTTCCTCCTTATAATGCCAGGAGAGCGATCAGGCACATAATAGCTGTTACAACAGAGAACACTGCAACCACCCGTGTCTCAGACCACCCGCAAAGCTCAAAATGATGGTGAATAGGCGCCATCTTGAAAATTCTTTTTCCATGTGTTGCCTTGAAATAGGATACCTGGATCATAACGGAAAGCACCTCGATGAGATAGATCAGTCCTACCAGGATAATAAACAGCGGCATCTGCATTGCATAAGCCACTCCGGCAACGAAACCTCCAAGTGCCAGGGAACCGGTATCCCCCATAAACACCTTGGCAGGGTATACATTGAACAGAAGGAAGCCCATAAGGCTGCCCACTACCGCACATGTGATAGGCTCGACACCGCTGCCCAGCCCCAGTGAAACAACAGTGAAAAATACTGCAACGATCAATGTAACGCTGGAAGCCAGTCCGTCAAGTCCGTCTGTAAAGTTTACTCCGTTTACAGTACCGATGACTGCAAAGAACAGTACCGGAACAGCGAACCATCCAAGATTCAGGTAATGACCGCTCCAGAACGGGATCCTCATAGTCAGGGATACATTGGAATAATTCACAAGGTAAAAAGCAAATACTGCTGTCACAACGATCTGCAGAGCCATCTTCTGCCATGGCAGAAGTCCGTCAGAACGTTTCAGGACTACTTTCAGGTAATCATCCAGAAATCCGATCAGTCCAAATCCCAGAGTCAGGAAAAGTACCGGAATGATCATCGGATAATCCTTGATATAAAACAGTGATGTTACGGTCGTCGCAATAAGGAAGATCACACCGCCCATGGTTGGTGTACCGTTCTTCTTCAGGTGGGACTGTACGCCCAGCTCTCTCTCTGTCTGTCCCATTTTAAGTCTTCTTAAAAATGGGATAACAACCGGTCCTAATACAAGGCTGATCGCAAATGAGATCAGCACAGGGATCACTACATGAAACTCCATCCTCACACCTCTTTAATTCTTTCGTTTTTTTATAGTTCTTCATCAGTATAAAGCTTTTCTTTTCATTAATCAAGTGCTGACTTTCCGCCTTGTCTGGTTTCCACCTGAGCTGTTTTTTCGATTCCAAGATATGGAAGTATGTTTTCAAAAATACTCCGGATCACCGGGGCTGCGATAATTCCTCCATAATACATTCCCTGGGGATTGTAGATGATACAAAGCCCCAGTACTGTGGGATTCTCTGCAGGTGCGAACCCTAAGAATGAGGAAATATACCTGCCGGAACCTCTGGGAAGTGTCTGTGAAGTTGCTGTTTTTCCGCCGATGGAATAGCCTTCGATACCTGCATTTTTTCCGGAACCTTCGGATACTACTTTTTCCAGGATGAAGCGTACTGTTTCGGATGTTTCTTCTGAGAGGATTCCTGTTTCCACCGGATATTCCAGCGTATTTATCTGCGTTCCGTCTGCGCTTTCCACGCTGATCCCGAAGTGGGGCGTGATCCTGTTTCCACCGTTGATAACAGAACTGACCGTAGTTGCAAGCTGAACCGGCGTGATCTGGAAAGACTGGCCAAAAGATACTGTGGCGAGTTCCACCTCGCCCATATTTTTCGGATTGTGCATAATGGTTCCTGCCTCACCAGGAAGATCGATTCCTGTTTTTTTCAGAAGACCAAACTGTTTGAAATATTTATAATATCTGTCAACTCCAAGGCGCAGACCCACCTCAATAAAAACCGGATTGCAGGAGTTCTGTGCTCCTTCCACGAAATTCTGTGCTCCGTGCCCGGTCCGTTTGGCGCAATGGATACGCCGATCCTCCACCACTTTATACCCGGGACAGAAAAAACGGTCTTCTGTTGAAACCACGCCTGCTTCCAGACCTGCTGCCATGGTGATGATCTTGAAAGTGGAACCTGGCTCATATGTATCATTCAGGCAGGGGTTGCGCCACATCTGGTTGAGAAGATCCTGTTTGCTGCTTCCTGAATCCGTGCCAGCCACTGTTTCTTCTGCTGTATTCAACGTAAACGGATCATTCAGATCAAACTCCGGCACATTGACGCACGCATAGATCTCCCCGTTCTGCGGATTCATAAGCAAAACCGAAACCCGCTCTGCCTGCTTCTCCTCCATCACCTTCAAAGCTGCCTGCTGCACATACTCCTGGATGCTGATATCCAGACTGGTTCGCAAGGTGTCTCCTGCAATCGGTTCTTTCCGCCGCTCTCCTGTCCCATCCAACTCCATTCCCCTGGCATCTGTAACTGTGAGGATTTTCCCCGGCTGCCCTGCAAGGATCTCATCATATTTTACTTCCAGCCCAATGATCCCCTGATTATCTCCTCCTGTAAATCCCATAACCTTGGAAGCCAGGGAACCGTAAGGATAATATCGTCTGTAATCCTCATCTACTTTTACTCCGTCCAGTGCATATTCACGGATGGCATCTCCGATGGTTTTGTCTACATTTGTTTTAATTCTTTCAATAGAAGAAACTTTCTCGACTTTTTTGCGCACTGTCTCTTCCTCCATGGACAGCTGCTCTTTCAAAACCCTGATCACTTTTTCCGGTTCTTTAATCTGACTGTGGATCACGGAAATCGTACAGACAGTGCGGTTATCTGCCAGAACATTTCCTTTCACATCCAGGATCTTGCCTCTGGCTGCTTTGATATCACGTTCCCTCTCATGAAGATCATCTGCTTTCTGGATATAATAATCCGACTGGACACCCATAAGATAAACAAGTCTTGTCGCCAGCCCAATAAGAAGCAGGACACAGCCTGCAAAAATCACCCAGATCTTTTTCCTGTGAAAAACCATTGTCCGGATCATAAAAAATCCCTCTCAGAGATCGTCACTGTAATATATGACGTTCCCCTGAGAGGGTATTCAGATTCTTTATTCCAGACCAGCTTCTTCATTGGTCAGGCCATCGCTCTGCATATCGTTATTGTTCTCTGTATCCTCCTCTGAATCTTCTTCCGGCGGACTCGGAACATCTTCGTTAGAGATGGCTTCCTTCTGGCCGTCTGCGGCAGATCCTGTTGCAGAATCACTGATTCCATTGAAAATATCCCACAGCTCTGTAGTAGGAACTTCCCCGTCCTCTGCTTCATCCGGCTGTACATTCAGATACGGAAGTGCCTCGGAAAGGATTCCCTGTGCAATATACTGTGCATAAGTACTGCTTGCCTGATCCTCTACATTTGGTTCATCTACAACAACATAGATCACAAGCGCAGGATCATCCACTGGTGCAAAACCAATAAAAGACACCAGATATTTGCCGTTGCCTCGTGGCAGCTTCTCGGCTGTACCTGTTTTACCACCTGAGCTGTAGCCCTGAACCTTGGATGTACGGCTGGTACCATGGTCTACGCTGGCAGCCATGTAAGAACGGATATCCGCAGAAATCTCCTCAGAAATCGTCTGTTTCATCAGGGTAGGAGAAACTGTCTTCACGATTCCGCCACTGCTGTCCTTGATCCTCGTTACAAGGTGCGGCTGATAATAATAGCCGCCATTGATGACAGAACACATTGCATTGATCTCCTGGATCATGGTCAGTGTGTAACCCTGTCCAAAAGCAGAACATGCAAGCTCTGTCTCCCCCATGGTTTCACTGGTATGAACAACGCCACTTCCCTCATTTGGAAGATCAATGCCTGTTCTGGTACCAAAATTAAAAGTACTCTGAGTCTTGAGGAAATTATCTTTTCCCATCCTGGCTGCGATCTGCATCATACCATCGTTGCAGGAATTCGCAATAACATCAGAAAGCGTCTCAGTTCCATGTGCATCCGGCCATACCGCACATTTGATAAATGTGGCAGCCCCCTCTGCACCAAAGGACTGTCCTCCATCACAGACAAAATTATCTGTCTCGGATATCGCTCCCATCTCAAGAGCAGAACTCATAACGATCGGTTTAACAACTGATCCCGGCTCATAGGCATCTGTTACGCAGAAGTTGCTCCACATACCGTTCAGCGCTTCCACCGTCTGCTCATCGTTCATGGCTGCGATCTCACTTTCCGAATAAACATTGGAAAGATCTCTGGGATCATTCAGATCATAACGGTCGCCGCCGTCCATTGCCATGATCTCGCCAGTCTTGGGATCCTCGATGATAACTCCAACATTTTTAGCCCCCATCTTCTCTTTAAATGTATTTACATATTTCTCTACGATCTGTTGAAGCCCCAGATCAAGGGAAGTCTCAATACTCTTACCGTCTGCGGGCTCAATAATAGTCTGTTCAACATCGGAATTGTTGTTAATGTAGCCATACTGTCTGCCGTCAACACCGGTCAGAGTGGCATTATAATATCCCTCAAGCCCGATATCTGCCACATCTCTGGAAAGTGTGAATCCAATGGTATCACAGGCCGTCTCGTTGAATGGATAAGTTCTCAGATAATCCTCCTCAAACCATACACCTGTGATCCTGGAACGCTCCTTGAGCTGTGTATCCGTTAGTCCGCTGTCTTTCCCCGGATCTTCGTACTCTTCAAAAGCCTTCTTGTCATCCATGGAAATCTGCTTCTTTACGATCTGATACTGACTCGATTTCGTATCATCATCTGTAAGAAGCTTGCGCATCTCCGATTCATCCAGTCCCAGCACTTCAGTCAGTGCTTTGATCGTAGGTTCAACAGCATCCTGGTCTTCATTCACTTCCAGGCAGTCAAGGATCACATTATAAACCTTGTTGCTGGTTGCCAGAATATTGCCGTTACGGTCGTAAATATCTCCACGTTTCGCAGGCAGCGTCTGGTTCTCATATTTCTGCTGTGCCTGGCTCAATACCTGTTTCCGGTATTTACTTCCGCTTGTGGCATTAATATAGGTAATTCTTGCCACCAAACCGACTAAAGCCAGCAACACTAATGAAAATAGTACTGCCAGCTTTTTTTTCATATTGTAATTTATTTTTTTTACAGGCCTGCGCCTTCTTGTACTCAATCGATCACCTCTGTAATATCTGTCACTTATGTGTGTCTACATCCTGATACTGTCTCACATAACTGTTTCCCTCTGTTGTATAGGTCTGTATCTGATCCTCAGAAGGATATTTCATTCCCAGTTCACCGATTGCCTTCTTCTTGATCTCACTGATATCTACATTCGATGTTACCTGACTGTAATATGCGTCATTGTCTTCCTTAAGCTGTGCAAGTTCTGATTCCAGACTGGCAACATTCTTCATGCTTGCCGTTATCTGTGATTTCACCTGCAGAAAATTAATGCAGGTAAAAAGCACCGCAATGGAAACTGCTGTGAGAAACATAACGAAACCTTTATTCATGGCCAGCGCTTTTTCCCTGTTTCGCTGTGCCTGTCTGCTCAACGCCTGTTTCACAGGTGTGGCAGGAACTGCTGATTTCTTCCGCTGTTCTCTTTCCTGCGCCAGTCTCCGTCTTTCCTTGACATCAGGCAGATCAGTTCTGTGAGGAGCTTCCTGCAGCCGTTTTACCGCATTTCCCTGAACATACACATCTCTTGAGTGTCTCACGGTATTCGGATTTCTTCTGGCTGTTGTTCCTCTTCCTGTCTTAGCCATTTGCCTACCTTCCATCCTTTAATGCATTCTTCTTTCAAAAATGCGAAGTTTCGCACTTTTGGACCTTGGATTCTCTTCCATCTCCTCTTTGCCTGGCAAAATCGGTTTCCTTGTGATGACTTTACCCTTGGATTCCTTACCACATACACAGACCGGAAAGTCCGGCGGGCATATACATGGATTTTCATTTTTGCGGAAAATGGTCTTCACGATCCTGTCTTCCAGAGAATGGAAAGTAATGATACAGATCCTTCCTCCATCGTTCAGAAGATCGATCATTCCGTCAAGAGAATCTCTGAGCACATCAAGCTCTCTGTTCAGCTCAATGCGGATCGCCTGGAAAGTTCTCTTGGCCGGATGTCCTCCTGTAGCCTGTATTTTCATAGGGATCGCTCCCCTTATGATCTCTGTCAGTTCCCCGGTTGTCCGAATAGGTGCCTGCTCTCTGGCAGCCACAATGTGTTTCGCTATATTCCTGGCAAATTTATCCTCGCCGTAATCGCGGATAATACGGTAAAGCTCTCTCTCCTCATACCCATTGACAATATCTCCGGCTGTACGACTCTGCCTTCTGTCCATTCGCATGTCCAGAGGTGAATCATATCTGTAGGAAAAACCTCTCTCTTCATTATCTAGCTGATAAGATGACACTCCTAAATCTAACAGGATCCCGTCCACTTTATCAATGCCACGGGATCTCAGCTCATCTGCCATGTAACAATAATTGCTGCGAATGATTGTCACCTGATTAAAGGCTGACAGCCGTTCACTCGCAGCAATTATCGCATCCTGGTCTTGATCTATGCCAATAAATCTCCCCTTGGCAGAAAGTTTCTTACACACCTCTGTGGCGTGTCCCGCTCCTCCTAAAGTGCCATCCACATAGATTCCATCGGGATTTATCTTCAAACCTTCGATGGTCTCATTGAGTAATACAGATTTATGTTTAAACTCCATATCCATCTCCTGTGGGATTTCTACCTGCGCGTTGCTCAAATGACGATTCCAATGTTCTGCATGCTCTCGGCAATGCTGTCCATGTCATCATAATTGCAGTTCTCGCTCCACTTCTCCTTGCTCCAGACCTCGATCCGGTTCAGATTACCCGTAAGCACCACATCCTTATCCAGACCAGCGAATTCGCGCAGCGTCTGCGGTACGAGAATTCTCCCCTGCTTGTCCAGCTGGCATGTTGTTGCTCCGGCTACAAAGAAACGTGAAAAGGTTCTTGCGTCTTTATTTGTAAGTGGTAATGCTCTGAGTTTCTCTTCAAAGGCAACCCATTCATCCATCGGATAAATAGAAAGGCAACCATCGAGCCCTCTTGTCAGTACGAACTCTTCCCCTAAGAGTTCCCTGAACCTGGAGGGAATGATCAGACGCCCCTTCGCGTCGATCGTGTGATTATACTCGCCCATGAACATGAAACCCACCTACTCTCTTGAAACACGATTCTCCCCTTCGTGTTTCCAGGGTACAAATGGTGTGTTCTGCCACTCATCTCCATTTGCTACCACTATTCACCACTTTCTACCACTTATGTAATCATTCTAAACTATTTACCCTGAAAAAACAAGTGCATATCCAAGTTTTTTTTAATTTCATGAAATATCCACAGGGGGTTTTTTAAGCATATCAGATTTATAGGCATTATTATGAAATAAAAAAGCTTCCGGGCTGTTCCCGAAAGCTTTTTTTTAACTGTATGTTCTGTTATTTTATGACATTTTAAAGGCCTTTGAACACAAAGGAAAATTCCATTTTTCCATCTGTATTCAGAAGGTATTCCGGATGGGTATGCGCACCCCAGCTGTCGTCTCCGCCTACACCCATCTGCCTTTTGCAGCACGCACTACTGTGTAGTGTACCTCCGGCAGTTCATATGGATGCATTGCATTTTCCATCTCATGCGGTGTGTACGGCAGCGCAGAGAACATCATCGGGCCATTGTTTTTGTCCATCTCAAAGAGCATTCCTCTGCCCTTTCTGTCAGTGATGCTTGCCCAGCGGACTCCCTCTTTATTGCCGCATTCCTGAGGTACAAGATAACGTGCCATATTGTCTGATACAGAGTTTTCATAGATGCCAAGTTTTGCACCATGCTTTCTGTCTGCATAAGTTTCTGCCGGTCCAAGACCGTACCATTTCACATGGTCATAATCTGCATTGAATTTAAAGAGAACACCAAACTCCGGCATGTCTCCCAGCTCTTTCACCGGATCATATGTCAGAGTTGTTTTCACTCTTCCATCACCAAACACTTCGTATGCCAGACGGCACTCGCTGACCGGTGTGGTAGGCATCAAATATTTAAAAGCGACCTCTACACTGTTTTCATAAACTGTTGTCTCCGGTGCATTGGACGGTGCATATCTCTCTTTGCTCCTGAAATCTTTGTGTGTTGCATACATACTTGCGATCTTCCACTGTGCATAGCGCATTGGCATCAGGTTTCCGCAGTCGTTATCTGTAGGTGCCCTCCAGAAATTAGGCTTCGGTATCGCCTCGATCATCTCCCGTCCTGCATATTTATACGAAACCATTCCACCATTAAGTACTGAGAACATTACCTGGAAATTCTCTCCGCGGACACCGATGTTGTGAAGGCTTTTTACAAGCTCAACGCCGCATTCAGAAAGTTTCTCAGTTTCTTCGACCTGGTACACATACTGGCCAAAGGCAACCTCATGTCCTGCTTCAGCCCAGAGTGTTTTTTTCTTCAGAAGGAAAGATACCGTTACTGTATACTCTCCCGGTCGGGTCTGTTTTCCAAATGGAAGTGCGTAGGTATTTTCGCTTAACGGATCTACGGATGTTTCCAATGTCTCTGTATGGAGGACATGTCCGTTCTTTGCAAGTGTTACCTCACAGTCAAAAGTATCAGTATTTACAAAAAGGTTCTTGTTGATGACTTTAACGGAATCCTCACTTACCTGTGCAGTGATGTTCTGATAATTGAATTTTACTTCCTGCATCTTCGGGGAAGCATCTCTGTTCCCGCCGTATGCAATACCGTTTCCGCTGAAATTGTAGTCTGTCGGACGCTCTCCGAAATCGCCGCCGTAAGCCTGGAACTCTTTTCCGTAGCGATCTTTTTTGTAGATGGACTGGTCAATGTAATCCCAGATAAAACCGCCCTGGTATTTCGGCTCTGTGTCTGTAAGATCTGTATATTTATGCATTGCACCGCAGGAATTTCCCATTGCATGTGTATACTCACAGCAGATAAACGGCTTGCTGTCATCCTCTGCAAGGAATTTCTTAATTGCATCTACAGACGGATACATCTGGCTTTCCATATCACTGGTATCATTATATCTTCGGTCATGGATAACACCTTCGTAGTGCACAAGTCTGGTGGGATCGTTCTTGCGGTAGAACTCTGACATCTCGAAGATATCTTTTCCACCAAAAGATTCATTTCCGCAGGACCAGATCAGGATCGCCGGGTGGTTTTTATCCCTCTGATACATGGAATTTACACGGTCCAGCATCATGCCAAGCCACTCCGGTTTGTCGTAAGGTACCACGTCTGTGTAATCCTTTGTAAACTCTGCAATATCCCAGGAACCGTGTGATTCCAGATTGTTCTCCGCGATCATGTACAGTCCGTACTCATCGCAGAGGCGGTAGATCGGTGAAGCATCCGGATAATGACAGGTACGAATGGCATTGATATTGTTCTGCTTCATGGTGATGATATCTTTGAGCAGTTCCTCCTCAGATACATGTCTTCCTGTAATTGAGCTGAACTCATGACGGTTTACGCCCTTAAATACAATACGTTTACCATTGAGTGTCATAATTCCGTCCTTCATCTCAAAACGGCGGAATCCAACTCTCTCAGGGATGATCTCCTGAAGTGTTCCTTCTGCGTCATAGACTTCCATTTCCAGATCATAAAGCTGCGGGTCTTCTGCACTCCAGAGAACCGGGTCCGGGATCTCCCAGGTATATGTATTCTTTCCGCTGAGATCTTTTTCCTCTGAAAAAAGGATCTCACCTTTTCCGGAAAGTGTAACTTTGATTTTTCCTTCTCCCCAGGTATCTGTAGTAAGCTCCAGGGTGGCACTCTTTAATGTTTCATCCGGAACCGCACGGATCTGCAGATCATATACATGTACTTCCGGCACTGTGTAAAGATATACGTCTCTGTAAATTCCGGAGAAACGGTAAAAATCCTGATCCTCACACCAGCTACTTGCTGTCCATTTGAATACCTGGGCAGCCAGTTTGTTCTCTCCGTCTTTCAGATACTCTGTCAGTTCGAATTCTGATGGGGTAAAAGAGTCCTCACTGTATCCCACAAAACTTCCGTTGAGCCATAAAGCAAGTCCGCTCTCTGCTCCCTGGAAAGAAATGAAAACTCTTTTTCCTTTCATGTTCTCCGGCACATAAAAATATTTCACATAGCTGGCTACCGGATTGAAACGCTCCGGGATCTGCCCCGGATGAAGTTCCTCATGGCCTTCCCACGGATACTGGACATTGGCATACTGCGGAACATCGTATCCTTCCATCTGGATATGTGCAGGCACATAAATATCTTCCCAGTCTTTGCAGGAATAAGCCTCTGCCTCAAAGCCCCGGATCGTTCCTGCATAGTTCGGTGCATACTGGAATTTCCAGAGTCCGTTCATATCATAACGGTAAGAAGTCTCACCATCTTCTCTCTCTTCCTCAGAACGATAGTAAGTATGGTCAGAATGTGCCGCCATTCTTCCATCGCAGAAATACTGAGGATCTTTTACCAGTGAATAATCGAATTTTTTCATTGCTTCCTCCTGTTTGAATCTTTAATTAGTTTCTTTCGCTCTTTTTTTCCTGTTGATATAGTTATTATAGTATAATCCGGC
This sequence comes from Ruminococcus sp. AF46-10NS, assembly GCF_003474435.1. Classification (GTDB taxonomy): domain Bacteria; phylum Bacillota; class Clostridia; order Lachnospirales; family Lachnospiraceae; genus Blautia_A. The sequence continues at coordinate 37,379 of NZ_QRNF01000007.1, forward strand.
GGATTATGGTATAATATGTTTCGCCAAAATATATAACATTCAGAAACAGGTGAATACAATGTCAATTTATTTCAGAAATACCCCCGTCAGTGCTCCGTTTATCTTTGAATCTCTCGGCAACCACTGGAAGCAGGATACCGTACTCCGTCCGGGCGGATACCCTTACTATCATTATCTCCAGACAGAAAAAGGCTGCGGACGCATAGAAGTACATGGGGAAAATTATTCCCTTGGTGCCAATGAAGGGATTCTTATAGCCCCCAATGTTCCCCATTCCTATCACAGGGATTCCACCACATGGATCACCATGTTTGCCACATTTACAGGCACTCTGGCTGGAAGCATTCCTTCCATGACAGAGAATCACGATGTTATTCTTATTGAGAAAGAACAGGGAGCGCATATCCAGAAGCTGATCTCCAATGCTCTTCGTAAATACCACCAGCCCAGCCCGGAGCTGAAATCTCTTTCCTCGGACTGCTACAGCCTTCTGCTGAATTTCTCGGACTGTGCAGCTTCCCCGAAGATCCAGGAGAATCCTCTTTATCAGAGATACGTAGTTCCTGTAATAAAAGAAATTGAAACGAACTATCAGCTGGAACTCACAGCTGCTGAGCTGAGCCAGAGCGTATTTGTTTCTCCGCAGTATCTTTCCAGGATTTTCCGCCGTTTTTTGGGATGTTCTGTATATGAATACGTTACCATGTACCGAATCAGCAGAGCCAGAGAGCTTCTTTTATCCAATCCACACATGAAGATCCAGGATATTGCCGGAGCTGTGGGCTTCTCCGATGCCAGCCACTTTATTGCCATGTTCCGTAAGATCACAGGAATAACGCCTCTGGATTTCAGGAAGATGTATTAGTATCTTATACGATTGACATAAAAAATCCGGCGGGAAATCTCCATTGAGTTTAACTCATGAAATTTCCTGCCGGATTTTAATTTATCTCAGCTTTCGTAATACAGCTCAAGAATACGGTCAACTCTCTGACTGATCTCCAGATTCTTCAGAAGGTCGCTCCTGCTCATGATCTGGCTGTCCATCTTGCTGCGCTCCTTCTGCAGCTGCTGAAGAAGTGCTGCTCTCCGGGAATCCCTGGCTTCCCTCTGTATCTTGTTCTGATTCATTCTTATCTCCCTGTACAGTCTCTGTTTTCACAGGTTCTGCTGTATTTTCTTTCTTTTCTGCTGCCTTCCGCTCCGCTTCATAGTCTTTCTCTATCCTGCGCCTCCTGGCTGCAGCACGTTTCCTTGTCATAATACATCTTACGGTAACGATCACTGTACATACAACGAAGAGTATGCCTGAAATGACCAGTGAAACATCAATTTCTGTTCCCGGAAAAAATATCTTATCTGTCCGGAACCACTGGATCACAGTTCTTCCCAGTCCATAACCAGCCAGATACCTCAGAAAAATCTCTCCCTGAAATACTTTTTTCCGAAGGTGCATTGTAAGTACCAGCAGCAGGAACAGACACCAGAGGCTCTCATAAAGGAACAGCGGCTGAACCAGGATGCAGGCTGAACCGCCCACAGTTTCCAGGTTCTCTCGCATCTTCGTTGTCACCTCACCGGCTCTCACCGCAGTCAGCGGAAGCTGCATGGAAAGGACATTATTTGCGTATTCTCCGAAAGATTCCCTGTTAAAGAAGCTTCCCCACTTTCCTATTATCTGTCCGATGAGTACTCCCATACATGCAATATCTGCCATCTGCCAGAAAGATTTCCGGCGGATATGGCAGTACACCGCACCTCCGATCACACCGCCTAACAGCGCCCCGTAGAACATCATTCCTCCGGAACGGACATTCAGAATCTGGCCCGGATCATTTTTATAAAGACTCCATGAAAAAGCCACATAAAGAAGCCTTGCTCCGATCACCCCTGTGATCAGTGTTATGATCGCCAGATCCAGGCATGCGTCTGCATCTTCATGGCTCCTTCGGGCTTCCAGCACTGCAAAAAAAATACCCAAAAGCATTCCTGCCGCGATCAGAATCCCATAAATCGTTATCTCGAATCCAAAAACCTCAAAAGATCTCGGCACATAATCCAAAACCAGCTTCAGTCCTGGAAACCGAATTGACATATCCATAAAATCACCTATTTATTATACGTTGAAACGGAACAAGATCACATCTCCATCCTGAACAACATAGTCTTTTCCTTCCATGCGGACAAGACCTTTCTCTCTGGCTCCTGCGTAAGAACCACAATCCAGAAGATCCTGATAATTTACAACCTCGGCCTTGATGAATCCACGCTCAAAGTCTGTATGGATCTTACCGGCTGCCTGTGGCGCCTTTGTTCCGATCTTGATGGTCCATGCTCTTGTCTCATCCTCACCTGCTGTCAGGAAACTCATAAGGCCAAGAAGGTGATAGCTTGCGCGTACCAGCTTCTCAAGTCCGGACTCTGTAAGTCCAAGATCCTCAAGGAACATCTTTCTCTCGTCCTCATCAAGTTCGGAGATCTCTTCCTCGATCTGAGCACAGATCACAAATACCTCACTGTTCTGTCCTGCTGCATATTCGCGTACGGCCTGAACATGGCTGTTGTTCTCACCGTCATCTGCAATGTCATCCTCTGCAACATTTGCAGCATAGATCACAGGTTTCGCAGTAAGGAGGTTGTATGTTGCAAGCCATGCATCCTCATCCTCATTCTCTGTCTCAAGAGTAATGGCAAGATTTCCCTCCTCAAGGTGTGCTTTTACTCTCTCAAGGAATGTAAGCTCTTTGGCTGCTTCCTTATCCATACGTGCTGTCTTTGTAACTTTGGCAATTCTTCTCTCCAGGATCTCAAGATCTGAGAAAACAAGCTCCAGATTGATCGTTTCAATATCGCGGAGCGGATCAATATTTCCGTCTACATGGACAACATTGGAGTCTTCGAAGCATCTTACAACATGAACGATGGCATCTACTTCACGGATGTTTGCAAGGAACTGGTTTCCAAGTCCTTCACCCTTGGATGCACCTTTTACAAGTCCTGCGATATCAACGAACTCGATAACTGCAGGTGTTACTTTCTTCGATTTATAGAAATCGCCAAGAAGGTTCAGTCTCTCATCCGGCACTGTTACAACGCCTACATTCGGGTCGATAGTACAGAACGGATAGTTCGCAGATTCTGCTCCGGCCTTTGTCAGTGAATTAAATAATGTACTTTTTCCTACGTTAGGAAGTCCTACAATTCCTAATTTCATTTCTCTGTATTTCTCCTTTAAATATATAGATTTTACGGTAATTACAGATACTTCTTGATCTCAGGTGGGCCATTTTCCGGGCCATTTTATGCTTCTTTAAAGTATCTGCTGTTTCCTGTATTTTTGCCTTTCTCATCTTACCATACACAGGTGGAATACGCAACCCACCGTACTTTCAGATTTTATACTGCTTTCGTCCGTCCAAAATTCCAGGCATAACACTGTCTGTGAGCAGGATCTGCTAATCTCTCGACATGATCATAAGCAGCTGACCGCTGTCATACGTGATTTCTGCCGTCTCCTCTGCGATTTCATTACTGACTGTAAGGCCGCTGTCCGCAACTGTAAGATGATATTTATTCAACGGATATTTAAATCCCTTCAAAGTCAGTCCGTCCACATCACCGCCAACAGTAAAAAACGAAACATATTTTCCAAACTGGGAATCCCGTTTCAGTACAGCTCCGTTTTCAGCCAGAGTTATGTAATTCCACTGATCCGCAATGGAAATATGCACGCCTTTCTCTTTTCCCATGGAAAGCAGTCCCAGATTAGCCAGAACATGATCCAGTCTTGTCCCGGTCGCGCCGAAGATCAGTATGTCCCTGGCCCCTTTTTCTATGATGTGATTGACTGCTGACTGAGTATCGGAATCATCTTTCTCCGGGCAAAGCCTGATGATCTCAAGATCTGAAAGACTTCTCATATAGGCTTTCCCTTCTTCAGAAAGACTGTCAAAATCTCCCACTGCAAGATCCGGTGTGATCTCCGGATTTCTCATAAACCACTCCATACCTTTATCTGCAGCTACCAGCTTCAGACTTTCTCTTCCGCTTTCTTTAATTCTTTTTTTCAAAAAACCGAGGGCAAAACCATCCTGGATATTGCCCCCGCTCATTATTATCGTATCAATCATTTTCAGTCCAGCTTTTCTTTGATATTGTGGATCTTTTCTGTGATATGTCTTACATTGGCTGCCACATCTCCCTTAAATACCCAGGAACCTGCAACCATAAAGTTGGCACCGGCACGCATAACCGTTTCAAGTGTATCATCATTGATACCACCGTCCACCTGAATATCAACATCCAGATTCTCTTCGTCAATAAGCTCTCGAAGCTCCTGGATCTTCTCTGTGCACTCATCCATGTATTTCTGTCCGCCAAATCCCGGCTGAACAGTCATCACAAGAACCATATCCACATCTTCGAGAAGATGGCTGATGTCATTTACCGGTGTGGATGGCTTAATGGAAACTGCTGCTTTCACTCCTGCTGCCTTGATCTGCTCCAGTGTACGTTCCAGATCCTCACAGGCCTCTGCATGAACTGTAATGGAATCTGCTCCACACTCTACAAAATCACGTATATATCTCTCCGGTTCTGTTACCATCAAATGTACGTCGAAAAACATGTTGGATTCTTTTCGGATTGATTTGATCACGGGCATTCCAAAGGATATGCTCGGAACAAAATCCCCATCCATAACATCAATATGCAGATATTCTACGCCTTCTTTTTCCAGAATTTTAATCTGTTCTCCCAGTCGGTTAAAATCTGCTGATAAAATCGACGGGCACAATCGGTATTCCATGACTCAGTATCTCCTTTTCTCTTTTAATTCCTGGTGCAGCTCCAGGTAATCTTCATACCGGAGTCTGCTGATCTTATTGTTCTCAAGGGCTTCCTTTACGGCACAGCCCGGTTCGTGTATATGACGACAGCCCTGGAAACGGCACTGATCTTCATATCTCCGGAACTCAGGAAAATATTCCTTCAGTTCCTGCTCCTCCATGTTCTCAATGTCCAGGGAGGAAAATCCCGGCGTATCCACAAGAAATGTATCCTGCGCCACCGGTATGATCTGTGCATGACGGGTGGTGTGCTTACCACGTTTCAGCTTACGGCTGATCTCACCGGTCTCCATTTCCACCTCTTCCTGGAGAGAATTGGTAAGAGACGACTTGCCAACACCGGAAGGCCCTGCCACTACAGTCGTCTTGCCTTTCAGCACTTCTTCGATCTCGCCAAGGCCTTCGCCTTTCAGCGCACTTGACATGATCACCCGATAGCCGCAGCTCTGGTATGTCTCACAGAGAAATTCCAGTTCTTCCGCTGTTGCCAGATCTTTTTTATTAAAACAAATGACAGCCGGAACATCTTCCCGTTCCATCATGATCAGGAATCGGTCCAGAAGCATGAAATTTGGCTTCGGGTTATCCATGGCAAAGATCACCAGTGCCTGATCCACATTGGCTACTGCCGGACGGATCAGAGAATTCTTACGTTTATGGATCTCTGTCACACTTCCTTCCAGCTCCTTTTCATCCAGAACTGTGATGTCCACATTATCACCAACCAGAGGTTTGAACTTGTCCTTTCGGAAAATCCCCTTGGCTCTGCATTCATATGTATTGCGTCTTCTGCGTATACATAGTAGAATCCGGCAATACCTTTTATAATTTTTCCCTGCATATCACTCAGCTTTCTTAAATGTGACTGTGTAGGTTCCAAGCTGCTGATAGTTTCCGTTTACCTGCTCATATAGATAAATAGTACCGCTTGTCACACCTTCAGCACCGGAAATATCCAGCTGATATGGGAAAGTTATATTCTGTCCGTCAATAACTGTAGATGCTTTCGGCTCTCCATTTACATCCTGGATCAGTTCCAGACGGATGACTCCTCCGTTATATCCGGACGGAGTATCCAAAGTCTGCGTACATTTCCAACCGGTATTAGCATTATCTACAGTGCTTGTTGTGCTGTCTGCAGAAACTGTACTGTCTGTAGCGGCAGTACTATCTGCTGCTGTACTATCTGCAGATGCTGCACTATCCACGGCGGATGTGCTGTCTGCAGATGCTGTACTGTCTGCTGCCGGTGCCTGGTCTCCAGAGCTGATAGTAAGATGAATCGGCTGATCAGGATCTGCTGCTGAATAAGCCTCAGGATCCTGTGCGATAACAGTCCCTGCTGCCTCTGTACTCTGCTGCTCTGTGATCTGAATATCAATAAATTTACCTAAAGTGGTAAGTGCATCATCCTTGGTCATTCCAACAACACTTGGAACCTCTGCATTATCACCGTAGTCAACCCCACGGCTGACTGTCAGCGTTACGGAAGAACCACTCTGCACAGATGTACCGGCTGCCGGCTCTACACTGTATACATATCCGGGATCCACAAGTGCATATCCATTATCATCCGTATCGCTGTACTCTTTCTGAACTGTTACCTGAAGCCCCAGATCTTCCAGTGTCTGCTGTGCATCAATACCTGTACGTCCATCCAGATCCGGAATTGTAACCTGCGCTGTTCCTGTACTTACCCAGTATTTTACAGTTGTATTCTGTGCAACCTGTGTTCCTGCTGCTGTCTCCTGACGTGAGATCTTGCCTTTCTCCTGGTCAGAGGCCTCCTCACCAGCCATCTGCACGCCAAGGTGTGCCTCATTTGCAAGAGTTTTGGCCTCTTCCTCTGTCTTTCCTATAAGATTCGGAACAGTTGCCATTGCTGTGCTAGAAGTATCTTCTGTCTTTTCTTTCTGTGTATCGTTCGTCTTGCCAGTTGTTCCGAAAAGTCCTGCTGCACGTCCAAGTACAACAACCAGAACGATCAGAAGTACTGCACCGCCGATAAGAGCTGCGATCGTCAGACCTCTTCCGGAGCCATGTTCCTTTTTCTTTTCAGATTTCTGTCTGGATTTCAGCTTATAATCATCCTCTGCATCATCATAATCATTATCATCGTATTTCTCTTCTTCAAGAGCTTCGATCTCCTGCTTGAGACTCTGTTTCGGTGTATTCTTGATTTCACCAAGTTCTTCCTCTGAGATTACAACTGTCTTCGCATCATTGTCCACAGTTGTAAGCTTCACAAAATCTCCCTGCGGATCGATCAGAGAATGTTTCAGATCCGCGATCACATCTTCCATCCGGCTGTATCTGCGGTCAACACTCTTCTGCGTACATTTCAGAATGATCTGCTCCAGGCTGTACGGAAGATCTGGTGTGTAAACACTTGGTGGAACCATTTCTTCCTGAAGATGTTTAATAGCAATGGCAACGGTTGTATCCCCGTCAAAAGGAACTCTTCCTGTAACCATCTCATACAGTGTGATTCCCAGAGAATAGATGTCACTCTTCTCATCACTGTAGCCGCCTCTTACCTGCTCCGGTGAACTGTAATGAACAGATCCCATAACATTGGAGCTGATCGTATTGGATGAAGCTGCTCTGGCAATTCCGAAATCTGTAACCTTTACCTTTCCATCTGTGGAAATAATAATGTTCTGCGGTTTCACATCTCTGTGAACGATTCCATGGTTATGTGCTGCTTCCAGTCCCATTGACACCTGAATAGCAATACTTGTTGCTTCCTTAATAGAAAGTCTGCCTTTCTTGGAAATATATTCCTTCAGGGTGATTCCCTCTATCAGTTCCATGACAATGTAATAAACACCACCGTCATCACCTACGTCAAAAACATTGACAATATTCGGATGTGTAAGTCCGGCTGCTGCCTGGGCTTCACTTCTGAATTTCTTGATAAATGTAGTGTCCTCCCGAAACTCCGGTTTCAGGACTTTCACTGCCACAAAGCGGTTAAGCTTATGATCCATAGCCTTATAGACATCTGCCATTCCGCCAGTTCCGATTTTTCCTACGATCTCATAGCGTTCGGCTATGATCATTCCCGTCTTCAACATGTTTCCACCTCATTCGTGAATGGTTCTACCAGTACGATTGCAATATTATCCTTACCGCCATTCTGATTTGCTTCCCGAAGGAGCGCATTGCCCTTCTGATCAATATCTGCTTCCGGATCGGATACGATTTCCCGGATCTTGGAATCTTCCACCATATTGCTCAGCCCGTCCGAACATATCAGGATCGTACAGTCTTTCTCAAGTTTCAGATCAAAGAAATCAACATCCACCGTTTTCTCTGCGCCAAGTGCCCTTGTGATAATGTTCTTATCTGGATGATTGCGTGCTTCTTCCTCACTGATTTCACCCATTCTGACCATCTCCTGAACCAGGGAATGATCCCTGGTGATCTGCTGGATTCCGTCACTGATCACATACAAACGGCTGTCGCCAACATTGGCAACATAGGCATACTGATCTACAATAGTAGCTACCACCATAGTGGTTCCCATACCCCGGAGGTTCGCATCCTCCTGTGCACGGTTTCTGATTTCCGTATTGGCAGCTTCAATGGCATGACGAATGACCTTTACAGGATTGTAATCCGCATCTTCACGGATTTTATCCACAAGGATCCGTACTGCATGTGAGGATGCATAGTCACCGGCGTTATGACCTCCCATTCCGTCTGCGACTGTGAAAAGGTTAGGCAGATTTCCTACCGGGTCTTCGGACACAAATACGTAGTCCTGATTCATCTTCCGCTTCTGCCCTACATCAGTAGCTGAGTATATCCTCATGTCACTTCTCGCTTTCTGTTTTTTCCATGTAACTTTTTCTTAGCTGTCCACAGGCACCGTCTATATCGCTGCCCATTTCCCTTCTAATAGTAACATTAATTCCGTATTTTTCAAGTTTTATTTTGAAATTCTCAACAGCCTGTCGAGTAGAACGGACATAAGACCGTTCTTTGATAGGGTTTACCGGAATCAGATTTACATGGCAGTTGATCCCGCGGATACGTCCAGCAAGCTGTTTTGCATCTGCCTCGCCGTCATTTACCCCGGCCACAAGGCTGTATTCAAAAGTAATTCTGCGTCCTGTTTTGTCAAAATAATTCCGGCAGGCATTAAGAACTTCATCCATGGAATATTTATTTGCTATCGGCATCAGCTCCCGGCGTTTTTCATCATTTGGTGCATGAAGTGAAAGTGCCAGTGTGATCTGAAGCTTCTCTTCTGCAAGATCATACATCTTCGGCACGATACCGCAGGTTGAAACAGTGACATTTCTCTGGCTGATACCAAGTCCGTTCTCATCTGTCAGGATCTTTATGAAACGGATCAGATTATCATAATTATCCATCGGCTCCCCTGTTCCCATCACCACTACATTGGCAACGCGTTCCCCTGTATCCGCCTGGATTCTGTAAATCTGATCCAGCATCTCAGACGGTTTCAGGCATCTGGTAAGTCCTCCGATGGTAGAAGCACAGAACCGGCAGCCCATACGGCAGCCAACCTGTGATGAGATACATACTGAGTTTCCATGATGGTATCTCATAAGAACACTCTCGATCACATTTCCATCTTCCAGCTGAAACAGGTATTTTCGTGTTTCGTCAATTTTTGAGATCCTTACATCTGCCTGGGTCAGGGCTGTGATCGGATAGACCGACAGCTTTTCCCTAAGGCCTTTGGAAAGATTCGTCATTTCATCCCAGGAGGTGACAAGCTGCTGATGCAGCCATGCGTAGATCTGTTTTGCCCGGAAAGGCTTCTCACCGATCTCGGTCATCAGATTTTTCAGTTCCTCCAGTGTCATGGATTTTATATCTGTCATTTTCTGTTATTTCCTTCTGAATCTGGCAATGAAGAAGCCATCCGTCTTATGTATTCCCGGAAGGAGCTGCAGATAACCAAGTTTGGTTGACTTGCAGTGAAGTTCCTCCGGAAGATACTTATCCAGGCTTTCCAGCCTGTACGGGTAATTCTTCAGAAACCATAATACATTTTCTTCGTTCTCTTCTCTTGCAATGGTACAGGTGCTGAATACCAGCGTTCCATCCGGTTTCACATATTTCGCAGCCTTATCCAAGATCTTTCTCTGAAGCATAACGATCTCTTCCTGTTTCTGTGGGGTTGCTCTGTATTTGATCTCTGGCTTCTTGCCGATCACACCATATCCGGAACACGGAACATCTGCGATCACAATGTCTGCTTTCTCCTCAGAATCCGGATCATAGATGGTTGCATCCTGTACCTTTGATTCTACATTGATCACGCCTGTCCTCTGGATATTTTCTTCGATAAGATCAGCCTTATACTGACTTACATCCCTGGCTTCCACATTTCCATAATCGCCCATCTTATCAGCTGCATGGATACTCTTTCCTCCAGGTGCCGCACACATATCAATAATGTAGTCACCTTTTTTCGGGCTGGCTACCTCCGCCACCATCATGGAACTTACGTCCTGCACAAGGATCTGTCCCTGAAGAAAAGCATCCAGCGTCAGAATATGATTATAATCTGAGATTTTCAGTGCATACGGCAGATACGGTGCCTGTTCCACAGTAACTCCCTGTGAACGAAGGCTTGTAACAATTGCTTTTTTTGATGCCTTATGTGTACGGCAACGCACAGTAAGCGGTCTTTCTGTGAGAAAATCTTCCAGGATCTTTTCCGTAGTCTTCACACCATAGGCTGTGATCCATTTGTTCACCAGATATTCCGGCATGGAATACTTTACTGAAAGATAGCGTACCTCATTTTCCTCTCTGGGAGGAAGTTCCAGGTTCTTTAACTCCCTTGCGATCGTGCGGAGAACACCATTTACAAAAGGCTTCAGATTATAGAAGCCTTTCCGCTGGGCAAGCTTCACAGCTTCATTGCATACAGCACTGTCCGGAACGCTGTCCATAAATTTCAGCTGATACACACCACTTCGGAGTATTTCCCTGATCTGCGGTTTCATCTTGTTTACAGGAACCTTTGAAAAAGAATCGATCACATAATCAATATATATCCGATACTCTAGAGTTCCCTCACACACTCTTGTAATAAAGCTTCGTTCCTGTTTCGGAAGAAACTGGTATTTGGAAAGGGCATTACGGATAGCAATATGGCTGTGCTCCCCTTCCTCCTCAATCTGTAACAGGATCTCAAGGATCAGTTCTCTTGTATTCACTCCGCTGCTAATCACGGTCTCTACCTCCTGCAAGGATAATCAGTCTCAGAAGCTGAAGAATGGATGATGCAAGAGCTGCCACATAAGTAAGTGCAGCTGCTGTCAGCACCTTTCGTGCTCCTTTTTTCTCGTCAGTTCCTAAAATACCGGTAGTCTCCAGCATTGTAAGTGCTCTGGAGGATGCATTGATCTCAACCGGAAGAGTCACAAGCTGGAAAAGTACTGCAAGTGAAAACAATGCAATTCCAAGCGTAACCAGCGGATGAATGGAAAAGATCAGTCCGGCAATAAACAGCGGCCATGAAAGCTGTGAACCGATATTCGCAGCCGGCACGATCGCAGAACGGATATTCAAAGGTGCATAATTAGTTGCATCCTGGATCGCATGTCCGCACTCATGTGCTGCCACGCCAACTGCTGCCAGAGAGTTTCTTCCATAAATATCCTCAGAAAGCGAAACTGTTTTCGTCCGTGGATCATAATGGTCTGTCAGACTTCCTCTGATGGGAACAACCTGCACATCTGTGATCCCTGCTGCTCTGAGGATTCTCTGTGCCGCCTCTGCACCGGTGATCCCGGAATGATTCCGGACCTTCCTGTATACTGCAAAAGTACTTTTAAGCTTCGCAGATGCTGCAAGGGAAAGAATCATCCCAATTACAAGCAGGATCACGGTAGGATCCAGACCATAGCCATAATAACCATATCCGTACATCATTCATCACTCCCTGGAATCTGTAAACATGTCTCCTGGTTTCAACTGACATCCGCGCAGAAAAGCATCTGCCTCCATACGTTTCTTGCCTTCCAGCTGTACTTCGCGAAGCACCAGTACATCCTGCCCACAGGCTACGTGGATGCCTTCTTTATCTGCGCTCATAACTGTCCCCGGTGTCTCCTTAACCTCTGCTTTCTCAACGGAACTTCTCCATACTTTAAGAGTTTTTCCATTGATAAAAGTAAATGCACTTGGCCATGGATTTAAGCCACGCACAAGACGTTCCAGTTCCCCTGCACTTTTTGAAAAATCAAGAAGTCCCATTTTCTTTGAGATCATAGCTGCATACGGTGTCGGACTCTCCTCCGGCTGTTTCTCATATACAGCTGTTCCGTCAAAAATAGTCGGCAGCGTCTGGATCAGAAGCTCTGCTCCTGCCTCTGCCAGCTTGTCAAAAAGACTTCCTCCTGTCTCATCTTTTGCAAGAGGAACCACGATCCTAGAGATCATATCACCGGTATCCAGGCCGGTTCCCATCTGCATGATCGTAACGCCGGATTCTTTTTCCCCGTCAATAACTGCCTGCTGGATTGGTGCCGCTCCGCGGTATTTCGGAAGTAAGGATGCATGGATATTGATACATCCGAATTTCGGCATCTCCAGGATACTCTTCGGTATAATCTGTCCAAAAGCTGCCACAACAATGATATCAGGTGCAATCTCTGCAAGTTTTTCCACAAATTCCGGATCTCGCACCTTTACAGGCTGCAGGACCGGAATGTCATGTTTCAGTGCTTCTTCTTTTACAGGGGTAGGCATCATGGTCTTGCCTCTGCCCTTAGGCTTATCCGGCTGTGTGATCACAGCCTCAACCTCATATCCGTTCTTCACCAGTGCAGCAAGAGGTGCAACTGCAAAGTCCGGAGTTCCCATATAAACGATTTTCATATTATCCCGCCTTTAGTCTTCTTCATCGTAATCGTAAGTTACCTTGTGAAGTTCTCCTTCTACAAGTTCTGTGTACATTTTTCCATCCAGATGGTCGATCTCGTGACAGAATGCTCTGGCCAGAAGCTCCTCACCTTCATAGATCACTTCATTCATGTTTACGTCAAGTGCTTTTACTTTCACGTAATTCGGCCGTGTTACCTGTCCTGCCATTCCCGGAACACTTAAGCAGCCCTCATCACCGGTCTGCTCACCGCCTGTCTCAAGGATCTCCGGTTGATAAGAACGATCGGACCTTCTCCAACGTCGATCACAACGATACGTTTCAGGATTCCGACCTGCGGTGCTGCAAGTCCTACACCCATTGCATCATACATCGTATCCAGCATATCTGTGATCAGCTCACTGATTCTTGGTGTCATCTGCTCTACAGGACGTGATTTTTTTGTCAGTACAGGATCTCCCTGTACTCTGATAGTTCTAAGCGCCATTTTTTCTCTTCTCCTTTTCATTTCAGCTGATAAGGTCAGCCGGTGGCCTGGCTTATCAGCTCATGTCAAATTGTATGTATATTTTCCGGAAACCGGAATTTATCTCTATATACTGCTCAAGTTTCTCCCTCACTGCTGTAAGGAAAGCCATATCTACGTGTTTCAGATGGAGCACCTGGCGGTATACATCCTTCACTTTTCCTACAGATGCCGCTGCAGGACCGATCATGTGAAGTTCCTCTTTCGGACTTACCCTGCGGATAAAAACCTCTATATAATACATGGCTTTTTTCAGAAGTTCTTCATCCTGGCAGGCGCCAAAAACTGTCATCATATGTGCTGCGGGCGGATAATCCATCAGCATCCGGTAGCTCATTTCTTCTTTATAAAATTTGCCGTAATCCTGAGTCGCTGCTGCCTGAATACTGTAGTGCTCCGGCTGATATGTCTGGATCACAGCACGTCCTGGCTTCGCTCCGCGGCCTGCACGTCCAACAGCCTGGGTCAGCAGCTGAAACGTCCTCTCTCCGCAGTGATAATCATCCATATTCAGGGAAAGATCTGCTGCGATCACTCCAACCAGTGTCACATCCGGAAAGTCATGTCCTTTGACGATCATCTGCGTTCCCACCAGAATATCCGCTTCATGCCGTGAAAAAGAAGCCAGGATCTTTTCATAACTGTCCTTTGTCCTTGTGGTATCAAAATCCATCCGAAGGACTCTTGCCTCCGGAAAATCCTTCTCAAGAACCTTCTCGATCTGCTGGGTTCCTGCCTTAAACCCTCCGATGTGAGGGGATCCGCAGGAAGGACAGACCTGTGGCTTCACCGTCTCATAACCGCAGTAATGACAGATCAGACGGCTGCCATTATGCTCACTTAAAGACACATCGCAATGCGGACATTTCATCACATGGCCACAGGCACGGCAGGAAACAAATCCCGCATACCCTCTTCTGTTGAGAAAAAGCATGGTCTGTTCTTTCTTCCGGAGAGTTTCACTTAAAGAAGTTTTCAGTTCTGTACTCAGAACAGAACGATTTCCTTTCTTTAATTCTTCCCTCAAATCCACGATTGATACCTGTGGAAGAGGTCTTTCTTCATAACGGGCATTCAGTTTCACCAGAAGATACTCCCCGCTTTCTGCACGGCTGTAAGCAGAAAGTGATGGTGTAGCTGATCCCATCACCACATTTGCATGCTCCATCCGGGCCCTCTGGATGGCGGTTTCTCTTGCATGATACCGTGGCGTATTCTCACTTTTATAAGTAGGTTCATGCTCCTCATCGATCACGATCAGCCCCAGATTGAAAAATGGTGTAAAAAGTGCAGATCTTGGTCCTACCATCACCTGCACTTCACCACGTTTCGCTCTTTTGAACTGATCATAACGCTCTCCCTGGGAAAGTCTGGAATTTAAGACTGACACCTTGTCTCCGAACATGGCATAAAATCGCCGCACAGTCTGATAGGTGAGGGCGATTTCCGGTATCAGGACAATGGCCTGTTTTCCTTCCTCTATAACCTGCTGGATCAGGCGCATGTACACCTGAGTCTTGCCACTTCCTGTAACTCCGGAAAGTAAGGTCGGACGCGGTTCCGGCTTCTGCCATTCCTGAAAGATTTGTTCTGCCGCAGCCTGCTGTTCCTCATTCAGACAAAGCTCCCTGTCTTCTTTTACCAGATCAGCCTGATCAGGGATCCTGTACATTTCCTGGCTCTCAAGGCGGATCATACCTTTCTTTTCAAAAAAATCAAGAACAGATACATTTGCCCCAAGTTCTTTCGAAGCATAAGTGTACTCCAGGCTTCCGGATTCCAGTATTGCCCGCAGAAAACGTTCTCTTGCCCTGAAACGGCTGCCGGAAAGTTCCGCCAGAAGCTCTTCTGCCACATTCCTGTCACCCTGGAAGAAAATAAGACGTTTTTCCTTCGCACGGACTTTGTCTTTTACAGGAAGTACAGTCTTCAGGGCCTGGATCATGGTAGATCCATATGTTTCCTTCATCCAGGCAGCCAGGGCGATGAGACGTGATTCTGTTGTCTCATCATCTGTAGACACGCTCTGGATCATCTTAATCCTGGAAGTGTCATATTTGGCTTTTTCTGTGACGCCGATCACATAACCTTTCCGAAGCGTGTTGCCCTTCCCAAACGGAACGGTGACAACAACGCCCGGCTTTATCTCCTGTTCCAGTTCATCCGGGATCCGATACTGGAAATCCCGATCAACTTTCTCATGCGAAATATCAATGATCACATCTGCATAGGTCATGCGTTTACGCTTTCCTGTCTTCTTCCAGAATTTCCTGGATCAGCACGCGCTCATCCATCGGATATTTTTTGCCCTTGATCTCCTGATAATCTTCGTGTCCTTTTCCTGCCAGGACAATGATATCTCCCGGTTCACCATGATGGATTGCATAGGCGATCGCCTCTTTACGATCCGGGATCTCCACGAATTTACCATCTGTCTTGGCCATTCCCACTTTAATATCGTCGATAATACTGCGGCTCCTCATCTCTCGGGTTATCAGAAGTAATGATGGTAAGGTCTGCCATTTTTCCGGAAACCTCGCCCATTTCATAACGACGGAGTTTGGAACGGTTTCCTCCGCAGCCGAACAGGCATACCAGTCTGTGAGGATTATATTCTTTCAAGGTGCCAAGAAGGCTCTCAAGTGCCATTGCATTGTGTGCATAATCGATCATCAGAGTGAACTCATCAGATACCTTGATCATCTCAATACGCCCTTTGACCCTGGCTACCTTGAGGGCTTTGATGATGTTCTCCTCAGATACCCTGAAATGGCGGCAGATGGCAATGGCTGTCAGGGAATTGTAGATACTGAACTTACCTGGAATGTCGATCTCTACAGGGAAGTCGAGAAGGCCTTTTACATGGTAGGAAATTCCCAGATATCCCTTTCTTCCTATAAGTTTCGCATCCTCAGCACAAAGATCTGCTTTTTCGGAAAAGCCGTATGTTTCAAGCTCACAGGTATGTCCTTCGATAATCTTCTCAAAATGCTCATCATCTCTGTTCACGATGCCTACCTTACACTGTTTGAGAAGCATGGATTTACAGTGAAGATAATCATCAAAATCCTTATGCTCATTCGGTCCGATATGGTCTGGCTCGATATTTGTAAAAATACCGAAATCAAAGATAAATCCCTGTGTTCTGTGAAGCATCAGTCCCTGCGAAGATACTTCCATAACAACAGCATCGCAGCCTGCTTCTACCATATCATGAAAATATTTCTGCACCATGTAGGATTCCGGTGTTGTGTTAGCTGCCGGAATATGCTTCTCACCGATGATCGCCTCAATAGTTCCGATCAGGCCAACCTTATATCCTGCATTCTCAAGAATAGATTTCACCATGTATGTTGTTGTTGTTTTTCCCTTGGTTCCTGTGATTCCGATAGTTTTCAGCTTCCCGGCCGGATGTCCGAACCATGCTGCGGAAATAAATGCCATTGCATAACGTGTGTCCTCTACCTGGATCACAGTTACATCAGCAGGAGCTTCTATCGGTTCCTCCACGATAAGAGTTTTGGCTCCTTTGGCAATCACATCCGGTACGAATTTATGTCCATCTACAACAGCACCTCTGATACAGATAAAAAGGCTTCCTTCATCTACTTTACGGGAGTCATAAACAACAGAAGTTACCTCCTGCTCTGTGCTTCCCTGAAGACGTTTGTATTCAAGATGTTCCAATAAGGATAAAAGTTTCATTTCTTCTCCTCCATTTTCCCCTTTTTCTGCCTGTCTCTGTGACGGCGGAAAGCGGGAAGATATGCTGGTTTTTGATTTATATACATACCATATAGAATAGCACACCTCCCCCCTGTTTTCAACGTTTCTTTCTGCCAGGAATGGCCTGTCCACAGCATTTCACGGAATCTTCACTTCTTTCGGAATATTTCTGATTTAATGATCTTTTTCGTGAATATCCCGATACTTTCTGTGAAGCCAGAAAGCACCAAGCATAGTCAGTCCTGCTGCAAGCATCATCAGGATAAAAAACTCTGATTTTGTATTATCGCCTGTTTTGGGCTGAGAAGACGCACTTCGAGCCTGGGATCCGCTCTGAACGGCTGCATTATTCTGTTCTTCTGAAATTCTTTCCATCTGAGGCTGTTCCTGCTGCGGATCTGCCGGTGCTGCTGTCATAACTGCGTTTTTCACTGTAACCTGTGCAGCCGCTTCCACGATCCGATCCCCTGTTTCCTGGCTCGTGACTGTTACCTGATTCAGCAGCTTCTGGTTCACAGTTTTTTCCGGGATCTTCACAACAGCCCGAAGAGATACAGCTTCTCCAGGTGTGATCTGTGAGATCAGAGCTTTTGTTTTTGTGCGGTTCAAGGTGATCCCCTCCTGCTCCACAAACTGAGCCTGAATCCCTTCTGCCTGGAAACGCTCGGTTCCTACAACTGAGTGAAGTGTTTTTTCTCCGGTGTTGACAATACAAATCTGGTAAGTTACGGTTTCACCTGGTTCTGCTTTTTCTCTGTCTGCTGTTTTCTTTACTGTAAAATCAGCTTTCAGTGCCTGAAGTTCATCTGTAACCGATGCAGTTCTTGTAATGGTTGCATCCGGTTTTTCTTTTATGGTGGCAATTGCTTCTATCTTATGCTCCAGTGGTTTCTCCTGTTCATTTACCAACGGTGCCAGAACATACAGAATTCTGCTCTCACCGGCCTTTAATGTGAAAACCTCTGCCTTGGCTCCTTCTGTCTGGAAATTTCCAGAACTTAAACCCTCCCCGTTCTCCCAACGCTGGATGATCTTCGGGCAGGAAAACATACTGGTAAGATGAATATCTGTGAGTTCCAGTTTCCCTGTATTAATCAGGTAGATCCTGTATCGGATAGTCTTTCCGGCTTTCATTTCTTTTGTTTCGGATGTCACTGTCAGATTCATGTCCTCCTGTGCTGCTTCCACATCCAAAGATGGTGAAATTCCTTCTGCCAGGATTTGTGTCTCCTCATTCTCTTCCATAAGAAGAAAAGTTCCTGCACTGTTTCGGTCTTTCTTCAGAGGTTCATCCTGAACAAGACTGTAGCTGGACGCCTCTGCCGGGTAACGATATTCTTCCCGTAAAGTCAGCGGAATGCGCAGAGAAAGCGTTTCCTCCGGCATATTTTCCGTGTTTATCTTATATTCCAGTTTGATGATTTCTATACTTTTTCCTTTTTGATTCTTTATGGTGATTGGTGTAACAGATATGTCTCCCGGAATCTCTGAGATTTCCGGAGAAAAATATTCTGAAATGTATGTAATAAGTGTAAGGCCTTGCTGAACTGCCGACGGAACTAGTGTTTCTTCTGGAATTGGAGTTTCTTCCGGAGCTATATTAGGAATTTTTCCTTCTGATGGTTCTGCGTATGCAAGTTGTTCACATTCTGCTTCTTCTATATCTTCTCCACCGGCCGTCTCTCCCTCCTGTGGACCCGCACCCGTTTCCTCCTGCTCTTCATTCTCCTGCTGTACTGTTTTCCCGGATGCCAGCTCCTCCACGTACTCATATTCACCCTTCCTTTCCTGATCTTTGTCTGCATATTCATAATTTACATTTTCATGTTCAAAATTACTCTGTTCTTCTGTAACGTCTGGTTTTCCCCTGGAATTTTCCTGATCCTGAACAGTATTTTCCACGGTTTCTTCTCTCTGCGCCATCCAGCTTCCGAGCCCTTCCACCTGGATCTGCAGTTCTGCTTTTCCATTCTCTCTGTCTGTCCAGTTTCCGGTCTGAGCAATTGAAATATTTGTATCTGCCAGATCTGCACTTTTTACAGTCTCCGGCCGAAATCCTCCACTTAATACAGCCCCTGCAGCTGCAGCGGCGATCCCGGTTCTCCGTATCCGTCTCCATATTCTGTGTTTCATAAAAATTCTCCCATCTCTGCTTCATAGCATGATATCTGCGGATTGCTCTGATTTATACAGATTTCGCAATCCTCATAACATTTTTACACATGGTTTCCATATCACAGCTTACTTTTCCACATACAAAGGCATCCCTCCCTGAAAAAACGGTGTATAACCACCAGTGATCCTGTTAATTTGTAAATAAAGTGAATTTCTGCATCGAACTGATGCTTGAATATTTCCCGCAGAACGCGGAAATAAGACTCTTTTAATGTAGCATATTCTCCGATATCATGCAACTACATATAAAAAATACAAAGTTTGTTTAAACTTTCTTTATAAATTTTCGATTTCTTTTAGATTACCGACATATTTTAAACATATTTCATCTATATAATAGACCTTGGATAGATGAAAAACCACTCTCTATCTCCCCCCTCAAAAAAATAGTAGGAAATAAGCCGTCTGAGAAATCAGGCGGTTTTTCCTTTGTCCCGCATTACTGTCTGACATACAGCATATTCAGCCAAAATTGTATTGCATTTCCCACATTGGTCTTTTATAATAAAATATAATGACATCAGGGGCAAAGAACCTTTTTATCCCTGATCTGATAGCAGCGGCTTGCTCCGCAGCAGTTCAATTTTAAAGAGAAATGAGGTATTTCCTATGAGCGAAAAAACCGTAGTAGTTGCATTAGGCCACCGAGCACTTGGTACCACACTTCCTGAGCAGAAAATCGCCACACGTCTTGCAGCGAAAGCAATCGCAGACTTGGTTGAAGAGGGAACACGCGTAGTAATTTCCCACAGCAACGGTCCGCAGGTAGGGATGATCCACACCGCAATGAATGAATTCGGCAAGGCACATCCTGATTATACATTTGCACCAATGTCTGTCTGCTCTGCCATGAGCCAGGGTTACATCGGCTATGACCTTCAGAACGCTATTCGTGCGGAACTGATTTCCAGAGGAATTTTCAAACCGGTAAGCACAGTCCTTACACAGGTTGTCATCGATCCATATGATGAAGCATTTGCTGAACCTGAGAAGATCATCGGCCGTGTTCTTAATGCAGAAGAAGCCGAAGCAGAAGAAGAGAAAGGTAACTTTGTCACAAAAGTTGACGAAGGACAGTACAGGCGAATCCTTGCAGCTCCTAAGCCACAGAAGATCGTTGAGATCGAAACAGTGAAAGTTCTTTCCCAGGCTGAGCAGATCGTTATCGCAGCAGGTGGTGGCGGAATCCCGGTTCTTGAGCAGGGCACGCAGCTGAACGGTGCCAGTGCCATCATTGAGAAAGACCGCGCAGCAGGACTTCTTGCAGAGGAACTGAATGCTGATACACTCATGATCCTCACAAGTGTTGAGAAAGTAAGCCTTGACCACGAGACCGACCACGAGACTTATCTGGACATCATCTCCACAGATGACGCGAAGAAATATATTGCAGACGATCAGTTTGCACCAGGCTCCATGCTTCCAAAAATCGAAGCAGGTGTTTCTTTCGTTGAGAAAGGAACCGGACGCCGTACCATCATCACAGATATGGCTCATGCAAAAGATGGCTACTGTGAGAAGACAGGAACTATCATTAAATAATATCTGAATATATGTAAATCCCATGCTCTGATTCATAATGAAACCGAACATGGGATTTTTTCATATCTGTATATTACATAGATTTTCTCTCAGCGATCTCCGCCATCTTCGCCTCATTCAGACGTGTATCACCATGCACACGGCTGTAGGAAAGATATCCATTCATACGGTCGATCTTAGTCAGGTTTCTGGAACCGCACACAGGGCATACGTCCATCTCAAGCTCCTCGTGACCGCAGTCATCACAGTATGCAAGAGAAAGGTTTACACCTTCATAATATCCCAGATCCATGGCTCTTCTGATCAGAGTACGGATTGCTTCTTTATTATAACCGATCGGATAACGTACATACTGGATCTTTCCGCCGTTGCAAAGCTCCCAGAAACGTCCCTCCAGATCCTGTTTCTCAATGGGAGTCACATCCTCTGTTACATGGCAGTGGAAACTGTTGCTCACATACGGTCTGTCAGAAACACCCTCGATAATTCCGTACATCTTACGGAACTGCTCTACCTGCAGACCGCAAAGGCTCTCAGCCGGTGTTCCGTAAATCGCATAAAGATAGCCATCCTCTTTCTTGTACTGGTTTACTTTATCATTGATATATCTAAGAACTTCCAATGCAAACTCACCATCTTCTGCAATAGATTTACCATTATAGAGCTCCTGCAGCTCATTCAGTGCTGTGATACCGAAAGAAGCTGTCATCGGCTTCAGGATCTTGCCGATCTTTTCGTTTGGTTTCAGATGTCCCCCGTAGAAACCACCCTCACAGTAAGCAAGCGGGTTAGTAGACGCACGCATCTGTCCCAGATACTCATAGGTACGAATATGCAGATTACGGATCATTTCAAGATAGAAGTCCAGAACCTCATAGAAGTCTCTGCTCTCCGCTCTTGCTTTCGCAAGGATCATCGGCAGATGAAGACTTACTGCACCAATGTTAAAACGTCCTACAAAAACAGGTGTATCGTTCTCATCAGCCGGCTCCATACCTCCGCGCTCATACCATGGACTTAAGAAAGCACGGCATCCCATAGGGCTGATAACTTTCTTATATTTCTTGTACATGCTGGAGATGTATCCAGCTCCTGACATGGAAAGCCAGTCCGGATACATGGTCTTGGAAGAACACTCCACACCAGCCTCAAAAATATCCTCGCAGCATTTTCCAGGGCCGTGGATCTCTTTATCATAGAGGAAAACAATCTTGGGGAAAAGCACTGGTTTCTTATGTCCCGCCTTGCCCTGGCCACCCTGATGGACTTTCAGAAGAGAAATGGTACACATCTTCTCAAACTGCTCAGTTCCAAGTCCCAGAGTCACTGTAACGAACGGATAATCGCCTCTGGAAGAACCAACAGTATTCAGCTTGTACTCAATTCCCTGCCAGCCCTGATCATACTCTCTGCGTACCTTGTCCAGTGCATACTCGATTGCTTTTTCTTCGCGGCCTTTCCAGCTCTCATCGGAGTATTTCATAAATTCGGAAATATATTTGTCATAGCTCTTCTTGGCATACGGTGCCAGGATCTTATCCACCTCCGGCACTGTAAATCCGCCGTATTGCTGTGCAGCTGTGCTGAGAATGATATCACCCATAACATCAAAAGCAGTATCCAGAGTCTTCGGCTCGTTATACCAGACATTACCCATCTCAAAACCACCGCGCAGAACAGCTGCCACATCAAAAAGACAGCAGTTCATGGTATCCAGACGTGCAGACTGGTCATGAATATAAATATATCCGTCCTTACATGCCTGAAGCTCATTGCGGTTCATAAAGAATTTACGGTAAAGCTCCTTGTTCAGCTCATTGAAGATCAGGCTTCGCTTGGTAGCTACAAGTGCGCTGTCTGTATTAGCATTGCTCTTATCTCCAATGTAGCGGATCGCCTGGCTCTTGGTATAGACATCATCCATCATATGAATAAAATCCAGCTTGTAATTACGGTAATCACGGTAGCTCTTGGCTACAGCCGGATTCACACGTTCCAGGGCACCCTCAACGATATTGTGCATCTCCTGGATCTCGATCTCATTTTTTCCAAGGGAATCCGCATGCTCCTGGGCAAAACGGCAGATAAAATCCTTCTCCTCGTCTGAAAAAGTATAAAGAATACGCTCTGCTGATTTGTTCACGGCAGCCACGATCTTCAGAGGATTGAACTCCTCTCTTGTTCCGTCTTTCTTAATCACATATAACATAGCTCATCTCTCCCAAATACTATATATAGTACCATAGTTCTCTATATCTTGTTTTTTTTCTATATATTGTGCTAGGCATGAGTATACCACAGCTGGGAGCAAAAGAAAAGGGCTATTTCTGTATACAAGAAAATACAGACTCTTAGTACTGTCTGATCTCGCTGCGGAAATATTCTTACAAATTCGTCCCAATCCAATCCATAATAGTATCCAACACCCCAGGTATTGCGCAAAGCAGGCCAATGATCAGCCATATAATCCAGCCTTTTCCGCCGGATTTTTCCTTCTGGGCAGACTGGGTTTTTCCCTGGTTTAAAATTCCCCTCTGATTTACTGTTCTTCCCTGATCTGCTGTTCTTCCCCGATTTACTGTTCTTCCCTGATTTGTGGTTCTTCCCTTATCCGAAGTTCCTGTCTGTTTCACCACCGTATTTTTTCCTGCGGACTGCTGTCTCTGTTCCTGCATTCTGCCCCGGCTTGTTCCTGTTCCGGATCCATGCCCGGCATTTCTATCTGCTGTACCATATCCACGCATCATCTCCCGCACTTTCGCAGAAGCATGTTTATAATGTACCTCTCGGGGCTCATTAAGATGATAAAGCACATCATCATTTCTGTATGGCATTCCGCAAAGGGAACACCGCCCATTCACAACCTTCCCTCCGCAAACCTGACATTTTTCGGCCATAAACTCCCTCCATCCAATCCGAGCAGGCGGATAAAAACATTCACTGCCTGATCCGGTTAAAATAAATTCATTCATTTTTCTTTCAGTATATCACACCCTGACTTTGATACACAGTCTTTTCCTGGCTTAAGCAGCAATAATTTTCCCCGTTACTGTTTCGCCCACAGCCGCCGGTTTTCCTGTTCAAAACCCGCTTCTCCATGGCTTCCCCTTATTGCCACCCCACCCATTTTCTGCTATAATACCACACAGAGCAATTATAGCACTCCCAGAAATTACTGCATCAAGTTCAGCTGTGCAGAACATGAATCGCTGGAATTGCTATAAGTCCAAAAATCATCAGGAGGAGCCGATAATGAATACAATCACAATCCCCGCAACCTATCATGCAGACTTGAACCTCCATGACACACAGATTGCGATCAAAACTGTAAAAGATTTCTTTCAGCAGACACTCTCCCAGAAGCTCAATCTTCTCCGAGTATCTGCCCCGACTTTCGTAGCACCGGAGTCCGGTCTTAACGATAACCTGAACGGTGTGGAGCGTCCGGTAAGTTTTGATATCAAAGCCATAGAAGGCAGCAATGCCGAGATCGTACACTCCCTGGCTAAATGGAAACGCTACGCACTGAAGAAATACGGTTTTTCTCACGGAGAGGGACTTTATACAGATATGGTAGCTATCCGCCGCGACGAAGACCTCGACAATATCCACTCTGTTTACGTGGATCAGTGGGACTGGGAAAAGATCATCTCCCAGGAAGAACGTACCGTAGAAACTCTTAAAGAAACTGTACGTACCATCTACAAAGTACTTCGTAAAACTGAAAAATATATGGCAGTACAATACGACTACATCGAAGAAATCCTTCCGAAAGACATCTTCTTTATCACAACCCAGGAACTTCTCGACATGTATCCGGACTGCACGCCAAAAGAACGCGAGTACAGGATCACCCGCGAAAAAGGTGCTGTATTCCTTATGAAAGTCGGCAAAACCCTCACAAACGGAGAGCGTCACGACGGACGTGCTCCGGACTACGATGACTGGGAACTGAACGGCGATATCCTGGTATATTATCCTGTACTTGATATTGCCTGGAGCTTTCCTCCATGGGAATCCGTGTTGATGAGGACTCACTTGACCGTCAGCTCACAGAAGCAGGTTGCAATGACAGAAGAGAGCTTCCTTTCCAGAAAGCAATCCTTAACAGGGAACTTCCATACACCATCGGCGGCGGAATCGGCCAGTCCAGGATCTGTATGTTCTTCCTCCGCAAGGCACACATCGGAGAAGTTCATGTATCTCTCTGGCCAAAAGAGATCACAGATGCTGCAGAGGCACATGATCTTCAGCTTCTGTAAAACAGCTCAGAGAAACGAGGTGATAACGTGAACATTCTGTTTTTTCTGATTCCCAAAAGCGAAGTCGCCTACATCTTCGAAGATGAAACACTTCGCCAGACCCTGGAAAAAATGGAGCACCGTAAATACTCCTGCATCCCGATCCTTACCATGGACGGCAAATATCTGGGAACAATCTCAGAGGGCGATCTTCTGTGGGGAATGCGCCACGCTGATATCCATGATATCAAAGAGACCGAAGGAGTTCCTATTATGGCGATCCCGCGCCGTGCAACCTATAAACCGGTGCACGCAGACTCCAATATGGAAGATCTTCTGGACCGCGCCATTAATCAGAACTTTGTTCCGGTTGTAGATGACCAGGGTTCCTTTATCGGAATCATAACCAGAAAGTCGATCATCAAATACTGTTATAATGAAATGAAAGCTGCACAGGAGATCGCCGGACAGGACTCTGAGTAAGCTCCCTGACCTGCCGGTGGATCATACACCGTACAGCAATCAGCATATCAACCAAAAAAGGATGACGATCCGCTATTAATACCAGCGGATCGTCATCCTTTTCTTATCGTCGGTGTCTGCTTCTGATCTCTTTATATCACTCTTACGATATTCAATTCTCTGTCTGCGATCACAATATCCGCTCTCTTTCCAGGCACAAGTGATCCCACTTCATCATAAATCCCAATGCTCCTGGCCGGATTTCTGGTAGCTGCAAATATTGCCGCGTGTTCCGGCACCCCCATGCCGATCACACATTTCATACACTCATATAAATTCGTTGCAGAACCAGCAATCGTACCATCTTCCAACACAGCCTTACGGTCTTTCATAATAACTTTCTGGCCGCCCAGCTCATACTCGCCATTCTCCATTCCGGCTGCCATCATAGAATCGCTGATCAGTACAAGACGTTCTTCCCCGAACATGCGAAATGTATTTCGCACCACTGACGGATGGATATGTATTCCATCTCCGATCAGCTCTGCCATACACTCCGGATCATCTGCTGCCGCGCTGATAACTCCAGGAGCCCTGTGTCCCAACGGTTCATGGCATTATAAAGATGCGTTACATGATGTGCACCTTCCTGCATCGCCCTGGCTGCACAATCATAATCTGCTCCTGTATGTCCGACAGAGATCACCACTTCATCTTTAAACTCCCGGATAAAAGCCTCTGCCCCTTTCATATTCGGGGCCACAGTAACAATCTTTATCTTACCGCCGGACACATTCTGGCACTCTCTGAAGAACTCAATATCCGGATTTCGGATATACCGCTCATCATGAGCCCCTTTTTTCGCAGGGTCGAGAAAAGGCCCTTCCATATTTAATCCAACGATCCGGGCACAGCTTTCATCCTGTTCCACTTCAGCAGCAGATGCAAATATCCGAATCAGCTGATCCATAGGCAGAGTCATTGATGTAGGACAGTAGGATGTAACTCCCTGGGATTTCTCATATTGAAGAATTTTCTTAAGTCCGGAGGCATCCGCATCAGAAAAATCATGACCCACAGCCCCATGGCTGTGAATATCCACAAGTCCTGGCAGCACCTTCAGTCCGGAAGCATCCACTTCTTCCTTATCGGAAACTTCTGTCCCATCGGACACGATCCTGCCGTTTTCCACATAAAGATCCATTTTCCGATAGCTTCCATCCTCCTGAAAAACATTTCCATTCCTGATGATCATAATTTTTTCTTTCCCCTCTCTGCCGTTCTCTTATATTCTGTAACTATAAAAGTCCTTTTTCCCGGATAATACTTAAAGCATCTTCATCTGCTACCACAGTCAGATCCGGGTGCAGCTGCAGAATAGATGCAGGTACATTCGGCGTGATCGGACCATACAGAGAATTATACAGAGCCTCTGCCTTACCCGCTCCACTGGCTATAAGAAGAACTTTTTTTGCAGACATAATGTTCTTGATTCCCATGGTATAAGCCTGTTTCGGAACCTCATCCATACTTTCAAAAAATCTGGCATTAGCCTGATCGTGCTTTCTGTCAGATCCACACAATGGGTTTCTTTTTCAAAGGCTGCTCCCGGCTCATTGAAGCCAATGTGTCCGTTTCCACCGATACCAAGCAGCTGCATGTCCACGCCTCCGGTCTGCCGGATGATCTCGTTATACTGTTCACACGCCTTATCGCTGTCCTCTTCCAGTCCGTCAGGCACAAAGGTCCGTGCTTTGTCAATATTTACATGGTCAAAGAGATTATGATCCATAAAATAGCGGTAGCTCTGGTCATTGTCGCCGGAAAGTCCCTTGTACTCATCCAGATTCACACTTGTCACCCTGGAAAAATCCAGATCCCCTTTTTTGTACCATTCTACCAGTTGTGCATACATGCCCACAGGCGTGGAACCGGTAGCCAGTCCAAGAACTGCATCCGGTTTCATGATGATCTGTGCAGACATGATATTGGCTGCTTTTCTGCTTACATCCTGATAATCTTTTCCTGCGTAAATAATCATAGTTTTCCCCCCAGCTCTTATTCTGCGATCAGTTTATCCAGAAGCTCCTTGGCCATACGGATATCTTTTTTCTGTTCCTCACCGGAGATCTCACGCTCAATGGTAATATCTCCCTGATAACCGATCTCTTTCAGCTTTGCAATAAATGCAGGATAATTTACTTTACCCTGGCCAAGGGGAACCTCATCACCCAGATGATGTCCATCTGTTGGATATTTTCCATCTTTTCCGTGAATTCCCATGACATACTCACCGAAAACCTCCAGAGCATCTACCGGATTTGCCTTTCCGTACATGATCAGGTTTGCAGGATCAAGATTAATTCCCACATTTCCTTTTCCGACAGCTTTCTCAATATCCTGGATCGCACGCTTTAATGTTACAGGAGTCTCCTGTCCTGTTTCAAACAGGAAGTTCTGACCATTTTCCTTACATTTTTCCACAATAGCCTTACATGCAACCAATACTTCCTCGTATTTCGGGTCGTATGGATTTTCCGGCATATAGCCAACGTGTGTTGCCAGGTCTGTCACATGGATCTTTTTCGCAAAGTCAGAACCTTCCATAAGCATCTTCAGTCTCTCAACTCTGTAATCAGACGGAATCAGGCCAAGTGTCAGCTGTCCTTCATAGAAATCCCAGACTCTGCGGCCTTCCCATCCGCACCAAAATGCGGTTACGTGGATCCCGTATTTCTCCAGACCTTTATTAATGGCCTCCGCCATAGCATCATCCTGAAGTGTTGGACGATCCCAACATACCAGCTGGCAGCTATCCACACCCATTTCCTTCAGCTCCGCAAATTTTGCATCAATATCTGTATCGCTTGTAAATTCGATCAAAACTCCAACTTTCATAGGTTCTGTTCTCCTTCCAGTTATACTACTATTATCTCATATTATACCACCAAAATCAACCTTTTACCGCACCGGCAGTAATACCGCCTACAATATGCTTCTGCATCACAACAAAGAAGATAAGACTCGGTATCATAGACATTACAATTCCGGGAAGTGCATGCTCCCAGTCTGCTGTCTGTGCGGAAAACTGCATGTACAGTGCATTCTGGATATTCATTGCCACTGTATTTCCGCCAACGATCAGCTGGTTGGTGATGATATCATTCCAGGTTGCCAGCGCATCCAAAACAACGACCGTAGTGAGGATCGGTTTCAGAAGCGGAAGTACAATGCTGAAATAAGTGCGGATCTTACCTGCACCGTCAATACATGCACACTCTTCCAGATCGATAGGCACATTTTTTACAAATCCATGGATCATGTATACAGCCAGCGGCATACACAAGCCTACACTTACCAGAATATATCCGATTCTTGTTCCAGTCAGCTTCACGTTGGAAACCAGTCTTGTCAAGGTAATCATGTAAGACTGGAACGGAACCATCATCGGCATGATGATCAGAACAAAGCATACTTTGCTGAGTCTGCTTTTTGTTCTTGCAAGCTTATAGGCTGCCATCGGCGCCATGAGCACTACTAGGATAACCGTACAGAATGTATAGAGCAGTGTGTTAAAAATCAGAGACGGGAAACCGAATTTCGTCCAGGTCTCCATATACATCTTCAGGCTCCATGACTTGGGCAGAGCCAGAAAGTCCTGCAGCATATCATTATAGGGTTTAAATGAGTTTATAAAGATCAATACCAGCGGCATCAGCCAGAAGATCGCACATACAAAAATAATGATTGTCAGTGCATTCACCTGCCGCAGGTTCTTTGGTTTCTTCTTCATTATGCCTCAACCTCCTTACTCTTGGTAATCTTCATCTGAATTGCTGTAATGATCAGAACAAATACTACAAATACAAGAGATTTGGCAGTAGCAAGACCATATTTGCTGTTAACAAAAGCTTCCTTATAAATATTATACGCAACGGAAACAGTTGAATTCGCAGGTCCGCCCTTTGTAAATACCATGATAATATCGAATAACTTAAACGCAAATGTCATTGATGTCAGCATACAGATCGAGATCGCAGGCATGATCATCGGAATTGTGATCTTGCGGAATACCTGGAAAGAGGTTGCTCCGTCGATTCTTGCCGCTTCCAGAAGCTCTCCCGGAACTGCAATGATTCCTGCGATATAATTGACCATGTAAAAACCAAGATTCTGCCATACTGCCATGACAACAACTACATAAAAAGCAAGCTTCGGTGTTCCAAGCCAGCTCCAGTTAAAGAATTCCCATCCTGTAACACTGTAAAGAGCCTCAAAGCCAGGTCCCAGGATAAATTTCCAGATCAGACTGATCGCTGTCAGACTGATGATATAAGGAATATAATAAAAAGCACGACCAAGACTGTTCACTTTGTTCTCACGTGCCATTACGATAGCGACTGTGAGAGAAACAATGTTTACGATAACAACATAAAATACTGCAAATTTAAGAGTAAATCTGACACCTTTCCAGAAAAGCGGGTCAGCAGTAAAGATCTTCACATAGTTGGCAAGTCCTACAAATTCCATGTTCTTGCCGATTCCATTCCAATTAAATACCGAATAGTACAGATTCATTACAAATGGAATATCTGTGGCAAACAGTACAAAAGCGACTGCCGGAAAGACAAACAATGCAAAAATTGCCAGATCCTTTGTTTTTTTGTTTTTCAATCCTATCCCCTCCAGAAATTCATTTTTTCTTTGGTTTATATTTGGGAAACAGGCAAAGCTGCTGCCTGTCTCCCTCTTTTGTCAGTTACATTCCGTCAGCCCAAAATCAACAAATCTGTTTCTCTTCGGCTCCTGGAGTTCCTTGTTACTCTGCTGATGTCCAGAAATCCTGGAAGAGCTGTGTTACTTCATCTGCGCTCATGTCTCCAAGCATGTAAGACTGGATATACGGACCACACTCATCTGCGTAGCTGCCAGGAGCAATCGTGTGGATCCAGCCGTTTGTCTTTCCAGCGTCGATATAGGTCTTGGCATCATTTGCAAGAGCGCCGGTCACTTCCATATCAGACTTTGCACCAGGAACAGCTCCTACACCTTCTGCCATCCATTTCTGGCCTTCTTCGGATGTAAGGATAAACTCACAATACTCTTTTGCAAGATCCAGATTCTTGGAATCTTTATTTACAATATAAGTCCAGTTACAGGAGGATAATACAGTTGCATCATCTTCACCGGCGCTACCGGGAATGGAAGAAATGCAAGATTTGCATCCGGATTAAAGGAATCCAGTGTAGACTGGCACCAGTCACCCATATGGATCATAGCTGCTTCGCCGTTTGCAAGCATATTCTCTGATGTCTCCCAGTCAACCTCAAGCGGCTTGTCCGGACCATACTCTACAGCAAGATCAAGGAATTTGTAAAGGTTCTCCCAGTTAGGCATATCTGCAAATGCTGTCTCACCGGATTTGATCGCATCTACTGTCTCAGCAGCTGTTTTGTCTTTGTCGATCATGAAATGTGTTGCAACCTGTCCTAATACCCATGTTTCCTTTGCAGCAAGTGCAAACGGAGTGATGCCTGCATCCTTCAGCTTCTTGCATGCCTCTTCCAGCTCATCCATGTTTGTCGGAAGCTTGTCGATACCAGCTTTCTCAAAGCAGTCCTTGTTGTAGATCAGACCCATGTTCTCATAGGTCCATGGAAGAGATTTTACATTTCCCTCGTCATCTTTTCCAAGGTTTACAGCGTCCTCATTGAACTTGTCCAGAACTTCTGTATCATTGCTCCAGTCGTAAGCGTAATCATAGTACATTTTCGCTTTTGTTCCGGCCTCAGCATCAAATACGTCTGGTGTATCACCGGAGTTTACTCTTGACTGAAGCAGTGTGTCGTAATCGTTGGCCGCATGCTGTACATCAACAGTCACACCAGGATGTGATTCCTCGAGGCTTTTACCATCTCGTCATATTCATCCAGACCATAAGCATGTGCATCAAATACATTCAGTGTTACATTTTCCTCAGCATGTGCAGTTACCCCTCCTGCAACTACCATTGATGAGATCATTGCTGCTGATAACAGAATAGAAATCACTCTTTTTTTCATTTGCATATCCTCCTTTTGAATAGCTTTTTTTATTTTTCTCACTGTCTTTCAGTGAAAATTTCATTATTTGTTTTCGTGTGCGTTTACATACTCTTTTGCCGCATTCCACTCTTTAATCCCAAGCTGTACGGATCTTGCTCCTTCGATCAGAGGTGCAACCTCTACAGGTTTATCTTCTCTGACGCATTCCTGGAAATATTTGATCTCTGTATAATATGGTCCCAGATTGGAGACATTGATTCCTGCCACATCACTCTCGCCTTCATATTCAGCTTTGAGCTCTGGCGTCTCCACAGTTCCGTCTTTCTTATATACTGTCAGGCTCGGTGACTGAGCACCGTTAAATTCTATCGTAGCATCCTCAAAATGTGCACGGAACGCTGCATGGAACTTCATTGCCGGCGACTCATCCCAAATACCCTCTGCTGTAGCAAAAACATCTCCGAATTCATACTCCGTGATGATATGATTGATCATGCCACTTTCAAATCTGCTGGCTTTTACCTGGAAGCTGTCCGGCTCACCCAGCATATAACGCAGAAAATCAAGATCATGCACGTGAAGATCCAGCACAACGGAACCACTCTTTTCTTCATTATGGAACCAGTCCTCAAATCCCCATTTCACATCTCCGCTGATACGTTCCATAGTAATGGATTTCAGCTTTCCGAATTTTTCTGTGTCGTAAGCTTCCTTCAGATATTTATATTCCTCAAAGGAACGTACTACCTGGCCTACCATAACCTTCTTCCCGGATCTTTTTTCTGCTTCAAGAAGCATCTGGCAATCCTCTTCGGTCAGACATACCGGTTTTTCCACCAGTACATTCATCCCTTTTTCCAGTGCTTTCACTGCATGTTCTGCATGCAGATAGCTTGGAAGACAGATATGTACAATATCCAGCTGCTCCTTTTCGATCAGTTCCATTCCGTATTCATATGTGGCAGCTTCCGGAAAATATGATGCCGCTTTGTCCAGAAATTCTTTTCTGCAGTCAGACAGGGCAACTACCTCAACATCATCCTCTTTTTCTGATAAGACTTTCAGGGATAAGTAATGAGTCGTTCCCATTCCGCCGCATCCAATCACGCCTATTCTCATCTCTCTACCTCTCTTTATTTGTCCAGTGGCCTAACTAATATTTCAAAAAATAAAAGCTTTTTGCAAAAATATCTGTGTTTCTTGCTACAAGCTCTCTTTTTTGCTGCTCTTAGCTTGAATTTAGGATAGCATTCTTTGCCGTATCTGTCAACATTCTTTCCCGTATTTTCGTCTTTCAATGTGCATTTCTTGTATAATAAACAATATTTTAATTACTTTTTGTGCATTTTGCACATTCGCAATTAATTTTTCCTACCACTGTACTATTTATCTCCGTTTTTTTACCAGTCTTCCGAAAAAATGCCTGTGTTATATTGCTCTTCATTTTAGAATTGTCGTATTTTTACATTTTTTCTTCTATGACAGTCAATATTTTCTTTGTACAGCCACATGTTGATTATTTTCTGTATCTATGATAGGATATATTTAGTACGGAGACTTTACCAATATTTTTCGGTACCGTTTATTTTTAAAGGATTGGAGATGAAAAGAAACTATGAAACTTGTTAATCAGCAGGTTATTAAGAACACGAATATGAAACGGCTCTATACTTCCATCTATTCCAGTCCCGGAATATCCAGAGCACACCTTGCCAAGCAGACGAAGCTCAGCAAAACAACCGTATCTACTCTTGTAGATGAACTGATCGAACGTGAATTCATTGTGGACAGCGGTATCGGAGAATCCGACAGCATCGGACGTAAGCCGAACTGCCTTCAGGTCCGGATGAACAGCTACTACGTTGTTGTCATGAACTGGAATGAAAATGCTGTCGAAGCTTATCTTGTGGACATTGCCGGTACTTCCGTCTTTCATGAATCACGGAAGCTTTCCGAAGATGAAAATCATGTCGCATGCTCCGGCTCCTGTTTCCGGGAATCCATTCTGGAACACTGTGCTCCTGACCGTATCCTTGGCATCTGCATAGTAATGTCCGCCATGATCGACGCCTCCAGCAATGAAGTATATTCCACGACCCTGAATCTGCCTTCCATGGAAAGCACTCAGATCATTAAATCTCTGAAGACTGCATTCCCGGGATACCCGGTAGATCTTCTCAATGATACTGCCTGCTATTCCTATGCAGAAAAGGTCTATGGCAATATAAAAGAGAAAAATTTTGCTTTTCTCAATTTCGGCCGCGGCATCGGCGCCACCCTTTTCACCGAAGGAAGTATGCTTGGAACTGCCAGTGGTTCCTCTACCCAATTCGGCCATTATTCCATCGATCCTCACGGTCCGGAATGTATCTGCGGAAATCACGGATGTCTGGAAGTTATGATCTCCGAACAGGCTCTGAAAAACAGGATCCCGGAATTCGGACAGATCCCATCCTTAAGTGCTCTTTCAGAGATCACCTTTTCAGACCTTGGAAAGGCTGCCACCTTCCGCGATCCAACCGCACTGGCTATGGTAAAGGAGATGGCATGGGAACTGTCCATTGCACTGAGCAATCTGATCAGTACCGTAAATCCATCCCTGATCGTTCTCGGTGGAAAGATCCCTGCTCTTGGCGAATATTTTCTCAATGAAGTGCGGGAAGACCTGAAAAAAACAGGCTTTCGCAGGATGGCAGACAATGTGACCGTCCGTTACTCCCAGCTCCAGAGCGATTCATTCCTGAACGGAGCCATGAAATACTTTTTTGATATCCACTATTCTTTTACAGATCAGGATCCGACAAATTTTTTTATCGGATGATATAAGGAGGAAGCCATGAAAAAACTGAAAGTTGCTATTGTAGGCTGCGGCCGTATTTCCGTCTCTTATGCGGATGCATTCCATCGTCTCAGCGACGAAGCAGAATTAGTATATGCTGTCGACAAGGACCCCGCTCTTGCCAGATCCTTTGCCGAGGAATTTAACTGTTCCTGGACTACGGACTTTGATGAGATCCTGGATAAAAATATTGATGTGGTCCATCTCTGTCTGCCTCATTTCCTGCACCCGGTCATGGCCATCAAAGCCATGAAAGCCGGCATTAACGTCCTTACCGAAAAGCCCATCGCCACCTGTCTTCAGGATGCAGACAAAATGATCCGCACCGCCGAAGAAACTCATGTAAAGCTGGGTGTTATCTTTCAGACCCGTTACACAAAGAGTGTGGAAAAGCTCCGTGAAATGATCCAGCGGGGCGATTTCGGAAAAATCCTTACCGCCCGTTCCTATCTGACCTGGAACCGTCCGCTCGACTATTACAGTGGAAGTGACTGGAAGGGAACATGGGCCAAAGAGGGTGGCGGTGTTCTCATCGACCAGGCGATCCACAGCATTGACCGCGTTCGATATATGCTGGATTCCGATGTGGAATGGATAGACGGAAGTGTTCATAATTATGTTCATCATTTTGTAAAAGTGGAGGATGCCGCAGACGCTGCTATCATGTTTAAAAACGGCTGTCTTTACAATCTCTATGCCTGCAACATTTACGGAACCGATTCTCCGATCAACATTGAACTGATCGGTGAAAAAGGGCGCCTGGGTCTGAAGCAGGACATGGGCTATTACGAACTGGACGGCACCTATGCCGAGATCCGAAACACTTATGAAACCACAAATGTAGGTCCTGATTACTGGGGAAGCAGCCATCACCTGCAGATCCGTGACTTCTACCGTTCTGTCCGTGAGGATCTTCCTGTTGCCATCGACGGACTGGAAGGCAGAAAAACCCTTGAAATGGTAAAAGGCATCTACCTTTCCTCCGCCAAACGAGAACGTATCACTCTCCCCTTTGAGGATGTGATCTACAGTGATCTGAACCAGCCAATGAAATAACGGTATCATTATTCTGTAAATATAAAAAACGGATGTTTTATCTCCTGAAGCATTTCACAGGAGGATAAAGCATCCGTTTTTAATATTTTTATATTTATAATGTTTTTGAAAGGAACTCGCGAAGTCGTTTGTTCTTCGGATTTGCGAAAAATTCCTTCGGAGAATTCTCTTCCTGTATCTTTCCTTCGTCGATAAAAAGAACTCTTGTTGCCACCTCACGGGCAAATCCCATCTCATGTGTTACCACAACCATTGTCATGCCGGATTTTGCAAGCTCCTGCATCAGTTCCAGAACCTCACCGACCATTTCCGGGTCAAGGGCAGATGTTGGCTCATCAAAAAGCATCACATCCGGATTCATAGCCAGGGATCTTGCAATGGCAATACGCTGCTTCTGACCGCCGGAAAGCATATCCGGATATGAATCTGCCTTATCCGGAAGACCGACACGCTTCAGGAGATCCAGAGCTGTTTTTTCTGCCTCTTCTTTGCTCATCAGCTTCAATGTTACCGGTGCAAGCATGATATTTTCTTTTACTGTCTTGTGAGGGAACAGGTTAAACTGCTGGAACACCATTCCGATCTTCTGACGGTGGCGGTTGATATCCACCTTCGGATCTGTGATGTCTGTTCCTTCGAAGAGAATTTTTCCCCCTGTAGGCTCCTCAAGGAGATTCAGGGAACGGAGGAATGTGGATTTACCGCAGCCGGATGGGCCGATAATGGCTACTACTTCACCCCTGCGGATCTGTGTGGTAATTCCGTTGAGAACCTGATTGCCGCCATAGGCCTTTTCAAGTCCCTGCACATCAAGAAGTACTTCATTACTTACGCTCATTGGTTCTCAGTCTCCTCTCAAGTTTTCCTACAAGGTAGGTAAGGAAGCAAACGATCACAAGATAGATCGCTGCTACTGCCAGCAATGGAAAAAGTGCGCTGTATGTCTGGCTTCGGATAATATCACCGCCACGGGTCAGATCTGTAAGACCGATGTAACCACTGATAGATGTCTCTTTTAAGAGAACGATCAGCTCATTTCCAAGTGCAGGAAGAATATTTTTGACTGCCTGCGGAAGAATGATCTTCGTCATAGTCTGTGTGTAATTAAGACCCAGGCTTCGGCCTGCCTCAAACTGTCCCTGGTCAATGGACATGATACCGGAACGGACGATCTCAGCTACGTATGCAGCGGAGTTCATACCGAATGCAATAATAGCAACTACGATCTTACCTGGATCTACAGTTGCAAAGATAACATAGTAAACGATCAGCAGCTGTACCATGGTTGGTGTACCGCGGATCACTGTCAGGTAAACTCTGCAGATTGCATTGAGGATCTTAAGCTTACCTGTTTTATCATGTGTGGAACGGACAATGGCGATCACAAATCCAAGGAAAATACCAAGCAGAACCGCAAAGAATGTGATTATGATGGTGTTTTTCAGACCGGATACAATGAACTGCCAGCGATTGTCGTCCAGAAAGTTAAACTGAAACTGTTCAATAAGACTCAAAATTTCCATCCTTTCCAAAACTACAGGTTCCAGACTCCGGAAATGTCCCCGGATATCCGGAACCTGAATTCAGTTCTTATAATTTTCTGTCAAGCGGATAAGATCATCCGCATTCGCTACTTACTCATAACCAGATAATCTGTTTCACAGTTTATTTGGTTGAATTATTTCTGTACAATGATAACCTGTTCTGCTGTTGTGTATGGATCTGTGAAATCAACGCTCTTCTTACGGTCTTCTGTTACAGTCATTCCTGCTACACCAAAATCTGCTTTTCCGGATTTAACTGCATTTACAATGGCGTCAAACTCCATATCCTCGATCTTCAGCTCATATCCAAGTTTATCGCAGACAGCCTGAGCGATATCAGCGTCAATACCTACGATATTATCTCCGTCATAGTATTCGTATGGCTGGAATGTTGCGTTAGTTGCCATTGTAAGAGTTCCCTTGGAATGATCTGCATCCTTCGGAGACTCATATGGTGTCTTACCAGCATCATCACCGATATAGTTATCTCTGATGGAATCCAGTGTTCCCTCATCCTTCAGCTCCTTCAGTGCTTCATTGAACTCTTTCGTCAGATCTGCATTGTCTTTGGAAAGACAGATTGCATACTCCTCTTTTTCAAAAACATCCTCAATGATATCAAGGTCGTCGTTTTTCTCAACAAATTTCTTAGCCGGCTCGCTGTCGATCACTACGCAGTCAACTTTACCCTGTTTCAGAGCGAGAACTGCATCGTTTCCTTTATTGTATCTCTCTACTGTTGCATCCTTGATGTCTGTTGCAAGTGTATCACCTGTTGTTCCAAGCTGAACACCGATCTTCTTACCTTCCAGATCATCTGCACTTTTGATCTCATCTGCTGCAAAAACAACGGATGTCATAGATACTGTCATAGCTGCTGCAAGTGCAAGTGCCATAAATTTTCTCTTCATTTTTTCTTCCTCCTGAATTCTGTGTACATCGCGAAAGGGGCTGCTTTCTTACAGATCCAAAGCAGCACATTTCGCGATGCACAGCATAATTATGCAATGTTATGCATATTGCTTTGTTTTATGATACCATGTTTTCAATAAAATGCAAGCATAGAAAACCTATATCCGGGATTTTTTCTTTCCAATCCATGGTAAAATTCACTTTTCGATAACAATTATCCAGTATACTATAATACCAGAGGAAGAAATTGAAACACTGTTCACTCCGCAGCCGGCCAATATTGCCGGAATGTTTTTACAGTAAGGGCTTGTGCTCCTGCGGAAAAAACAAGTATAATATTCAGAAATAAGGAGGTTATTATTATGAAATTCACGAAAATGCATGGTATTGGAAATGATTATGTATATGTAAACTGTTTTGAGGAGACGGTCAAGGATCCGTCATCTGTAGCAAAATTCGTCAGCGACCGTCACTTCGGTATTGGCTCCGATGGTCTGATCCTGATCCGTCCGTCTGAGATCGCAGACTGTGAGATGGATATGTACAACCTGGATGGTTCCCAGGGTGCCATGTGCGGAAACGGTATCCGCTGCGTTGCAAAATATGTCTATGACCACGGCATTGTAAACAAGACATCTTTAAGTATTGCCACAAAGAGCGGAATTAAATATGTAGATCTTACCATCCGCGACGGCAAAGCCTCCATGGTAAAAGTCAACATGGGCTCCCCGATCCTCACTGCAAAAGAGATCCCTGTCGTTGCTGAGACTGAACAAGTCATCAATGCGCCTATCACTGTCGATGGAAAAGAATACCGCATGACTGCTGTTTCCATGGGTAATCCTCATGCGATCATTTATGTAGATGATGTAGACAGCCTTGATCTGGAAAAAATCGGCCCTTCTTTTGAGAATCACGTATGCTTCCCTGACAGGGTCAACACGGAGTTTGTCCAGCTGATCGACCGCAATACTGTGAAGATGCGTGTCTGGGAGCGTGGCTCCGGTGAGACACTGGCCTGCGGTACAGGTGCCTGCGCAGTTACGGTAGCTTCCATCCTCAACGACAAAGTTGACGGCAGCAAACCGGTAACCGTACAGCTCCTTGGCGGAGACTTAAACATCTCCTGGGAAAGAGACGAGAATCTTGTATACATGGCCGGACCTGCAACTACAGTGTTCGATGGAGAAATTGATCTTGGTTTTCTTGGTGAATAAATGACAAAGGGAGAAAGCCTTCAAATGCTTTCTCCCATACTTTAGAGACAATTACTTATTGCCGATCCAGATATTTTTAAATATTCTTTGTTAAAATTTCGTTCTCTCAGATAAATACCAGCACCCGTTCTACAATAAACACTGCCGCGCACGCCAGCAGTGCCACTGTGATAAGACTTTTTTCCTTATATGCTGCGATCAGGCTACGAAGAAGCCTGCTGCGCCGGAGATGATGCTGTCTGTGGCTTTGAGGATGGCCGGAAAGGTCATTGCTGCCAGACAGGCGTATGGCACATAATATAAAAAAGAATTGATAAAAGGGCTTTTAATCTCGTTTTTTGCAAGAGCAAGAGGCAGCATACGTATGAGATATGTCACCGCTGCCATTACAAGGATATAAAGATATACATTATGACTCATGAGCTGTGTCCTCCTTCTCTTCCACCGGACAAAAATAAGCTGCCAGACCTGCAACCAGCAGCGTTGTGATAATGATCATAAATCCGGAAGATACCTGCTTCAGCACAGGAGTCACCGCAAAAATGGTGCTGACTGCCATGGAAGCCACAACAACCCCAAGAACAGGCTTGCTCTTCCTGGACGGTGGGATGATGATTGCCAGGAACATTCCGTAAATAGCCACGCTCAGTGCACTGAGCATAAAATCCGGAAGAAGGTTTCCTGAGATACCACCAACCAGCGTTCCTAAAGTCCAGCCCGGGATCGCTACACACATAGCTCCGTAATTATAAAATACGCTGACTTTTCCCTCCTGGGCTGCGCTGATCCCAAAGATCTCATCTGTGATTCCGAATGCAGCGATGTACTTCAGGATACCTGACTCCTCACGCCTGAATTTCTGTGATAGGGAAAAAGACATCAGACAATACCTGAGATTGATCACCAGCTGGGTCATCGCCATCTCCCACATGGACCCCCCTGCTAAAATAATATCCAGTCCTGCGAACTGACCAGCTGATGTCAGATTAGTCAGTGAGATCAGAACTGCCTGCCAGATACTTAAGCCTCCTGCAACAGCCATCATGCCAAAGGTGAACGATACTGCAAAATATCCCAATGCAATGGGAATGCCATCCTTCATACCTTTTCTGAAACTTTCTCTTTTCATCGATTTCCTCCATTGTATGTACGTCCGCCAGGCAGATGAGATCATCTGCGTTTACGGCCCGACCCAGAATTCTATGTAGTCATAAACCTGGTTGTACACGTAAATAAGAGCGTGCCTGGAAACTTTTTTCTGCTTCCTGACACGCTCTTTTATTGTAGCATTGCCATATCAAAACTTCAATACTTCACAGCAAAATGCGATACTTCATTCCTGAATAGTTACTGTTCACTCCGTTCTCAGTAACACGCTTCGCGGTGCACAGAATTTATGCTAATTGCATAAATTCGCGCGGTATGTCTCGGGTTTTCTGTGACCTTCGCTCACAAAAAACACCTCGCGGAACATTGCCAGTGAACAGTAACCCTGAATATCCTTCTTTTTTATTTCTCTTCTTCTGCTCCGTCCGGATTCACAAGGCGATTGAGAACTTTGAAGCCGTTGTTGCGGAGTACGCTCTCTGCAACCAGAAGATCTTCACAATGCATGATCGCTACCGGGACTTTCAGGCCTCTGTGGAAAAAAGTGTAAATGTAATGAAGGTTTACATTGCTGTCGCCCATAACGCTTAAGAGCTTGTCCAGACCGCCGATCTCGTCCTGAAGGTCTACAAGAATCGCCTGTGTGATACGTGTCATGTAGCCATTCTCAGCCATGATCTTGTCTGCTTTTTCCGGTGCATCACATACCATACGGAAGTTTGCGAATTCCGGAGCGTCAAAGCATCCAAAGCCGTAGATGTCGATCTGATTCTCTGCAAGGATCTTAGTTACTTTCTGAAGACTTCCAGGGGTGTTTTCTACAAAAACGATGTTCTGTTTTACCATAATTTATTCCTCATTTCTATATAGTTTTTCTTTCCCAAAGGAGGGGTTTTGTTACATTTTACAGGCCTTTTCAATGTTTAACAGCAGCGTGCCCGGAAAAAGGGAACGCAAAAGGAAAATGATCTCCGGGTATCCCCCTGCCGCACACAGCAACCATATTCCATATTTACGCGTTAAAGCGTAACGCTTTCAATCATTAAATCCAAATATCAGTATATCATGCACCCACAAAATGTCAATTACAAATTAAAAAAACATACAAAAAACCAGACACACATCTCCCGACATGTGTCCAGTCCTTAATTCCATTTGAACCCAAACAAGTCTCCGCTAATCCAAGAACTCAGTCAAGTTCTTCATCCACGTACTTCTGAATATTAGAAGCATTCACATACTTTTTAATCTGTGCCCCGTCAGTGATCACCAGAGTCGGGGCCTGGCGGATCCCATACTGTTTGACAAGCTCCGGGTTCTGTTCTGCATCAATGATCTCCAGCTCTTCACCTTCCAGCATCTTTTTTGCCATGCGGCAGTTCGGGCAGGTGCTTGTTGTAAACAGATACTTATGAGATGCAACCGGCTGGATCTCAACCTCGTCACCTTTCATGGTCATCACACTGGTATGAACCTTTTTCAGCTGTGAATGTGTGATATCATAGAGCGTACGGTTCTTATACTCCTGAGTCTTACCGTCATTCCAGTTCTGTACAGGACGGTAATATCCCGTGATACGGCTGTAGACCTCAGCCTTCTTGCCGCATTTCGGACAGGTAAAGTGCTCTCCGCTGATGTAACCATGCTCCTGACATACAGAATATGTCGGAGAAATGGTGTAATACGGCAGACGATAGTTCTCTGCGATCTTACGTACAAGAGAAGCTGCTGCTTTCCAGTCCGGAAGCTTCTCGCCAAGGAATGCGTGGAAAACAGTTCCTGATGTATACAATGTCTGCAGATCATCCTGGATATCCAGTGCGTCAAAAATATCCGCAGTATAATCAACCGGCAGGTGAGAGCTGTTTGTATAGTATGGTGTGTCGCCTTCTTTTCCGGCTGTCAGGATATCCGGATAACGCTTTCTGTCATGTTTTGCAAGACGGTAAGCTGTGGACTCAGCAGGTGTTGCCTCCAGGTTGAAAAGTTCTCCCGGATACTGCTCCTGGTAGTCAGAAAGACGATTTCTCATATGTTCCAGAACTTCTTTTGTAAACTTCTGGGTTGCAGGATCTGTCATATCCTTCTTAAGCCAGCATGCGTTCAGACCGGCTTCATTCATTCCCACAAGACCAATGGTAGAAAAATGATTATCAAAACTTCCAAGATATCTCCTGGTATACGGATACAATCCCTCATCAAGAAGCTTGCTGATCACATCTCTCTTAATGTGAAGAGATCTTGCGGAAATATCCATCATTCGGTCCAAACGGCGGTAAAACTCCTGAGGACTTTTTGACAGATATGCGATACGCGGCATGTTGATGGTAACAACGCCTACAGAACCTGTACTCTCACCGGAACCGAAGAAACCACCGCTCTTTTTGCGAAGCTCACGGAGATCCAGGCGGAGACGGCAGCACATACTGCGGATGTCGCTTGGTTTCATATCGCTGTTGATATAGTTGGAAAAATACGGTGTACCGTACTTGGATGTCATTTCAAAAAGAAGTCTGTTGTTCTCAGTGTCAGACCAGTCAAACTCTTTGGTGATGGAATAAGTCGGGATCGGATACTGGAATCCGCGACCGTTGGCATCGCCCTCGATCATGGTCTCGATAAATGCCTTGTTGACCATATCCATCTCTTTCTTACAGTCTTTATACTTGAAATCCATATCCTTGCCGCCTACGATAGCAGGAAGCTCTGCAAGATCATCCGGAACTGTCCAGTCCAGTGTAATATTGGAGAACGGTGCCTGTGTTCCCCATCGGCTCGGTGTATTTACTCCGTAAACAAAAGCCTCGATACATTTCTTAACCTCCGGATAGGAAAGATTATCTGCCTTTACAAAAGGAGCCAGATACGTATCAAAGGATGAAAATGCCTGTGCACCAGCCCACTCATTCTGCATGATCCCCAGGAAATTCACCATCTGGTTGCAGAGCACGCTTAAATGCTTCGCAGGTGCGGAAGTGATCTTGCCTTCGATCCCGCCAAGTCCCTCACGGATCAGCTGTTTCAGTGACCAGCCTGCACAGTAGCCTGTAAGCATGGAAAGGTCATGGATGTGGATATCTGCATTCCTGTGCGCTTCTGCAATCTCATTGTCATAAATCTCAGACAGCCAGTAATTGGCAGTTACTGCACCAGAGTTGCTTAAAATCAGTCCTCCTACGGAATAGGTGACAGTTGAATTCTCTTTTACACGCCAGTCTTCAACCTTCACATAGCTGTTTACGATCTCTTTATAATCAAGGATGGTAGATTTCATATTGCGGATCTTCTCACGCTGTTTACGATACAGGATATAAGCCTTGGCAACATCGGAATATCCTGCCTGGATCAGTACATTCTCCACACTGTCCTGGATATCCTCTACTGAAATTCGATTGTTCTCGATCTTATTCTGAAAATCAGCAGTAACACGAAGCCCCAGAAGATCGATCATATCCGGGCTGTAATTCTTGCCCTTCGCATCGAATGCCTTGTCAATGGCTGCGGTGATCTTTCCCATTTTAAATCCGTCCAGTTCGCCGTCTCTTTTTACTACCTGAAACATAAAAATGCCTCCCTCACACATGTATATATAAAGTGTTTTTGATCACTGATCAGACCTCATCCAGTGACGTTTTTCAAAAAACGCTGTAGGCTCATTGTATCAGAACGACACCTTTGCGTCAACACAAAAAGCACCATATATAGTGTCCATTTTGTTCACGGTACTATATATGGTACTGAGTTAATCATTCAACGTTATGTTACTTTCGGATAGATTTCACGGGGAACCCTTGCTTTTACAGCAATTCCACCCTCTGTATACTCCTCGGAAAGAAGCTGCCCATACTCACGGATCAGCTGGATCTGACCAGCATCTGAATACGGAAAAAGCCGCTCCATATAGATCTGTCCCTCTGCCAGGATCCTGGAAAGGAGTTCCTTAAATTCGCCGAGTCCCTCTCCTGTTCTTGCAGAAATCTTCAAGGTATGATCTGCACGAAGATCCCGGAGACTCTCCCCGGCAGCTTTGTCCTGCTTGTTAAAAAGCGTGATCGTTTTTTTGCCAAGGGCACCTAATTCTTTCAGGGTCTCATACACAATGTGCATCTGCATTTCTGCCTGGGGATTGGACGCGTCCACCACATGGATGATATAATCCGCGTACTTTGCCTCCTCCAGGGTACTCTTAAAAGCCTCAACCAGATTGTGAGGAAGTTTTCGGATAAATCCTACAGTATCTGTAAGAAGCAGCTGCTGTCCGTCATCCAGCGTCAGAAGACGGGTCGTAGGATCAAGTGTTGCAAATAGCTTGTCCTCAGAAAGCACAGACGCTCCTGTCAGCGTATTCAGAAGTGTGGATTTACCTGCATTTGTATATCCCACAATGGCTGCTGTCTTAAGATTGCCCACCGCTCTTCTGGAACGGATCAGCTCTCTGTGCTTCTCTACCTGGGAAAGCTCCTGCTTCAATGCTGAGATCCTGTTTCGGATCAGACGTCGGTCTGTCTCCAGCTTCTTTTCACCAGGACCTCTTGTTCCGATTCCGCCGCCAAGACGGGAAAGGGAAGACCGAAGTCCTACCAGCCTTGCAGAACGGTAACGAAGCTGCGCCAGTTCGACCTGGATCTTGCCTTCACTTGTCACTGCCCGCTTTGCAAAAATATCAAGGATCAGCAAGGTTCTGTCCATAACCTTGCATTCCAGCTCACGTTCCAGATTGTTCATCTGGGCAGGAGAAAGCTCATCAT
Organism: Ruminococcus sp. AF46-10NS; assembly: GCF_003474435.1. Classification (GTDB taxonomy): domain Bacteria; phylum Bacillota; class Clostridia; order Lachnospirales; family Lachnospiraceae; genus Blautia_A. Next base: position 82,241 of record NZ_QRNF01000007.1, read on the forward strand.
CACAGATCACACCATTGGCATTTAACGCATAGAGAAGACCTTTTACCTCCTCGATCTTACCTTTGCCGATATAAGTTCCCGGATGGACGGCCTCACGGTTCTGGATGATCCTGCCTGCCACTGCTGCTCCGGCTGTAGCTGCAAGCTCTCCAAGCTCATCCAGGGATTCCTCCATATCATCGCCAAAACTGGCCTGCACGCCGATCAGGATCACCCGGTCCTGTATCTCGTCAAAATATTCCATATCAGCCCTCCGAAGATGTTCTGGTTTTCAGGAAAGCCAGCTCTTTTTTTGCAGCGGAGTCTTCCGGAAACATCTCAACATATTCCTGTGCCTTGGTCAGTGCCGTAGCAAAATCCAGTTTCTTTTCATAGGCTACGACCTCATTAAAGAGAAGGCTCTGCATCTCATCGGTTGTAGCTGTCGGCAGACCTTTGGTAATATTATCAAGAGCAGAATCATAATCTCCGTTCCTGATATCACACAGTGCAAGTCCGTTATAACCTTTTGCAGAATCACCTGCCGCTGAAATATACTGTGTATACATGGCTTTTGCATTATCCACATCGTCCTGTGCCAGATACACCATCCCCAGAAGAAGTAATGCCTCTGTATTATCCTTTTTGGAGGCTTCCAGAAGTTCTTTTTTCGCATTACTGTAATCTTCCATATAGTAGTAGACACGGCCTCTGTCGCAGTGATCCTTGGCATCCTTCGCTTCGGAAGAAAGTGCAGCTTCCAGATATCTGGTTCCGTCTGCCTCCATATCCTTGTCAAGATACGCCTCATAGATCTGAATAGCCATATCGTAAGTGGAATCCTCGCCGTAAGCCTGTTTGAAATCAGATGCGGCTTCCTCGTAGGAATCCATGGCAAGAGCAACTTTTCCGGTGAGGAAATATATGCCTGCATCCATATCAAAATCTTCTCCCAGCGTCTGGCAGTCTGCCATTGCATCTTCATACTTACCGGACTTCAGCTCTGCTGTTGCACGGTAAGACAAAATATCCTTCCGGAGGCTTTTGCTTACTTTGTCACAGTTCAGTGCCTCTGTAAAGCTTGAGATCGCATCATCATACTTGCCAAGACGGAGACTTGCAATACCTGCACCACGATAAGACTGCGCCGGTTTCACTCCGTTCCGGATGGAAGTCTGGTACTCTTCCAGTGCATACTTGTAACTTCCCTGAGAAAGATCCTTGCCTGCCTGCTCGTATATCTTTGTTTTTTCACTGCCGCAGCCGCCCAGGAGTAACGTTCCTGTCACAGCTGCAAGAATCAATACTGTCTTTGTATTTTTCATGAAGTTCCTTATTCCACAACAAGCCCTTCGGCTTCCATTACATCAACAACACTGTCTACATATTTATGGCAGAGTTCATCTGTTCCTGCTTCTACCATTACACGGATCAGCGGCTCTGTACCGCTCTCACGTACCAGGATACGTCCGTCATCTCCAAGTGCTTCTGCTGCTGCCTCGATGGCAGCTTTCACCTTCTCATTGTCCAGTGCTGTCTTTTTGTCAGACACACGCACATTGCGGAGAAGCTGCGGATAAACCTTCATTTCCTTCGCAAGGTCACAGAGTGTAGCTTTCTTATCTACACATGCTTCCATGAGCATAAGAGAAGTGAGGATTCCGTCACCTGTAGCAGAATAACGGCTGAAAATAATATGTCCTGACTGCTCGCCACCGATACTGTAATTATTTTCCATCATGTTCTCAGCAACATATTTGTCACCAACTGCAGTCTGCTCGTAATCAATCCCCTCACGCTCCAGGGATTTATAGAGTCCAAGATTCGACATAACGGTTGTGACAACTGTGTTGCCGTTAAGCTGGCCTTTTTCTCTGAGATATTTGCCGCATACATACATGATCTTGTCGCCGTCGATGATATTTCCACGGTGGTCTACTGCGATACATCTGTCTGCATCACCATCGTATGCAAAACCGATATCCAGTCCTTTATCGATCACATACTGTCTCAGAACTTCAATATGTGTGGAGCCGCAGCCACGGTTAATGTTGGTTCCGTCCGGCTCATTGTTGATCACATAAGTTTTTGCACGAAGTGCATCAAAAACACTCTTGGCAATAGCTGAAGAGCTTCCGTTGGAGCAGTCCAGACCAACCTTGATGTTCTTGAAATCATGGCATGGGATAGAAATCAGATGTCCGATATAACGGTTTCTTCCGGATGCAAAATCAACGGTACGGCCAATATCCTCGCCTGTTGCCATCGGAAGCTCCTCAATCTCTCCGTCAAGATATGCCTCAATGCGTTCCTCGATCTCTGCTGAGATCTTCTGACCGTTCTCATTGAGAACCTTGATTCCGTTATCATTAAACGGATTATGGCTCGCGGAGATCATGATACCGCAGTCAAAATCCTCTGTACGTACTACATAAGATACACTTGGTGTAGTAGTTACATGAAGCAGATACGCATCTGCACCAGAGGCAGTCAGTCCTGCTGCCAGTGCATACTCAAACATATAACTGCTTCTTCTTGTATCTTTGCCGATCACGATCTTAGCCTTATGATCTCTGCCATAGTACCATCCAAGGTAACGGCCTACGCGAAATGCGTGATCTGCTGTAAGTTTTACATTTGCTTCACCACGAAAACCATCTGTTCCAAAATATTTGCCCATAATGTTCTCCTTTATTAATGATACAGTCCTTCCGGATAAACGCCCTCATCTGTCAGCTTCTTAAATGCTGCCTGTACAGATGCTTTATCTTCCTGATATGTCACGCCGAACCACTCATCTTTTGTCTCAAGTACATCTACTGCTGCCTCACCGGAGTGAATCAGCTGGTCGATCAGTTCCGGAAGAAGATACTCTTTCTTAATGTCGCCCTCTTTGATTCCGCCAAGGAATTCTACGAAGCCTTTCTCAAGGATCTCCATGAATTCCGGTGTCAGTCCCCACATGTTCATGGAAACAAGGCTCCTGATATCCAGTGTCTCTGCTGTACCGTCATCATTTCTTGTCTCGGCACCATCAGCTGTCTTAAAGATGTTGTGTGTCTCAGTTACGCCAACAAGCTTGCCGTCCTCGATATGGCACACACCTCTTGTAACGCTTCCGTTGTCGCTTAATGTATTTCCAAGTCGGAAACCTGCCATGCAGATATGCATCGGGCCATCCTGCGGATGATCCTGTACAAGATAATCATGTACTTTAACATATGCATCTTTTCCATAGTAGTCATCTGCATTGATTACAGCAAATGGCTCGGAAAGAACTTTCTTCGCTGCCAGTACAGCGTGTCCTGTTCCCCATGGTTTGGTACGATCTGCCGGTTTCCTGAAATCTCCCGGAAGATCATTGATCTCCTGGAATGCGTAAGCAACTTCTGTGATCTTCTCGATACGGTCGCCGATGACTCTGCGGAACTCATCCTCAATATCTTTACGGATGATAAATACCACTTTATTGAATCCTGCTTCCAGTGCATCATGGATGGAATAATCCATAATGATCTCACCCTTCGGTCCTACCGGTGCAAGCTGCTTGATACCTTTTCCAAAACGGCTTCCGATTCCCGCCGCCATGATTACCAATGCTGTCTTCTTCATATTACGTTTCCTCCTGATTATTATAGTTTATGCAATTCTTTATCTGTAACCGTTACTGTTCACCCCGTGACCACTAAATTACTCCTGTTCATTAAGCTTAGTCAGCTTCACTGCCTGGTCCGCTGCGATCAGGCTGTCAATAATCTCATCCAGATCACCGTTTAAGATATTTTCCAGACGATGAAGGGTTAACTTGATCCTGTGATCTGTCACACGCCCCTGCGGGAAGTTGTAAGTACGGATTTTCTCAGAACGGTCACCTGTACCGATCTGGCTTCTTCTGGCCTCTGCCTCTGCATCGTGCTGTTTTGCAAGTTCCATCTCATACAGACGGGAACGAAGTACTCGAAGCGCCTTATCCTTGTTCTTAAGCTGGGACTTCTCATCCTGGCAGGAAATTACGATTCCTGTAGGAATATGAGTAAGACGTACAGCAGAGTCTGTTGTGTTGACACACTGACCGCCGTTTCCGGATGCACGGAACACATCGAACTTACACTCATTGAGATCCAGATGGAAATCAATTTCCTCTGCCTCAGGCATAATTGCTACTGTACAGGTTGAAGTATGGATTCTTCCACCGGACTCTGTCTCAGGCACACGCTGTACACGATGTACACCACTCTCATACTTCAGTCTGGAATATGCTCCCTCACCTTTGATCATGAAAGTAACTTCCTTGAAGCCGCCGATCCCGTTTTCATTGAGACTGAGCATCTCTGTTTTCCAGCGGCGGGACTCTGCATATTTCACATACATACGATAGATCTCAGCTGCAAAAAGTGCTGCCTCATCACCGCCTGCACCTCCGCGGATCTCAACGATAACGTTCTTACTGTCATTAGGATCTTTCGGAAGAAGAAGTATCTTCAGCTCATGCTCCAGCTCCTCCACTCTCTTCTTCGCGTCAGAAAGCTCTTCTTTCAGCATTTCACGCATCTCTTCATCCTTCTCGCTCTCCAGCATGGAAAGACTGTCTTCGATGGTCTCTTTATTCTTCTTGTACTCTTTATATGCGTCTACGATTGGCTGCAGGTCGCTCTGCTCTTTCATCAGCTTCTGAAAATGCGCCGGATCATCGGTTACTCCCGGCTCTCCAAGCTCATTGAGAAGCTCCTCAAAACGCACCAGCAGATCATCCAGTTTATCAAACATGTATTTCCTCCTGTTTCTGATACTTGTAAATCTCACACTGCTGTCCACTCTGTGTCCAGCCACGATCTCATTCTTACAGCGGCTTCTGCCCGATCACTACACGGTCAAGGCCCGGAAGGTCTTTTATTACCTGAACCTGTTCAAAACCGGCTGTCTTCATCATCCCACTGACTGCCGCACCCTGGGTGCAGCCGATCTCATACAGAAGCCATCCACCCGGACGCAGATATTTTCCCGCTTCCGCAGTAATATTTCTGTAAAAATAAAGCCCGTCTTCCCTGCCGTCAAGTGCCCCTCTCGGGTCATGAAGGCGAACCTCTTCCATCAGTGTCTCAATTTCTTCTGTTGCTATATAAGGCGGATTTGAAATAAGAATATCATATTTTCCGCCCTCTTTTCCACCTTTTTTCCAAAAATACGGTGCTGAAAATGTATCACTTTCCACAAATTCTGCCCGTTTCTCCACACCCAGATCTTTTGCATTCTTTTTTGCCACAGCAAGAGCTTCCGGTGAGATATCTGCGCCGGCACCTTTTGCATTTTCCCTTTCCAGCAGAAGGCTTATAAGAATGCAGCCGGAACCTGTGCACATATCCAGGATCTCCGGTTCTTTCATGCCGTTCATACATTTCAGTGCTTCTTCTACAAGTGTCTCCGTATCCTGTCTGGGAATCAGCACATCCTGATTTACATAAAATTCATATCCCATAAAAAAAGCCTGATGAGTCAGCTGCTGTACAGGAATATGACCTGCACGCCTGCCGATCAGCTTAAGATACTCTGCTGCGGTCTCATCAGACACCGGTTCATCTCCATGTGCAAAATAATATGCCCGATTTATTCCGGTCTTAAATTCCAGAAGGAGCCAGGCATCCAGCCCGGCTTCTTCCAGTCCATTTTCTTTTAGTATGTTCGTTCCTTTTTTCAGAAGGGACTCAAGATTCTGCATTTTCTGTCTCCTCTGTCTCATAGGGGATATCCAGGTCGAATTCCTCTTTCAGATAAGCTCTCCAGTCAAAAACCGCCTCTACAGCTTTAATGGCTACTTCTGCCATATCTGCTGTCGGCTCTTTGGTTGTAAATTTCTGCATGGCAAGGCCCGGCTTGCTCATGATATCTGCAAACCTGCTGTCTGTTCTTCCTGCCCACTGGATGATCTCAAAAGAGATTCCCGCAACTACCGGTACCATAAGAAGTCTTCCGAACAGTCTTACCCAGTAAACCGGCACCAGTACAAACACGAAATGCAGTACAATGCTTACCAGCATAACCAGGAACAAAAAGCTTGTCCCACAGCGTTTATGAAGTCTGGAACTCTTCAACACATTCTCCACAGTCAGAGGAAGTCCGTGTTCCACACAGTTAATACACTTGTGCTCCGCACCATGGTACATAAATGTCCTCTGGATATCCTTCATTCTGGAGATCAGAAACATATATCCCATAAACAGTACCAGCTTCACAAAAGCCTCCACAACTGTGACCAGAAACTCCGACGCGCCTACCTTGCGGATCAGACTGGCAAGTATGTAAGGCAGAAACATAAAAGCTGCCACAGACACAACCATGGAAACAGCTACAGTCACATAAAGCAGCCATTTAAACTGCCTGTCTTCTTTCGCTTTCTTCGCGGAACGCTCCTCTTCAGTAAGCTGCTCATTCTTTCTGGCAGCTTCTTCATCTTCCTCATCTCCTGCGATCTCTGCAGAATACATCAAGCATTTCGTTCCAACCACAAGAGAATCCACAAAACTTACCACACCACGGATGATGGGTTTCTTCAGAACCCCATGATTTCCGAAGATACATTTATAGTCCTCTACTTTCAGCTCGATCTCCTGATCCGGACGGCGCACTGCAATAGAATATTTATCCTTGTGGCGCATCATGATGCCTTCCATGACTGCCTGGCCACCAATATTCGATGATTTCATTCATTCTCTCCTGTGCAGCCTGAAAATGAAAAATATTTTCAGTTAAAGAAAGGCTGAGATTTCCCAACCTCAACCTTCTCATTTCCTGTATTCGTAATAATTACTTATTCAGGCCGTATTTCTTATTGAACTTATCAATACGTCCACGAGCCTGTGAAGCCTTCTGCTGTCCTGTGTAGAACGGATGACATTTGGAACAGATCTCTACGTGGATGTCCTCTTTAGTGGAACCTGTTACGAAAGTATTTCCGCAGTTGCAGGTTACAGTTGCCTGATAGTAGTTCGGATGGATTCCTTCTCTCATGATTTTCACCTCTCTATATAATTTAATATTATTCGTATACATTTGACGAATTCCATTTTAAACAGCTTGCTAAGTATAACACAGCTTTTAGCAAAATGCAAGGACTTTATAAAAATTTCTGTTTTCTTACTGTCTGCACCAATTCTGCATTTGTCCTTGTTCTGGCAAAGGTGTTCAGGATCTGCTCTACTGCCTCATCGGACTTCATTCCGTTGAGGGCTTTCCTCATAATATAGACAGCTTCCTGTTCTTCTTTGCTGAGAAGGAGATCCTCTCTTCTTGTACCGGATTTCTGGATGTCGATAGCCGGGAATACCCGTTTTTCCTGGAGTTTACGGTCAAGGACAAGCTCCATGTTGCCGGTTCCTTTGAACTCCTCGTAGATCACATCATCCATCTTGCTTCCTGTGTCTACAAGAGCAGTTGCCAGAATGGTCAGGCTTCCGCCCTCACGCATATTACGGCTGCGCCAAAAAATCTCTTTGGCATATGAAGTGCTGCCGGATCAAGACCGCCTGATAAAGTTCTTCCGCTTGGAGGAATGATCAGGTTATACGCTCTGGCTAATCTGGTGATGGAATCCAGAAGGATGATAACATCCTGCTTATGTTCTACCAGACGGCGAGCACGCTCCACGACCATCTCGGAAACTCTTTTATGATGCTCCGGAAGTTCATCAAAAGTAGAATAGATCACTTCCACATTCGGTCCCTGGATCGCTTCTTTGATGTCTGTAACCTCCTCTGGGCGCTCATCGATCAGAAGGATGATCAGATGAGTGTCTCGGTTGTTCTTGAGAATGGATTTGGCCACATCTTTAAGAAGGGTTGTCTTACCTGCCTTAGGTGGAGATACGATCATGCCTCGCTGGCCTTTACCAATGGGACTGATAAGGTCTACGATGCGCATAGCTGTTGTCCCGCCTGCACGTTCCATTACAAGACGCTCATTCGGGAAGATCGGCGTCATATCCTCAAAATTGTATCTTCTCTGACCCTCGCTTGGATGAAAGCCGTTTATGGAAGATACATAGAGAAGTGCACTGAACTTCTCACCCTGAGTCTTAATTCGGATATTTCCCTGGATGATATCGCCTGTCTTCAGGTTAAAACGGCGGATCTGGGACGGTGAAACATAGATATCATTCTCTCCCGGAAGGTAATTCTCGCAGCGGATAAATCCGTATCCATCCGGAAGTACCTCAAGGATTCCATTGGCTTTCTCGCCGCTGTCAAGCTGCGCTGATTCAGCCGGAGTGTTCCCATTCTCCGTACGGGCTTCCGTTTCAGACATACCTTCCCTCATGACTGTACGTTCTTCTCTCACCGGTTTCCTGTAATTATCACGGTTATAGCCTTCATGACTGCCTTCTCTGTTACTCTCCCGGGTGTACTCTCTGCGAATGGTTCTGTGTTCCTGTTCGTACTTATCTGCCCGGTATTCTCTATGTTCCTGAACGCCTTCCGACTTCTGACGTGTACGGTATTCCGCATTTCCGCTCTCATGTTTCTTTTCTTTCAGTGTATTCTCTTTCTGTACATCTTCTCCTGCAGAACTTCCCCTGAAAACATTCTCCTCTGATATACTCTTCTGTTCCTCAGCCGGATTCCCCTTCGCTGCTTCTTTCGCATCTTCTTCCAGCATTCTCTCGATCAGTGCCGGTTTTCTCAACGTGGAAATGCCCTTCATACCCCTTGCCTTCGCCAGATCTTTCAGCACGGCCAGAGATAGTGATTCATATTTTTCTCTCATAAATACCTCTATCCTTACTATTTATAATTGTAATTTCAAAAAATCAATGGAATTTTATACAGCCCGACATGGCTGTACTGGTGTCTGAACCGTTATTGAACGTAAAATGATTATGATAATAATATACACCATTTCTGAAGCAATGCAAGAAATTTTTATCGACAATTTTATCCCCTGACAAAAAAGGCCACCCGGAAGTAGAAAACTCCCGGGTGGCCGACTATGTAATTATTTATTTCCAAATTACTTTATAAACATTGATGATCTTATTCACCTGTGCATCTGTAACTTTTGCAAGTGCGTTCTTTACTGCTTCGTATGTCTGCGGACGCTGTGCCTTCAGCGCTGCCGGATTCTCCACATAATTCTGAACGGATTCTGCAAAATACTCAGACGCATTCTGTGTTGCATACGCTTTTCTGACACCTGTAAATTTAGATTTCTCACTGTTGTAAACAGCTGCGAAAGAACTGGATTTATCAACATTTCCTGCAATAAATGCAAGATAATGTCCAAGTTCATGATAGATGGTATCATCTGCATTCTGAAGTGTAATACTTCTTGTTCTTGCATCAAAGTAACCTGCATAGGAAACGCCTGGGTCAACAGTTACTGTAAATCCCATTTTCTTATAGGCATTTAATACTTTGCTGTCCATCTTCGGTGCAACAGATGCTACATCTGCGATAGTATATTTCTCTTTTTTTACAGTTGTGCCTGCTGTTGTGTCCTTTGTGCCGGTTGTCTTGGCCGCTTCAACTGTTGTGGTTGTCTTTATTGTTGTGGTAACTTTCTGTGTCTGTACTACATTTTTGGATTTCCTGGTGTATTTCTGATTCACATCTGTCTGTACAGTTGTCTGCGTCTTTACTGTTGTTGTCTGATTCTGTTTGGTTGTCTTGGTCGATACTTTCTTTTTTGTTGGAAATTTCCTGGTATAAGTTTTCGTGGATGCTTTTTTTAACTTGATATTTTTCTTCGTTGTCTTACTTCTTCTGGTTGTCTTGGTTGTTACCTTCGGCCGTGAAGCAAGCGGTGTGTCATCATCTTCGATAGTCTGCTCAATTACCGGATCTGTATAATTCGGAAGTTCCGGAACCTGTGAGTCCTGCCATACCATTGACAGACTTCCTGCCGTAAGCAGTACCGCTGCCGTAATACATCCTGCTGCCATCTTCTTATTTTTAAAGAATTTTTTTAAGTTTATTTTCTTCATACATTTTCACACCTTTCTGAAAACGAGGCGTCTCAGCTGTCATCTTTACTGGTGGCCGCAGGTTTATTGCATCAAAAAAACCGCTTATTCTAAAATAAACGGCCGCGTCAACACATAAATCCTTTTTCACCTGAATGATGCTTAAGTACGTCACTAAATCGGATTTAGTGCGGCAACCGGCTGTCATAGTCATTTAACTGTAATTTTCTGTGACCTTAGACCCTTGGCTTTGCGTCCCTGTCTTTCAACAGGTTTGCCTTTATATATACAGTATATGGTGTTTTCCCTGAAATGTCAACATTTTCCCCCTGATTTTAAGCCCTGCTTCTGTCCTTTTTTTTCATAATCTGCTATACTGTTTTCTATAAAAAAGATGAAAAACACTTTATAAACAGGAGAACGGCAAATATGTCTAAATTCTTATCTGTCCGTCTCTTTTTTGTACTGCTGCTTTCCGGGATCCTGGTGTTCCTCTCAGGCTGCGGTAAATCTGCCGGATCCGGCAAAGAACCGCCGACTTATTCACCTGCACAGGTTCTCACCCCGGAAGCCCCCGGCAAACAGACCCTCGGAAATCCTCCTCTGATCCTGGATATTTCCAATCAGGATCAGGGTTATTTCACTGCCTTGTCTGATTCCGGTGATTCCCGTATGAACATTCAGCTTACCACGCCCTCAGGAGTACTCTATTCCTATTTTCTGGAACCGAAAAAACAGGCTGTTCTGCCTTTTTCCGAAGGCTCCGGCGATTATCTAGTCACCTGCTACCAGCAGATTGACGGAAGCCAGTATGCAGCCCTCTATACAGAAACCTTAACTGTGAAGCTTGAAAATGAATTTCTTCCGTTTCTGTATCCGAACCAGTACGTGGATTTTTCCAAAGACAGCCAGGTCTGCAGTGAAGCAAAATCTCTTGTCACAAAGGATATGAATGATGTGGACATCCTGAAAGCTGTCTATAAATATGTGATCAATAATGTCACTTACGATTACGACAAGGCCGATTCTGTAGAAGCCGGTTATCTTCCGGATGTTGACGACACACTTTCCTCTGGTACAGGCATCTGTTTCGACTACGCAGCACTGACCGCTGCCATGCTCCGAAGCCAGGACATTCCCTGCAAACTGGAGATCGGCTATTCCGGCGATATCAAACACGCCTGGATCGATGTCTATATCAGAAACAAAGGCTGGGTCACAAAGGCCATTTCTTTTGAAGGAGATACCTGGAAGCTGATGGACCCCACCTTTGATTCCAACAGTGACGACAATGAAGCCATTCAGGATTATATCGGAGACGAAAGCAATTATACGGTACAGTTCACCTACTGACCGCTTACCTTACAAAAAAGGAGACGATTCTATGAAATATAAACTGACGGCCTGGAACTCAAAAATTTCTGCGGGCAGATGGGAATGCTTCTGCATTCCGGCATATCCACAACAGAAGGGCTGCACATCCTCTGTGACGAAAGCAGAACAGATACAGACAGGGAAATTCTGGAACCTCTGATCCGTTCCGTCGAAGAAACCGGCTCCCTTTCCCAGGCTCTTGAGGAAGCCGGCTGTTTTCCAAAATCCATGACTGCCTATGTAAGAGCCGGCGAGGAAACCGGCTGCCTGGACGAAATTATGGAAAGCCTTTACCTTCACTATGAGCAGGAACAGGAAATTTCACAGCAGATCCGGAGTGCAGTCACTTATCCCCTTATCATGCTGGGAATGATGGCCGTTGTAATCCTTGTCCTCCTGGTAAAAGTCCTTCCTGTTTTTCAGCAGGTATTCACACAGATGGGAATGGAGATGAACGGAGTATCCCGGGGACTTTTAAATGCCGGAAATGTGATCAGACACTACTCTGTGGTTTTTATGATCCTGGCCGCTGTACTGATCGGCTGCATCCTGTTTTTCAGCCTTACGGAAAAAGGCCGCCAGAATCTTAGCCAGCTGATAACCCATCTTCCGGTATTCCGTGAGATCCCGGTTGCCATGGATTACAGCCGCCTGGCCCAGGGACTGTCTCTTGGCCTTAAAAGTGGTCTTTCCCCGGAAACCACCCTGGAACTTACCAGGTCCCTGCTGACTCAGCCCGAGATTCTTGACCGCCTGAAAAAAACCTCTGTACTTCTTGATGAAGGTGAAGCCTTTTCCAGAGCTCTCACCGAATCAGAGCTCTTTGGCGGCATGGAAGGACGTCTTGTCAACATTTCCTTTTATTCCGGCACCAGTGACGAAACTTTTCGCCAGCTTTCCCGGCAGTACACGGAAAAATCCCTGGATCTGATCTCACAGGCTGTTTCTGTTATAGAGCCTACCATTGTGATCCTTCTTTCTCTTCTTGTAGGTCTTGTACTGCTTTCTGTGATGATGCCACTTCTGGGCATCCTCTCGGATTTTGCAATGTAAGGTGGTGACAGAATGGAACTTTTTGAAAACCGCAGAAAAAAATTCCTGAGAAGTCTTCTGCTTCTTTTTCCGGTGCTGTTTCTGGTCATAGCCTGTATCCTGTTTACTGCAGGTGTCGGCCGCACTTCCGGAAAAACCCTTTTGCAGGAACAAAACGCCCTGGAACAGACATTAAAAAGCTGTGCTGTCCGCACCTATGCCATGACCGGGGAATACCCTGAGGATCTTTCCCAGCTTCTTGATGACTACCACATCACCTATGACAAAACCCGGTTCGTGGTAGAGTACGTTCCCAATGGTTCCAACCTTCTGCCATCTGTCAGCGTGATCGCCCTGAACGGAAGCCGGAAAGGAGGAACCGCCTCATGAAACAGCAGAAAACCAACGGACATTCCATCTCCTCACTGTTTTCCCTTCTTCTGTTCGGGATCTTCGCCCTGTTCCTTATGCTGATGCTTTTGTTTTCTGCAAGAGTTTATCAGAATACTATGGAACAGACAGATTCTGACACTGACTTTGGGACAGCAGTCACATATCTCACTACCAAATTCCGTCAGCATGACCAGACAGACGGGATCTTTACCGGCACCCTGGACGGCACGCCTGCGCTGTGTTTCCGGGATCACATAAAAGATAAGGATTATATCACTTATATTTACCTGAAAGATGAGAATCTGATGGAACTTTTTACTGCTTCGGATTCTCAGGCAAACTCTTCTGCCGGCACTGCCATCGCAGCACTTTCAGACTTCCAGACAGAAAAAATGGAACACGGATTTTACCGCATCACGCTCAAAAGCACAGCAGGAATTTCTTCCAGATTTCTTCTTCACATTACAGCCGCTGATGCAGCACAGCCCACAGTAAAAAAGGAGGCCTCCTCATGAAAAAATTACAGCAAAACTTTGGAAGCAGCCTTTTTCTCATGGAGATGATCCTGGCACTTCTGTTCCTGTCCCTCTCCTGTGCAACCTGCATTCAGATCTTTGCGGCAGCAAGGTCAAACAGGATCAGGGCAGAACAGCTGAACCAGCTCCAGACACTGACTACTTCTGTCGGCGAAGCACTGGAAGGCACAGACGGTTCCGCTGATGAAATTTTAGAGCTTATTCCGGATGGTGTTCAGGAAGATCCAGAAATTAACTGGTATTATGACAACGCCTGGAAGATATGTCCTCGGGACAGCGCAGTCTACGTGATGACTTTCACACCGGATACTTCTTCTCCGGAAAAATCAGGCACACTTACTTTCTGCCGGACTTCTGATAACACAGAGCTTTACCAGATTTCCCTCCGCTTTCCTGCCTGTGATTTCGGAAAGGAGGATTCGAAATGAAACAAAAACATTATTTTTTTGTAACTGTTGGAATCCCTTCCCTGTTTCTGATTTTTTCTGTTCTGGTACTTTCTGTTCTGGCTCTGCTTACCCTCGGAAGCTCCAGAAACAGCCTGAACACAGCAAAACATTCTCTGGAGCAGACGGAGAAATATTACAAAGCCTGCTCCAGTGCCACAGAAACCGTATCACAGATCCGAAGTTGGGCCGGCAAGTTTGCAGAAGAATCTGCAAGTGAAGAAGAATATTTTTCCCAACTCAGTCAGTTCGCGGATACTGAAGGCGCTCTTACCTGGGACTCCGCCAAGCATACTCTTTCTTTCTCGAAAAAGATCTCAGATACCCAGCAGCTTTCCGTTATTCTGGAGCTTCTTTATCCGGCAGAAAAAAACACCCAGGCTCTTAATGTCCTTCAGTGGAATACAGAGCTCACAGATTCATGGACACCTGACAACAGCCAGAATATATTTAAAGGAGGCAAATGAGCATGGACACCCAAATCCCTGAATTCTTAACAGAAGCCGCCAACAAACGTGTTTCTGATATCTTTATCATTGCAGGCCGCACACTGGCCGAAAAGATCGACGGCCATCTTTTCAGCATCGGAGAAAGGCTGATGCCGGAACAGACAGAATCATTGCTGCGCACCATCTACAAACTTGCAGGAAACCGTGATATGTCAAAACTTCTGGAAACCGGCGACGATGACTTTTCGTTTTCCATTTCCGGTGTTTCCCGCTTCCGCGTCAATGCTTACAAACAGCGTGGTTCCCTTGCAGCTGTGATCCGTGTGATCGCTTTCCGGCTGCCTGATCCGGCAGAGCTTATGATCCCGGATGACGTTATGAACATTACCGGCTATACCCGTGGAATGGTTCTTGTGACAGGTTCTGCCGGAAGTGGTAAATCCACCACTATGGCCTGCCTGATCGACCGAATCAACCATACACGTGAGGGACATATCATTACCCTGGAAGACCCTCTTGAGTACCTGCACCGCCACGACCGATGCATTGTAAGCCAGCGTGAGATCTGTACAGATACTGAAAGCTATCTTACTTCTCTGCGTGCCACACTCCGGCAGAGCCCTGATGTGATCCTTCTTGGCGAAATGCGTGATTATGAGACGATCCAGACTGCAATGACTGCTGCTGAGACCGGTCATCTGGTTCTTTCCAGTCTTCATACTCTTGGAGCTGCCAATACGATCGAACGTATTATGGATGTGTTTGAACCGTCACAACAGCGCCAGATTGCCATTCAGCTTTCCATGGTGCTCCAGGCCGTGATCTCCCAGCAGCTGATCCCGGATGTGGACGGCCGCAATATCCCTGTTTTTGAGGTCATGCGACTGACACCTGCCATCCGTAATATGATCCGCGACAACAAAATCCACCAGATTGAAGGCGTGATCTCCACCTCCAGCCAGGATCAGATGCGTTCCATGGACCAGAGTCTTCTTGAACTGTATCGAAAAAAACGTATCACCAGGGATACCGCTTTGAAATATGCTATGAATCCGGAGATGCTGAAGCGAAAACTGATGTAAACTTTAGGAATTTTACTTATATGTCAAAAAATCCCCTGCTGTCGGCTCATACAGCCAACATGCAGGGGATCTTTCATAAGCGGAATTTTACATTCCGCTCTGCCACATACTTATGAATGTAATCTGTCACATTTCTGTTTTCATTAATGTACCACATTTCCCACAATTCCATAGGAAACAACATACATGATAACAGTTGCCATCACCAGTCCGCAAAAGATAGCGATAGATGATTTCTTGATATCCACCTCGAGAAGAGATGCGATCAGAGATCCTGTCCAGGCGCCTGTACCCGGCAGCGGGATTCCTACGAACAACAGAAGCCCGAGGAATTCATATCTCTTGATCTGATCACTTTTTCCCATAGCTCTGTTCTCCAGCTTAACGATCAGACCTCTGAAAAGCTTCGTCTTTTTTAACCATTTAAAGATCTGCCTGATAAAAAGCAGGATAAACGGGATCGGAATAATATTTCCCGCAATACAGATCGGAATTGCCTTTACAGCCGGAATCTTCAGAAGTGATGCAGCCAGAAGACCGCCTCGAAGCTCCAGGATTGGGATCATGGAAATGATGAACACCGCACCCTCCGGAGAAATAAACTGTGAAAGGTGGGTTGAAAACCACTGTACAAGTACTTCCATAGTACCTCCTTCTTATTTCAGATATTCTGTCAAAAACTCAATCAGTTTCTTCATCTCCTCATCTGTACCAATGGTGATACGGAGATGGTTGTCGATTCTGTCCTTCGGAAAATATCTCACATAGATATGTTTCTCTCTAAGAGCTTCGAAGAGCTCTTTTGCAGGACAGCTCTTATGTGTGGCAAAAATAAAGTTTGCTTTGGAATCCTGAAAAGAAAATCCAAGTTTTCCAAGTTCTGTCTTTGTCCACTCTCTTGTCGCAATGATCTTATTACAACACTCCTCAAAATATGCCTTATCTTCCATAGATGCCACACCTGCTGCAATGGTAGTTCTATCCATTGTGTAGGAGTTAAAAGAATACTTCACATCATTCAGATACTTGATCAGCTCCGGATTTCCGAATGCATATCCAATACGCATTCCTGCAAGAGATCTGGACTTGGAGAATGTCTGCACAACAAGAAGATTATCATATTTTTCAATCAGAGGAAGTGCGGATACAGATCCAAAATCCACATAAGCCTCATCTACGATCACGATACTTTCCGGATTTTTTGCCACGATCTCCTCAATCTCAGAAAGCGGCATCTCTACACCTGTCGGTGCATTGGGATTCGGGAATACGATTCCGCCATTCTCACGCAAGTAGTCTTCCTTGCGGATATGGAACTCCTCATCCAGTGCCGGACGCTCATAAGGAATGCGGAAAAGATCTGCCCATACATCATAAAATGAGTATGTAATATCCGGGAACAGGATCGGCTTTTCCGAATTAAAAAATGTCAGGAAACACATGGCCAGAACATCGTCTGAACCAACACCTGTAAATACCTGCTCATCTTTCAGCCCGTAAAATCCGGCAATGCTGTGTACGAGGTCTCCTGCTGTCGGGTCCGGATAAAGTCTCAGTGTATCTGTATCAAGGTTCTCAAGAGCCTTCTCTACTCCCGGTGCCGGTGAATATGGATTCTCATTTGTATTCAGTTTGATCATACCGCTCTCATTTGGCTGTTCACCCGGAGTATACGGCACGACTTTTCGTATATTTGCTTCCCATGGTTTCATGCTGTGCTTAGGCCTCCTATCAGTTATTGTTCGTCTCGCTCTTTGCTATTGTACTCACTGAAGAGATATTTGTCAAAGGGTAATACCACCTTCCCGGCAACAAAAAGACACCCGTACCGAGTTACAGAGTACGGGTGTCTGATATATTTTTCTTAATGAAGGGCTGTTTTGGTCCGTGTCAGGCGTTTAAGATCAGATACGTGCTACGCCTGTTGCTTTTGCAGCTTCAGCTACAGCTTTTGCTACAGCCGGTCCGACTCTCTTATCAAATGCCTTCGGGATGATATACTCAGGAGAAAGCTCCTCGTCTGTGATCAGATCTGCAAGTGCTTTGGAAGCTGCGATCTTCATCTCATCGTTGATATCACTTGCTCTTACATCGAATGCACCACGGAAGATTCCAGGGAATGCAAGAACGTTGTTGATCTGGTTCGGGAAGTCACTTCTTCCTGTGGAGATAACCTTGGCTCCGCCTGCTTTTGCGTCATCCGGGAAGATCTCCGGTGTCGGGTTTGCGCATGCAAAGATGATGGCATCTTTGTTCATTGTCTTAACCATCTCTGTTGTAACTGCTCCAGGAGCGGAAACACCGATAAATACATCAGCACCAACCAGCATCTCTGCAAGAGTGCCCTGTTTCTTCTGAGGTTTGTGAGCTTGCTCATCTCTTCCTTAACCGGGTTCATTCCTTCTGTACGTCCCTCATAGATGGCACCCTTTCTGTCGCAGAGTGTAACATCCTTGAAGCCTGCTTTCAGAAGAAGTCTGCAGATAGAAATAGCAGCTGCACCTGCACCGTTCATAACGATACGAACATCCTCTTTCTTCTTTCCGACAACCTTCAGCGCATTTGTCAGACCTGCAAGTGTGATAACTGCAGTTCCGTGCTGGTCATCATGGAAGATCGGAATATCGCATTTCTCTTTCAGTTTTTTCTCGATCTCGAAGCATCTTGGAGCAGAGATATCCTCAAGGTTTACACCGCCGAAGGATCCGGAGATCATGTAAATAGTATTTACAATCTCATCTACATCATGGCTCTTAATGCAAAGCGGGAATGCGTCTACATCGCCGAATGCTTTGAAAAGTACACATTTACCTTCCATTACAGGCATACCAGCTTCCGGTCCGATGTCACCAAGACCAAGAACTGCAGAACCGTCTGTTACAACAAGACACATATTCCATCTTCTTGTAAGCTCGTAGGATTTATTGATATCTTTCTGGATCTCAAGGCAAGGCTGAGCTACACCTGGTGTATATGCAAGAGAAAGGTCGTCTTTATTCTCAACCGGCACTCTTGTAACAACCTCAATCTTACCTTTCCAATCTCCGTGCAGTCTTAATGACTCTTTTGCATAATCCATTTTCTTTTCCTCCTTGGATAATTATGATATATTTCATTTCAAAAGGATTACCTGAATTAATAATTACCATTGAAGAATTTACTGTCCTTCGGAAGCTCATAGCCTTCAAAATAAGAGCCAAAATCAAGCTTCAGATAACTGCAGAGATCAGCAAGCTCTACCATGGTATTGTCGTTGACCGGAATGCCATTCTCTTTTCTGTCTTTTTCAGCAGCTACCTCTTTCTCGCCGTGTGTATAGATCCTGTCCTGACCGTCTGCCTTCGGACTCTCCCGAAGTGCCTCAAGATATTCTGAAAAATGCTTGCGAATCGCATCCGGATCTCCGAATGCCGCCGGGTTGATCGCCATAAATCCATGGCAGATACCGGTCTTATCCGGGAATGTACAGCACTTGTCGGAGGTAACGCCCATGGAAAGAATAGAGCTGAACAGCTCACAGAGCATTCCATAGCCATATCCCTTATGGCTTCCGCTGACTTCCTCGTTTCCGCCAAGAGGCATGATTCCGCCGCCCTTCTTGGCTACGATGTTTGCAAGTACATCCGGTGCGTTATTGCTGGCATGACCGTTTTTGTCAAGTGCCCAGCCATCCGGAAGAGGCTTGCCCATCTTATTATACATTTCCAGTTTACCTCTGGTTACAACTGTTGTGGAACAGTCAAAGAAAAACGGATACGGATCTGCAGGCATGGAAACTGCGATCGGGTTGGAGCCCAGCATAGCCTTTCTTCCGAAGGTCGGTACCATGATCGCCTCGGAGTTGGTACATGCCATTCCAAGAAGTCCTTCATGGCAGGCCATGTTCGCATAATATCCTGCAATACCGAAATGATTGGAATTTCGTACACTTACGATTCCCACACCAGTTGTCTTCGCCTTCTCAATTGCCTTTTCCATGGCAAAATGGCTGATCAGCTGGCCCATTCCGTTATGTCCGTCTATCACAGCAGAAATCGGTGTTTCAAAAACAACTTCCGGTTTCGCCTGGGGATGAATAGTCCCCTTCTCGATTCCTTTATGGTAACGAACCATCCTCTGCATTCCGTGGCTCTCGATCCCATACAGATCAGCAGTCAGAAGAACATCTTTAATGATATTTCCTTCTTCCTCAGAAAAGCCAAACGCTTTGAAAACGTCTCCGCAGAAATGGTTCAGTGTGTCATAACTCCATTTTACATATCCCATGATCGTAAGTCCTTTCTCCTGATATTTCCGGCAGGTTACTGCCATAATATCAAACTTTTTTTGGTATTACCAATACAGTCCCTATTATAGCACGCGGTCTTACCAAAATCAATAGTGGTCTTACCAGATTAACGGGATTTTTACTGAAATTTTATTTAATTTTTTCAGGTGGATCAGCGATGAAATGCAAGGCTGTTCTCACCCTGCTGCTGCGCAATCTCCAGTATATATTTCTCAATGGTTTCCATATGTTCGCGCATCAGCTTCTCCGCCTGGTTCCGGTCTCCGGAAATAATAGCTTCCACCAGCCTTCTGTGCTGCTCATCCACCTCCAGAGCGGAATTATGTTTCTGCATAATATAGGCTCGGGTGCCGGAAATGATCTCCTCAGTCAGCTGCGCTGCCGCATCCAGGACATTGTAGATCATAGGATTCCCTGCGATCCTGCCGATCTTCGTATGAAGCTCCTTATCAAGACCTGCACGGGCTTTCTCATCCTCTGAACTCTCCAGCTGTGCCAGAATGGAACGCAGATCTAATGCGTCCTTCTCTGTACATTTCCCGGCTGCAAGAAGAGCTGCTTCCTGCTCCAGTGCTGAACGAAGCTCCTGTACCTGCTGTACATGGCTGTTATTCAGCTGAAAAAGAAGGGCCAGTGGTGCAGAAAGCCACTGATCCATATTCTCAGTGATATAGTTGGCTCCACCGCGGACCGTTGTGACAATTCCCATCAGTTCCAGTGCCCGCAGGACTTCACGAACAGCAGGTCTGGAAACCCCCAGTGATTCTGCCATAACACGTTCCGCAGGTAAAGTATCCCCCGGCTTCAGTTCTCCCCGCCGGATATTTTCTATGATCTGCGCTAATATTCCGTCAAATGCTCGTTCTTCTGTAATTTTTGTAAACATGTCGTCCGTTTCGGCCGCCTTCCTTTATTATTGTGTTGCCTTTCATTACATAAAAATCCCGGAATATAGACAGGTGGATATTTACCATCCGCAGTCGCCATACAGCTCTGCATCAAATAGTCACTCTGCAGCCATTCAGTCAGTCTGTGCAATTTGACTATTTGTTTACTCTATTTTCCGGACTTTTATAGTAAATATAATACGATAATTCACCAATTTAATCAATAGTAAATAATAAATTGGTCAGACATATTATTTTGTTACTGTCCACTGGTAATATTCCGCAAGGTGTTTTTTGTGAACGAAGGTCACAGAAAACCCGAGACATACCACGCGAATTTATGCGATTAGCATAAATTCTGTGCATCGCGAAGCGTGTTACTGAGAACGGAGTGAACAGTAATATTATTTTATTCCATTATTGAGAATATTTTCCACTTCCTCCATCTGGCCCAGAAGCATTTTCTGACGGTCATCAAAAAGAAGGCCTTTATTATGCCTGTAATACTGGTCAGAACCGTTCTCCCGAATGAACCAGAGACTATAATAGTTGGCGTTCAGTTCTGTGATAAATGCCACCATTTCCTGGCTGTCTCCAAAGGCCGCTTCCATAAAGTCGAAGACGTTCTGAAGAGTAAAAGATATCTCGTCGGTTCGGTTTTCGTAGGCTTCGGTTTCGGATTCAAAGAGGGCTTTGACAAACTCATAGTTCCTGTTTGACGATGGATCCTCCGATTCTGCTGCAGCACTTCTGCCTCCTGCCGGATATGAGCCTGATCTGGTTTTATCTGATCCGGTTGATTCCGATCCAATTGATCCCGAGGTTGATTTCGATCCGGACGCATTTTCAAAGAATGACACAACACGTTTCTGTATACGCTCCTGCTGTTTTGTAAGAAGCTCACTCTTTTTATCCTTTTCAAGATCCGCCTCTGCTTTTTCCATGAGATTTTTTGCTGTAAGGCTGTCCTGATCTTCTCTGAAGTACACCATATAATCATACAGTTTCGTGAGGTAGGCATCGGTAAGATAGCATTCTGTAAAAAGCTCGCTGAGCTTTCCGTTGAGAAGGCTTACAATGCTCAAATGCTCGTCCAGAGAGGCTGTACGGATCTTACCCAGAGTAATGGGATCCCACTTTCCTTTCAGGATGTCCTCCACTTTATAGTCCGTTCTGTACTTATAATAAAGAACCAGATAGCCTGCAAAATCCTTCGCGATCATCCTGTGCTGAATGTACTGACTGACCACCTCACGGTCTACGGTTTTTCCAAGGATCTCATAAACCTGGATCAGACGGGAAAGATCCTCCCAGCCTCTGGCTGTGGCAAAGATCTTTCCGTCTACGGTATTCTCCACCCTGTAGAAATTTTTTCTGCGAAGCTCCAGATAGGAGATCACCGCCGGATGAATTCCCTGCTGATAGGCGTATTCCTTCCACACATCAAAGTCTGCCTCCACATCGATCTTCTTGATACGGTCCAGAGTGACCACATCGAATTCCCGGACGGATTTGTTATATTCTGGCGGGTTGCCTGCTGTGACGATCACCCAGCCTTCCGGCACCTTCTGGTTTCCGAAGGTTTTTCCCTGAAGGAACTGCAGCATCATCGGCGCCAGTGTTTCAGATACACAGTTGATCTCATCAATGAACAGGATGCCTTCTTTCAGACCTGTTTTTTCCATTTTGTCGTAAACGGACGAAATGATCTCACTCATGGTATATTCCGTGACAGAAAATTCTTCCTCACCATAATTCTTTTTTACAATAAAAGGAAGTCCCACAGCACTCTGCCTGGTGTGGTGGGTAATGGTATAGGAAACAAGAGCAATCCCGCATTCCCTTGCTATCTGTTCCATAATCTGTGTCTTTCCGATTCCCGGAGGGCCCATAAGAAGGATCGGTCTCTGTCGGATCGCCGGGATCCGGTACTCACCGAATTCGTCCTTTGAAAGATATGCTTCTATGGAATCTCTGATCTCCTGCTTTGCTCGTTTTATGTTCATGGTATTCTCCTTTTCACGGCATATAAAAAACTGCCTGCAGGATCCTCCGCCTAAAACGGGTTGCCTTGCGCGACATCTGCAAAAAATATGCCTGAATCCAATAATAAATCGAAAATTGAATTCAGGCAAGTTTTTCACTACTATATAATTTTTTTTATTCTGCTGTCAGTGTGTGTATCAGGTTCAGAATACGTCCCGCACACATTCTGACAACTTCTTCCGAAAGCTTTCCGTCTTCAAAAGCTTTTCGGATATTTTCTGCGTCGGCTGCATTACCAGGCATGATAATATCATTTCCTGCTGTCACGCATTTCCACGGAATACTTCCATCTTCCGGAACCGTTGTATTCCAGTCTGACATGATCACACCGTCAAATCCCCATTCTTTTCGGGCAATGGCTGTACAGAGATCAACACTGTTTGCAGCATGGACACCATTCAGTAAATTATAGGAAGACATGATTGCCACTGGTCTGCTTTCTTTAACTGCAATCTCAAAACCACGCAGATAAATTTCCCTCAGGGCACGTTCTGATACCTGTGCATCCACACCCATACGATTATCTTCCTGATTGTTGCAGGCAAAATGCTTAACGGTAACACCGCAGCCAGGTCTGCTCTGCACTCCTTTTGTCATGGCTGCTGCCATGGTTCCGGAAAGCAGCGGATCTTCGGAATAATACTCAAAATTTCTGCCGCACAGAGGGTTTCTCTGAATATTAAGACCAGGTGCTAGCCAGAGATCTATGTGGAATTCTTCCATTTCTTCTGCCACTGCTATTCCAACTTTTTCCACAAGGGCAGTATCCCAGGTCTGAGCCAGTGCAGTTCCAACCGGAAATGCCGTACAGAACTGATAATATCTGTCTGCGTTTTCGTGAGTCTCATCTGTTCTCAGGTATCCGTTTTCCAGAGATCCGAGGACACCGATTCCATATACTGTGTCTGTTTCTCTGTCTACTTCATAATTCTGCTGAAGTCTCAGTCCTGCCGGCCCATCGGCCATGATCAGTGGGGAAACGCCATATTGCTCATAAAGAGCAGCCGTGGTCTCACCGGCAGAGCCAGGAACACGGATTCCTGCCGCCCCCAGATTACTGGAGATTCCAGCAATATTCCCATAAAACAGCGGGAGCAGATCCTTTGCAGGAATCTTATTTTCCGGTTGGCAGGTGCATTCTGTTCTCTTCTCTGGTTCAGGATAATAGATATATCTTCCAATCTTCTCATTCTCTGCCTTCTCTTTCCATTTCAGAGTTCTGGCAGAAAGATTCTGGCGGTCATAAACTTCTTCAGTAATATCAGTCTGGTTCTCAAGGATATTCGTTTTATCCAGGATCACACTCTCCGGCACTCCAAGCATTGCAGCCAGCGTAAGCGATGCAATGCTGTTTCCGACCCAGACAGCATAATAACCTTTTTCAGCAATCCAGGCATGCTGCTCTTCGGAAAAATATGCCAGTGTCTTTCTGTCGATCCTGATTTTCAGCAGTTCTTTTTCCCCCGGCTTCAGAAGTTTTGTTTTTGCAAAGCCAGCCAGTCGACGGTATTCCTTTCCTGATTCATCCTGTGGAAGAGACACATAGACCTGCACGACCTCTTTTCCCGAAAAAGTTTCTCCTGTATTCGTTACCTCTGCTTCAACTTCAATGCCATCCCCTGATGTTTTCATCCCATGGAAGCGTATCTGCATTTCTGTGTAAGAAAGTCCATATCCAAACGGAAACAGCGGTTTTACACCAAAAGTATCAAAATAACGATATCCTGTATAAATTCCTTCCTTGTACTCTTCTCTTTCAAGCTTGCCATTAAGATAGCTGTATTCCTCTGCACACGGATAATCCTCATACCTTCTGGCCCATGTTGCAGTCAGCTTGCCGCCTGGAGTTACCTTTCCCAGAAGGACATTGGCGAGGGCAAGTCCGCCTCTTTGTCCAAGCTGGGAAATATTCAGGACAGCACAGATATTTTCTGTTTCTTCCAGAATATCTGTCAGTTCTACCGGACCGCCGGAATTCAGGATAAGTACTGTAGGAATCTTCTGTGCATCAAGGAACCGGATATCCTCCCGCTCCCGTCTGCTCAGATAATAATCTCCCTCGACCCTGCGCCTATCCTTTCCCTCACCGGAAATCCTGCTTACCACATAGATTGCTGTCTGGGCATCGACAGTATCTTCTGCTGTGACTGCACGGCCTTCCGGCATTGCAAAGGGATTTTCCGCATAGGCATCAAAAGGATTTTCCACAAACTTTGCTTCTTCCAGTATTTTTTCTTTCCATGCCCGGCGTGCTTCTGCGTATATTGACTCATAATTGGCCAGCCATTTCTCGCTTACGATCTGAATACCGTTTTCTTTCAGTCCCTGATAAATAGAAATGTTACTTCTGTTATTCACATCACCGGAACCTGTTCCGCCTTTCACTGTCTTTCCAGCACCGGCGCCGTATAAACCTATTTTCGTGGAAATATTCAGAGGGAGTATTTTTTTATCATTTTTCAGCAGTACAATACCCTCCTCTGCTGCTTTTTCCGAAAGAAGACCGTTTCGTATTTCACGGTCTGACATGCTGTGTTTCTTTGTTCCGCTGTGTTTCCATTTCTTAACTGTCATATCTTACTTGCTACCTTTTGTTATTCTTTTACGCCTCCAAGTGTCACTCCTGCGATGATAAACTTGGAAAGAAGGAGATATACGATAATGATCGGCACAATGGCAACTGTGATCATCATGTAAATCTTACCCATATCAAAATTCATATAATCTGCTCCACGAAGTGTTGCAATCAGGATTGGAACAGTCATCTTGCTTTTAGACTGGATAACCAGAGCAGGAACGAAATAATTGTTCCAGGAGCCTACAAATGTAAAAATCGCCTGTACAGCGATTGCCGGCTTCATGATTGGCAGGACAGCCCAAGCGGTACATAGTATCTCACCTCTGAATGTATCTCGCTGTAATCTGCCATCATTTTAGTATAGGCTGTGCCATGATGACATTCACTTTTATACTCACTGAGATCTTTGCCAACCGGCTGCCAGGATGCTGACCAATAATCTTTTGTGTCATTATCCCTGAGATAAATATATCTTCCCGGCTGATCAAACTGATTAAAAATATATCTCAGGATTCTGCCGTTCGCCCCGGATTTTGCAAAGCTGTATCCCCCTGCATTATTGGAAACGATTGCTCCGTATTCCGGCGATCCCAAATAATTCACCCACGGAGCAGGTGTGTCCGGCCTGGTAATCACATATTCCTTTTTTTCTTCATCAAAATACCCATATCTCATGCCATACAATCTCCTGTTCTGTATATTTTCCGTAACATTGTCTGTTGTTACCTATTTTCTACACTATAACTGATATGCAGATAGCAATATACAAAATAAAAGATTAAAATATCAGATTCATGACATAAGATATAGACATAATTGTTTACAATTCTTCCTCCGTGATCACCAGCTTCATGGCCCAGGCCGGGATATCCACATCCTCAGGCTCCTGCTCCATAAATACAAATGCTGTCCGGTATGGCGGCATCTTTGCCGGAAAAAGCCCGTATCCGTCTGTAAAATACACCAGGCCCTTAAGATTTTCAAACTCACGTTTTTCCATCAGCTCTTCCACATAAGCAAAAGCCGGACGGAAATCTGTACCTCCATCACCGTAAAGTTCCAGGCTGTTCATATACTCCTGCAATTCCTCTGCACCGGTGATCTTTACATCCGAATGCACCTTCTCATCACACTGGATAATATGTATATTTACCTTCTGGAAAAAATTCCCGCTGTCGCTTAAGATCCCATAGGTTTCCTCCAGAAATCTCTGTACCAGTTCTCCTGAACAGGACATGGAGGTATCGATCACAATGACAAATTCCGAAACTTTTTTCACTTCTCTGGTTTCCAGGGGTTCGATCAGCGGCATATTCCCGTAAAGGGAAAGCCCGTAGGTATAAAAATTATAATCAAAGCTGTCCGGGTCTACAGTCAGTTCTTCCCGAAATACTGCAAACTTCCTCAGAAATTCCCGATAATCATATCGTTCCCGGTTCTCTATTTTCAACTGGTCCAGAAAATCTCCGTCCTGCTCTCCTGCCTCTCTGGAAAAAGTCCCAAGATCTGTTTCGATCCCATCGCTGATATCTCCCCATTTTTTACTCATCAGAGGATTGGGTTTCCGGTCGGGCTGCTGGTTTGCCCAGTATTTATGGTCGTCCACGTAGAACTCTTTTTCAAGCTGTGCCAGTTCTTTTTCCTTCAGAAATTCTTCTTTCAGAATCTTGTAGATTCTCTCTGCATTCAGCGTCTTCTTTTCCTTTTCCAGAAGACGGTAGGTTTCCCTCCGGAGAAGACTTCTGGAATATCGGACTGAGCGGTGGTAGATCCCGTCGATCATATGCTCCACTGCAATATCGCAGCTTAAATTCCACAAACGCTTCTCTATTCCCGGCTTCCCAAAGTGCCGGAAAATGCAGTGAAATACCATATGGAGATATCCTCGATTCACAAGAATCCTGTTTTCTTTATAAAGCCCGCCAAGCTGTGCCGGATGGAAGTACATCACAACCCCGTCTGTTCCAAACGGACTGACCGAACCATCCATCTGATAAATAAAGCTGCTCAGCGCCACATCCAGAAAACGCATGCCAAGATACAGCTCGTCTCTTGCCGCCCGGAGGATGCTGCTACCGATGTCCTGGAGACGCTGGGCTGCCTCCTTGGAATTGGATTCCTGACCGGGCAGGAAGTTATTTTTATTGTTTTCGATTGTTTCTATTTCATTCATAACTGAAACTTCTTTCTCCGCCTAGCCGGCCGCTCTGCATTTCCGTTTTCCCCGGACACCTTCTGCTCTTCCTCCATCATCCGGCTCCGCTCATTCATCAGAAACGCGGAAATCTCCATATCTTTCTTACTGGAAGCCACATCAATACTGTGTTCCAGGCCCTCTCTGTTCCAGAGCTTTTCCCGAGAAAGCAACTCCAGACCATTTAAGTTTCCGCTTCCCACCAGATATTCCCCAATATCCTTAAGATTTCCCCGGATATAATCCTCATACTGCTTCTTCGCTTTTTCACTGAGCTGCCATGGATAACGAAGCCGCCCGAAACTCATATCCACCAGAACCTCCAGCTTATCCATCACCACTGCCATATCAAACAGACTGTCATACTCCGCGAAATCCAGTTCCTTATTATAGAAGCATTGCCTGTAATTGGTCCCTGAGCCATGATACTCCGTAAACAAAATTCTCGCAGGCGTGTTCTCCACCGCCTCATCGTAATGCTCCGGAAAAACCATATGCGCACGTTTTCCACTTGCCTCGCCGTTTTCATACAGAAAATCCACATCGATCTTCTGCCACAGCTCACCGAGGATCTCCTTTGTACAGGATTTGATTCCCTTTTTCTGATGGATCACAAGCTCCTTCAGCCCGCTGCATCCCGTAAACGCCCCGGTTCCCACCTGCATCAGCGTATCCGAAAATTCCAGCCGTTCCAGTTTTTTGCACCCATAAAAAATATATCTTCCAATTTCCTTCAGTGTATCGGGAAAAACGATCTCCTGCACTTCCTCTCCGTCAAGAAGTCGTTCCTCTCCGAACGAAACAGCGTCTTCGCTCTCCCAGACTTCCGCCTCTTCCTCGTCGTCCTTATGTGCGGAAAACGCATAAGGTGCCGCACTGACTACCGAAATGCCGTTGATCTCTTCCGGCAGCACCACCCGGCTGTCCGTTCCGTAACAACGGATAATTTCTATTGTATTATTTTTGACTCTGTAATGTATTTTCATAATTCTCCATCATACCGAGAAACAGATATCCGAAGTCCATTTCCCGTTTTTATTCTTCAGGAATCATCTCATCTACTGCTAATCCTGATCTTCTATAGCACATCTGCATCTCATTGTAGTCTCATTATCCATTTCATGCAAGAAATTTTCCCACGGCCCCAAATTCTGTCTGATACATAAAACAGCCCGCCGGATACACGATGCTCTTTAATCATCTTATATCTGACAGGCTGTATGCAACACAAAACGAACCTCGGTATTGTACTCTGTTTCACACTCATGAACACAATTTCATTTACTTCTTATAAATACTGGCTAAACTCCACCTTCTCCTTATTCGGTCCCTCAATAGTAAAGAACTTCACACCATTCTCCCAGAACGGCAGGAAATGGACTTCATCATTGGTGGTATTCAGTCCGGCTGCTGTCACCAGCTCGTGGACTTTCTCCACATCCTTCACATCAATGGCAACATGGTCAATGGCGCCGGATTCCATTTTTGCAGCTTTGTTCTCATAAGTCTCGATCACAAGATTTCCAAGCTTCAGAAAAGCAACCTTCTCATTGGCAGCTTCGTTTACGGTCTGAAAAGCAATCTCAAATCCCAGTGCTTCATAAAATTTAATGGTTGTCTCAATGTCATTGGTCGGCACACCTACGTGCTGAACTCCGTTCATCTGATCCTTTAAATTCATTTCAAAACCCCATCCTTTCATAAATCTGACATGCTCATAAACACAATCGCTTCGCAATTTAGATTCAACTCTGCTACAGGTTTATGAATACCTTCACTCTGCAATTCTGCGTTCCACCTGTGCAAGCTCCGGCATTGCCGGGATCGCGCCTTTTTTCTCTACGCAGAGACTGGCCACTGCATTGCCGAAACGCGCAAATTCCTTCAAATCCTCCTGGGTCAGCTCGTCCAGATTTTTCTCCGATGTGCTGACCTTATACAAGAAACCACCCCAGAAAGAATCTCCAGCTCCATTCGTGTCTGCGATCTGTTTCACTGCAAATCCCGGCACCATACAGCCGCCATCCTTGCTGTAAAGATATGCTCCTTCGCCGCCAAGTGTAACTGCCACAACTTTCACGCCCTGGCTGTACAGTGCTTCTGCTGCTTCCCGGACATCCTTATGATTTGTCAAAAGCTCAGTTTCCTCATCTGAAATCTTCATAAGATCCACATAGGGAACCAGACTTCTCATATGCTTCTTCGCAGTTTTTTCATCCGGCCACAGCGACGCACGGTAATTGGGATCATAGGAGATCACACTGCCTTTGTTTTTCGCTCTTCTTACCGCATAAAATGTAGTATCCCTTGCAGGCTGGTCTGTCAGTGACAAAGAGCCCACATGAAAAATATTCGTGCGGTCCAGCACATCCACATCTACCTCTTCCTTCTGGAGCTTCGTATCTGCGCCCGGCTTTCTTGCAAAGGAGAATGTACGCTCTCCACTTTCATTTACCTCCACAAAAGCCAGAGTTGTGAAATAATCCTCATCCAGAAGCATCCCTTTTGTATCTACTTTTTCTCTCTGAAGAACAGAACGGAGGAATTCTCCATGCATGTCTTTTCCGGCTTTTCCGATAAAGGCAGTATGTGCACCGAGTCTGCTGGTTGCAACTGCAACATTGGCAGGTGCTCCGCCCGGATTTCTGGCATAAAGCATCTGTCCGTCCTCGTTGATATCCTGAGATGTAAAATCGATCAGGACCTCACCAAAGGTTGTGATATCGTAGATAGATCTTTGCGCTGCATCGTTGGTATCCGCAAGAAGATTCTGTTCGAGCAGCTGAAACAGGATCTTTTCACATTCTTTTTCATTATCTGTATGGACATGCAGCTCTCCCTCATCAAATTCGGGCACGCTCAGAACCCCAAGCATAGACTTCGCATTTACAACATAACGGCCATAACATAATTCTACATCACAGGGGATGGATTCTGCAATACTTACCAGCTTTCTTGCATTCTGCATTGTGCCTAAAATTACTTTTACTATCATTTTTATCTACTCTCCTATGCAAACAGGCTAATCACAACAGCACAAACCAGACCTGTTACTCCTACGATGGTTTCCATCATTGTCCAGGATTTCAGGGTTGTTTTCTCATCAATCTCAAGAAGAGAGCTTACCAGCCAGAATCCGGAATCATTTACATGGCTGAATGCCGTTGCACCGCCGTTGATGGCACAGACCATTGCTGCCAGATAAACCGGTGACAGGTCTGCAACTCCAGGCATAGCGGCCATAATTCCTGCTGCCATTGTCATAGCCACAACTGCCGCACCAACAGATGCACGGATCAGAGCTGCAATAAGGAATGCAACCAGTACCAGCGGAAGTCCGCTTTTTTCCAGAGCTGGTCCTATAATGTTTCCCATACCGCAGTCCTGCAGCACCCAGCGGATGATACCTCCACCAGTGATAACCAGAAGAATCTGTCCTGTAGGCTTCAGAGAACGATCCAGGATCTTCTTTAACTGATCTCCATTGTAGCCTTGTTTCTTTCCGAGGAAATACATGGCAAGCAATACTGCTATGATCAGTGCCACAAAAGGTGTTCCCAGGAATTCCAGAACAGGACGTGCCGCGTCGATCCCCGGAATGTATTCAGAAACTGTATTGCACAGGATCAGCACCAGCGGAACAAGAATGATACATAATACTGTAGAAAACTTAGGAAGATTGGCTTCTTCCTCCTCACGTACCTCCTGGATATTGGAGGGCAGCCCTGTGTTGATCTTTTTGCCGATAAATTTGGACCATAAGATTCCCGCAAAGATCAGGGATAAAATACCCACCGGCACACCTACCGCGATCATCACTCCGAGGTCTACATTCAGCATATTTGCCACCAGAACAGATCCTGCTGATGGCGGAATGAATGCAAAACCGGTGGCAAGGCCCGCAAGAAGCGGGATTACATAATATAAAGTAGATTTCTTTGTTTTTTTCGCAAGTCCGAATGCCAGAGGGATCAGGATCACAACGCCAGCCTCAAAAAATACGGTAGTTCCTACCACAAGTCCTGTGATTCCAAGAGCGATCCCTGCCTTTTTTTCACCAAATTTGCTTACCAGTGTCTGGGCAACGCACTGTGCGCCGCCGGACACTTCCAATATCCCGCCGAACAGAGAACCCAGACCGATCAGGAGTATGATCCCCTGTAAAGTTTCTCCTGCGCCGTTTTCCACAGTGCTTACCAGTGTTGGAACCGGCATTCCGGCACCAAGCCCGATAACCAGTGCAGCGATCAGCAGAGATAAAACCGGGTGAATCTTAAATTTTATGATAAGTAACAATAATAATAAAATTCCTGCTGCTGCCGCGATCAACAGTCTTGCCGGATCTGCCGCAAATACCGGTTCTGTCATCTTTCCATTTACCTCATTTCTCTTTATTCAATACTTACATAAACTGTTTTCGTAACCCGGGTTTTATTTTACATATTTATGAATAGTTGCCTTTACAGCTCCGGGTCCTGCGATCATCTCACGGAACATATCCTCGATCTTCTCTCCGACACCATCTTTATAAAGGTCTGTGAAGAACAGTCTCTCATTGGAAAGGATCGGCTTCAGCTGATCCTTGAAGGTTTCCGGTTTTCCAATCACGATATCGCCAAGCTGCTCTGTGATCTCCTCGTTCATCGGGTCCGGTGCAAGCTCAAATTTATTTCCTTCATCATCTACAGCCAGCATGTATCTCAGCCATCCTGCGATTCCAAGAGGGATTGCTGTCAGTCTGGAAGCATCTCCAAATTTCTTCACATATGCTTTTACAGTCTCACCGAAACGGATACCTACCATCTGGGACACATCTACAGCCAGACGAGGTTGGTATCTCCAAGATACTCATTCGGGAAACGGTCATTGAAAAGCTCATCCACAAATGCCTGTGGGGAAAGAATTCCAGGATCTGCAACTACCGGAAGTCCCTCGTCATAAGCAACCATACGAGCCATTTTCATCATATCTTCGTTGGTGTTCAGCATGTGTGCAAAGAGATCATAGCCAAGTACCACACCAAGAGGGCCGGTTGCGGAATGTACTGGATTCAGGCATACGGTTACTTTCATTCTCTCGGAAAGATTGACGGTATTTCTGTCCGCCATGTATACACCGAAGCCTTTTTCCAGAGCAGGGCGTCCGTTAGGGAAGCTGTCCTCGATAACAAGATACTGTGGCTTCTCAGCATTAACAAATGGTGCTATGTATGTCTTCTTTCCTGTGATCACCGGCTGCATGTCTTCAACGCCAAGCTTCTCAAGGTCTGCTGCGATCTGCTCGCTTGGTCGAGGTGTGATCTTGTCGATCATGGTCCACGGGAATGCAACCACCTTCTCATCCGTTACATAATCTACAAAGCCATCATCTACAAAGCCTGCTTTATGCCATTCCTCTGTCATAGTCAGCACGGACTCACGAAGCTTGGCGCCGTTCTGTGAGCAGTTATCCATAGATACCAGAGCGATCGGATATTTACCAGCTTTATATCTCTCATTCAGCATTGCTACCAGTACTGCCATAGCTCCGGTTGCCTTATCCGGACCGTTTTTAATATCTGCTTCCACAAACGGGAACCATGTTCCGTCTGCTTTCTGGAGTGCATAGCCCTTCTCTGTAATAGTGAAGGAAACCAGCTGCAGGGACTTAGCTGTGAAGATCTCCTTCAGGCGATTCCACTGTACTGCATCAGAGGACTGTGCTTTCACTGCTTCTGCAAGTGCCCCGAGAACTTTGTACTCACGGGTTCCATCACCGTGAAGGATGACATTTAAGCCAAGGTTGTCATATGGTGCGTAAATCTTATCTGCTACATCATAATCAAAGGTTTCTACACATGTGATCCCTCTGTCAAGAACTCCCTCTTCCAGAAGACCATCTGCGATGCCGCCGATAAATACACGGAAAATATTTCCGATTCCGAAATGTACCCAGCCAGGCTCCTTCTTCGCTTTCTCAGTAACTGCCTCTACATCGTATCCTGGAAGATTGATGCCTGCTTTCTCCCATGCTTCACGCTCTTTGATTCCATTTCTTGTTAATTTCATAATCTTGAACCTCCCTGTTTTCTTCTATTTCGTTATCGTTTGAGTTTTCACTTATGCTTATGTCTTAACTGTAAGTAGAGTATAGAACTATTTTTTCAAAAAATCCATTGACAAAACACCTAATTTTGCTCTTATATTTTTGTTTACTTTTACTTATGCACAAGACATATATTCTTTGCCAATCCATATACCGTTACTTATTATTCCTCGAAAAAAATTTTGTTCTGCTCTGCTTCATGCGCTGACATTGCATTTCCTGCAAATTTATACTAAAATACATTTGAGACTTAAACATATCTATAATTACTTTTATCAGGAGAATCTCATGAATGAAAAAGGATTAACCACCATCAATTTAAAGAAAATAAACCGTTCCAAGGTTTACCAATATATATACAAAACACGCCAGACTTCCAAAATGCAGATCGTCCAGGACCTTCAGATGGGGCTTTCCACAGTAAGTCAGAACCTGAACCTGCTGGAAAAAGAAGGGCTTATTGACAGAAACGGATATTTTGATTCCACAGGTGGTCGAAAAGCCCAGGCAATCCAGATCGTCTCGGATTTTCGAATTTCCATTGGCATCGGGATCCTGAAAAACATGTTCCATATCACAGCCATCGACTTATATGGAAATGCTTTTTATACAGAAACCATTGCTCTTCCCTATTCCAACACAGAAGAGTATTACAGACAGCTGACCAATAAAATACGGGAATTCATCGCAGAGAATCACTATCCGGAAGAAAAGATTCTGGGCGTTTCCATCGCCACACAGGGGATCACTTCTCCGGATAATTCCACTGTGATCTATGGAAACATCATGAACAATACCGGCATGAAGCTGGAGGATTTTTCCCGGCATCTTCCTTACCCCTGCCATCTGGAACACGATTCCAAATCCGCCGCTTTTCTGGAGCTGTGGAATCACCCGGAGCTTGACAGTGCTGTCGTGTTCCTTCTGAACCGAAACCTGGGCGGTGCCATTATCACCAACCATCAGATCCATCAGGGAAGCTCCATGCACAGCGGAACACTTGAGCATATGTGCGTGAACCCGGACGGTCCTTTATGTTACTGTGGAAACCGTGGCTGTCTGGAGACCTACTGCTCTGCCAATGCTCTGGAACAGTCTGCGGGGATGCCTGTGAAGGAATTTTTCCCGCTGCTCCGCGAAAAAAAATCTCCCCGGCTTGCTGAGCACTGGGAAGATTACCTGAACCATCTGGCATTTGCCATGAAAAACCTGAACCTGATCATCGATGCGCCGATCATCATCAGCGGATATCTGGCACCTTATTTTACGGAAGAAGACATCACTTATCTGCTGGAACACATCAACACAGGCGCACCCTTTACCCTGGATAAAGATCAGATTCTGGTCGGTACCCACGGACAGTATACACCTGCCATTGGTGCAGCTTTATATTATGTAGAAAAATTTATACAGAGCGTGTGAATACAGGCAGCTTCACCTGAACCGCTCAAAAAAGCATGTCATACACAGCCAGACGGATATAACTTGATCCGCTCTGTCCTAAGGTATGACATGCTTTTTTTTATTTTACTTATTATTTTTTCAGTTCTTTCAGCAGCTGCCCGATCTTTGACACAAACAGATCAAAGGCCACATTATTCTTACCGCTGTTGATCACAATATCTGCTTTCGCCCGTGTAGGCTCCACATACAGATAATGCATCGGTTTTACTGTGGTAAGATACTGATCGATGATTCCGTTTAAATCCCGTCCACGTTCCTCCACATCTCTGGAGATCCGTCTTAAGATCCTCTCATCTGCATCTGCTTCCACATAAACCTTGATATCCAGAAGATCTCGGATACGGGGATCTGCAAGAAGCAGGATTCCCTCTACCAGAATGACCGGTCTTGGTTCGATCTTCAGCACTTTGTCGGAGCGGTTGTGCTGACTGTAATCGTATACCGGACATTGGATGGTTTTGCCCTCCTTGAGTTCTTTGAGATGCTCGACCAGAAGATCGGTTTCCAGTGAATCCGGGTGATCGTAATTCACCTTCACACGTTCTTCAAAAGGAATTCCGTCCTGTCTGCGGTAGTAATTATCATGATAGATCACCACCACATCGTCTCCGAAATGCTTCTTCAGTCTGTTTGTAAATGTAGATTTGCCGGAACCAGATCCTCCGGCGATCCCGATAATAATACTTTCCATCGTCTCTTTACCTCTTAATCTAGTAGACAGTAAATTAATTAGCTAGACCAATGTCTTCCTTTCCAAAGTTATCCATTTTATATTTCCAATGGTAGACTACTGGTACTTCATTCACCTCATCAAAGTATTTGTAGATACGGTCAATAAGTTCCTGTTTTGACGATACTCTGATTCCTTTCAACATCT
>NZ_QRNF01000070.1 GCF_003474435.1 Ruminococcus sp. AF46-10NS
GCATTACGATAGTTGGAATTCCATTTGGAAAGCAGTTTTTCAAGATGGCAAGACTCTCTTTTATGCCATTTGGGGCGAGTGTAATAGGATAGAATATGTGAGGTCTTATTGACACAGAAGCAAAGATCATATGCCAGATGGAATTGAAAAGAATTGAAAAATTTGCCGAGATGACGAGAGGTTCATTTTAGTAAAGAAAAATAAAACGATTAATTAATAACGCCGATGCAGGATTTTTATAATCCTATACCGGCGTTTGTTGTTTACGTGAGAATGTATTTTATGCTTATTTTCCAAATGTATTACTGGATTTAGCAGCAGCTTTAGCTGCCATGGTGTTGGTGGACTCAAACAAGGAAGTTGTCGGTGCGACCGGACACATCAGTACCCGTCCTGTTCCGCGGTAAACATTTATCAGACCCTCTCCGCTAACTGCAGATCCGACAAGTGTTTTGGTTGATCGTTCTACGGTAAATTCAAGGTTTGATGACCAGCATACGGCAAGGTTTCCATCAATTTTCAGTTCATCATTTTCCAATATAACTTCAATCAATTCATCTTCGGGAACATTAGACTCCAGTGCAGCTACACCATTTCCCTGTAAACTCAGATTAAACAGGCCTTCGCTACCTAATACTGCTGATGAAAGGTTCTTTCTGGCTACAACTTTACTTTTTACATTTGCATCACAAGCCAGGAACATGCCATCTTCAATTGTCATTCCGGCCGAACCCCATTTTCCAATGTCTGCAAGAATAATGTATTTATATGTTGGTTCCAGTACCAGACAGCCTTCGCCAACATATTCCGGTTTAACTGCGGTTTCTTTTGTAACCGCACCCTTGAGTGCTTTTCCAAGGAAATCTCCGATACCTTTTACACCAGATGTGGCTTGTACATTACCACCCATCCACTGCATGGAACCAGCCTGGATAACAGCTGAATGGTCCTTATCAATATCAATAACAACCTGTCTTCTTCTGACATTCATTTTACTCATAAAATACTCATTCATTGCATTCATAGGTGAAACGCTGGCATCCTGCACATATTCAAGCACATGGAAGTTTCCGATGCTTTTTGCATATTTTCTGTTTTCATTTTGTAAATTTTCAATTCGCATATTACTACTGACTCCTTTACCTTTAATAATAATTCATAGTGTTACTCGGATATGTTTATTATAATAGAAACAACATAGATAGATATATACTTTGTATAGAGAATTATAAAGAGAGAATTCTCAAAATTTGAGAAATATAAAGATGCAATTCCTCATGGTGGATGTGTATTGTGAAAAATAAATTTGTTATAGTGACAATATCAACAAAAAAGCAGAATGTAAATGGGGTGATCAGATGGAAGCAGCACAGAGAATTCGATTAATCCGGATAATAGAAAAGATGGAGAAAAATCCGACATTCAGTAATAAACTTGGTATAAAGAACACATCTGAATATTTAGCAGAAAAAGAACAGAAAAAATGAAAGACACATATCAGAAGGAGTAAAAAATGTTATCGTTATTATTTACAATTTGTATAATTTGGTTTGTTGGAAAATTTTTTATATTTGGATTAAAAGCGTCCTGGGGAATTATGAAACTACTTTGTACAGTTATTTTCTTTCCGGTGATATTGATTGGTATGGTTATAGGTGGACTGATGTACATTGCTTTTCCATTATTGATTATTGGTGGCATTATAGCACTGGTGACGTCACATTCATAATCGATCAGGAGGAAGAAAACAGAAAGTATAGTCAATCAATTACAGCGTATGTAAAGTAAAAGGCAATGAGTCAGAAATGGTTCATTGCCTTTCTTGGTGTTATGGATTATTTCAATTTTTCTCTCTCGGCATTTAGAAGCTCAAGATTAAGCCCCTGTTCTCCGGCGGTCTTATCTACCCAAAGATTCAAAGAGTCTATGGCTAAAGAAATTTCATCAAGTTTTTTACTGATATAAGCAAAATCTTTCATTTCATCATCGCTGATCTTACCGTCACGGGCAATCTGGATCAGACGACCGGTAAGAGGATTGATTTCATTCAAACTGGCAATTGTCTCCAAAATGATATTTGACAGATCAGTCATTTCTACTTCTGGAACATAACGATGGCCGATCTCGCATTTGTGAGAGCAATAATAATTGCAAAGCTCTGGTCTTTTATAGGCATCTGCCATCTGGAGGATATCATAGGGCGTAGGTTCTTGTGTTTCATATTCAAATTTTTCAATTTTTGAATCAGAGACAGCATCCATTTTTTCACTGGCCTCTGCTCTTGTAAGTCCTGCCGCTTCTCGGCAAAGCTGGTAAATTGTTTTGTTTTCCCTGGTGGATTGCTTACCCATGAGAATTTCCTCCCCGTATATCGCTAAACATGAGGATTATCAATATTTAAGTCCTCATGCAAGACGTGTATTTCTCGTATAGAGTTTATTATACTTGAATTATCAATTAACAACAAGCTCAATAATGAACATGAAGTCAAAAAGAGTGAAAGAGGAAAGAGAGGTTACAGAATGAACACTATGAACAAACAGGAAATCAACGAATTTATTGAAAAAATGGAAGAGGTAGGTGATGTTTGGACGGAAGAGCAGGTAAATGATGTGTATGGTGACAGTAGCTTTGAGGAGGCATTAGCTGATAGACAATTCAGTCTTGACCATATGTCCGACATCATAAGTAAAGTTATCGACAAATAATAAAAGAAAAAATCAATAGTATTTGTAAGGCGTCAGTGGAGTATTCCACTGGCGTTTTTGTTTTTTCTAATCTTTTTTCATTTCTCCCTAAACTTTCCCAAACTTTTTTGTATTTAGAAGCTGAGAAGGCTACAGATCAGAAATTCGGATCAAAAAGCCGACTCAATACTTTGAAAATTAAATGAGCTTGCCAGTCCGCCGGAGTCCTGCCAGATAGGATTCCGGATAAGTCCAAAGACAATCGGTCCGAGGATGAACAGAAACAGAGGTTTGCATTGAAACATTGCTGTGGCGATGGCTTTCTGAGCAAAGCGGCGAATTAATAATGATACTTCCGAATGATGTCGGCCAGGAGGAGTGAGGATCCTGGAGACCATACACGATATGGCTGAGGCTGTCTGCGATGGCACTAACGGACTGGGTGTTCCCTGAGATGGGATACACGCGTGAACAAGACAAACGAGCACTGTATGAAAAAAGATTGCCCCGGTTTATTCCGGGGTAACTGACAATAGAAGTTGTGTGGCAGAGGGGAACTTCTGCCATACCCTTGTGTTGCCAGTAAAAATAAGTGGCAAACGGAAAGGGGATAAACAGATGAAACCATATTTAAAAGCGGAAGAAATCAGAAAAGATATCAGAGAACAGTTACCGGTAATTGATGAGGAAACCTTCAGAGAGCATTATTGTTCAGAATGTATGTATTATGCAGGCAGAATTAACAAAAAGGCCCGTTGCATGGAAAAGATGTGATTCTGGTATTTCCGGAGGAGAGCAGAAAGAACAAAACTGTACGTGTACTGAAACTTCCGAAGACGGAGAGCAGTATCCGTAAAGTATTCCTTCCAAAATCAGTAGCGGAAATGCTGGTAGAATGGAAGAAAGGTCAGGATAAGATCAAGGAAACACTGGGAGAGGAATACATGGATTATAACCTGGTGATGGCAACTCCGTTTGGTCTGCCAGTAGGAACTTCTTCTATTCGTAAGGCCCTGAATGATCTGATCAAAGAGCATAATCTTCCACCGGTTGTGTTTCACAGCCTTCGCCATACAAGTGTCACTTATAAGCTGAAGTTAAATGGCGGAGATATCAAGGCTGTACAGGGAGATTCCGGTCATTCACAGATCAATATGGTTACGAATGTGTATTCTCATATTATTGATGACGACCGCAGGAAGAATGCAGAGCTCTTTGAAGAAGCTTTTTACGAGAAAAAAGATCTGGATCCGAGTATGCATGCCCATGCTGCCGGCAAGACTGTTGAACTTCCAACGGATGTTGATGCGGAATTATTAGCCAAGGTTCTTTCCAATCTGGAAATGGCAGCACTTTTATCTACCTTGGCTAAATCCTTGGAGAAAAAATAGAGAGATTTCTGTATAATAAACACCAGTTTACAACTTTATAAATGATAGACTTGTTGATGAATCAGCTGTTTTAAGGCCTTTGTCATGGCACAGTAACTGATGTTAATCAGATTGACCAGCATTTCAATCCCTTTGCAGCTTCGCACCATATAGTTACAAAAAGACCAGAACGTTTTCTGTTCATAGTAGTTTGTTTCAATATTCCAGCGTAACGAATATAGCAACAGTGGAATGTATTTCATACGGTCACTTCCGGTCTGGTTCAATGGTGCTTTTTCCTGCCATGCACAGAAAATCGGCAGATCTTCCGGGAAAATGGTACTGAAAAACAGTCGTTTTGTACCATGTTCTTTTTCTGTGGCAGTGACATAGGCAAGGACTTCCCTATTGCCAAAGATCTTAGCGAGAACCCGGCGGACACCGGTATAATAATCACCAATCTTTTCATTGGAAAACGTAAAATCTGTTTCAACAGAAAGATGTATCATACATGACAGAATCAATCCTTGCATTGCCAATCAGATCCAGATTCGGATATTCATCAACGATGGATACCAGATTCTGTTTTGTGTACCAGCTGTCACAAAGGATGATGATATGATCTTTGCTGTGAAATTCAGGCATAACCTGCCGGATCATGGAGGCTGCCAGTTCCAGTTTAGATTCTTTTTTTTCTGGATGTTTCTGTGATATACTTATACGCGGTCGTATCAGACCGGAAAGGAAATATTATGTTACAAAAATTATATGTTTTTTTCAGGAAAGAAACCGTTTTGTCAATTGCAGTGATCCTGGCGCTTCTTTCTATGTTCTGGGTCAGACCGGATAAGGCTTATTTTACTTATATCGATTTCAGGACTCTCGGGCTCCTCTTCTGTTTGATGGCAATTGTAGCTGGTTTGAAGGCTGTTGGTGTTTTTGATATACTCGCCAAAAAATTGCTGATGGGAACATCGGGAACTGTGGGTGTGATCAGGCTGTTGGTACTCTTATGTTTCTTCCTGTCAATGGTGATCACCAATGATGTGGCATTGATTACTTTTGTTCCTCTTGCACTGATCATTGTGCATAAACTGCCAAAGGAACTGGGCAATTACTGGCTTCTTAAAATAGTAGCCATGCAGACAATCGCTGCTAATCTCGGAAGTATGCTCACACCAATCGGAAATCCGCAGAACCTTTATCTATATGCCAGAGCAGGGATGTCCGCGGCAGAATTAATAACCCTGATGCTTCCCTATTCCGCCACAGCACTTATCCTTCTTCTGATATGGATACAGGTAGCCGCTGCCAAAGCACCTCACGTATGCGGTTCCGAAAAAGATAAAACTCTTTTGGGATTCTCTGACAGAAAAGAACTTAACATGGAATACCTGGCCGCTTACCTGATCTTATTTACAATCTGCCTGCTCACTGTTGCACGTATCATTCCATACCAGATTCCTCTTGTATTGGTTCTTATATATATGCTGCTAAGAAACAGGGAAAATATAAGCAGGGTGGATTACTCCCTGCTTGCCACCTTTATCGCATTATTTATTTTTATCGGCAACCTTGGAAGGATTCCGCAATTCAGCAGTTTTCTGGAAAGAATCATGGCAGGAAGGGAAACACTTACTGCTGTTCTTGCCAGTCAGATTATGAGCAATGTTCCCGCTGCGCTTCTTTTATCCGGCTTTACAGATAATTATCGGGCTTTAATTGTCGGAACCAATATTGGAGGTCTCGGCACTCTGATTGCATCCATGGCAAGCCTGATAAGTTTCAAATATATTGCAAAAGAAAACAGGAATCTGAGAGGGAAGTATTTGGGAATATTCACAGCCTCCAATATTATATTCATGATATTCATGTTAATATTGTATTTTTTTCTTAGATAAAGGTTTTCCCGGAATTACAAAAGCTATAGCAATTCTTTCTTCGCAAAAAATTCTCCGCGGCACTCTC
Organism: Ruminococcus sp. AF46-10NS; assembly: GCF_003474435.1. GTDB lineage: Bacteria > Bacillota > Clostridia > Lachnospirales > Lachnospiraceae > Blautia_A. The sequence continues at coordinate 6,026 of NZ_QRNF01000070.1, forward strand.
CCATCCTGGAAGAAAAGCCGTGGAGAAATAAATATATTTTCGGTGCCAATACAAAGATCATTAATCTTTACACCACTTTACAACTTTTTCATAAAAAAATATCGTACAGGGCTTTCTGATGTATAATGAGTTTGCTTCAAAACATTACAATCAAAAAAAATTCGTCTAAAGAGAATAAGATATAAAAACAGAATATAAAGCGTAAGAGCATGTAGAATCTATCTATGTGCTCTATTTTTTATATTTTTTCAAGAAAAGGGACTAACAGTCCGGCAGAAAGGAAATGGAAGCGATATTGCTTGGGTATAAAAGATGGACTGAGCCTAAAAAGTACGGTAAAATCAGTATTAGAAATGAAGCTCTGAAATCGGGAGCTGATGGAGGATAATCGTTATGATCAGAAAGATGCAGAATACAGATATTAATAGAGTTGCTGACATATGGTTAAAGACCAATTTAAAAGCACATGATTTTATTCCTGAGCAATATTGGACAAGTAATTATGAATTAGTGAAAGAAATGATGTCACAAGCGGAAGTCTATGTGTATGAAGATAATAAAATGATTCAGGGATTTGTAGGACTAAGTAACGAATACATTGAAGGGATTTTTGTTTCTGATGAAATGCAGTCATGTGGTATAGGTAAACTTTTATTAGACTATATCAAGAATAAAAAAATTAGGTTACGATTAAACGTATACCAGAAGAATGCCAGAGCTCTCTCTTTTTACCAAAGAGAAGGGTTCGATATTCAATGTGAAGGTTTAGATGAAGCTACTGGTGAAAAAGAATACACAATGTTGTGGCAACAGAAATAGAAAGCGGATTTTTGGGGAGAATTTTATATGGAGTTACAGCACCATTTTATCTGGCAAAACCATTTCAGCTATATTTTTCTGAAGGAGCTGCCATTGTCAATATTTCATCTTCCCGTGACCGCATGAGTCAGCCGCAAACAGAAAGTTACACCGCAGCAAAAGGTGGGATTTCAGCATTAACGCATGCGTTGGCAGTCAGTCTTGCAGGAAGAGTACGAGTCAATTCAATCTCTCCGGGATGGATAGATACTGACTTTATCGAATATACAGGAGCAGATGCAGTGCAGCAGCCGGTTCATCGTGTCGGAAATCCTATGGATATTGCCAATATGGTACTGTTTCTTTGCTCTGAAAAAGCAGGCTTTATCACAGGTGAAAACATCTGTATTGATGGTGGCATGACAAAACAAATGATTTATCATGGTGATTATGGTTGGAGATTTGACATGAAGATTTAAAAAGCAGAATATGAAGATATATAATGCAATATCAGAAATAAAATTACGGAAATAGGTATATAAAACATAAAAATTGGAAATATCTGCTGGAGAAATCTAAGCCAATCTCCAGTGTAGTCAAAGATAAAATCTGGAGAATTAGACTTTTCATGAAAGATAAAAATCGTTATAATTAGAATATGTGTAAGGGACAGAATTGGCTTGAATATACATCAATAATGGTGCGTAAACAGTTATATATTAACTAAAGGATAAAACGCGCAGATTTCAAAAGTGAGTAAAATCAATTATAGAGATGGATATTGATAAACAATATATTAAGAACAGAGAGGTCGTGATAGGATGTTAAAAATATGGTACTATGCCAATATCGAATACATGAAAGATGCACCTTCGTATTTTGATAATGTATATGAAGATGAATGGATTGAAGATAGTTTTGTAAAAGAAATGATTCAGGATGTGGATCATTGCACAGTTATCAGTTCACATGTTATTGACAGTCCTATACTGGGAGCCATAACGCCACGCGAATTGTCTGGTGGTGTGAAAGTTTTGATTCTTATGTTGAAGGATGATTCTTTTATTTACAACATGTCTAATTGTGGAGATAACTGCGCAAAATGGATTTTAAAGATTGCAGAGAAAAAGGACCTGACAGTATATTTGCAACATATAATGCGGTTTGAAGGTGAATTTAAAATTCAAATTATGAATACAGGGAAGATCGTATGCAATCCGGCAGAATATGTAGAAGGATTATTGGAAGCAGAGGAGATGGAAGATGAAAGGAAGCTACTGGTTTAAGGCTAAGAGTAAAAAAGTATTATTTGAGTTTTCCATTAGAAGAAATATCACCGTTATAAAAGGTGACAGTGCAACAGGAAAGACTACTCTTTTACGTATTTTATATGAATACTTGAGAATTGGAAGGCAGTCAGGATATGCTGTTTCTACAAATGCATCATATTATGTATATATTCGAGATGAAGTGGGACGTGATTGGAAGGATGCATTATATCCGTTAAAAAATACAGTTATTTTTATTGAAGAAAATAATGAATTTGTATTTACAAAGGAATTTGCCAGTTATGTAAAAGAATCTGGAAATTATTTTGTTTTTGTAACTCGTGCACCATTGAAGATGCT
>NZ_QRNF01000071.1 GCF_003474435.1 Ruminococcus sp. AF46-10NS
ATTATGGAGATATTGTTATTTTGTTGGATAAAAAGAGAATTATTTCGAAAAGCAGGAAAAAATAGATTTATCTTTTATAGAGTTTGAAATTTTGCATTTATTAATGCGAAGTCCCGGAAGAGTGTTTAGCAAAGAACAAATATATGATATCATATGGAATGAACCTTATTCCGGTGATTATAATGTGGTTATGCGACATATCTGCAACATTAGAGAAAAGATAGAGGATGATCCGGGCCAACCAATGTATATACAAACGGTGAGAGGTGTAGGATATCGGTTTAACGGGAATTTAGGCAGCGAGTGAAATCGCTGCCTATTATTATGGTTTTACAAAGAAGGAAGTTTGTTATGAGAAGATCTTTGTATTTCAGGAGCCTCCTGTTTGAGATATTTGGACAGGTTTTGCTGTATCAATTCCAACTCTTTTATTTCTTGCTTAAAGGAAACGTATTGAGTATTTAGTGATTTCTTTCTGGAAATAAGATCTGAAAGTTGCTCTTGTAACTTATTGGTATTAAGATGATTCAGGTCCATGCCATTTTCCTGTAAAATATGTTCAGCACCAGCGAAAAGGATAATTTGAGATTCATATTTACGGAAATAACGATCCGAATCTTTTGAGCTTTTATAATGGTCGTTATAAATTTTATTTTTCTGATATTGTTCAGCGTATTTTAGCAGTTCTCGAAGATGTCGGATCTGTGATTCAAGAGAGACGACAGTGGTATTTACCTCTTTTTGTTGCATGAGTGATGAAGGCTATGAGACTTTTCTTATGGACTTGGAAGATTATAAATCGGAACTGGAAGAGAGGGAATGAATTCAAGCCAGAGTGCAGTATAGCAGGTGAAAGATGAGAAGCGAAGGAAAAAGTGTCAGCATTGAGAAGTGTTAACAGGTATATATTGGAAGAATTCAGCCAGGGGAACTCTGGCTGATATAAAAACACATCTGCAGAAATAGTGACTGAAGAAATTTTGAGTAGTGGAATTGGGAAGAAGTATTTAGATACTATAATAAAGAGATTAGCTGGCTTGTATACTAACAGAGAGGACATAGTAAACAGATTTGCGTTATTATCAGGGATTGTAGGGAGATTCCGAAGAGCTTTTGTTCAGATGATGAAACAATAGGATTGGTACAGGAAATATATGGAACAAAAGTTAATAAAGGGATTTGTTGCGTTTTCTGCTATAATAATCTGCCAGCAAAGAATGTGTTGTCTGAATATGTTTGTGATTATAAGAAACGAGCAGGGTTATTTCAAAGATCAGCAGATTTAGAGTAGTTCTTTTTTTTCTGAGAGAAAATTAAAAATCGTTTTTGGTTCTTCTGGAGAGTGATTATAGCGTTTGGGAAACATCAGGAGAAACCATTACCTCAGAGTGTCGTAAAGTTCTTTATCAAAGAAGGCTTTGAGATGCCCTTTCTTTTTTATGCAAATCTTTTCTCTTGTCTACATATATAAACCTAAGAAAAAGCTTGACGTTTAAATATTACAAGTGTAATATTTAAGAAAATAATGAAAAAAGGAGAAATAAAAACATATATGAGAAAAAAGAAAAGAAAAAAGCACACGAAGATTATTACAAAAATAGTTTTATTTAGCGGTATATTGATTGGTGGTGGAATCGGTATTGTAACAATAATGAATTGTAATGTTCCTGAAAAAAGACTAATGGAATATATGAAATATATTGAAAAAGGGGAATATGAGCAAATGTATGCCATGCTGGATCAGAAAAAAAGCAGCATGAACAGTAAGGAAGAATTTATAGAACGAAATTCTAAAATATATGAAGGCATTGAGATGTCTGATCTGTCCATAACCGATATTACAGTAAAAAGACAAGAAAACGGAAATGCGGCAGTTTCCTATACAACAAATATGCAGACTGCTGCAGGAAATGTAGAATTTACCAACGATGCGGTATTTTCACATGATTGGACAGGATATCATTTAATCTGGCAGGATCAGTTGATTTTTCCAGAGTTATCTGCAACGGATAAAGTTCAGGTAACGTCAGAAGAGGCAAAGAGAGGAGATATTTTAGACAGAAATGGTCGTCAGTTGGCTGGAGAGGGAACTGCATCTTCGGTAGGAATTGTTCCGGGCAGGATGGAGAACAGAGAAGATACAATAAAAAAACTGGCAGAGTATCTTGGAATTGGAGCAGACGAAATTGAGGATAAGTTAAAAGCCGGTTGGGTAAAAGCAGATTCTTTTGTACCAGTAGCAACAATTCCTAAAATACAAGAGGTCGATCTTTTGACAGTGAATCCGGATAAAACTGTTCTGGAAGAAAAAGAAAAGCAGGACACATTATTGAAGATTCCAGGTATTATGTTATCTGATGTAAAAGTACGAACTTATTATCTAAAAGAAGCTGCCTCTCATCTGGTAGGGTATGTACAGGCGGTTACAGCCGAAGATTTGCAGGAACATAAAGGGGAAGGGTATCGTACAAACAGTGTGATTGGAAAGACTGGACTGGAAACGCTTTATGAAAAAGAACTAAAAGGAACAGATGGGTGTGAAATCTGTATTGTAGATGCAAATGGAAATAAAAAAAGTGTTATTGCATATGAGCCTAGAAAAGATGGAGAAGATATCCATACTACGATTGATGGTGATCTTCAAAGTACTCTTTATGAACAATTTAAAGAAGACAGAGGATGTTCTGTAGCTTTGAATCCTTATACAGGGGAAGTATTGGCGTTGGTAAGTACGCCATCTTATGATAATAATGATTTTGTACGTGGAATGGACAACGGCCAGTGGAGTGCATTAAATGAAAATGAAGACAGGCCTTTATACAACCGCTTTCGCCAGACATGGTGTCCTGGCTCAACTTTTAAACCTGTAATTGCTGCAATTGGATTAAAAGTGGGGGCATTTACTGCAAATGACGATTTTGGAAATGAGGGTCTGGCGTGGCAGAAAGATTCCTCGTGGGGAGATTATACAGTGACTACACTTCATGATTATGAACCTGTGATCTTGAAAAATGCGCTTATTTATTCAGATAATATTTATTTTGCAAAAGCAGCATTAAAAATTGGTGCGGATCAACTGATGCAGTCTCTAAATCAAATAGGATTTAATCAGGAACTTCCATTTGATATTAAAATGTCAGAGTCCCAATATTCTAATATGGACAAGATAGAAACAGAAATCCAGCTTGCTGACAGTGGGTATGGACAGGGACAGATTCTGGTAAATCCTTTGCATCTTGCAAGCATTTATACGGCTTTTCTAAATGATGGAAATATGATAAAGCCATATCTTCACGCGGATGGTGGAAGCACTTCCAGTGAAATCTGGATAAAAGATGCTTTTTCACCACAAATTGTTTCGGAGGTTATGGAGGGGTTAGAGGGTGTAGTGAATAACCCGGAAGGAACTGGTTATGGAGCATGCCGGGAAGACATTAGATTAGCAGGAAAAACCGGAACAGCGGAACTGAAAGCTACAAAAGAAGATACATCTGGAACAGAAATTGGCTGGTTTACAGTTTTTACTACAGATAGAGATACAAAGAATCCTATTTTGCTCATCAGTATGGTAGAGAATGTGAAAGATATTGGAGGAAGCGGTTATGTGGTGGAAAAGGATAAGGCGATACTGGATGAATATCTTGGTAATGAATAATTTTTACCTTTAAATATTACAAATGTAAGAGGAAAATGATATGAAAAAAATTTGGAAAATATTTGTGGGAGTTATTTTTCTTGCTGTCTGTAGTGGATGTGGCATAAAGAAAGAGCAGAAAAAGACAATTGAAGATACGAAAGAAAAAATTTACAGAGAGTGTGAAATGCTAGCAGAAGGCTATCGGAACATATATGAGAATGCTGTGAAAGAAAATGCACTATATGAGCTGAGTACAATACAAAAAAGTATGGATTATTTTGGAAAATATGGATATGCAGTAATTGATTCCTACAATCAGCTGGATATGGTTCAAAGTATTAAAGTAGATGATTTTTTGAAAAAAGCAGAAAAAGAGAAGAATGGAAAAACTACTATATTTCAAGTTATAGCAGGGGATCATTTTATCCGGTATGATCTGAAAACCAAACAGGGGAAAATAGACGTTGAAGTAAGCTCTTTTAAATGGAAAGAGGACACTTGGCAGGAAACATATTATCATGAGTTTAGAGCTAATTCATGGAAATATACAGAAAACGGGCATTTCTTTATAGAAGAATATCATCCGGCAGGATATGATGGACCGTCTGGATATCGGGACTTTCGGGTAGCACCGTTAAATAAAAAATGTCGGGAGTTGAATCGAAAATATATACTTCCTTTTGGATATACACTTAATAAATTGTTTACTTCTAATTGGAGTGAAAAAAATTATGATGGAATAAATTTTTATGATGTTTTTGACCGTTTACTTTCAATGGAAGAAAAAACTGATGAATTTAAGGAAGGAAAGACTTATGAAATCCCAAAAGAATCATTTGAAGCGATATTTCAAAAATATTTTAATATAAGCGCAGAGATACTGCAGACAGGAACGGTATTTCACACGGAAACACAGACATATCGGTATCGAACCAGAGGAATCGTATATGATTTTGCTCCCACACCATATATTCCATATCCGGAAGTTGTTTCCTACATAGAAAATCAAGATGGAACAATAACACTGGAAGTAAATGCGGTATGGCCACAAAAAGAATTAGATCAGGCGTTTTGTCATAGCGTAACCATTCGGCTGTTAGATAAAGATAGATTTCAATATGTATCCAATTATGTATCAAGGTCAGAAATAGAGGTTACCTGGTATACGGAAAGATTATCAGACGAAAAGTGGGAGGAATGTTATGGAGATAATTGATATGAGTACAAAAAGAAAACTGAAAAAGATGGTGAGTGTTTTATTTATTTTGGGATGCTTTTTCATAGGAAATACAAAATGTAAAGGGGCTGATTTAGAATATATTTCACAGGAAACTGCGAATTATGCTGTACAAGAAAGAGGATATGATTTGCCAGTAGATGAAGTCGTGAAAGAAGAAGCTATTGAAGATTGTAAGAATGTTATGAATCAGATGAAAGCCATTTATCAAAAGGCGGATAAAGGAACTTCATCGAATGTAGTAGTTTCTGAGACAGTAATGGAAGAAATGCAGGAAGTATTAAAGGAAAAAAATGTCCCTGTTATTACATCAGCGCCGTATTCAAATATGGCTAATTATTCTAAAATGGAAGAATTTCTTTTCAGGGCAGAACAGGATCTGACAGGAGATATCGTCTTATATAGGATTAACAGGGATGGTGGGATAGAAAGACTCAAATTCAATTATGATGGGACAGATATGTATTTGCTGGCTGTGAAAGCTGTTTGGGGTATGAACGACAATCCATCTATTGTATATGTTTCGTATACAAGGATAGAAGAATGGAAATATACAGAAAAAGGCTGGTTTGGTTATACGCTATGCGTTCCAAAGTATCCGGAAGTATCAGAAGCGGTTGATGGCAGTTCTATGATAAGAATTAAACCTTTAAGTGATGAATGCCGGGAAGTTTCGAAGAAGTGTGTGTATTTGCTTGGATATCAGGGGAATAATCTTTTATGTTCTGATTGGGATAGATCTGATATGGAAGGGTTAGATTATAATGGTTTATATGAATATTTATATCGAATGAAATACGGGGAGAGATATGAGTTTTCAGGTAACTCAAGTGGAATTCCGGCAGAAGAGTTTGAAAATCTGATAATGGAGTTTTTGCCGATAACAGCGGAGCAAATTAAAAAATGGGCAGTATTTGATTCGGAACATCAAACTTATGACTGGGAACGATTAGGTTGTTTAAATTATAGCCCTACTTATTTTGGAACATCTTTACCGGAGGTCGTTGAAATAAGAGATAGCGGAGAGGGAAACAATGTGCTGGTTGTTGATGCTGTATGTGATACATTTATATGTAATGATGCCGTTATTACAAGTGAGCTGACTGTTAAGTTCAACGATGATAAGAGTTTTAAATATATGGGGAATAAAATTCTGAATAATGGTACGAAAGAAGTTCCCAAATATCAATATAGAATAAAAAGAAAGAACTGATAACAACTATCAGCCCTTTCATATTTGTTAATTCCATATATGTAATTTTTTTAAGATATCAGAAGTGATTTCAAATGCTTTTTTGCCAGTTGCATTAGAATCACTTTGGATATTGGTTGCAAAATAATAGCTGTTATCGGAAGTTTCTACATATCCGATAAACCAGCCGTTGATATCCTGTCCGTTGACACGACCGGTTCCAGTTTTTCCGTAGAAATTACCATTAGGTGTACTGGCAATTTTTATAGCATTTTTAACAGAAAATACATTTTGGGAATTTAGATGGAATTCATTTGTGTTAAATTTTTTCAATAATGTTACTTGCTCTAAAGGCGAGATTTTTAATGAAAAATCGGACCAGTATAAATCCAGATTTGAACTGGTTGTCTGGTTTCCATATTCTATTTTATTCAAAAATTCCTGGACTCTGTTAATTCCGAGCTGCGAATCAATTGCCTGGAAATACCAGTTAACGGAATTTTGCATAGCAGAGTTTAAATCCTGATCAGCTTCCCAGGATGGAAAAGGAAAGGCATCACCATTCCATGTCATGGAAGAGTGTTCTGGTGTGATGATTCCGGATTCCAACCCTAATAATGCATCGTATATTTTGTAGGTAGACTCTGGCGGAATACGTTTGGTGGCTTCTTCAAGATCGTATATTTTCCAGGAATCCAAATTATTGTCATACAAAACAAATGATCCATCATATGTTCCAAATGTTTCGGATATATCTAACAGGGAGATATTTTTGTCTGTATCACTAAAATGATATACGCTTTGAGTAGAGGCATCAATGGATAAAATGGGTGTACATCCAATAAAAACAGCACTAATGACCAGATAAATTATCAATGCTCTCATTTTTTGATAAAGAGTTTCTTTCCTAAAAACGGCGATGTTGAGAATACGTCGTTTCATCTGCCTGAAATTTCCGGACATTCCAACTGCCAGTGGAGAGGAAAAAGAGGATATTTTTTCTGCAAAATTAATCAGTGTAGTTCCATAAGCTTGGTATTCATCAGCAGAAATCATCTGCAATACAGCAGAATCACAGGCTATTTCACGGTCACAGAGAATTTCTTTTAAAGTGTACCAAACAAAAGGGTTAAACCAGTAGAGTATATTACTTATGACCATGAGGAAGCCAATAAATGTATCTTTGTGACGGTAATGCTGTAATTCGTGTAGCAGCATAAAACGCATATCATCAGGATTCAGTTCGGAAATTAAATGGATGGGAATGTAAATTCTGGGATGTATTATTCCGATTAAAACTGGTGATTTTAAAAATGCAGTACTGTAGACTGATACTGGGTGAGAGATTTTAAGTTCCTTTAAACAATTGTAATAAATAGTTTTTACCTGCTGATTTTGAAGCGGGAGAGCAGATCTTTTTATGGAACGTACATAGTTTAATGAATGAAGGGTGAGGACTGACATAATCATAACACCCGTTATCCATATTAGAAAGAGTATGGTATTCAAGCCTCCAGAAAATTGACTACTGATGGAAACTGAAAAATCATTCACCTGGTTTAACAAAATATTTTGTGTATTACTGGTAAGTTCGGATAGCGTGTCGGTACCAGAGTTAAGTCCTGAGTCAGTTTGAAAAAAATGTAACCATGAAAAAAGTTGTGAGCCATGAATCTGTACAGGAAAAAATGGCACGGCAAGTAGTAGAAATAAAAGAAAACAGAGATGGTACTGTGTAGCCGCAGATAAATATTTTTTCAGAAGTTTTTTTGTTCCGATTATTACAAGTGTAAAAATACATATGAAGATATTACTGATTAAAAAGTGGATAATCCAGTTGCTCATTCAAAACCTCCTATTTCTGATGTTTTGATAATAAATGGCGTAAGTTATCAATTTCTGTTGAAGAGAGCTTATCGTCTTCAAGGTAAGAAGCCAGCATAGAAGAAAGATTTCCATTATAATATCGCTTTAAAAAAGAATTGCTTTCCTGGCGTATATATTCATCTTCTTGGACTAATGGAGTATAGACAAATACCCGGCTTTGTTTTTCGTAGGAAAGAGCTTTTTTGGAAACAAGTCTCTTGATAAGAGTTTGAATTGTTTTTGGACTCCAGCTGGTAGTTAGAGTAAGTTTTTCTGTAATTTCATTTGTATTGATGGGAGCATATTTCCATACAATTTTCATAACTTCAAATTCGGCTTCTGAAATTTGGGGTAGTGACAATAATAAATCCTCCTGCTAAATCCTACATATGTAATAAATATATTATATTACATTGTAGAAGAAAAAGTCAAATGGCAGATGATATATAGAATATAAAATT
>NZ_QRNF01000072.1 GCF_003474435.1 Ruminococcus sp. AF46-10NS
ACACACTGAATGACAATAAGAATCTTCGGGTTGAAATACAATGTAATTGTCAAAAACGTATGTTCAAATTGAGTATCTATAGTTTTCAGTAAGAAGAGTTCAATAGTAAGTTCAAATATCCATGCAGATAGTAATATCATCAGAAAAAGTGTATAATTACAAGGAAAGAATTCGATGAAAAAATTTATCTATGCAAAAAAGTATTGATGGATTGAGAGGGGATCAGTATGAGGGTTGACAAAACTTGCAAAACTTGTGGATTTGACTCTAATGGTGTGTGTGGTATGTATAGCACATGTAAGGAAGACGAAGAGTGCGATGACTGGGAAGCTTCTTTGGAGTATTATACGGAGATTACGAAAAAAGCACCTTGGTATATTAAGGGACCTTATGATAGATGTAAAATAAGTTATGAAAAATTTCTGGATCTTTTACAACAGGATGAACAGGGAGTCGATGTAGAAATAAATATTTATGATGCGATTGAAAAGGTCTATGAATTAAATTCAGTAGAATTAGCAGGGGTATTAGATGTGTCTATGGGAGTGCTGGGATATGCCAGCACACAAAAAACGATACCAAAGAGAAAAAGACAATTTTCAAGCAGGCTGCATATTCCGGAAAGCTTCTTTGATAAGTTTTTATCTACACAACTGGATGCATTAAAGAAATGTAGAGAAGAATTTCGTGATTGTTATGGGGACGAGCTGATAGAAAAATTTAAGCAAAACGGTTATGCTGCAATGGAAGCAAAGATAGAAAAACAAAATGCAGTCGATAAAATAAAAAATGAAAAGTACAGGGAAGAAAACCAGAACAGATATCAGTATAAGGAGAAGACAAAAATGTACCATGATCTATCTGATGATTACAAATCCAGGGACTATGTTATTGCGATAACCTTAAAAGAAGGCGATTATTATGGAAATATATTCTATGAATACAGCTCTGGAGGATATGGCTTGTCTGTGGACATAATGGAAGATATTTTGCAATTTATTGAAAATCTGGATTGTGAAGAAATCAATGAGTTAAACGAGGAAGGTCTCTTAAATAATAATATAGCCTTGCAAGCAGACATAAATGGCAAGGATATTCATTTTGAACTGAGAAATGATGCAGGGGAAAAGCTGGAAAAAACAATCCCGGAAGATGAACTGCAAAAATACATTGTTGGTTATGAAATGATCCGGTGCGATGGACGTGGAATGAAAAAGGAACGCAGAAAATGTGGTTCCTGCGAAAATTTTACACCGATAGAAGGCTGTGCAAAAGGAAACTGTTCTGTTAGAGGTGATATCATTCAGAGAAGCAGAATTATATGTTCCCATGATTATGTGTTGAAAGCAGATAAAGTATTATGTTAAAATCGTCTCGTACTATCAATGGAAAAGATGATTGTATAGATTTACTATAGGAATTAGAATATATAAATTGTAAGGATATATTGTGTGATATTGCACTTTATATGATAAAAACAAGATAAAAACGCAATGCATATTTTTAAGATATGCTAGAGCTGGTAGGTAGCCCAGCCGTCCTATGTAAATAGGGTAAGTAACCTGCCCCTCCGGGTTGTCCATTCTTTGTTCAATTCATTTTAGGAGGGATTTTTATGGACAAAACAAATGGAAAACTGACGGTATATTTTGAAGAACCATTTTGGGTAGGCGTATTTGAGCGTATTGAGGATGGTAAATTATCTGTAGCGAAGGTAATATTTGGTGCAGAACCAAAAGATTACGAAGTGCAGGAATATATTCAACAATACTATTTCAGTTTGAAATTCAGTCCGGCTGTTGAAACTGTTGTAAAGGATATAAAAAGAAATCCGAAACGGATGCATCGAGAAGTAAAAAAGCAGACAATAAGAACAGGTATTGGCACAAAATCGCAGCAAGCATTGAAATTACAGCAGGAACATAACCAACAGGAGCGTAAAGAGAGAAATCGCAAGAAAAAAGAGGCGAAAGAACAGCGAATGTTTGAATTGAAACAGCAAAAGAAAAGAGAAAAGCATAAGGGGCATTAAAAGCCTCTTGGGCTTTAGCCCAAATCGGAATTTGTGGAGAGATTTCCTGAGTTTTCCTTATTTTACAGGCTTTTTAGCCCCTTAGATAGTGAAATGATATGTATTTTCCCTTATTTTTACCCTTGTGAGGAATCCGCAAGGGAAATAAGGGAAATTTTTATTTAAGCGTTGCTCGCTACTTTATCAAGAAGTCTTGCGGAATCCCGCTTTGCTTTTCTTGTTGAGTGAGCGTAAATGTTCATTGTGGTACTGACATCGGAATGTCCTAACAGTTCCTGTACATCTTTCGGAGCAGCTCCATTCGAGAGCAGGTTGCTGGTGTAGGTATGTCGTAACTGGTGAAAGTGAAAATCTTCAAATCCTTCCAGCTTTTTTGATACTGACCTGCAAGCAATGCCGAGTGTACTCGGCAGTTCCAGACTGCCATCCGGTCTGAGGCAGACAAAGGATATTTCTTTATAATCTGCCGGGACTTCCTGTGTTCCGTCAAGGTGATAGTATTCATAATACACCCTGTTTTTCACATGCACCTCTTTGTAGTAGTTGCGGTGGTAAAGTTCCCCGTACTGCATCCGGCTTTTCAGTTGTTCCCGTCTTGCTGCTTTCAATATTTCAGTCAGCGTATCTCCAAAATCAACAATCCTTACTTTCTTTCGCTTGGTCGTTCCAATCACATTTTTATGCTTTGCACCGTCGTAACGGATACTTCTTTTAATGGTCAGGCATTGATCTTCAAGGTTGATGTCCTGCCATGTAAGACCACAGGTTTCACCGATGCGAAGTCCTGCATAATATGCAATCTGAATCGGCAGGATCGCAGGTGGATTTTTCTTTTCCAGATACTTGATAAGTCGCTCATAATCCTCATGTGAAATCGGCTGTGTGCCATCTTCGACTTCATCATCGGAAAAGAGGTCAACTTCCTCTGCCTGTTTTTTCAGCTTAATATACTGCATCGGATTGAAACTGATTAACTGTTTTGGAAATACTGCAAAACGGAATGACTGCTGCAACACTGCGGAAAAAGAATGGATATAATCTTTACTGTATCCTTTTCTCACTTTTCCGTCTGGAAATTCGCCACCGAATGTAAGCAGATCAAGAAATGCCTGTAAATGTTCGGCAGTAACTGTTTTCAGTTTACGGTCTGCAATCGGGTGTTTCTTAGTGCAACGGATTGCACTGAGATAATTTTCCACTGTGCCATTACTGAGTGTTCCGGTTTTCAGTTCTTCTTCTGCCCACATGTCCAGAAGTTCACCTACGGTAAGGTTATCTGCTTTTGCAACAAATTTCTTATCTTCGTAATCTTCCAGTGCCTTGCGGAGAAGTTTTTCTGTCTCACTTTTGCTTTCGGTTCCGGCATATTCTTTCTGAACCATTTTGCCGCTTGCGTCCTCTACATAGAAGCGGTAGTACCATTTCTTTCCTTTCTTTCTAACAGATCCTTTTGCCATAATCGTATGTCTCCTTTCGATATCAGACAATCGGAACTGCTGAAATGCTTCTTGCGTGTAAGTATATCATAACTCCGATTATCTTACTATACCGATTCAGAATCCTCGTACATAACTTCGGATAAAAGATTTGCAAGCCGTTGTTCTGCTGTTTCCGGTTTCTTGGAATAGAGCCTTACAATATCTGCCATGTCATTCAATGCGTTGACAGTATGGGTGATCTCCCTGAGAAACATGATCTCGTTATATTCATCATTCGATTCAAACCCCATTACTTTTGCAATGTCCGCTTCTTTGGTATTGCCTTTGTAATTCTTGCAGGCGAACTGGAACGAATCCAAAAACAGTTCATATTGTTTCAACATTAACAGCAGTAGGTCTTTGGAAAAAGCATCTTCTGTTTTCGTAAGGTCAAGAGGTAACTGTTTGAGAATATCCGTCATGGCATCACGAATCTGTAATTCTCTTTTATCCGTAATGTCGGTTTCATATTCGTCCGTTTCCCCTCTGAGCCATTCCACAGATACATGGAGAGCTTCTGAAAGACCTTCCAGCACCATTTTCTTTGTATTGTCAATCGTTCCGGCTTCATATCTCTGAATCGTAGATGCAGTCACACCCATCTTTTCAGCGATATAAGGCTGTGTCAGATTCAATTCTGTACGGCGCTGTTTTGCCCTGCTACCGATCAGCTTGCGTAATTCTTTATCTTTCATGCTGATGTGCCTCCTTTTTCGGTATGTCATTACTATACCACATAACAAACAATATTGCAATATGCAATTAAACAATAAACAATATAATTTCGTAATGCTTGACAAGATGATATAAACACGCTATACTGACAGCACAAAAGAAATTGCATAATGCAATTTATAAGGAGGTGGTCACATGACGCAAAGAAAGATTGCCTTATCTATTGAGGAAGCTGCGGATTATACGGGAATCGGCAGGAACACCCTGAGAAAACTGGTGGAGTGGAAGAAACTTCCGGTATTAAAGGTCGGGAGGAAAGTCCTGATTAAAACGGATATGCTGGAACTTTTCATGGAAGCCAATGAGGGCAGGGACTTAAGGGATAAAGGAAATGTGAAAGCCGTCACAAGAAACGGTTCCACTTAAAAAGGCGGTTCCCGAAGAAACCGCCAAAGGTTTTATCAGACCGAAGCCATGATATACCTACACGCAAGCAGATTATACCATGTACTTCGTCTGACAGACAACAGGAAACTTATGTTTGGTAGAAAAAAGAAAGGACGATGATATTTATGGCAAGATCAACAAAGAGTTATGAGGAGCGTCTGCTCCAGTTGGAAAAAAGAGAACAGGAAAGCCTTGAAAAAGCGAAACAGTACGCAGCACAGAAACGGGAACTGAAGAAACGTCAGAAAGATGTGGAAACAAAAAAACGAACCCACAGGCTCTGTCAGATTGGCGGTGCGGTGGAATCAGTGATTGGTTCTGCGATTGAGGAAGAAGATATTCCGAAGCTGGTCGGCTTCTTAAAAAGGCAGGAAGCAAATGGGAAATTCTTCTCAAAGGCAATGCAAAAAGAGCCAGTTGCGAATACGGAGGAAGTGTAATGCCGGAGGGAGTGGAGTTTCCATTCCCTTCATTGCTTTTTTATGAAGGGCGCACTTATGGACAACCAGAGGTCGTCCGTATAAGTTTGCCACAGGTGGCAACCGGTCTGCGCTAACGCTTGCCGGGCTCGTTCCGTCGGCGGGCATTTCATGCAGACCTGCTCATGTCGCAGGAGGCACTCTTCGCCAGAGGGGCGCATTCCATGCAGGCTGTTATGCACAGAGCACTCTTACGCAGAGGGCGTTCCGGCAGATACCATTCTCTTTTACAGGAAATGTTAACTGCCGGAAATCAATGCCGGGTACGGCAGAAAGGGGGGAAACGGATCATGGCGATCTTTCATTATACGGTAAAGATTGTCGGACGCAGCAAAGGGAAATCCATCATATCAGCGTCTGCCTATCTCAATGGTGATGTAATGAAAAATGAAGAAACAGGCAGGATCAGTTACTACACTTCCAAAAGAGAAGTTGTTTATACCAGTTTGATGATGTGTGAAAATGCACCGCAGGAATGGCAGAATGTACCTGCCGAAAATATCAAACGGTTTCAGAAATCTGTCCGGTATAAAAGGGCAGACAACAAAGAAGTTGTACTGGAGAAATTCAAACTTACTTTTCAGAAACAGTGCTTATGGAATGAAGTTTTGAAGATTGAGAAAAGTTCAGACGCACAGCTTGGCAGATCGTTTGAGTTCTCACTTCCAAAAGAATGGAATCGACAGGAACAAATTGAATATACAACAGATTATATTCAGAAAAACTTTGTGGACAAAGGCATGTGTGCAGATTGGAGCATTCACGATAAGGGCGACGGAAACCCGCATGTGCATTTACTTGTAACCATGCGTCCCTTTAATCCCGACCACTCATGGGGAAACAAAGAAGTCAAAGACTGGGAGTTTGTCAGAGATACTGACGGAAATATTGTGGTTGATGAATCCCACCCGGACTGGTGGCAGGATAAAAAGAATCCTGACCGTCATGGAATCCGAATTCCGGTATTGGACGAAAACGGTAATCAGAAAGTTGGTGCAAGGAACCGTAAACAATGGAAACGGGTGCTGACCGATGCTACCGGATGGAACAATCCAAAGAATTGTGAATTATGGCGGAGCGAATGGGCGAAAGTCTGTAATGACCATTTATCAGTAGAACAACAGATTGACCACCGTTCCTATGCAAGACAGGGAAAATTAGAAATCCCTACAATCCATGAGGGTGCTGATGCAAGAAAGATTGATGAGAAATTCCAGAGTGGACAGGTGCAGACAGCTTCATGGAAAGTAGAGGAAAACCAGATCATAAAAAGACAAAATGCACTGCTGAAAAAGATACAGACCAGTTTCGGAAAAGTATCTGGTGCATTATCACAGTGGAAGGAGTGGTTAAATGACCTTAGAAGAAAGCCGGGAAGTCATTCCCATGATGGAGTCAATGATAAACCAGATCGAGGAACAGCAGAACCTTATGGCAGAGATGGTACAGGAATTACAGGAACGGGACAGACAGCTTCTGTCCTTTCAGGAGCAGAACCAGAGTTTGCAGATCTTAAACAGCGAGTTATCCGGGCTTCTGAATCTTTTGCCAGATACAGAAGAACTGCTCTCCCAGATCGAACAGCAAAAAGTCAGAATCGAACAGTTGGAAAACGAGAATCAGCAATGGCAGGAATTAACGCAGAAGCTGAACAACGAGAACAGCTTATTACTGACATTAAACAGCAGATAGAGAAAGCGAGGGATATTGATGAACGAATGCGTAAACTTAGAGAACGTCGGGCGGGTGGAAGAACTCCTGGCAATGACGGAACAGATGCAGGACGAACTGGATCAGAAAGACCAGACAATTCTGGAACTGAACAGGCAGCTAAACAGATCGCTGACCTTGAACGAGAAATTGAACAGCGAAAACAGAGCCGAGAATATCGAAGCATTGCGGACAAAATTAAAGCAAACAGAGGAACAATTAACCAGCGAGACAGACAGCAGGAAAAGAGCCGACGCAGAAGTCGTGGCATGGAAATTTAAGTACGAAAAAGCGGAGCAGGCAAAACGCTATGCACAGACACACCAAAAGACGGTAGAGGTGCCTGTCGAGAAAAAAGTGCCTTATGAGAAATGCGATAACTGTGACCGTACTGCTTATCAGAAAGCAAAAGAAAAATGCGATAATCGAAAAATTCAGTTGGAGAAAAAATATAAACAAATGACAACAGGTTATGAAAGCCTTATGTTCCTGTTGGCATGGTACAGCATAGCAACTACACTGTTCACAGCTATCCTTTCTCCGGTTTTTCTTAACGACTGTATCACCTTTTTCGGTACGATTGGTAAAGGAATCATAAACCTGTTTCGAGAATTTGTTACAGGAGCAGATTCTTTCGGACAGTTAAGCAATGGAATCTCAAACAGTATCGTTTCCGGGATTGTGTACTGGCTGATCGCGGCTATTGTTATGGGAATTTTATTCATTATAACGGGATTCCTGATAATTGGGATTGGCTATCAGGTGGGAAAAATCTACCGGAAATATTGTTGGGATATCATCAGCATTATGGTGGCAATAATGAGTACAGCTATCGTAATCTACTTTGGCGAATGGATAAAATCTGTCATTCCGATAAACCTCATTGTACTGTTACTACTTGTATATGTGGTCTATATTGGAATTCGATGTTATGTAAAAGACTGGCGAGAAGAGCGGGGATATTATTAAGAAAAACACAGGGAGATGTCTTTATCTTCCTGTGTTAAAAATGAGCATTGATTATTTTTATATGAGAGGGATTATCGGACAGACCTATATCGTGTTACAAAGTGTTGTAAAGCCTGCAATTTCGTGATTTTTAAAATTGACC
>NZ_QRNF01000073.1 GCF_003474435.1 Ruminococcus sp. AF46-10NS
AAATAAAGAATATGTACAAGTTCTCAACACATTAGAAAGTATTGTAGATGAGATGCTTTTAACAAGCCAGAAATATTTTGTCTCAAAAATGTGAAAGCAAAATCATTATATCATACTACAAGGAGTTTCTTATCATGAAATATTCAACGAAATTAAGTGATACTGTTCATGTGATGGTTCTGATTGCTATCAACCAGGAAAAATCTCTCTCCAGTGCCTCAATTGCAGAAAGTATACATACAAATCCCGGCTTTGTGCGCCAGCTTATGTTAAAACTAAAAAAAGCCGGACTTATGACCAGTGTAGCCGGACATGCCCGTCCTTCTCTTTCAAAACCAGCCGACCAGATTACATTGCTGGATATTTATAAAGCAGTTGAAGGCGAGAAACCGCTGCTTCATTTAGATACTCATACCAACCCTGATTGTGGCGTTGGCATTAATATTCAGTTGTCTTTACAGGAATTCTATAATGAAATTCAAAAGGCTGCCGAAGAAAAAATGAATACGATTACTTTACAGGACATCATAAATACCTATTATCAGCGAACATCCATGCAGATTGATTTACAGAACATTATATGACAGGAGAATGTTCTTATGTACCTTCAGCAGATACGAAATGCCACCATTTTTTTATGTTATAGTGGAAAATAATTTTTAATTGATCCTGTATTAACGCCAAAAGGAAGCTGGTCTCTTTGTTCTCTGAACCGTTATCTGCTGATGCTTTTTCCAGTAAAAGATTTCTGATTTCATCCGTAAACTGTGGAATTTCAATATCTTCATTTGCAAACAACCCACCATTTACATATGGGAACTGTGCCAGAAATTCTTCCATATATGGATCTCTGTCTTCTGGTTTTGTATCAGGCACCTGGAACAGCTCAATCACAGCTTTTCTCATGTACCTTGTATCAAACCCTTCCAGATAATCATGGAATATAGATTAGTTTTTAAGTTAATAATTTGATTTTTGAAATTATAGTGATCTGATGAAACCGCTGATAATTTGAGTAACTTCGCTGAAGATTGCAAGTCTTTGCTTTTACTCAGTTTTTCCTTACTCAATACTCAATTTGAGGAGATTCTTGGTGATTTCCAGCGATGCTTGGCGGTATTCAGGACTTTTTTAGAAAAATATAGAAAAAAAGCCCCGAAAACCTTATAATCACTGTGAAACGTAGTGTTTATAAGGCTTTCAGAGCCTTTAAATACTTAAATTCAGACTTATTAATATAATGAAAACTTAAGTTAATGGATTATTTACCCATCTGTTTTGCAACTTCCTCAGCGAAGTTCTCTTCTTTCTTCTCAAGACCATCGCCTGTCTCGTAGCGAACGAAGCCTTTGATCTGGATCTTAGCACCGTTCTCTTTTGCTACCTGCTCTACGTATTTGGCAACGGACTGTTTTCCGTCCTCTGCTTTTACGTATGTCTGGTCAAGAAGACAGATCTCTTTAAGCTCTTTCTTAATACGTCCTGTGATCATTCCCTCGATAACCTTAGCCGGTTTCTGGGACTCCTTCGGATCGTTCTGGATCTGAGCCATAAGGATCTCTTTCTCATGCTCAATATAGTCAGCACTTACTTCCTTGTCGCTTGTGTACTGCGGTTTCAGAGCTGCGATCTGCATAGCTACGTTCTTAGCCATCTCTTTAACAGCATCGTTAACAACATCTGTCTCAACATCTACAAGAACGCCGATCTTTCCACCCATATGAGTGTAGGAAGCGATGAATCCGTTCTGCTCCTCAACCTGAGCAAATCTACGGATGTTCATGTTCTCGCCGATTACTGCGATCTGAGCTGCAAGAGCCTCTTTTACAGTCTTAGTTGTATCAAGTGCCCATGCCTCAGCAAGGAAAGCATCGATATCAGCTGCTGTTGTGTTAAGTGCCTGTGCTGCAACATCTGCAACATAGCTCTGGAACTTCTCGTTCTTTGCAACGAAGTCTGTCTCAGCATTAACCTCAACAACGACTGCTTTCTTTCCATCCTCTGTTACCAGAGTTTTGCAAAGACCCTCTGCTGCGATACGGCTTGCTTTCTTCTGTGCTGTAGCAAGACCTTTCTCACGCAGGAACTCAACTGCTTTATCCATATCACCATCTGTAGATGTAAGAGCTTTCTTACAATCCATCATTCCGGCGCCGGTCATCTCTCTTAACTCTTTTACCTGTGCTGCTGTAATAGCCATTGTTCGTTTCCTCCTGAAATATTCTGTTTATACGAATTATTCCTCTGTAGCTGCAAACTCCTCAGACTCAGCCTCGATCTCGCCATCTGCCTCAGCAGTTCCCTGCTTAGCCTCGATAACAGCGTCAGCCATCTTGGAAACAATGAGTTTTACTGCACGGATAGCATCGTCATTTCCCGGGATCACATAGTCAAGCTCTTCCGGATCACAGTTAGTATCGCAGATACCGATAAGCGGGATTCCAAGTGTATGAGCCTCCTGTACGCAGATTCTCTCTTTCTTAGGATCTACGATAAAGATAGCATCCGGGATTCTCTTCATCTCTTTGATTCCGCCAAGGTTCTTCTGAAGCTTAACAAGCTCTTTGCGAAGCTCGATAACCTCTTTCTTAGGAAGTACGTCGAATGTTCCGTCAGCTTCCATTGTCTCGATCTCTTTCAGTCTTGCGATACGGCTCTGGATTGTCTTGAAGTTTGTAAGCATACCACCAAGCCATCTCTCATTTACGAAGAACTCTCCACAACGCTCTGCCTCTGTACGGATAGCATCCTGAGCCTGTTTCTTAGTTCCTACGAAAAGGATGTGTCCACCGTTGGCAACGATATCTGCTACTGCATTGTAAGCATCGTCAACCATTCCTACAGACTGCTGAAGATCGATGATATAGATACCATTTCTCTCTGTGTAGATGTACGGAGCCATTTTAGGGTTCCATCTTCTTGTCTGATGTCCGAAATGAACACCTGCCTCTAAAAGCTGCTTCATTGAAATAACGCTCATGTCTTTTCTCCTTTTTGGTTAAATTCTTCCGCACAGGTCGCCTTCTCTCTGGACCCATCCTCACACCGTAGGGCACCATCCTTACAGAATCGCCGTGCGTGCTTATTTTTGCAACTTCTGAATTATAGCATAGGAAATCCCCTTATGTAAAGGGGATTTTTCCAATTTTTTTCTGTTTTTTCAGCTGTTTCCGGCGGATTTCAGAAGCTCCAGTTCTTTTTCGGTGAGCGGACGGTATTTTCCTGTCGAAAGATCTGAAGGAAGCGCCAGCGGTCCCATAGATAGTCTTTTCAGATAAGTCACTTTTTTTCCTAATGCCTCCATCATCCGTTTTACCTGATGGAATTTTCCCTCGTGGATGGTAAGTCGGATCTCAGATTCCCAGTTATTACCAGCTTCTGCTGATTCCGTACCAGACTCCCAGGTAGAAAGGATCTCCAGCCTTGCCGGACGTGTGAGATCCTTTTCCCCGATATCCACGCCTTCTGCAAGCCTTGCAGCGTCTTCTTCTGTCACTTTCCCGGACACTTTTGCATAGTAGGTCTTATCTACGTGCTTTTTCGGGGAAAGAAGCTCATGTGCCAGAGGCCCGTCGTCTGTGATCAGAAGAAAACCTTCTGTATCTTTATCCAGACGTCCCACCGGAAAAAGTCCCTTTCTTCTGTCCTTCTCTTCAATATAGTCAAGAACCGTTTTATCTCTGGAGTCCTCCGTTGCGCTGACACAGCCTGCCGGTTTGTTAAAAAGATAGTATACATATTCCGGTGCAGCATGGATCTCCTGCCCATTCATAACCACCTGATCTTCTTCTGTTATTTTCAGCTCCGGTTTCTTCACAAGTTTCCCGTTAACCTGCACCTGACCCTTCTGTATGTATTTTTTTACCTCGCTTCTTGTACCTGCGCCGGCATCTGCCAGAAATTTATCCAGCCGGACTGGTTTTTCCATTAATCATTTACCTCCCATTCTGTTACATGGGCTGCCTTTGCATCTGCTCTGATAAAATCCGGGATCTCACCGGCAAATGTCATATAAAATCCGGAATCCTCGCCAGTACTCTCCTGTCCTTCCAGAACCACTTCCATTGTGGCATCTGCATTCCAGATAGTCCATCCATTTACCAGCTGTGATGGACGGATACATTTTTTCAGGGCTTCCAGCTGTTCTTTTTTATCGTAACGGACTTTATAACCGTTTTCTGTTTCTTCAAGATCCGAAGTGGACTCAATGTCGGAAAAAGCTTCATCATCTTCGCCGGCAGCTTCGGAGCTGAAGTAATAAACATCAATATACTCAACAGGCAGCTCATCCATGGAAAGAGGATATCCTGTTTCTTCCAAAATTGCAAGTGTTCTCTTATATGACGGATACACCAGAACGGATGTGGACACATTCTCTCCTTCCTGCACAGCCGGTACATTCATTCCCCCTTCATTCATGTAGCCTTCTGACGGAATTCCCGTATAATCGAACATCAGCATTGCACATGGCTGGTCTTTTACTGTCTGACCGCCGTTTTCCAGAATGTCCTTTCCAAGTGCCTCTACCAGTGCCTGACGCTTCTCTGCATTTTTCTCAAATAATGTTTGAATATCTCCGTCACAGAAAGTACCGGTGACCTCTTTCAGATACTGTTTGTCCAGCTGGAAAAATGAATATCTGTCTTCTTTCCATGTCTGCTCATCATACAGGGCTTCCATAAGATTCTGTGCCTGTGCAGAAGATACACTATAGCTTCTGCAGACACTGAACCCTTGTTTATTTATGTAG
The DNA here is from genome assembly GCF_003474435.1 of Ruminococcus sp. AF46-10NS. Taxonomy (GTDB): domain Bacteria; phylum Bacillota; class Clostridia; order Lachnospirales; family Lachnospiraceae; genus Blautia_A. The sequence continues at coordinate 4,751 of NZ_QRNF01000073.1, forward strand.
CGTACATACATACGCCTTCCGGATCTTTTTTCTTTTTCATTCTGAAGTTTGATATCCTTCAGACTGTTATACAATGCTTTACTCTTCATCACCGGCTGATCCAGCAGACCGGAACTATTGTCTGATGTAGCAGTATACCGGATCTTATAGATTCCGTCTTCTTTTTTTCCACATTGCAAAGCTGCTCTGTATATGAGAGATTGCATACATTTACCACAACTCCTTGAAGATTGTCATAAGCCGGAAAATAACTGTCATATCTCAGAAGATCCATTTTCATGGTCAGTGCACAGATTGCCACGAATCCTCCAAAGATCATAAGCTGCACTTTTCTGCGGAAAAATCTGTGAAAATCCATTTCGTAGATCACTTCCAGAATTCCATGAACCAGGATCGTTCCCAGTATCATTCCGAAGATCCACCATGCTGTTTTGGATGAATCTTCCGGGATCATATAAAAGATCAGACCGATCCCCAGTCCGGATGGTATTGTGATCAGGGCACTTAAGACCGGTTCCATCCAGGTGTATACCAGAGCTTTTCCTGTATTTTCTGATCTTCTTCTGCAAAATGCCATCCAGGAAAGCGCTGCCATGATAAACAGCGTAAGGATCAGTATCAGCAACTGCTTTCCAAAGCTCCCGCTGCTGTATTTATCTATAAAGCTTACGATCACCATAAGGGGAGATCCCTGATCCCGCACTGCTGCCAGAATCCCGTAACTGCCTTCGTACCAGGTGTCAAAAAATAAATGTCCGCTTATCTGCAGCATCACTGCAAGAACGATACTGTATATAAACAGCCCTGCCCATGCAAGTGCTCCCATCAGCATGGTACCGGTGCAGGCGATCACCAGCACTGTGGAAAAATACACCAGAAGATACATCAGAAGATGGATTACCAACAGTATCAGTGCCTTTTTCATGATGGAGAGGCTGTAATATCCTCTGGCTGCTCCAATGCATACTGCAACGAATTCCATGATTATATATGGAATCAGATAATAAATAACAGCCAGTAATACTCTGTGCAAAAACAGTGCACTTCTCCTTACCGGAAGGCTGTGATAAAAATCCACTTTTCTTGGAGAATACAGATACCAGAATCCGCTTACTGCAGCCAAAAATGCTGTTACTGCAGCAACGATCGCTCCCATTGTAAGAAAATCACTGCTCCACAAGCTTGAATACAGATAGGCAAGCTGACTCTGAGTGTAGCTACGCTCATTCCATTTTCCCATCAGAATAAGTTCCGCTACCGGAAATGCAAGGAGAAATGCGATCATGGCAAATGCCGGAATCCACCTCTGTCCTTTTGAAGAATTTTTGATATATTCGCTAGAATAAATTTTTGACTTCATAGCCTGCCACCTCCGTTTCACTGATAAAAATTTCCTCCAGAGTCAGTGGAAGTATCTCACAGAAAAGAGGATTTTTCGCTTGAACGCGCTCCATGATCTCTGTTCTTGTACCTCTTACCGTAAGAAGTAAAAGGGAACCCTGATGTTCTGTCTTAAGAACGTCCAGTTCTTTTATCAGCATTTCTTCTTTTGACTTGTCTGTAAGTACACACTGTATCTTATGAATATGAAATTTCATATCTTCCAGATCTCTGGAAAGAAGAATTCCGCCCTTATGAAGAAGGCCGATATGATCACAGATATCTTCCAGCTCACGGAGATTATGAGAGGCGATCACAGGTGTAAATTCCCGGTTCATGATCTCCGATGCAAAAAGGCTCTTTACTGCCTGGCGCATTACCGGATCCAGTCCGTCAAAGGTTTCATCGCAGTACAGATATTTCGTTCCTGCACAGATTCCCAGTATTACAAGAAGCTGTTTTTTCATTCCTTTGGAAAAAGTACTGATCTTTCTTTTTTTATCCAGATGAAACTGTTTTATCAGTTTCTCAAACTGTTCCTGTCGAAATCCCGGGTAAAAACATCTGTAATACTCTGTCATATCAGAAGCTGTATAGTTAGCCGGGATGTAGGCGTCATCCGGTATGTAAAAAAACTGCTCCTTTATCTTCTCATTTTCAAAAACCGGCTGTTCATCGAGCAGTACCTCTCCGCTGTCCTGACAGATGATTCCTGCCATGATACGTAATAGCGTACTCTTTCCTGCTCCATTGGAACCGATAAGTCCGAACACTTCATGTTCTCCGATATCCATGCTTACCTGATTTACTGCCTGCACTTTCCCGAATGCCTTGCTGCAGTTTCTGATCTCAATCATTGTCTCCCTCCTTGTAGCATTCTCTAATCACATGTATAATTTCCTCTTCTTCTATGCCGAAAGTTCTGCACTTCTCTGTCGTTTCTCTCAGCTCACGCAAAATTTCTTCCATTCCGATCCGCCGTATCTCGCTGCTGCCTGTAACAAAACTGCCTCTTCCTTTTACCGGATAGATCAGTCCCTGCTGCTCCAGTTCCATATAGGCACGCTGGATGGTATTGGGATTGATTGACAATTCCATGGCCAGCTGGCGGACTGACGGCATTCTGGAATCTGGTTCCATTGCCCCCGACAGGATCAGCAGACGGAATTTCTCCACGATCTGTTCATAGATCGGCCGCCTGTCCTGATAATCCAAGAATAGCATATGACACTCCTTTCTCTGTAATATATGTATTAAGTGTATTAATCTTTTTAATACACTTATGTTAGCATGTATGAGTCTAAACTACAATATGCCTGGTCTTAAATAAATATAAAAAATATATAAACTACCATAACAGTTCCATTTTCCCTACCCGCTGTTTATTATTTTTCGTAATTCAATCGGATATTCGCAATCCGCTTTCGCTACTTGCTCATAACCGAATAACTGCTCCGCAGTTTATCAGGAGGGGCTTGTACCCCTCCTGATACAAGTAAGTCCCACCCACTGCTTATTG
>NZ_QRNF01000074.1 GCF_003474435.1 Ruminococcus sp. AF46-10NS
TGTTGTCGGTTGCTTCATATAGTACACTGTCGTTATAATTATTAACCGGCAATGGAAAGAATGAGGAAATCGTATTGGATACCACAGATTACACTTCATGTGCAGAGATTGAAGAAGCAAAGAAAGCGTTTTTCGAAACCAAAAGGAATCGAAAAACGCTTTTTCATATATGACATATAAAAAAATGGAATCATAAACGATAGCATATTATTTGCGAATATCTACCAGTCCCTTTTTCAGTATATATTCCGAGAACTCATATGAAGCTCCGTCTCCAGTCACATTCAGATACAGATTTTTGAGGTCACTTTCATTTACGATCCAGGCCATGTTCAGTTGTACACTTTCGCCTGGTTTTATAGAGGAAATATAGTTTCCACCGTTGCCATAATTTTCAGAGACACTATAATATACCATTTCTCCAGTCTTTGCCACGCCGGTCCAACTAATGTAGTCATAACCATCGCCGGCCTGTTCTGTTGAAATGTAAAGCTGTACTTTTCCATTTTCTTTAGTCAGGGTCAGTAAAGCACCAAGATAAAGCATATGGTCGATTTCCTCATTTGAATGATTGGTATAGGTAACTGTAACATAGACCAGTTTCTGATTCACTTCCTCTGACTTCACAATTTCATCCAGGGAATCGATTCCGTCGCCAGATTTCACATAATTCAATGTGTTTGTAGCTAGCTTTCCATCAGCATCAATGGCTTCCGCCCATTCTTGTGGTATTTTGTCCGGATCGAGAAGCTGAAGATCATCAGAAATTTGAACAGAATCTACCTTTACAGAAATCGTTTTTTCCAGATATTCACCATTTGTGTTTTCACCAATCACATCCAGATCAAAGGTGTCACCAATTTGGTAAATGGGTAGTTTTTTCTCATTTACAGAAGTACTTATTTCATCATTATCATCTTCTGTCTTTTCAGATATCATCTCTCCGCTCCATGTAGGCAATCCGGCGGTCTTTACCATAGTCGTGTTTCCCTCAATCACCAGATTTTCTGCAACTTTTATGGCTTCATCCTTTGACACATCATCTCCGATGTAGATCATAAGCACACGATATAAATCCGGGCAGACAAGATAAATTCTCTGGTTAAGAGCCCCGTTTTCGGTAATGCTATTATATTTGAGATATATCCCTGGTATTTTCCAAATGTACGCTCTTCACTATCAATAACATTCTGATCCTGTACTACCTGTCCCAGATCATTTTTATCCAACAGGACAAATGAAAAACTGAACCCGCCAGTCATGCCATGCTCAGGATATTGGAGATGGTACTCGTCAATCCAGCTCATGCCCTCCGGAACATATTTAGCAGACAGATCTACCTCTGGGACCTCATCTGGAAGCACGGTCTTCTTTGCTGCATCACCAGCATCAATTTTGACTGAAACACCATAAGAACCCTGTTTTTCCAAAAACCAGTGATACAGATTTACTCCTGCATATACTGCCGTGGAAACTGCCAGCGCACACGCAGCTGCCACTGCGGCAACTTTCGGAGCTGTCCATCGTTTTCTTCTTCGCAGATTCGCCACTTTATTATCCGCCAGCTGCTTTGCTACCTCATTTTGAATCATATTATGGATAAAATCCGGTGTTTCGGGAATATCGTTTTTCATATCTTCTAATCTCATATTGACACCTCCTGTAATTCCTGCCTTAATTTTCCTCTTGCCCTTGCAAGTCTCTTTTGAACGGCACCTTCCGATATTTCAAGGATCTGGGCGATTTCTTTTACACTGAAATCTCTATATAGTATAGAATAACGGGTAAACGCAGTTCCTCTTTTAAGGAATTTACGGCTGTATACAATTCACTGTAATTCTTTGTTTTTTCTGATTCCGGTTCCTGTCTGTCAGCCAGATTTTCCAATGGGATAAATTTACTGGATTTACGCACAAGGCTGTAACATTCGTTGATTAAGATACGGATTAACCAGGTCCGGGCATAGTTATCGTTTTTTAATGTGCCGACGTTGGAAAAAGCCTTCACAATTGTTTCTTGAATAGCATCTGCACAGTCATAGTCACTAAATAAAATTGTTTTTGCAGTTGAGTATAATTGTCTTTCTGAATCTAGGATCAGAGATCCAAGTTGTTCCTTTGTCATTTAAACACCACCTTTTTTTTGCCAGCCAGCATTTTCTTTACATCTATTAGACGTGCAGAAATCAAAAATATCCCTAATAATTTATTCTTTTTCTTATAAATGGACAAGTTCGTGGTTTTGCACAAAAAAATGTCTACTTTCGATAGTATTCCATAATGAAAGCAATAAAACAAGCATTTGCAAAGGGACATTGTTATAATTAAATTTGTTCATGGGTGTTATTTGTGATTACTTTCATGCTAATATGCTAATGTGCATTATCATATTAGCATGAAAAAAAGTTAGGAAAATCTTAATAATTTCTCATGCAATCCATTGTGAATTTAGATGCTGTATTTGTTATACTTAATCGAATACAAGCAAAAAGGAGAGTTGAAAATATGTCTGAAAAGATATTGATTATAGATGACGAGCAAGATATAGCGGATCTGTTGGAGGTCTACTTGAAAAACGAAAATTACGTCGTTTATAAATTTTACTGCGCAACGGATGCCATATCGTGTATTGAAAGCGGCGACATTGATCTTGCCATTCTGGATATTATGCTCCCGGATATGAACGGCTTTTCACTTTGCCAGCTTATCCGAAAGAAATACACTTATCCAATCATAATGCTAACGGCTAAAATTGAGGAAACGGATAAAATAACGGGGCTGACATTGGGCGCGGACGATTATGTGACAAAACCTTTTCGCCCACTTGAAGTAGTTGCCAGAGTGAAAGCGCAGTTAAGACGTTACAAGAAATATTCGCCCGGTATCATCACAGAGAAAGTTCCATCGGAACTTTCCTATAACAAATTGTGCTTGAATGTTCAAACCCACGAATGTTTGTTGGATGGGGAACCTGTTTCTCTAACCCCGACAGAATTTTCTATTCTCCACGTCCTTTTGTCAAGTGCTGGAAATGTTGTAAGCATTGAGGAACTGTTTCATGCGGTTTGGAAAGATGAATACTACTCTAAAAACAGCAGCACAATTACTGTGCATATCCGGCATCTGCGCGAGAAACTGAACGATACTTCCGATACTCCGCAGTATATTAAAACGATTTGGGGTGTCGGCTACAAAATTTAAGCGAAAGGAGAACGCTATGAAGAGAAAATCAAATTGTTTGGCAACTATTTTATTCTTAATTTATCTGGCACTTCTGGTTTGGATCATACTGTTCAAACTACAGTTTTCAATCAGTGATCTGGATAAAGTAAGGAGTATAAACCTTATTCCTTTTCACTATGACAAGGAAATTGGAGCAGCATTTCACTTAACAGAGGTACTCGAAAATTTCTTGATTTTTGTTCCTATGGGCATTTATCTTCAAATGCTTCTGCCAAGAACAAAATTATATGTGAAGTTCATGCTGATTGCTGGAACAAGTTTTTTATTGGAAACTATGCAGTATATCTTAGCAGTCGGACGTTCTGATATTACTGATGTACTCACAAATACGGCAGGTGGTCTTTTGGGGCTTGCTGTATATTCGATGGCAGCCCGGTTAATCGGAAATAGAATAAAAGCAAACAGACTGTTTTCCATTCTGGCAGGCATAGTAAGTGTTGTCGTGATTGGCCTACTTGGCTGTCTTCTGTTTGCTAATCGGTAGGAGGTGTATTCTCATGTCGAAGAAAGAAATGACAACAGAAAAGCGCCTTAAAGTGCGCTTATACCTATCATTGCTGGTTTATACCGTTGTTGGATATGGTTTGACCCTTATCTTGGACTACATCTTTTCAAAATTTGACAACGGTATTTTTGCATGGCTCTACTGGCGGCTCGATCTGCTTTTTATTTTGTATCTGATGATCGGCTTTGTATGTATTTTCAATTACTATTGGAAAAAACCGTGGGGCTATCTGGATGAAGTAATTGATGCGACCCAAACGGTCTATGAGCAGAACAATCATACCGTATCATTGTCTGACCCACTGAAAGAATTGGAGGCACAACTCAATCAAATCAAAATGTCTGTTCTGTTGAGCAAACGGGCTGCAAAGCAGGCAGAAGAAAAGAAAAATGAAATTATTATGTATCTGGCACATGATATACGCACCCCTCTCACAACGGTAATCGGCTATTTGAGCCTGCTCCATGAAGCCCCTGACATGCCTGAACAGCAAAAGGAAAAGTATGTAAAAGTTGCGTTGAATAAGGCAGAACGCCTTGAAAAGCTCATCAATGAACTTTTTGAAATTACCAAGTACAATGCACATACGGTCATTATCAAAAAAGAAAATATAGATTTACATTGTTTGATTGCGCAGGTAATAGATGAAATATACCCGACACTCTCTGCAAATGGCAACACGGCGTATTTACTGCGGAGGACAACTTATCTGTGAACGCTGATCCCGAAAAGCTGGCGAGAGTTTTCAGTAACCTTTTACGAAATGCAGCGTCATATAGCTACCCGCAGACAGAGATTACTATATCCGCCAAACGGTTAGAGCATGATATACAGATCACTTTTGAAAATCGTGGAAAAACAATTCCACAGGAACAGCTTAACAGTATATTTGAAAAATTCAATCGCTTGGATGATGCTCGGCTTTCTAATACAGGTGGTGCGGGGCTTGGCCTTTCTATTGCGGAAGAAATTATACATTTACATGGTGGAAAGATTACTGCATCCAGTCAAAATGAAACCATAGACTTTGTGATTACATTACCCCTTTCCGCTTAGGAAAATAAGAATGTGATCTTAGGAATTACTTAGGAATTTAAGCGTGTGATTTTTGAGATTGAAAAGCCTTTGTTCGGTACAATGATATCGAACAAGGGCTTTTTATTGTTCAGCTGAAGCAAAAGAAAGGAGTGTAAGCATGGAACTGAAAATAGAGCATTTAAGCAAGCAGTTCAAAGACAAAACAGCAGTAAATGATGTCAATCTGACGTTGACTCCCGGCGTTTGGGGACTTTTGGGGGCGAATGGTGCAGGGAAAACCACGCTCATGCGCATGATTGCTGATATTATGACACCAACCAACGGAGCGGTTTACTATGACGGAAAAGACATTCGAGAGTTAGGTGAAGTCTACCGAAGCAAGTTTGGCTTTCTACCGCAGGATTTTGGGTATCACCGGGATTTTACGGTCAAAGATTATTTGGAGTATATGGCTGCGCTGAAAGATATTCCTACAAGGGCAACTACCAAAAAGATCAATTATTTGTTGGACATTCTTTCGCTCTCCGATGTGAAAAAGAAAAAAATCTCCAATCTGTCAGGCGGCATGAAGCGTCGTGTTGGTATTGCGCAGGCTATGTTGAACGACCCGGAGATACTTGTCATGGACGAACCGACAGCAGGACTTGATCCCGGAGAGCGCGTGCGTCTGCGGAATTTCATTTCCGAATTTTCGCATGATCGAATCGTGTTGATTTCCACCCATATCGTATCTGACATAGAATATATTTCTACGCGCAACGCAATTATGAAAGCCGGAGAAATTGTTGATGTCGGAACTACCGCAGAACTTGTCAAGCGGATTGAGGGCAAGGTTTGGAATTGCATAATTCCGACCTCAAAGCTGCCGGAATGTGAAATGCGGCTGCGCATTATCAATCAGCGAGGCGAAGATCACAATCAGGTTTCTATTCGTTATCTGTCCGAACATTCGGAAATTGATGGGTCTGTTACAACGGAGCCACGATTGGAAGATCTGTATCTGTGGTTGTTCCCGCAGACAGACTTGGAAAAGGAGGACAGATAATATGCGGCTCTTTAGACTTGAACTAAAACGTATTTTGAAGTCACGGCGTACCATGATTTTACTTGCAATCGCACTTTTGCTTTCCGTAGCCATGGCATACCTGCCTATTTCATTTGAGGGTATTAACCGTCCAAACGAAGATGGCACGGTTACAGAATTAGATGGCTTGGCAGCTATCAAGTACAAACAAGATTTATATAAAACATCCGCTGGTGAAGTGACCCCGGATAGGATCAAATCGGCTTTGGAAACTTATCAAAGCTGCGTTCGAGAATATGGGCCGGTCGAGGAAGATGGCTTTCCTCTGACGGTATATATTGAAAAAATCGTCCCGTTCCGTCACTTGCTGATGGGTCTGTCCGAAGCGTTTGCTGATCCATCAACAGGCATTGGTGCTGATTTAATGGATATTGACCCGAATGACATTGACGGAGCCTATTACGAAAAGTGCGCAGAACATTTACAGGATGTCATGCGGAATGAGCAAAGAGAAAACGAAACCGCACAGCAGAAAGCTCTTGAAAAATATTCAGAACTTGATACGCCATTTTATCTTCATTCTGGAATTTCTAAAGATGCATTTGATTATATTGAGTTTTATATTTTGTTCCTTGCTATTTTGTGTGTGGCAATCGCAGCACCTACTTTCGCCGGAGAATATCAAACGGGCGGTGATAGCATCCTGCGAACCACCAAATATGGGCATAAACAATTAGCAATTACCAAAATTCTGGCGGCATTTACACTTTTCGTTGTTACTTTCCTTGTCGGGATCACGGTACAAATTCTGATTGAGATTTCACCTGTTTTAAGAAATTTAATAACTGTTATATTTTATTATTAAATTCTTCGCAACCCCTTGAAAACACTGGATTTGTCGCAGGTGAGCTTTCCCTTATTATTTCCCTTGTGTTATATCGTCCCATCAGTGTTTATGCACTCTGATAAGGGCAAATACAAGGGC
>NZ_QRNF01000075.1 GCF_003474435.1 Ruminococcus sp. AF46-10NS
CCCCTTGAAAACACTGGATTTGTCGCAGGTGAGCTTTCCCTTATTATTTCCCTTGTGTTATATCGTCCCATCAGTGTTTATGCACTCTGATAAGGGCAAATACAAGGGCAAGAAAAATCTATAAGACAGTATAACACAAAATAAAAGTGACATGGTGAACTGATTGAAATGCTTCTTAATTTTTGCTACTACTGATTGATTAAATGATAAGGAGATGGGATACGATGAGAACAATATTTGCAGAATACAATCCACAGTGCAACAGCATTGATGTATATACTAATACGGGCTATATACTCCGTATTGATTGTTGGGAAGCAGAAAAAAATTTAAGAACCACACCTGGATCTGATTGTGCTTTGACATCGCTTGCAATCGATGAGCCATTAGAATATGCAAGGTTATATCTTGATGGGAATTTACAGATGTGGGTAGATGCTGAAGATTCATTAGAGTTATGATTATTCCAATCAAAATCTACTAGAATTTATTAAAAATTAGCTTCATAATTTTAAAAGGACAGCCCTATTGCTATGAGGCTGTCCTTAAAAATACAATAGATAAACCTAGATTATTCTTGCTACTATCTGATTGTTAAATTTTCTGTATTCCATATTGCAAATCTCCCTTTTCGCAATATTTTATTAGTATGAATGCCAGAATCGCTGAAAAAACACGTGCCAATACCGTACTCCACCATATCATAATCTGTCCACCAAATAAAGGTGGTAAAACAAGCATAAATATCAGCATCAATACTGGTTCAATGAATGTAAGAATGTATGACAATCCACTTTTTTCAGTAGCATAAAATCCAGCTGTCGCTATTCTGGTAATCGCAACAAATGGTAATGACACTAAAAATATAGGTACAATTTTAGAAATCTCAATACTTACTTCATAAGAAGCTCCGAAAACCCCTCCAATATTTGCTCTGTTTACATACATGATAATTCCACCACAAACAGCAAGAATTATTGCAAAAATGTATGCCATTCTCTGAACTCCTCTCAGGCTTTCTTGAACCTTCTCACCATAAAAACGGCTCATTAAAGGTTGACTTCCATCACCTACGCCCTGCAATATGAGATATATGATACAGATAATATAGGATACACATGCATAAGTTGCAATAGCTTTTTCTCCCCCATAAGAAGCGGAGAATCGGTTTATAAACACCAATGAAATATTAGGAGTCAATGCTAGCCCAAATGGTGCAAGACCTACTCTGAATATAGCGCCACACATTTCTTTTACATTTTTTAAGGATACATACACATAAAACTTTTTATTATATAATGCGTATATGATTGCAATTGCTGCAGTCACACCCTGTCCGGCTATTGTAGCTGTGGCTGCACCTTTCATGCCCATTTCATATATCCATACAAAGATAAAATCCAGAACAATATTGGTTATGAATCCACCAACCATCGCAAACATTGACCAGAAAGAGTTTCCATAATTTCTAATGAATGGCATCATTCCAGTTCCAAGAATCTGCAATATTGCTCCAAGTGCTATAATTTTGATATAATCTGTCGCATTTGTTAATATAATTCCATCTGCTCCAAGCAATCCTAAAATTTTAGACGAAAAGGAGTAAATAATTATGGTACTGATAACACTTACTATTACAAGAAGCCACCAGCTTGTAGCAATAAATTCTTCTGCCCGTTTTCCTTTCTTTTCTGCTGCATTAATTGAGTAATAAACAGCTCCTCCCATACCAATTCCTGTTCCAAGAGCCTGAATCAAAGCCACAATCGGATATGCAATATTAATAGCCGAAAGTCCAGCATCTCCTATGGTATTGCCTACAAAATATCCATCCACTATCGCATATATTCCTGATAATGCAAATGCTATAATAGATGGAATAACATATTTAAAAAATAATGATTTATGATTCATTTTTCTTACAATCTCCTTCCTTGAAAAGTCTGATAAACAGCTCTGTATTATCATTAAGACTTTCTATATTCTCTAATCCCATTTTTTCGATTACATATATTTCTTTTGAGTGCAGTTTTTCTATGATATCTTTCGTATATTCCATTCCTGATTCTGTGAGGCATATCAGCTTATTTCTCTTGTCTGAATCATCAGATACCATATTGATGTATCCTTTTTTCTGAAAATCTTTTAGTATCGTATTTACCGTTTGCTTAGGTATATTCCATTTTTCACTTATCATTTTCTGCGTGCATCTTCCATTACTTTCATAAAATGAATACAAAGCAAAAACTCCATTTGAAGACAGTCCCTGATCCTTTGACCATTCCTCATACATTGCTGTACATTCTTTCCATAAAGCATAATATCGTTGCAACTGTATTATCATATTATTATCTTTTCTCATCTTTTTTCTCCTTAAATTAGTACGAATCCGGACTTTTATAGTATAGTCCGAGTTCGTACTAATTGTCAAGATTTATTTATATACTTTTTCTTTATATAAACAATCAATAGTCCCTTACTAAGGACAGGAAGATTATGAAATTTCCCTGTCCTCTTTTAATAATATCCTCGTTCTTCCATCCAGTCTTTCACATAACATCTGATTCCAATATAAATAATATGCGACAGTAATAGCAATACAATAAGATTTATCGGATTAGCGTTTTTAATCCATTCTCCAAAGTAAATTACAACAGCTGTACTCGTTATCGCTACCACGATACTGATGATATCCCAACAATATTTCCGGTAGATTTTTCCTACCTGATAACCAATCCCGATTATCAGCCACCCGGTTATTACGAATAAAATTGCCATGACAGTACCGGCAATCAGCCAGTACACAATCCCGGAAAGAATACTGTTAGGTATTCCACTGCTTAACTGTCCGAAAGAGTCTGCACCTGTCACAAACTCCCGAAATAAACTTCCCATTCCTTTTCCTAACGCACCGAAAAAGACGATACAGTCGTTAAGGAAAACCGGCGAAAGAATCGCAGTAAACAGTGTTGTTGTTATGCTGTACCATGCCAGTAGAAACAAGATACTTTCATAACCAATCGTCATATTTTTATATTTCTTTTCTAACTGGCTTTTACGGCTATCGCATTTTTCTTTTGCTTTCCGGTAAGCAGTACGGTCACATTTTTCACATTTCTCATAAGGCACTTTTTTCTCAACAGCTACCTCTACCGTCTTTTGGTGTGTCTGTGCATAAAGTTTTTCCTGCTCTGCTTTTTCATACTTAAATTTCCATGCCACGGCTTCTGCGTCGGCTCTTTCCCTGCTGTCTGTCTCGCTGGTCAATCGTTCCTCTGTTTGCCTTAATCTTGTCCGCAATGCTTCGATATTCTCGGCTCTGTTTTCGCTGTTCAATTTCTCGTTCAAGGTCAGCGATTCGCTTAGCTGCCTGTTTAGTTCCTGGATTGTCTGGTCTTTCTGATCCAGTTCGTCCTGCATCTGTTCGGTCATCAGCAGAAGTTCTTCCACCTGCCCGACGTTCTCTAAGTTTCTGCATTCGCTCATCGATCTCCCTCGCTTTCTCTATCTGCTGTTTAAGGTCAGCAATTCGCTGTTCTGTTTCTGCAATAAGCTGTTCTCGTTGTTCAGCTTCTGCGTTAATTCCTGCCATTGCTGATTCTCGTTTTCCAACTGTTCGATTCTGGTTTTCTGTTGCTCGATCTGTGAGAGCAGTTCTTCTGTATCTGGCAAAAGATTTAGCAGCCTGGATAATTCGCTGTTTAAGCTTTTTAAACTCTGGTTCTGCTCCTGAAAAGACAGGAGCTGCCTGTCCCGTTCCTGCAATTCCTGTACCATCTCTGCCATAAGATTCTGCTGTTCCTCGATCTGGTTTATCATTGTCTCCATCATGGGAATGACTTCCCGGCTTTCTTCTAATGTCACGCAATCGCTCCTTCCATTGTGTTAATGCACTGGATACTTTTCCAAAAGAAATCTGTATTTTATCCAGCAGTGCATTTTGTCTTTTTATGATCTGGTTTTCCTCTACTTTCCATGAAGTAGAGGATGTCTGTCCGTTTTGAAATTTCTCGTCAATTTTTCTGGCATCTGCGCCCTCATGGATCGTTGGTATCTCTAATTTTCCCTGCCTTGCATAAGAACGGTGGTCAATGTGATTTTCCGTTTTCAAATGTGCATTACAGACGTTTGCCCATTCGCTCCGCCATAGCTCACAATTTTTCGGATTGTTCCACCCGGTAGCATCGGTTAATACACGTTTCCACTGTTTGCGGTTCCTTGTCCCGACTTTCTGGACTCCATTTTCATCAAGTACGGGGATTCGGATTCCATGACGGTCAGGGTTCTTTTTATCCTGCCACCAGTCCGGATGGGATTCATCCACCACAATATTTCCATTTTCATCTCTGACAAACTCCCAATCCTTGATTTCTTTGTTCCCCCATGAGTGGTCTGGATTGAATGGTCGCATCGTCACAAGTAAATGCACATGGGGATTTCCATCTCCTTTATCGTGGATACTCCAGTCCGCACACATTCCCTTATCTACAAAGATCTTTTGAATATATTCAGTTGTATAATCAATCTGTTCCTGTCGGCTCCATTCTTTCGGAAGCGAAAATTCAAATGACCTGCCGAGTTGTGCATCCGAGGTCTTCTCAATCTTCAAAACTTCATTCCATAAACGCTGTTTCTGAAAAGTAAGTTTAAATTTTCCCAGTGCAGCATCTTTGTTATCTGCTCTTTTATATCGGGCAGATTTCTGAAACCGTCTGATATTTTCAGCAGGTACGTTCAGCCATTCCTGTGGTGCATTTTCACACATCAACAGGCTGGTATAAACGACTTCTTTTTTGGCAGTGTAGTAGCTGATCCTGCCTGTTTCTTCATTTTTCATCACATCACCATTGAGATACGCAGATGCTGATATGATGGATTTCCCTTTGCTGCGTCCAACAATCTTTACTGTATAATGAAAAATCGCCATGCTCCGTTTCCCCCTTTCTGCCGTATCCGGCTTTGATTTCCGGCAGGTAACGTTTTCCCAAAAAGAAAATGGTATCTGCCGGAACGCCCTCTGCGTAAGAGTGCCCTGTGCATAACAGCCTGCATGGAATGCGCCCCTCTGGCGAAGAGTGCCTCCTGCGGCATGAGCAGGTCTGGCTGAAAGCCCCGCCGACGGAACGAGCCCGGCAAGCATAAGCGCAGACCGGTTGCCACCTGTGGCAAACTTATACGGACGACCTCTGGTTGTCCATAAGTGCGCCCTTCATGAAAAAGCAATGAAGGGAATGGAAAATCCACTCCCTCCGGCATTACACTTCCTCCGTATTCGCAACTGGCTCTTTCTGCATTGCCTTTGAGAAGAATTTCCCATTTGCTTCCTGCCTTTTTAAGAAGCCGATCAGCTTTGGGATATCATCTTCCTCAATCGCAGAACCCAGCACCGATTCCACCGCACCACCAATCTGGCAGAGCCTGTGTGTCCGCTTTTTAGTTTCCACATCTTTCTGACGTTTCTTCAGTTCCCGTTTCTGTGCTGCATACTGTTTTGCTTTCTCAAGGCTTTCCTGTTCTTTCTTTTCCAACTGGAGCATACGCTCCTCATAACTCTTTGTTGATCTTGCCATAAATATCATCGTCCTTTCTTTTTCTTCCAAACATAAGTTTCCTGTTGTCTGTCAGACGAAGTACATGGTATAATCTGTTTGCGTGTAGGTATATCATGACTCCGGTCTGATAGAACCTTTGGCGGTTTCTTCGGGAACCGCTTTTTTAAGTTGAACCGTTTCTTGTGACTGCTTTCACATTTCCCTTATCCCTCAAGTCTCTGCCCTCGTTGGCTTCCATAAAAAGTTCCAGCATATCCGTTTTGATCAGGACTTTTCTCCCAACCTTTAATACCGGAAGTTTCTTCCATTCCACCAGTTTTCTCAGGGTGTTCCTGCCGATTCCCGTATAATCAGCAGCTTCTTCAATAGATAAGGCAATCCTTCTTTGTGTCATATGACCACCTCCTTTTAAATTGCATTATGCAATTTCATTTGTGCTGTCAGTATAGCGTGTTTATATTGCTTTGTCAAGCATTATGAAATTTCATTCGTTTTCTATAAATTGCATATTGCAATATATTTTGTTGCGTGGTATAGTAATGACATACCGAAAAAGGAGGCACATCAGCATGAAAGATAAAGAACTACGCAAGCTGATCGGCAGCAGGGCAAAACAGCGCCGTCTCGAATTAAATCTGACACAGCCTTATGTCGCAGAGAAGATGGGAGTTACCGCTTCCACAATCCTGCGTTATGAGAATGGTTCGATTGACAATACCAAAAAGATGGTACTGGAAGGTCTTTCGGAAGCACTTCATGTATCGATTGAATGGCTCAAAGGGGAAACCGATGAATATGAAACTGATATTACGGAT
The DNA here is from genome assembly GCF_003474435.1 of Ruminococcus sp. AF46-10NS. GTDB lineage: Bacteria > Bacillota > Clostridia > Lachnospirales > Lachnospiraceae > Blautia_A. The sequence continues at coordinate 6,368 of NZ_QRNF01000075.1, forward strand.
AAGAAGGAATTGCAGATTCGTGATGTGATGGGCGATATTCTCAAACAGTTACCTTTTGATCTTAATAAAACAGAAGACGCTTTTTCTAAAGACTTACTGCTGTTAATGTTAAAGCAATATGAACTGTTTCTGGATTCGTTTCAGTTCGCCTGTAAAAATTACAAAGGCAGTACCAAAGATGCGGACATTGCCAAAGTAATGGGATT
>NZ_QRNF01000076.1 GCF_003474435.1 Ruminococcus sp. AF46-10NS
GAAACATATAAAAATATGAAAAAACATATTGACAAATTGTGTTTACATGGTAATAATATAATTACTTTAATAAAACATTTTATAAAACATAAAATAAAATAACGTAAAAAGGGAGAAAACAATTATGGTACAGCAGGTAATGACAAATCCAGGAGAAATTATTTTCAGAGAGGTTCCGGTTCCGGAAGTAAAGGAAAATCAGGTGTTGGTAAAGATTATGAATATTGGTGTTTGTGGATCAGATATTCATGTTTATCATGGAAAACATCCGTTTACAAAATATCCGGTAACACAGGGACATGAGGTTTCCGGTGAGATTACAGAACTTGGAAAAAATGTCACAGAGTTTCATGTGGGACAGAAGGTGACGATAGAGCCTCAGGTATATTGTGGACATTGCTATCCATGTCGTCATGGAAAGTATAATCTCTGTGAGGAATTAAAAGTAATGGGATTTCAGACGACAGGAACGGCATCTGAGTATTTTGCAGTGGATGTATCGAAAGTAACACCGATTCCAGAAGATATGTCCTATGAAGAAGGAGCTATGATCGAACCTCTTGCGGTGGCAGTTCATGGTGTAAAACAGATGGGCGATGTGGCTGGCATGAATATTGCAGTCCTTGGCGCAGGACCGATCGGAAATCTCGTGGCACAGGCAGCAAAAGGAATGGGGGCAGCGAAAGTGATGATCACAGATATCAGTGATCTTAGACTGGCAAAGGCAAAAGAATGTGGAATTGATGTGTGTGTGAATACAAAAAATAAAGACTTCGGTGAGGCAATGATCGAAGCATTTGGACCGGATAAGGCAGATGTGATCTACGACTGTGCCGGAAACAATATCACAATGGGACAGGCAATTAAATATGCAAGAAAAGGAAGCACGATTGTACTGGTGGCTGTTTTTGCAGGAATGGCAGAAGTAGATCTTGCAGTGGCAAATGACCACGAACTTGACATTAAGAGCACGATGATGTATCGCCATGATGATTACATAGATGGAATCAGACTGGTAAATGAGGGCAAAGTTCATTTGAAACCGCTCATCTCAAAGACATTTGCTTTTAAAGATTATCTGAAGGCGTACCAGTATATTGATGATAACCGCGAGACAACGATGAAAGTAATTATCAACGTCAGTGAAAAGTAAGGAGTGCGTATGGAAAATAAATATGGAATTGTCGGAGTTGCTCATATCGGGCTTCCGACAAACGATTTGCAGAAAACAGTTGAGTTTTATAAGAGTCTTGGATTTGAAGTAATTATGCAGTCTTATAATGAAAAAGCAGGGGAAAAAGTGGCATTTTTACAGATAAAAAATTACTGTATAGAGACTTTTGAAAATGGGCAGGCGGCAATGTCAGACGGTGCATACCAACATGTTGCACTTGATGTGGAAGACATTGAAAGTATGTATCAGAAAATCTGCAATGAAAAATACACAATTATTACAGACGGAATCGAAGAACTACCATTTTGGGAAAATGGTGTGAAGTTTTTTATGATTAAGGGACCAAATGAGGAAAGAATAGAGTTCTGTCAGAAACTCTGATAAAAATAGGAGGGACATATGGGAAGCGAAAACAAAAATGGAAAAGTACCGCTGATCAGTAAGATTGCATATGGGTTTGGTGATGTTGGATGTAATTTCAGCTGGATGTTCGTCAGTAATTTTCTGATGATATTTTATACAGACGTGTTCGGAATCAGTATGGCGGCTGTTTCAGCACTTATGCTTTTTTCAAGATTCTGGGATGCAATCAATGATCCAATCGTCGGGGGACTTACGGATAAAACAAAATCGAGATGGGGACGGTACCGTCCATGGCTGTTAGTAGCGGCACCAATTACAGCGATTCTTCTTGTTATGACATTCTGGGCAAGACCCGACTGGCCGCAGAATGGAAAGATCATTTATATGGTAATTACATATTGTCTGCTGGTTTTGGGGTATACCTGTGTGAATATTCCGTATGGACCTTGTGTGGTGCTATGACACAGGATATTGATGAACGTGCAAAAATAAATACATCCCGTTCGGTTGCAGCGATGATTGCAATTGGTGTGTTAAATATTATCACAGTTCCACTGCTCAGCAAATTCGGCAGTCATAGTGCAAAGACAGGATATCTGACGGTTGCGGTCATATATGGATGTATTTTTACAGCCTGTCATTTCTTCTGCTTTGCGAAGACGAAAGAGGCAGTGATCACTCCGGAAAAAGAAAAAATTTCTGTAAAGGTTCAGTTGAAAGCAGTCATGCAGAATAGACCATATCTTCTTGCATTGGTAGGACAGATATTATTTGGATTTACATTATATGGTAGAAACGCAGATATTCTGTATTATTTTACATATGTGGAAGGGAATGCCTCCTACTACACAACTTATTCGATGTGCATCATTATTCCTTCTATCATCGGGGCAGCCTGTTTTCAACCAGTATTCCGCAAGTTGAATAACAAAGGAAGAACAGCATCTCTCTTTGCTTTATTTACAGGAATTTCAATGTTGTCTATGTTTTTCTTCAATGCCAAAGAATCACCAGCTATTTTTTATGCATTATCTGGTCTCACACAGTTTTTTTTCTCTGGATTTAATACCGCAATCTATGCAATTATTCCAGACTGTGTGGAATATGGGGAGTGGAAAACCGGACTTAGAAATGATGGTTTTCAGTATGCATTTATTTCACTTGGAAATAAAATCGGAATGGCAGTTGGAACAGCACTTTTAGCAGGATTACTTGGAAAATATGGTTATATTGCAAATCAGACACAAAATGCAACTGTACTTTCAATTATGAAACATGCATTTACGACGATTCCAGGTGCACTTTGGATTGTGACTGCGGTTGTATTATTTTTCTACCGGTTAAATAAAAAACGTTATAACGAGATTGTGGAGGAACTGAAAAATGGAAGAAAAAGTTGATATCGTGGCATTGGGAGAATTGCTGATTGATTTTACGGAAGCAGGACACAGTCGGGATGGGAGGAAATTGTTCGAACAGAATCCCGGAGGTGCTCCGGCAAATCTTCTAACCGTTGCAAGCCACTTTGGGTATCACACATCTTTTGTTGGAAAAGTTGGAAACGATATGCATGGTAAATTTTTAAAGAAGACATTGCAAAAGGAAGGAATCAATACAGATGCTATTGTTGAAGACCCGGGTTATTTTACAACGTTGGCATTTGTGGAAATCGGTGAAAATGGAGAACGAAATTTTTCTTTTGCAAGAAAACCGGGTGCAGATACACAGCTAAAAAAAGAAGAACTGGATCAGACATTAATTTCAGGTTGTAGAGTTTTTCATTTTGGATCATTATCGCTGACAGATGAACCGGCAGAAAGTACAACGATCGAAGCGGTAAAAATGGCAAAAGCAGCGGGTGTACTTATTTCCTATGATCCAAATTACCGCCCGTCTCTTTGGAAGAGCAAAGAGTATGCAGTGAAAAAAATGAGATCTGTCATAGAATTGGTAGATGTCATGAAGGTATCGGATGAAGAGAGTACTCTGTTGACAGAGGCGAAAAGTTGTGAGCAGGCTGCAGACCAACTCCTTGCCATGGGACCAAAGCTGGTTGCTATTACATTGGGAGAACAGGGCGTTCTTATGGCAACAAAAGCAGAAAAGAAATCATCAAAGCATTTCAGACAAATGCGGTCGACACGACTGGGGCAGGTGATTCATTCTGGGGAGGCGTATTATGCAGTATCCTTTCTATGAATAAGAATGTTGAAAAAATGGAATGGGAAGAAATCAAAAAGTGTGCTGTTTTGGGAAATGCAGTTGCTGGATTGTGTGTGCAAAAGAGAGGGGGAATCCCTGCGATTCCGACGAAAGAGGCGGTGTTTGAATTTATGCAGAAATAATGAATGTATATGAACAAACTCGGGGCTGTAAAAATTCCCCTATTTTTAATAATGATATAAGTAGGAAAACTTTCAAGATTGCTTCTGCCTGCATTTTTATGTAAATTACGAATAAGTTTTATTCCCTAGGTTCTTCTCTCCACGTACATAATGCCGTAAGCATTGGTATCAGAGATTTCCACTTTTCAGTAAGACTATGGTCATCTTTGTCATCATCCTTGTAATCAAGAAGATACCCATCGTATAGACGCTCCTTATCATTCAATTGACCATTAGTAAAAAAATCAGTAGCATAGAGCGTTAATGATTATTAGGATGAAAATACTTTCTACCAAAAGTGATAGTAAAGCAACGGCGGACAAATTGTCCGCCGCAAAATTATGCCTGTTTTGTTAAAGAATTTGATATCTGTTGTCCAAGAAAGGAACCAACTTGTGGATATAACTCCTGAATCTCCTGATATTTTGCTTCAATCATTTCAGGCTCATCAGTCCAGATCTTTTCATATATTTTGAAAGCTTTTTTTTAATGTGTTTTGGCTTTTGAATGATTGGCGGTCATCAGATAAATGGTTCCAAGGGTTTCCTGAACTTTGGCATAATCCAGACAGTCATCAGAATGGTATTCCTTGATGATACCGGATAATTTTTGCAATTCGGAGATCCCTCTTTCAGGTTCCTGCTGTTCTGTCAGGAACATTGCATAATTGGCAATCTGAGGTATGCTGTCATTTATATGAAGCAGGTTAAATTGGTCAAGCAGTAAGAAGCTTTTTTCCATGTGTTCTCTTGCAAGATCGGGATAACCGTTCATGCGGTAAAGTCCTCCGAGATTGGCATGAATGTTGGAAACAAGACGAGCGTTGTCAGCAGTGATAGTTTCTATCTGAGCAAGTGCATCTTTTTCCAGTTTTATTGCTTTTTCAGGTTTGGTTTCAAGGGCTGCCTGAAAATCTAGTAATAATGCCTGGTCAGAGTCGGTGCCAATGTTTTTTGTCTTTAATAGACATTTCAGTTCCTGAATGATTCCATTCATACCTTTGTGGTAGTTATAGTTATCCATGTATGGAAATGCATTTTCCAGAAAAAGCAGATACTTTGGTATATCATCCTTTTCAATCAATTCTATGATATTTCCGATTGTTTGAAACAGTTTCTTGTAATAATCAACTTCCATTCCATGCATTAAACATATGTGCTGTAAAGAATCCAGTAATATGTGGCAGCGAGTTACAGATGGTTTTGTCTCTGAAAGGGTGATTTCCTGAATCATCGGATGCAGAGAGAGAGTGCGACGTTTTGTTGTTTGGACAAAACCAGTCTCAATTAAATCGTTGATCTCATTTAGTGTGGGCAATTCCAGCCATTTGGCAAATATACGGGCAGAAATACCGGTAGAAGGAAGAAAGCACATATTACACATGATATCCTGCTGTTTAAGAGATAAAGTGTATAACGAAAACAGCGTATGGATATGACTGTAATAGGTGGCTTTGCTGCTTTGTCCATCTTTGATTATTTTAATTTTATCTTCGTTATGGAAAGATGCTTTTTCCACCTGAAGTCTTGTTAATAACTGGTCTGGAGTTGAGATTCCATTTTCCAGAAGTTTTGCTGCCAGTTCCACGGCAAAAGTATGAGAGTGAACAGTTTCGATGATCTTTTCAACTGTTGGCCGGTACGTGTCTGCCTCTGAATAAAATACTGATGCCAGCTGGAAGAGAGCGTTCATATCCTCTATTTCTTTTAATGGCAGAGTACAGTATTCATCCAGTTTGCTTCTGGTTGTAAACAAAATCTGGCAGCGATATTTTAATACTACTGACAGAAAGCTGTCCTGTGTCGCAGTGACATTAAAATTATCTATGATAAGCAGAGTATCGGATTTCAGGGAACGCAGGAAACGGTTATGCCTTTGAAACCGTTCCTGTTCAGTGCTTTCCGGAAGATCGTCAATAAAATCCATGTCAGTAATATCCTGATGAAGATTGCCGGTATATTCTACATAAAGGATATTGGTGTATTGCTTTATGTACCGCTTTGCCTAGGCTTTGGCAAGTTCACTTTTTTCGATTCCGGCGATTCCGCAAAGAAAAACATGACGGTTTTCCTCAAGCATGGTATATAATTCTTCCAGTTCTTTATCTCTTCCGATAAAATGACGGCATGGTTTCGGAACCTCACTGTCCATAATATAATCCAGCACAATGGGGGATAAAGCGCCTCCGGCGAGCAGCTTCTGATTTTTGGTATTACGTTTGATGAATTGACGTTCCATGCCAAAAGAAATCAGTTTTGCAAGAAACAGCAGTCTTGAATTGGCTGGTTTATATAAGGGAGTCAGATTTTTCTTTTTCGCATCTGAGATGCTGTCATCCTGAATGAATAAAGTGTAAATATCTTGTATAGCCATATTACAGTCAGACATCAGTGGAAGAAGATTCTGGTGGATGGTATGGGCTAATTTTTCCTGATTGGATGGCTTGGAATAGTAAGCGGAAATTTTAGGACTGATTTTAGCCTGACCAGTCATCCAGCGGCAAACCAGACCGTTGTCCATTGAAAAATCCTGATTTGCCGGATCATCCATAAAATCTTCAAATAATTCGT
>NZ_QRNF01000077.1 GCF_003474435.1 Ruminococcus sp. AF46-10NS
ATATAAAGTTTCGGACTTACCTTTAAAGTACTTTGAAGCATCTCAAGTCTAAGATATTGATAATAAAGATCCGTTAAAATTTCTTTCATATTTGGCCTTGTTTTGGGATAATACTTCACTTGAATAAATTCAAATGTATTGTCCTCGAAAAACACATCCACATCCTCAATGTATTCTGAATAAATTCAAATGTATTGTCCTCGAAAAACACATCCACATCCTCAATGTATTCTGAACAAACATATTTTACATTTTTTTGAAGGAGACACATAATTGTAACAAAATCTTGAAATAAAAATCCTCTAATCTTGTCTGTAGCATCTCTAGCTTTATCCCCTTCATACATAATTGATAATTTCTGTTCATCTGTGTATATTTTCGTATCCACAAATCAGCCCCCTTTATATCATTCCTTTTGTTTCCCCTTCATTTTTTATATCTATCTAAAACAATTATTTCAATAAATTCATCACAAGTGTAACCATCACATCCTTCTCTTCAGGTCTTGATTCAGCAATCATTAAAGTAATTGCTACTAATGCACCATCGCTGATCTTCTTTTCTCCATTAACAAATAATACATTATTTCTATCAAGAAATTCCAAAAATAACGAAGCTGCTATTCGTTTACAACCATCTGCATATGGATGGTCTTTAATCATAAAGTACAACAGATATGCTGCTTTTTCTTCCAATGAAGGATATGCATCATATCCAAATGCGCTCTGGTATATAGCTGCAATTATCCCTTTAACCTTACCAGCTTCTTTTTCTACTCCAAAAACATCTGTATTAAACGAATCTCTCATATTATTAACCATCGTAACACACTCATCATATGTAATGCGATATGTTGGCATTTTTCCCGAAGGCTTCTTTAAAGTTTGATGATCATATTGATCTAAAAGAAGCAATGCATCCGTATATTCATTTACTGCTTTAAGTATATCGGACTCTTCTACATCCAATGCATTCGCCAACATTTTTGTCTGAATATCAACTGTTTTTTCAAGAGCTTGTAGGCGTTTTTTGTTTACTACATAACCTTTTAGTATATATTGTTTAAGGATTTCATTAGCCCACTGCCGGAATTCAACACCTCTTTTAGATTTTACCCTATATCCAACCGAAATTATCACATCCAAATTATAGAGCTTTGTTTTGTAATTTTTTCCATCTGCCGCAGTTGTCAAGGATTCCTTGACAACTGATTTTTATCAAGTTCACCCTCTTTAAAACAATTATTAGCATGCAAACTAATATTCTGCTTTGTCGTTTTAAATAATTCTGCCATTTGATTCTGTGTAAGCCATACCGTATTTTCAAGAATCTCTACAGATAATGATATCTCTTTATCTATCGTCTCAAATATTACCAATTCTTTTTTCATGAGATTATCCTTTCAAAATATACCTATGTCTTTCAACTATTTCGTTTATAGCATTCTGTTTTCCCGATACGATTCAAATATATATGACGGATTTTCGTAATATACACTGCTGTTGTAGTCATCAATCTTTGCACTGATAAAAGAATTGTATACTTTTATTAAAGCTTCTATAATTCCAATACCCTCATCTGCAGCAACCATTTTTATCAGCCGCTTATATACCTTTCCAATATCCCAATGTGATGGAATGCTGTATTTACAATCACCCACATTGTCAAATTTTCCCTCTTGTATTCCTGCTTCTTCGATAAAATCATCACTGACTCTGTCAATGTTATCACAATGGTAGACATCTGCGAGGTCATAAATTTTATCAATCCTCTGCTTTCCAAGCGTATTTACAACATCTGCCCGTGTATTCTTTGTTTTCCTGGCAATGTAATCAATCAGGCTGCATGTGTAAAATAAATCATTATCTTTTTTGCTTTCACGTCCTTCTCCTGCCATTTATAGCACCTCACAATCTCTATACTTCAGGCATTTCAATGATTCTTTGGAACAAAATGCTATCTGATGAGTTGGATACTTGAACTTTGCCAGAACCCAGAACTGTTCTCTGGTAATCGTACCGTCCATGTAATCAGAAACAAAATTATAAATCTGATCGTCTGCCATTGCACCGATTACAATATCATATTCATGGTCTTTTCCACTCCGACATGCAATTATAAAATCCAACCATTCTTCTGTCATATCTTTGAATTCTTTTATTTTCAGATTCGATTTTAAACGCACATCATAGACAGATACAACCTCGTATCATATCTCCTGGCCCATCTTTGAGCCTGTTCTTTTATAATCGTACAGTAAAAACCAGTTCCAAAATCTTTTGTATTACGACCTTTTCTGATTTCCGGTTTCTCTACAGCCTGATATCCACCATGGTACACCGTCATTATCGCCATTCAGCTTCTCCCCTTTCTAGCCAAAGTATTGTTGCATCAGACTATCGAATAACTTTTGTGTTTCATCCAGTGCTTTTTGCACTTTAACTTTTGATTTGTCGACTTGCTTAACAAAATTCGAAAACTGTTTCTGAAGTTCTATTGGCGGCATTATCATCCTGAACGCCTTAATATTTCCCACATTAATATGTGGTGATGCAGAACCAGAAACACCTTTCAAAACATTATCAAGAAATGAATCACTATTCATCGCTACACACACAAACTCTGATGTGCACTTATCTATATCCGGTGAAAGAAGCATCGATCTTTGTCCCAATGCAACATTACAATCTCTATCAATAATAGCAGCTATACCAAGTATTGCGCCCTCGCGTGTATATACTATATCACCAACCTCTGGTTTCTTTCGCTGAATTCTTTTTACAAATTCATCTTCAGAAATATACTCTATATCATTCCAAAGAATCTTATTCTTTTTTATAATAGATGTTCTAATACACATAAAACCAGTATCTTCATTCGTATAGGAAGGCGTTGAATGAGGACAGTCAACAATGGATTTACATGCATTTTCTAAAGGCAATGTATTCCAACCCATGTCATTTGCAACCGGATTTCCAAACATCTCGACAAATCGGGCTTTGATGAGATCATCTAACTTCTGTAATTCTTCTTCTCTAAGTTTAATTACTTTGTAAATCTTATCAAGATACTCACATACTTCAATCTGTTTTTTGTGATCAAGCTCAGTTATCTCGTATCTTGATACATAATCATCCACCTTTAGATTATGAAGTCCCGTAGTTTTATTCTCAAATGCTCTTGTTCCACCTCTACGGTAATTTCCATAAAGTGAGTAAAAAATATATTTAGGAAACCACAGTGTTTGATCTTTCACCCGTAATAAACCTGTGAAATTATTAAACAAGTATGTTTTTTCTGGGCCATTAAAATAAACAACTCTACCAACTGGTTGCTTGTCACTTCCACCCGATTTTTCAATAATAACGTCTCCCGGGCGAAGATACTTTTCATCTATATTTTTCTTAATAATTGTTCGCGTAACAACATTTTTATAATCAACAACGCCTTCATTAGTAAAATTGGTCGTTCTAAGAACAGGAATTCCGTTTCCAGTCTCATCGTCAAATCCCCATTCACCAGACATTGCCTTCCCCGTTATCTCAACTAATTTTGCCATTATCTTCCCACACAAACCCGAATTTTCGAATCTGCCATCCTTTCTTCTATAATCCCAACAACCGCTCCAACTCATCCATTTCTTTTCCGATCTCCAGCTCCAGCTCCCGAATATTGGCCATGATTTCTGATGTTGGCGGATATTCCACCGGAGTGTATTCAATTTCTTTGTATTTATTGATACTGAGATCATAATCATTTTCCACAATATCTTTTTTCGGTACCATAAATGACCGGTCTGTTCGTTTCCGTTCTGCTTCTTTATCAAGGTTTTTGAAACGTTCTATAATATCCGGAATATCATTTTCTGTAACAGGAGTACGTTTATCGTCCAGACTGAATCCGTCTGCTTTCATATCGTAGAACCATACCTGATCAGTTCCGCCGTGTTCTGTTTTTGTGAAAATGAGGATTGCTGTGGATACTCCTGCATAGGGTTTAAATACACCGGAAGGCATGGATATTACAGCTTCCAGTCTTTGATTCTCAACGATTTCTTTTCGAATGGATTTATGTGCCCGTGATGATCCGAAAAGTACACCATCTGGTACAATACAAGCGCATCTTCCTCCAATTTTCATAATCCTCAGGAACAAAGCAAGAAATAAAAGTTCCGTTTTCTTTGTCTTGCAAACTTTAAGAAGATCTCCGGAAACAGATTCTGCATCCAGGCTTCCTTTAAAAGGAGGATTTGCCAGCACAAGGGAATACTGATCTTTATCTGCATTCTGATCAGATAAGCTGTCCCGATACTCAATATAAGGGTTTTCTATTCCGTGAGTCATCATATTCATGGCTCCAATACGAAGCATGGTACGGTCCATATCGTACCCATGGAACATATGATTCATGTAATGATCTTTTTTCTGCTTATCATAAAAAATTTCTTCTTTTCTTTTTTCTTTCAGATATTCTCCTGCTGCAACCAGAAAACCCGAGGTTCCACATGCCGGATCACAGATAACTTCATCGCTGGATGGATCCATCATCTCAACCATCATCCGGATAATATGTCTTGGTGTACGGAACTGTCCATTCCGTCCGGACTGAGCTATTTTTGAAAGAAGATATTCATATACATCTCCTCTGACATCTGCTGTCTGGATTTCATTCATAAGTTTGTAAATTTCATCCAGAGAATCCACCACTTTAGATAAAAGGAGTGGTGTCGGAAGCTTAAATATCGCATCGTCCATATATTTGGAATATGCACTGTTTTTATCATTATGAAGATTTTTTATAAACGGAAATACCCATTCCTGCATGATCATATACATTCTATCTGCCGGAAAATCATGGAATACGGACCATTTCAGCTGACTTCCGTCAATTGTTCTCTCACCTATTTTTACTTCTCCGGCAAAAATACTCTGAAATGGCAAGCCAAGCATTGCACTTTCTCTTGCACGCATATTATCGGAATCATCCAGATCATGAATAAACATCAGGTATGTAATCTGCTCGATTACTTCCAGTGGATTGACAAGTCCTCCTGCCGCAAATATATCCCATAAACCATCTATTTTATTTTTTAATTCACCAGTGATCATTTCTTATCTCCCATCTATCGTTCATTATTCCAGGTATATTTCGTATACCTGCCGCCGCCGATTTTTAAAATTTTTTCTGCTGTCAGTAATTCTGCCAGTGTTCTCTGTATCGTTACCACACTGATATCCGGACATTTTTCTGCGATTTCCTTTTTTGTAATTGTTCCCAGAGTATTTTTTATAATCTCTTCTATTCGTTCCGGTTTTGATATATTCTGTGTCATCAGCAATTTTATTCTTGAAGAAAACTCTCTGTATGCTCCTACGATAACGCCAAGCATATATTTTACAAATGGTATATAATCATTCTTATTCTCATACCAGTTCTCAGAACTTTCCCTTAAACATTCATAGTATAATTCCTTTGAATTTTCTATCATTCTCTCGATACTGATATATTTTCCCACAATATAGCCGGATCTGTACAAAAGTAACAGTGTAAGTAAACGGCTCATTCTTCCATTGCCGTCATTAAACGGATGTATGCATAGGAAATCCAGAATAAACATTGGAATCAAAAGAAGTGGATCTATTTTTCCTGTTGCCATTGCCTCTTCAAATGCTCTGCACAGTTCTTCTATTGCTTCCGGTGCTTCCCATGCCGGTACTGGTTTAAACCGTATTTTTTTTATTCCCTGAGAATCTTCTTCCTCAATGACATTATCTGCAGTTTTATATTTCCCTCCAATATTGTAGCTTTCAAATTTATACAAATCTCTGTGAAGCTGTAAAATAATCGCAGACTTTGGCGGGATATGGTCATGGCTTTCATGAATTGTATTCAATACATCTCTGTATCCGGCAATTTCCTGTTCATTTCTTGTCCTTGGCCTTGTTTTGTCTTTTACCAATTCCCGCAATCTGATGTCTGATGTATAAATACCTTCTATTTTGTTGGAACTTTCCGTACTTTGAATTTTAGCGATCTCAACTAATTGTGTAAGAGTATCTGCTTTGTCCTCAATAAAAAGAGTTTGTTCTCCTTTAAATTCATGTATCTGTGTCAGATAAGATACAATTTCAGGAGTCAACAGATTTTTCCACTTTTCCTGATAATCAAACCGTCTCATATATTTTCCATCACCTTCTTTGTCACTCTTTTTTCGATTTTATTTACTTCAAGTATATAAATCAATTTTATCATTGTCAACTTCAATTTAATC
>NZ_QRNF01000078.1 GCF_003474435.1 Ruminococcus sp. AF46-10NS
TGTAAATGTGGTGCAGTTGGCAGACTGTCAGTGCGCCTTCCGGGCGCAAGCAGGGAATAGTCCCTTATAGGGACAGAGCAAGCCACCCGCTAAGCGGGTGGTCTTGACTGCGATAGTTTGTGATTGTGATGATATCACAGAAAATGATTTACCTTTTGCTTATAATGTAACTACAAACAAAGTAAGGAGGTAGTCTAAATGAGATTAAAAGATAAAGTTGCAATCATTACGGGTGGAAGCCGTGGTATAGGATTTGCTACAGCTGATAAATTCTTGAAGGAAGGCGCTTCAGTTGTGTTGGCAGCAAGTTCACAGGAATCGGCAGATGTTGCTGTAGATAAATTAAAAGAAAAATATCCCAATGCAATAGTTGCTGGAATTAGTCCAAATCTGGCAAGCATGGAGTCTGTCAGAAAGGCTTTTAAAGAGGCAACTGAAAAATATGGATGTGTCGACATACTGGTAAATAATGCAGGGATTTCAGAAAACACCTCATTTATGGATTATACAGAGGAGACTTTTGATAAAGTCATGGATCTAAATGTAAAAGGAGTATTTAATACTACTCGTGTAGCAGCAGAATGTATGGTGGCAAGAGGCAAGGGGGTCATTCTCTCAACTTCTTCCATGGTGAGTATTTCGGGACAGCCAAGTGGGTTTGCTTATCCGGCATCGAAGTTTGCAGTAAACGGATTGACTGTATCATTAGCAAGAGAACTAGGACCTAAAGGTATTCGTGTTAATGCTGTTGCACCTGGGATTACAGAAACTGATATGATGAGGCCGTGCCAAAGGAAGTTATCGAACCTATGATTGAAAGAATTCCATTGCGTCGTCTTGGACAGCCAGAAGATATTGCCAATGCGTTTGTGTTTCTTGCTTCAGATGAGGCGAGTTACATTACAGGTGTTATATTAAGTGTAGATGGTATGGCAAGAAGTTAAGTTAATGAGGTATGGTGATGTAATCACGGAAAATAAATGAAACTAAGACCATAATAAATCTACAAAAAGAAAAAGATAAGGAGGACTGTAAAATGTCTGCTATTAATATCAATAAAAATAATTTTCAGAACGAAGTACTGAGTTCCGATAAACCCGTTCTTTTAGATTTTTGGGCATCTTGGTGTGCGCCTTGCCGTATGGTAGTACCTATTGTAGAGGAGATTGCAAGTGAGCGTAGAGATATTAAAGTTGGAAAGATTAATGTAGATGAAGAGCCTGAACTGGCAAATAAGTTCAGTATTATGAGCATTCCAACTTTAGTGGTTATGAAGAATGGGAAGATTGTACAGCAGGTTTCAGGGGCGAGACCTAAGAATGCGATTTTAGAAATGCTTTAGGGGGTGTTCTAATGGGATTTTTTGATCTCTTTAAACAGTCGAATATTAATCAAGGCATAGAAGAATATAAAAGGACTGGTGATGCAGTTCTGCTGGATGTACGTACACCGCAGGAATATCAGGAAGGACATATACCAGAAAGTAAAAATGTGCCGTTGCAGCAACTTGACAATATTGCTTCTGTAGCGAAGAATAAGGATATCCCACTGTTTGTATACTGTTATTCCGGTTCACGAAGCCGCCAGGCAACTGGGATACTGCAACGAATGGGATATTCTAAAGTAAATAATATCGGTGGCATTGCAGCTTACTCAGGAAAGGTGGAAAAATAAGATGAAGGTAATAATTGTAGGAGGTGTAGCCGGAGGAGCTACAGCCGCAGCAAGAATACGCAGACTGAATGAACATGCTGAAATTACTGTGTTTGAAAGATCCGGATACATATCCTATGCAAATTGTGGACTTCCATATTATATTGGAGACGTGATCACAGACCCGGAAGAACTTACACTACAGACACCAGAGAGTTTTTTTAAACGCTTCCGTATTAACATGAAAATTCATCATGAAGTTATCTCCATACATCCGGAACGTAAAACGGTTTCAGTGAAAAATTTAGAGAATGGTGAGATATTTGAAGAAAAATATGATAAGCTGATCCTCTCTCCAGGTGCAAAGCCAACACAGCCGAGACTTCCAGGAGTAGGTATTGATAAACTTTTTACACTTCGTACTGTAGAAGACACTTTTCGGATAAAGGAATATATAAATAAGAATCATCCAAAATCGGCTGTATTGGCAGGTGGCGGTTTTATTGGTCTGGAACTGGCAGAAAATTTGAGGGAGCTTGGCATGGATGTTACGATTGTCCAGCGGCCTAAGCAGCTGATGAACCCTTTTGACCCGGATATGGCATCCATGATCCATAATGAAATGAGAAAGCATGGGATAAAACTGGTACTGGGCTATACAGTAGAAGGATTTAAAGAAAAAGACAACGGAGTGGAGGTCCTGTTGAAAGATAATCCATCCCTTCAGGCTGATATGGTAGTTCTGGCAATCGGAGTCACACCAGACACAGTATTAGCAAAAGAAGCCGGTCTGGAACTTGGCATCAAGGAAAGTATTGTAGTGAATGACAGAATGGAAACCTCTGTACCGGATATTTATGCTGCAGGTGATGCAGTTCAGGTAAAACATTATGTTACGGGTAATGATGCGCTAATTTCTTTGGCAGGACCAGCCAATAAACAGGGCAGAATCATCGCTGATAATATTTGTGGCGGTGATAGTCGTTACCTGGGCAGTCAGGGAAGCTCCGTTATAAAAGTGTTTGATATGACAGCAGCCACTACAGGTATCAATGAAACCAATGCCAAAAAGTCAGGATTAGAGGTAGATACAGTAATTCTTTCTCCTATGAGTCATGCCGGTTACTATCCTGGTGGAAAAGTGATGACCATGAAGGTGGTTTTTGAAAAAGAGAGCTATCGTTTGCTTGGTGCTCAGATTATTGGATATGAAGGAGTTGATAAACGTATTGATGTGCTGGCAACAGCAATCCATGCAGGGCTGAAGGCAACCCAGCTGAAGGATTTGGATCTCGCATATGCACCGCCTTATTCCTCTGCCAAGGATCCTGTAAATATGGCAGGATTCATGATAGACAATATAGCAAAAGGTACCTTAAAACAATGGCATCTGGAAGATATGGATAAGATTTCTAGAGATAAAAGTGTTGTGTTGCTGGATGTGAGAACTGTAGGTGAATTTAACAGGGGGCATATGGATGGATTCAAAAACATTCCTGTAGATGAACTAAGGGAACGTATCAATGAAATTGAGAAGGGAAAGCCTGTTTACCTGATATGCCAGAGTGGGCTGCGAAGTTATATTGCCAGTCGTATTCTGGAAGGAAATGGATATGAAACATACAACTTCTCCGGCGGATTCCGCTTCTATGATGCAGTTGTCAATGACCGTGCGCTGATTGAAAAGGCATATGCATGTGGTATGGATTATTAAAAATAATCATAATATTTTTATAATTTTCTCGTTATATAAAAAGATCCCCCATTTATTAGAATGACTTTCATAATTCTGATAAATGGAGGATTCTTCTTTATATGTTACAGAAAAACAATTTTATGACCTTTGGAGTGTTTCCAGTCTTTTTGGATCAAGGATTGTGATTTTGCCACGGGAGAGTTTGACGAGACCCTCGCCTTGAAAGTATCGAAGCATTCGAGTGATAACTTCCCTGTGGGAACCAAGATGGTTTGCGATAGTTTCGTGAGTGATTTTCAGTTCATTTGTTCCTTCAATGGATGTTTCTTCTAAAAGAAATGAAGCAACACGCTTATCCAAACTCTTCCACATAATCTGTTCAATCAGCCACATGACATCAGAAAAACGGGTAGCCATTAACTCATTGGTATAATTTGCGACAGGAGCAGATTCTTTCATGATGCCCTTATAGATTTCAGCAGGGATGATCCAAAGATCCGTATCTTTTTCTGCTTCAATGGTTACTTCAAATTGAATAGACCGCATGATACATGAGGCGGATAAAAGACACATATCCATATCGAACAGACGGTAAAGTGTAATCTCCCGTCCTTCATCTGAAAGTATGTAAGTTCGAAGCTGCCCGGATTTAACCAGTAATAATCCAGTACAATCCAGGTTTCCATTGTGAATGATTGTCCCTTTTTTTACATACTGTGTGATTAAATTGTCTGAAATTAGTTTTTTCTGTGCTGTATTTAAGTCATTCCATAGTGGAAAACAATTTTCGAAGTTCATAACCGTTATCTCCTTTACGAACATAGTATACTTGCTTTTTTTAGATGCGTCAATTATATAACTGCATATGCCATAAATAGAAATAAAAAGAAGTGTAATAAAGTAAATTATCTTTCTGTGATATCATCACGGAAGCAAGCACTTATTTGGGGTATATTAAGTTCAAATAGGAGAAGGAGTTGAAAAATATGACATCTATAAATATAAATAAAGAAAAGTTTGGACAATTAATTCATAAGGAAAAACCGGTTTTGGTTGATTTCTGGGCACCTTGGTGTGGTTATTGCCGTAGAATTGGAGCAGCTTATGAAAAAATAAGTGAAGAATACAGCGATATTCTTGTTGCTGGAAAAGTAAATATTGATGAAGAACCACAGATTGCAGAAGCTGAAAAGATTGAGGTGATTCCTACGCTGGTTTTATATCGAAATGGAAAGGCAATAGATTCTATTGTTGCACCTGAATCAAAAATAATGATAGAGAATTTTATTAATGAAGCATTGGAAAAATAAAAGGAGGACTGCTGTATGAATGAAAATCATGTTTACGATATGATTATCGTGGGGGGAGGACCTGGAGGGTATACTTCAGCATTATACGCAGCCAGAGCAGGATTTGATACCATTGTTTTAGAAAAATTATCTGCAGGTGGTCAGATGTCATTGACCTGGCAGATTGATAACTATCCTGGTTTTGAAAATGGAATTGACGGATTTTCATTGGCAGAGAAAATGCAAAAACAGGCGGAAAAATTTGGCGCTAAAAGTGAATATGCTGAAGTTTTTAATATGGATTTAACAGGAAAGCTTAAGAGAGTAGAAACTAGTTCGGGAATTTATATTGGGAAAACAGTAGTGATTGCTACTGGAGCAAATCCAAGAGAACTTGGTCTCGCTAAAGAAAAAGAATTGATAGGTCATGGGGTTGCTTATTGTGCCTCCTGTGATGGTATGTTTTATAAAGATAAGATCGTGGTGGTTGTTGGTGGTGGAAATTCTGCTGTATCAGATGCTGTTCTTTTAAGTCGAATTGCTAAGAAAGTCATTATTGTTCATCGAAGAGATACATTACGTGCAACGAAAATCTACCATGACCAGCTGATGAAAACTGAAAATATAGAGTTTCGATGGAACAATACAGTAAATGAACTGATTTATGGAGAACGATTGACTGGTGTGCGGTTGAAAGATACAGTCACAGGAGAAGAAAACATTATAGAATGTGACGGCCTGTTTGTGAGTATAGGAAGAAAACCGACAACAGATTTTTTAGATAATCAGATAGAACTGGATAATAAAGGATATATTGTGGCAGGTGAAAACACTGAAACGAGTATTCCGGGTGTTTATGCTGTAGGAGATGTCAGAACAAAGTTACTTCGTCAGATAGTAACAGCAGTGGCAGATGGTGCTATGGCAGTACATATGGCAGAAGAGTATGTGGAGAAATAATAATCAGAATTTGAATGGTGAACTTTTCATACTGAAATATGTACAATTTCAATAATGACATGAACTTATGGGAATGTATTGCGGATACTTTGTGAACTTTATCCTGATACAATGATTATGCTGATGAAAGAAGGCATCGCCTGGAGATGAAGGCGAAAGCTGAAATAGAAGATACCAAAAATCTATATGACTATTGTGGTAAAAGATTATATCGTTCAGTGCTTGATGACAGCAGGATTATCATTAATCTTGCATCAAAAGAATACTCGAAATGTATAGAAAAATATTTATCAGATAAAGACAAATATATTACGGTTACGTTTTGTGAACAATCAGGGGATAAACTGGTAACAAAAGGTACATATGCTAAGATGGCTCGTGGTGAGATGGTCAGATATATGGCAGAAAAAGAAATTGAAAATCCTGCAGACGTACAAACGTTTGACAGACTTGGATACAATTTTAGAAGAGATTTATCATCTGAAATAGAATATGTTTTTGAACGAAAAATTATGGAATAAGATTGTGCGAAAAAGGGACATTTACAAAGTGCTAATTATTTCAATAATAGTAATTATTACTAATTTTATATTGATATTTTAAAACTTCTGATATAT
>NZ_QRNF01000079.1 GCF_003474435.1 Ruminococcus sp. AF46-10NS
ACAATTTTATTTTGAGTTATGCATATAATATCAATGTATAAGTCCGCTTTTTGTAGCGACACTATTTTACTAATGCCGCTACATGAAATATTACAATAAATAAAAACTTCTAATTCTTTTTTCTTCTATCTCTCCCAATCCATCCTTCCTGTCACATTCAACATCTTTTCTTCTCGGAAGCTGAGCATCTTTCCATTAGTTCCACCGACAATGATATGATCCAGCAATTCTATCCCCAGTAGCTGTCCGCACTTCTGCAGCTTTCTCGTAACAATCATATCCTCTTTTGACGGTTTCACATTGCCACTGGGATGATTATGAAGTCCAATGATTGCAGAAGCATTTGCCAGAATACTGCTCTTAAAAACTTCTCTGGGAATTACCAAGGATGCATTGATTGTTCCAACACTGACCAGATTCATATTGATTACCTGTCCATTATTTTTCATATTCAGGATGCAAAATACTTCTCTGTCATATTGCGATAACTCCTTCGCCATCAATTCTACAACAGCCTGTGGACTGTCCAACGTCTGCTCACTATAAAGAGACGGCTCTTTTACCAGACGGATATTCACAACTTCCAATTCATTCTCCATCCTTCTGATCTCCTTTTGGAAATTCTACAACCAAAAAAATATTACTCTCTGAAGATTCCACATATGATTTCAATTGTGATAATGTCATTTCCAAATATTTAGGTTGTTCCACCATAATCTGCTCCTTTCGTTTCTTCCTTTACTTCTTTTTTTCCTGACAAATAGCTTATCACTTTGTTTGCCTTAATGCTTTTCTGCAGCTCACTGATAATGCACAGATCTGCTACATTCACTCCCGGCAAAGCAAGCATTTCATCCATCGCCATATTGACAATCTCTTTTTCCGTTCCGTATCCGGCATCAAATAAACGCTGTAATACTTTTATTGCTTTCTGATTTTTTCCCATTTCATCATCAAAGGGCAGCTTATCGCCGCCCTCTGTTTTACTCCTCCTCTTCTTTCTTTTCTTCAATTCCTAATCTCTTAACCTGTTTCTTTTTATTCCAGATACGAACTCCTATGATTCCGGCTGCTGATAATACCAGAATGGCTATCCATAAAATTGTATTTGCAGTGTCTCCTGTTTTCGGAGGGTTACTGGTTTTTGTAGTAGTACCCGGTGTCTCTGGGGTTGGTGTTTTCGGTACTTCTTTGATGGTTACAGTCTGACCTTCATCGTTGATTTCCTTATGCTCTGTTACCTTTTTCGGTTCTTCCAGATTTGTTATATCATACAGTTCTTCAAAGGTTACAAGCTGTTTTCTTCCAAGAGTGCTGCCATCGAAAGTAAACTCAATCTGCACTTCCATGTTTTCCTTGTCCGCTGTAAATTCATAATCATTGGTAACTTCTTTGCCATCAATGATCAGCTTTGCATTTTCTTCCTTAATCATCTGCCAACCAGACAATTTATACTTTGTACCGATTTCCAATCCTTCTAATGTAACTGTATCCACAATCGTCAGATCTTTTCCGGCTTCAATTTCTTTCTTACCGTTCTTATCTGTCACTACGATATGGCTCTCTCCGGTTGTTTTACTTGTAATCTTAAAAGGAACATTTGCAAGCCTCTTATGTGTACCTGCTCCAATCTTTACTCCTTCTAAATCTCCACGTTTAATCTGGTTGTAAATGGAATGGCTTTCGTCTGTTAAATCTACGATTTTTCCATTTTCCGTAATCGAAAATTCAATCGCTTTTGCCCCGTCAGTCAGATAACCTTCCGGTGCTTTGGTTTCTTCCAGTTTGTATTTACCATACGGAAGTAAATCTGTCGTCGTTGTTGCAATTCCGTCAATCCCTGTCTGAATCGTCTTAACTGTCTCGTTCTTTTTGTATAGCTTTCCTTCTACCAGAACCGAATTTTCGTTCAAAGAAATAATTGCAAATGCAGTATCTTTTAATGTGGCACTTCCCTGTGCTTTGGTATCTTTTGTCTCTAAATCACGTTTCTGAATCTTCACACCACCTCGGATTACCTGGTCAGATACGGAATACTGGTTGCTTCCGGAAAGAACTGCAAGTTCTCCGTCCTCTGTGATCTGTGTCAAATACATTCCTTTTATCTGTTCTGTACTGTCTCCTGCCTGCATATAAGCTCCGTCCAGTAAATATCCGTCTGGTGCTTTTGTCTCCTCAACAGTCAGTGTTCCAAGTGGTAATACGCTTTTTTCATTCTGAATGTAAAATGCATCTCCCGATACTTTGTAAGCATCTGACATTTTTGTCACATAACGAATACTTCCGTCACTGCTCTTTTCTGCCACCGTTTTTGTAACCCAGGTACGTATTGCTTTCTCTGGTAAGTTATCTTTTGTATAAAATCCGTCATAATAATGCCAGGTAAACTCTGCTCCTGACAGTGCTGCATTTCCCTGTGCGGTTGCTTTTCCTGTCTCCATATCAATCTTGAACAGATCTACCAATCTCTCTGTTACTTTCGGAACATCGGAAACATTTAATACGGCTGTCTTTCCGGCTTCAACTTTCAGACTGCGTGCTGTCGTATCCAGCTTATATCCTTTCGGTGCAGAAAGCTCTTTGATATAAACAGTCCCTGCAGTCACTTCAACTTCATTCGTATCGCCATTTTCATTTGTTGTAAGTGTTCCAATCTGATTACTACAATTCTGGTCTAAAAATATGCCAAAGGTTGCTCCAACAATGGAATACATCGCATTTCCATTTGTGACAATCTCATTTGCAGTTGTCTTTTTTACCTTCGCATTTCCGACATTCAGTTCTGCCCAAAACTGTCCAAGATCCTGTCCTTCACCAGTATAGATATATCCGCCACATTTATAGCGACCTTTGTTTGCCTGTACAAATGCTCTCGCTCCTGCATACACTTCATTCTGAATATCCTGTGAAATCTCAGAATATGCAGCTCTGACATTATCGCACTTCCAGCCCAACTGTTCACTGAGTCTCTGCCATACTACACACTGTTCCAGCAGATATCCCTGATTTGCATTCAGGTTACTATGACTGCCTCTATACTGCTTTACATACTCCAGTGACAATGCCACATCTTCGATCTGTGCAGCACTCATGCTAGCACTTGCATCGTGTCTAGTTTTATACCCATTTTTGAATCCGGTGTTAATATCTACACAATAGGCGGTTTCGCCCTCTACTCGCATGTGACCTTCATTGAATGTAGAATGAATGGTTCCATCATTCATCACATGTTCAATATATCCGACTCTCTCTGAGGATTCCGTCCAATACTGTGTTTCCGCTGCCTGAACTGTTGAAATCGGTAATGCGGTTAAAATCGTGGTCAGGGCAAGAATCCCTGTACACACTCGTTTCCATATCTTCTTCATTTTCTACAATTCCTTTCTTTTCAATCAAAAAAAGACGTCCGTCTGGAACGCCTGCTGTTGCTTTATGCTGTTTGCTTCCTGCTGTCATGCAGGGTATGGGAATCTCTGCCTGCCGAAAGAGAAGATGTTCCCGGCTCCTTATTGTCTTTTCGGCTGGTAATCTGCTGGTAAACCAAAGGGGTAGGGTGTGGGGAGGGGAAAACAGAAATAGGCTGATTTCTCATTGCCCCCCAACGGATAGACTTCTCCCTTGGTGTCAAATTGCCTATCGTTCCCTGCTTTTTTCCCGTCTTCGGTATAATTCCAGTGCTTTGATAATGGTTTCTTCCATTTTCTGCTGTGAAGTTCCCGAGGGAAAGTATTTTTTCAGTCGGTTCTTCGGGATTTTCCACTGCTCTACCTGATTTGGCTTTTCTTCTGCCATAATTGACAGCAAAACATCTTCATTCAACCTTCCCTCTGCTGAAAATTTGCGGATTTTAATAGCCTGTGCATGACTTGGGGTACAAGCCTCCGACTCCATGATGTCGTACAATATCTCCTGTTCCTCTTTCGGCAAATAAGACAGTTCCACCGCCGGACGCATAGAAATCTTTTTGTCATCGACCATTTCAAGGATTTCCGGGATAAGTTCCGTAAGGCGGATATAGCGACGGATTTGGTCTTGGCTTTCTCCAACTTGTTCACCTAATATTTCTCTTGAAGTTTTACCTTTAAACTTCTGTGCCAGTGGCACAGAAGTCAAATCTCTTCTCTGTCCCTGTCTCTTCATAGCATCTAGCTTCATTTTATATGCAAATGCCTTTTCGGATGGTAATATTTCTTCTCGCTGAAGATTACTGTCAACCATAACAATGACTGCTTGGTCATCACTAAGATTTCTTACAATACATGGCATTGTCTCTTTTCCTGCCAATTCACTTGCCATTTTTCTACGGTGTCCAGAAATCATTTCATACCCGCCTGTTGGCTTTTCCCTGACAAGTGCTGGGACTAATACGCCATGGTCACGCACGCTTTCGATAGTTTCCAACATCTTATCATCCATTTTTACCTTAAACGGATGATTCGGGAAATCTGTAATTTCATAAATAGAAATATCTTTTACATATTCCTGATTCTTCTGGTCTCTTTCTTCCTGCGTCGTAAAAAGGTCATCTACTGAGGGAAGATTCATGCTTATTTCTCTGCTTTTCGCCACACTGAATCACCTCCCTCGTAAATTCTGCATACGCCTTTGCAACAGTTCCATTCTTGTCATACTCATAAATGCTCTGTCCTGCTGCACTGCTTTCTGCTGCTGTGATAGCCACTGGAATAACAGTTTTGAAAATTCTGATATGCTTTCCATAATTTTCTCTAAGGCTATCCTCTGTTGTTCTTGCAAGTTTTGTCCTCATATCTGCAAGTGTCAGTAAGACTCCATCAATCTTCAGATTGGGATTTAACTGTCTCTGTACCTTACCGATTGTTTTCATTAACTGTGTCATGGCTTTTAGTGGAAGATAATGAGCCTGCACCGGAACAATTACACTGTCTGCGGCAGCTAATGCATTGATCGTCAGCATACCAAGACTAGGCATACAATCAATCAGGATATAATCATAATCCTTTTTCAAATCTGCCAGATACAGCTTTAGTGTCTGCTCTCTGCTCATGGCATTTACCAGGGAGATTTCCATGCCCGATAATTCAATGTTGGTCGGAATAATGTCTACTCCTTCTTTATGGTGTAAAATGCCTTCATTGTACACAAATGGTTCATCTTGTAGTATTTTCTTCATTTGTGTATCCAACGTAATCGGAAGATCATCTGCATCAGTCCATCCTAATGCGGTTGTTAAGTCTCCCTGCGGATCAGCATCGACCAATAATACTTTTCGCCCCTGATGTGCAAGACCGATTCCCAGATTTAATGTCGTTGTGGTCTTAGCTGTTCCTCCCTTCTGATTTGCAAGGGCGATAACTTTACACTTGGTCATATGGTTTCCTCCTTCCTTGAAAAATTTAATAGCCAATCCTTTTTACAGGACTGGCTATGTATAAAAATGAGCATGAAAAAGCCGACTGACTTGTAATTTGAATCAATCGGCTATGTATCAATATTTCTAAAGTTTCTTCTTATATTTATCATATAAGTATTCTATAACTTCAAAATTAAATTTTATCATTGTATTCCAATCTGCTGCATCTAACTTAACAGGTTCATGCACCGCCCTATAATGTGCTATAGAATTTCTTTTTTGATAATACCATTTATGGAGCTTCATCCCTTGAACCTCTTTTTCTTTTCCTTTTACCTTTTCCAAATCTCTTGTAAAATTCTGATTTTCTATTTGCTTAAAAATCTCTTCTATTGCATTTTCTTCATTCGGTCTCCAAGATATTTTTTCTTCTATCTGTTTCGAAAATTCAATTAAGGACATTTGTGTTTGTAATCCAGCATGAAATT
>NZ_QRNF01000008.1 GCF_003474435.1 Ruminococcus sp. AF46-10NS
TGGACCGGTTGGCTTGCCAAAGCCATGGCCGGGTAGCCAAGTCCGGAAGGGATAAACGCTGAAGGCATCTAAGCGTGAAGCCCCCCTCAAGATGAGATATCCCATTCTTAGTGAAGTAAACCCCCTTGAAGACGACGAGGTAGATAGGGCAGGGGTGGAAGTGTGGTAACACATGGAGCTGACTGTTACTAATCGGGTGAGGGCTTGACCAAAAAGCCGAGGAAGCGGGCAGGAAACAGCATGAATGGATCGGAACAAGCTTGCTTGTGGAGAGGCATTCCTGATGATTCCTGAACATTTGCGAAGCAAATGACACTGAGCAACATAGTTGCGAAGTGACCACCGCTGGAGTATCGGTACGCAGGTTAAAATTGATTCAAAAAACGATTAACCATCAACAAGCATGTATGTAGTTTGAGAGTACAATGTAAAAGAATTTGTGGCCAACAGCCACTTTTTCTTGTATATAGGGGATTGGTCAAATGGTATGATAGGGGTCTCCAAAACCTTTGGTGGGAGTTCGATTCTCTCATCCCCTGCTAGTGGGAATGCTGAAAAGTCTTATAAATCAAGACTTTTTGGCGTTTTTTATTTGTAAATTTCTAAAGGTATCATTAAAAGTATCTTTGAGATAACAGTAAATGTAATAAAAGTGGAATGTGCAGGCACATAGAGTCCTGCGTATTTCGCTTTTATGGGAATAATGAATAACAACAGGGGATTGCCACCAGGCAATCCCCTGAAATATTTCATATGAAAAATTATAAAATTATTTCGCTTCAGCTTCAGCGCCTTCAGCGTCCTCATCCTCTTCCGGAGCTGCTGCATACTCACCGATGTGAACAACAACTGCATCCTCAGGTGTGATAAAGTGAACCTGTTTGCCTTCCGGGATCGGGAGGTCTTTTACGTGGATGTCACGGACATCTGCCGGATAGCCGTTGAAGTCGATAACGATGGTGTCCAGAAGGTTGGCCGGATCTGCTTTGTAATGGATTTCTTCCATCTCCTGCTCAACGATACCCTGAACCATATCTGTATGTTCCAGTTTGACAGCAACTGTTGTGGAAACCTTCTCACCGGCTACCAGTGTCTGGAAATCCAGAGCCATCAGCTGTTTTTCAATTGGATTATAATCAATGTTCTTTACCAGGGCATCAACTTTCTCGCCTTCGATGTCCAGATAGATCTGTGTACCTTCTTTATTTGCTTTAATGAATTTCGCTGCCTCGGCACCGTCAAACTGGAGTGCTACAGGCTCTTTCATTTCTTTTCCACTAAGAATTCCTGTGACGTAACCCTCACGTCTTAATTTTTTAGCTTTTACATTCGGGTTTCTTTTCTCTGCTTTCAATGTGATCATGTCAAATTCCTCCTCCTGATGCATGGATTCCGGTAATGTTGCTGTTCGCGCTGTTCGCAGTAACACGAATTCTGCATTTCTTTTCTGACTGGGATTATTATAGCACTTCTCGCGCGAGGTGGCTAACAAAAAGTTAGAAAATTTAAGAACAATATTTTGTATTGTTTAACTTATGTACAAAACTTCAAGGGTAAAATTAGACAAAAACAAAACGTATATTTGAAATTTTACAGAAAAAATTAAAACAACATAAAAAATTGCACAAATCAAGTGGCCATAAAAGCCTGAAAGTCGCCATTTATCTGGCACAGAGGCAAGTATTAAATGTGAATATTCTATTTTTATTTGATTCAGATATGCGAGGAGACGGGAAATATCTATATTGCTGACATATTGGAGAGAGCTGTTGTGATCAATGTAATAAAAATTGGAAGATATGATGCAGGACAGAGATGACGGCGAAAGAAGGTGGCAACATAACGCAGCCGGAATTTTACTCTGGAGAAAGAATTTAACGGAATTGCATATAATTTCTGAAACAATTTAACATACAATTCACAAATCTTTATCTCAACTACGATATCTGAATATCCGGAAAACTTCTATACTAAACACCATACGAGCGAGAGAAGAGAAAGGAGATAAGCAATGTCAGAAATTGCACTTAGAAATGTATGTAAGCAATTTGATTCGGAGCATTACGGTGTGAAGGATTTTAATCTTGATATACATGATAAAGAGTTTGTGATCTTTGTAGGTCCGTCCGGATGTGGAAAATCCACAACTTTGCGTATTATTGCAGGGTTGGAGGAAATCACAGACGGTGAGCTGTGGATCGACGGTGAGCTTTCCAATTATCTGGAACCGAAGGAGAGGGGAATGTCCATGGTGTTCCAGAACTATGCTTTATATCCGAATATGACGGTTTACGGAAATATGGCATACGCCCTGAAGATCCGTAAGCTTCCGAAGGATGAGATCGACAGAAAGGTCCATGAGGTGGCAAAGATCCTGGAGATCGAGCAGCTTCTTGACCGGAGGCCGGCAGCTCTTTCCGGCGGTCAGAAACAGCGAGTTGCCATCGGAAGTGCAATTATCCGGAAACCGAAAGCCTTTCTTATGGATGAGCCCCTTTCCAACCTGGATGCAAAGCTTCGTGCCCAGATGCGTGTGGAGCTTGTGAAATTACATAAACAGCTGGACACCACCATTATTTATGTAACACATGACCAGACAGAGGCCATGACTCTTGGGACTAAGATCGTGGTCATGAAGGATGGTCTGATCCAGCAGGTGGGAGCGCCTCAGAGTATTTATGACAATCCGGTAAATCTTTTCGTGGCAGGCTTCCTTGGTTCTCCGTCCATGAACTTTTTTCGGTGTACGGTAAAAGCAGAAGAAAATAATCGCACGGCTCTTCTTCTGGATGATGCCAAAACTGTGAAAAAGGTTTATCTGGACGGAACCAGAGGAAAACAGATCGCAGACAGATATAACGGCAGACACGTGATCCTGGGAATCCGGCCGGAGGATATCTATGAGCTTGATGAGGCGAAAAAGCTTGGTATTGAAAATGACAGCGTAGATGTAGACGAGCCTGTAGTAAATCGCGAGATGCTGGGAGCGGAAGTGATCCTCTATTTTGATGAGCAGGGCAAAACTCTGGCAGTTCGTTTAAGTCCGGAAAATCAGACACAGGTAGGGGAGAAGGTTTCTCTGTATTTTGATATGGAGAAGGCGCATGTGTTTGATCCGGAGACAGAAGAAAATATTTTTGTGCCATGAATTTATGTCTTTATGTCATGGAAGAGCTTGAGTACAGGCAGATCAGCCTGTGGATAGAAGCTGATTATGCAAGGAGGAGAAATGGTTATGGGAAATAACAGCAAAAGTAAGATTACACCGTACTTATATCTGGTACCCTGTATGCTGATTTTTGGAATATTCCTGTTTTATCCGTTTGTGAAAACAATTTATTTAAGTCTTTACAAGACCAACAAGATGGGACAGGCAAAGTTGTACGTTGGTCTGGGCAATTATAAAGAGCTGCTTCAGTCAGTATCCTTTATCAACAGCCTGAAAGTAACACTGATCTTTGTACTGATCGTAGTAATTGGAGGCATGCTTCTTGGCTTGATCGCAGCAGTGCTTTGTAACAAGGCATTTCCGGGAATCCGCGTATTCAGTACTTCCTATGCGCTGCCAATGGCCATCGCATCCAGCTCCGCAGCAATGATTTTTCAGATCATGCTTCATCCGGCAGTTGGTATCGTAAACAAGCTGCTGGGACTGGACATTAACTGGCTGAACGATCCAAACACGGCTCTGATCTGCGTAGCCATTCTTACCGCATGGCTTAACAGCGGAATTAATTTTCTGTATTTTTCCGCAGGACTCGGAAATATTGATGAGACTATTTATGAGAGAGCTTCTGTGGATGGAGCCAGCAGTGTGCAGCAGTTTTTCAGCCTGACGCTTCCAGGACTTTCCCCGATCATGTTTTACACACTGGTAGTAAATATCATCCAGGCATTTCAGTCCTTTGGACAGATCAAAATCCTGACAGAGGGTGGTCCTAATGAGTCTACCAATGTTATTGTTTATTCCATTTACAGAGATGCGTTTTTTAACTATCGTTTCGGAAGTGCGGCAGCCCAGTCCGTTATCCTGTTTGTGATCATCATGATCATCACATTGATCATGTTCCGTATTGAGAAGAAGGGAGTGAATTACTGATGAGCCAGATGGAAAATATGGCAGTCCCCGCAATGGGAAATATGTCAAAAGAGGAGCTTCTGGAGCTGAAAAAAGCCATGAATGCAAAAGCTCTTGCAAAGAGAAGGACAAGAACAGCACTCCGTGTTACGGCAAATGTGGTGTTTGCAGTTCTGATCCTGCTTCCATTGCTTTATGCCATCAGTATTGCACTGATGCCTTCCAGTGAACTGTTTACTACAGAGTTGAATCTCTTTCCCAAGAATCCGACCTTTTCCAACTTTATCAATGCATTCCGCACCGTTCCACTTCTCCGATTCATATTGAATTCCTTTATCATGGCGGGATGCATTACCATCGGACAGATCATTACCTGTTCTCTTGCTGCTTTTGCGTTTTCTTTCCTGGAATTCAAAGGAAAAGGTATTCTCTTCATGGTTGTGATGGCAACCATGATGGTTCCGGGAGAGGCAACGATCATTTCCAACTACTTGACTGTATCAGGCTGGGGAATGCTGGATACTTATCAGGTACTGATCGTGCCTTACCTTACATCCGCAATGGGAATTTTCCTGTTCCGTCAGTTTTATATGACTTTCCCGATTTCATTGTATGAATCGGCAAAGCTTGACGGCTGTAGCAATCTGAAATTTATCGTAAGGATCCTGCTTCCGCTGACGAAATCCGCTATCGGAGCTATGGCAGTGTATACCTTCATCAATGCATGGAATATGTACATGTGGCCACTGCTTGTAACAGGCTCCAACAATATGAGAACCGTTCAGATCGGTATCAGTATGCTGGACAGTGTGGATTCACAGTCCATCACCCTGATGATCGCAGGTGTAGTTATGATCATCATTCCGTCCATTTCCATCTTTATCATTGGACAGAAACAGCTGATCAGAGGAATGTTCTCGGGTGCAGTCAAGGGCTGATATCGGAGCAGGCAGCAACCCTGCAGCAGCCTGCTGTAAGGGAATGCTGTAAGGGGAAAAATATTGTAAAAAGATACTGCAAAGTCATAAGATGAGCAGTTCATCTGATATAAAAAATGAAAAAAGAGAAAATTTTTCAAGAGGAGAAAAACAGTTATGAAGAAAAAAATGATCGCCACTTTACTGACCGCAGCTATGGCTGCAGGTTCTCTTTCCGGAGCAACTGTATTCGCCGCAGATGCCGGTACAGATGAAAAAGTGGAAATGGCAGATGTTTCCGATGTAGACGGAACTACCATTACTTTCTGGCATTCCATGGGTGGTGTCAATGGCGAGGCGATTGATACACTGGTAAAAAAATTCAACGATGAGAATGAATACGGAATTACTGTAGATGCTCAGTATCAGGGTGAGTACGATGATTCCCTGAACAAGCTGAAAAGTGCACAGATCGGAAACATGGGTGCGGATCTTGTACAGGTATATGAAATCGGAACAAGATTCATGATCGATTCCGGATGGATCGTGCCTATGCAGCAGATGATCGATGCGGACAGCTACGATGTATCTGAGATCGAGCCGAACCTGGCTGCATACTACACCATCGATAATGAGCTGTACTCCATGCCGTTCAACTCTTCCACACCGATCATGTATTACAACAAGGACATGTTTGACAAGGCAGAGATCACAGAGGTTCCGGACAGCTTGGAAGGCATCGGTGAGATCGGACAGGATCTTCTGGACAAAGGTGGCGCAGGTGAGGTAATGTCTCTTGGAATCTACGGATGGTTCTTCGAGCAGTTTATCGGAAAACAGGGTCTTGAATACGCAAACAACGGAAACGGACGTAAAGAGGCTGCTACAGCTGTTGCTTTTGACGAGAACGGTGCTGCGAAGAATATCCTTACAGCATGGAAAGACCTCAACGACAAAGGTTTTGCACCGATCGTAGGTAAAGGCGGCGATGCAGGTCTGGCAGATTTCTCCGCAGGAAAATCTGCGATCACACTTGGCTCTACAGCTTCCCTGAAACAGATCCTTCAGGATGTAAACGGAAAATTTGAGGTTGGTACAGCATACTTCCCGAAGATCAAATCCAGCGACGAGGGTGGTGTTTCCATCGGTGGTGCATCTCTCTGGGCACTGAACAACAACGATCCGAAAAAGCTTCGTGCAACATGGGAATTCGTAAAATTCCTGATCTCTCCGGAGTCTCAGGCTTACTGGAACGCACAGACCGGATATTTCCCTGTAACCGTAAAGGCTCAGGACGAGCAGGTATTCAAGGATAATGTTGCAAAATATCCGCAGTTCCAGACAGCGATCGACCAGCTTCATGATTCTTCCGCAGACTATGCAGGTGCTCTGTTAAGTGTATTCCCTGAGGCAAGAGCTACAGTAGAGTCTGAGATCGAGAGCATGCTCAACGGAAAAGAGGATGTGGATACAGCTGTGAAAAACATGGCAGATTCCATCAATAAATCCATTGAAGAGTATAATCTTGTGAACGAATAATAAGAAAAAGCACGAAAATCGAAAAAGAAAAATAAAGAACAGCAGAAAAACCCCGGAATCAGGTAGATAGTTACTACTTGTACATAGCTGGATAACTACGGAACAGTTATCTGGTTAAATCCCGGGGTTTTTCCTGCTGTATTGTGCAGCGGGCGGATATTGCCGGAAAATAACGAAAATAAAAACAGAGGAATCACTGGACGGAAGAGTATATATTGGCTATAATGATAAGGCTAATATTTACTCCTCAGGAAGGAAGAAAATCTGTGAATAGAAGTAAAAGAGAAGATTATAAGCGATTTGTGGTGTTTTGCCTAGCAAGTCTGATCGTGATCGCACAGGCAGCAATTTTTGCCTATGTGTGGTATGATTTTACAGAGGGATGATTCTGAAACCCTTCTGGCGGAAGGGTAACTGGGTGCTGATACTGATCTATGCACTCATCTATCTGCTGTTTGCCAAGCTGTATGGTGGACTGAAAGTTGGATATCTTAAACGGATCGATGTATTTTATTCACTGACTCTGGCTAATATATGTACGAATGTAGTGACATACTTTCAGATCACATTGATCAACCGATGGTTTTTATCGGCACGGCCGCTTATAGAAATGACTCTGGTCCAGATCATGGTAACGATTCTATGGATTTGGGGATCCAGATATATTTATTCTAAACTTTATGGGGCCAGAAGACTCCTGGTTATCTACGGAGACCGTGATCCGGGTGATGTCATCCATAAGATGAATACCCGAAAGGATAAATATGATATCAGCGGCAAGGTTCATATCCGTGAGGGCGAGGAAAAGATCCACGCAATGATGGAGCAGTATGAAGGTGTGATTATCTGGGATCTGCCATCCTCGGTTCGAAACAGATACCTGAAATACTGTTTTTCCCATTCCATCCGCTGCTATATGAGTCCGAAGATCTCTGATATCATTCTGCTGGGAACAGACAGGATCCATTTATTTGATACACCGCTTCTGCTGTGCAGGAACCAGGGACTTTCTATGGAACAGAGAGTGGCAAAGAGAGTTCTGGATATTGTTGTTTCCGGGCTTGGAATTATTGTATCTTCGCCGATCATGCTGATCATTGCCATTGCAGTGAAAGCTTATGATGGAGGCCCGGTATTTTATCTTCAGGACCGTCTCACTTATAAAGGAAAACAATTCCGAATCCGGAAGTTCCGCAGTATGTGTGTGGATTCTGAGAAGAACGGAGCACGGCTTGCATCCAAGCATGATTCCCGTATCACACCGGTAGGACATGTTCTCCGTAATCTGCATCTGGATGAGCTGCCACAGCTTTTTAATGTATTTATGGGAGATATGTCTCTGGTAGGCCCTCGTCCCGAGCGTGATGTGATCATGCAGGAATATGAGAAAGAGATTCCGGAATTCCATTACAGACTTAAAGTAAAAGCCGGACTTACCGGTTATGCACAGGTTTACGGCAAGTACAATACAACTCCGTATGACAAGCTGAAGCTTGACCTGTTTTATATTGAAAATTATTCATTTCTTCTGGACATTAAACTGTTATTTATGACGGTGAAGATCTTTTTCCAGAAGGAAGTATCTGAAGGTGTGGATGACGATCAGAAGAATGCTCTGAAGGATTCACAGGAAGAGAAATAAGATTTTTTAAGTGCGTGTCAGGCTGGTTCTGATGCGCACTTTGCAAATGGAGACATATGAGACATAAAGGAGGCGCTTTTTATGGAAAAACCACTGGTTTCAGTGATCATGCCTGTTTATAATGGTGAGAAATATATTGGAAAAGCGATAGAATCAGTTCTGGCACAGAGAGTTCCGCTGGAGCTTCTGGTAATTGATGACTGTTCTGCGGATGAAACAGAGCTTACTGTGATGAGATATATGGAAAGCGGAAATATTCGTTATATCCGTAATAAAAAGAATCTGGGAGCTGCCGGTTCCAGAAACCGTGGTGTGAAGGAAGCTTGCGGAAAATATGTTGCTTTTCTGGATGCGGATGACTGGTGGGACGAAGATAAACTTGCAGAACAGACAGTAGTCATGGAACAGACAGGATGTGTGATTTGTTCCACAGGAAGAGAACTGATGCAGCCAGATGGCCATACAACAGGAAAGTATATTCCGGTTAATGAGAGGATTACTTATAAAGATCTTCTGAAGCATAACAGCATTAACTGCTCTTCTGTGCTTCTTCGAAGAGAGGATGCGCTTGCTTTTCCCATGGAGCATGATGACAGCCATGAAGACTATATCACCTGGCTGAAAATCCTTCGAAGAGGTGGCTTTGCAGCAGGGATCAACAAACCGTATCTGAAGTGCAGACTCAGTGAAGGCGGCAAATCACGCAATAAACTGAAGTCAGCAGCCATGACATACCAGGTCTATAAATATATGGGGTATGGAAGGCTGAAAAGCCTGCTTTTCTTTGCATCTTACGCATTTCATGGGGTTTGGAAATATCGTTGAAAATCCTGGAAAAACAGAATAATCCTGGTAAATATTAATTTTCTATTTCAAAATTCATAAAAATGTGTTATTATTTTTGTCATGAGCAAGTAATAAAGCGAATTGCGAATATCCGTATAAACAAGGTGGGAACAAATGAAACAGAGAACAGATAGCCAGGGGGTTCCGTACTCCTATCTGGTTGACAATATTAAGGTATTACTGATTTTCCTGGTTGTATTTAATCATATTATTGCATTTCAGCTGGTTAAGGTTGATGTGATCGTACGATATGTATGGTATGCGATCACCATTTTCCATATGCCTGCTTTTGTTTTTATGTCCGGATATCTGTCCAAGAAACCGCAGGATGTACTGAAGAATGTGAAGAATCTGCTGATTCCTTATATCCTGGGATACAGCCTGACATGGTATGCTTATATATGGACTGGCAGAAGCATGGACTATGAGCTTCTTCGCCCATCCGGAACAGTTATGTGGTATGTACTTGCACTTTTTATCTACAGACTGACTATTGAAGCACTTGGTAAAGTGCGTTTTATTGTGCCGTTAAGTATTATTTTTGCGTTATGGGCAGGAACAAGACCGGAATTCACAACATATCTTTCCAGTTCCAGGATTGTTGTATTTTTTCCGTTTTTTGTGGCAGGCTATCTGTGGAAGAGTGATTACACGAAAGTTGTACGTAAATTTAAGGGGAAATGGGTTCTGGTGCTGGTTTCAGGACTGCTTCTTTATGCAATCCCGAATTTCATGATCGCGAATGAGATCCCAATTGATATTTTCAGGGGAAATCACACATATCAGTTATCCGGAATGGATGATATTACAGGAATGCTGATTCGTCTTCTGATGTATCTGGTGTCTTTTGTGCTGGTGCTTACATTTCTTGCACTGATACCGGATATGAAACTGCCGATCACTTTTGTTGGAAGAAATACTATGGGGATTTATTTCTTCCATTATCCGATCATGATCGTGCTGAACGGGCTGCTTCTTCTGAGTATTCCACAGATGATGAATGTATGGGTTTTATTTGGAGTATCATGGATTTTGGTTCTGATTCTGGGAAGTAAACCAGTTTCCTTTATTTATAATGGAGTGCTGAATCTTATTACATTTATTTTCTTTAAGAGAGAGAAAAAGGTTCAGGATGAAGGTCTGGAAGATGAGTATGATGAAGATGAGCATTATGAGGTCATGCTCAAAAGAAAAAAAGCGATTGATGAGCTGGCGGCAACTCTGGATGATGAGGATGCTCGTAAAGTAAAAGATGATGTGGCAGCTGTGCTGGAAGACGAAGATGATATTAAGACACAGGCGAAAGTGAGCACAGATGAGCTTTATGTAGATGAGGATTTTGATGTGGAGACGGATGATGCAGATGCCGGAGCACCACAGAAATTTGAGGAACTGCAGGAGCTGGATGAAATTTTGGATATTATAGAGCCACAGGAAGAGGGAGAAACGCTGACGGAAAAAGAATAACAGAAAGAGCAGGATAAATAATGAAAAAAGTCATTACTTATGGCACTTTCGATCTGTTTCATCAGGGGCATTATAATATCCTGAAGAGAGCCAGAGAACTGGGAGATTATCTGATCGTAGGAGTCACCAGTGAAAGCTATGACATTGAGAGGGGTAAATTGAATGTCAAAGACAGTCTGCTGAAACGAATTGAAAACGTGCGTAAAACAGGTTTTGCAGATGAGATCATCGTAGAAGAGTACCAGGGCAGAAGATCAGCGATATTATTAAATATAATGTGGACTGTCTTGTTCTGGGCTCTGACTGGAAGGGTAAATTCGACTATCTCAAGAATTACTGTGACGTTGTATATCTGGAGCGTACCAAGAATATTTCCAGCACAAAGCTGAGAAGTGAGGGGACGATCTACAGCATCGGAATCGTGACCGATGATACAGAAGATAATGAGATGG
This sequence comes from Ruminococcus sp. AF46-10NS, assembly GCF_003474435.1. GTDB lineage: Bacteria > Bacillota > Clostridia > Lachnospirales > Lachnospiraceae > Blautia_A. The sequence continues at coordinate 10,942 of NZ_QRNF01000008.1, forward strand.
TTCAGGAATCGAAATTCGTGAGCGGACTTCATGTAGAAAGTGTATATTCAGAAGATATTTTTGTAGCCAGAGAATTCTGTGACAGGTATGAACTGGATTCTTATGGTACAGATTACGAACAGTTTTTAGAGGGACTGAATATCGTTTATATCAAATCTGGTCTGAAGAAGAGATCGGGTTATATAAAACATGCACTTCAACAGGGGAAACATGTGATCAGTGATACACCAATGACGCTGGATACCGGGGAGCAGAAGATGTTGTTTGCACTTGCCAAGGAACAGAAGGTGGTTCTGGTTGAGAGACTCACCCTTGTTTACCTGCGTGCTTTTGTGCAGCTTGTATGGCTGACGCATGGGGATCTGATCGGTAATGTGGTTGCAGTGAAATGTGCAATTTCACAGGATGATTTCGAGGGAGGAAAATCATTCAATGAAACAGTCAGCCAGGCACTCTGTGCATGTATCAAACTTTTGGGAAAAGATTATCTGGATGTGAATACCAATGCTGTAAGGGGCAGCGATGGAGAATTCGTCTATGATATGATCACAGTAAAATATCCGAAGGCACTGGCTACCATAGAGATCGGAACAACTGTGGATGTAGAGAATGAGCTTGTGATCATTGGAAGTAAGGGGAGGATCACAGTTCCAAATGACTGGTGGAATACAGGGTATTTTGAAGCAAAAATAGAAGGCCAGGAATTTTTAAAACGATACAGCTTTAATTTTGAGGGGAATGGTCTTCGTTATCTTCTGCAGGAGTTGACGATCATGATCCGTGATAAACGGACAGAATGCACAAGACTTTTTTATGAGGAATCGGAAACACTGGCGGAGCTTTTGAAAATTATTGATCAAAGAGGTTGACAGATGACTGAAAAACAGGAGCTTCTTTTGCAGCTCTTCCGAGAGATCGATGAAATCTGCAAAAAGCATAATCTTAGATATGTGATGGCCGGAGGAACGCTGATCGGTGTCCTTCGAAACGAAGGCTTTATCCCATGGGATGATGATGTAGATATTTATATGCCGAAAAGTGACTGGGATAAATTCGTGGAAATCTGTAAGACAGAGATGCCACCTAACAGAGCGATCCACTGTTCTGATGTGGACAGGACGTATACGAATGGATTTCCACGTTATGCAAGCACAGACAGCTGTTCTATCCACAAGCATCAGATTATTGGAGAGGATAAGGCTGGGGAGATCATAGATGTGCTGACGCTGGATCCGATCCCGGACGATGACAGAGAATATGAGAAGTACAGAACACACATGATGATCTACACAGATCTTCTCAATATCAGCATGGTCGTGGGAGCGAGATGGGAGATTTCTGCTTTTCAGTATCTGTACTGGTTATTACGATACAAATTTTTTGGAAAAGACAGAACCTTGAAGAAGCTGGAGAAGATTATGTTTTCTTACAAAGAGGAAGAATGCAGCCGCTATGCAATGCGCTGGGGCGGATGTCCGTTCCTTTTTGACAAGGACATGATGTTTCCTGTGAAATATATGGATTTTGAAGGAACCAAAGTTATGGTTCCAAACAGAACCAGCGATTATCTGATCTGGCATTACGGAGATGAATGGTCTTATATACCGCCTCATGGGGAAAGGGAGTCCCATGAGTCTGTTTATGTGCCAGGAGCTACGTATCAGGAAATCCGTGACGAATATCTGCCAAGGATCGATAAGGGCCGGATACGCAGACAGATGACATTCCGTAAATTCTACTGCCTTATCCAGATAAGAAAAGATCATAAGCTGGATATGCGAAGAAACAGGATCAAGGCAGGTGTGATTGCGAAGGATCTGGAAGCAAGGGTTATGAAGTCAGAGAAGAATGTGGAGACTCTTCTGGCAGAAGGCCGCTATGATGTTCTGAATGAACTTTTTGAGGATTATTACAAGACACAGCTCAGTGTGGAATTTATCGGCCGTGAGGATTATAAGGGGATCCGTCCGTTTTATCACCCCACACTGATAGCTGTGGAGGATTCCGTTTTTCAGATCGCCATGCTGACACTGATTTATACAGAGCGTGTTTCTAAGGCGTATCGACTGTATGAAGTGAGAAAAAAACTGGATCATCTCACTCAGGAAATGGAACAGACAGTGGAAGATATCCGCAGATTTCGTAAAGCTGCCTGCCATTATGAATTTCGTGAGATGAAAGAAGCGGAGGAGATCGTGGATGATCTTCTGCGTAAATATCCGGACGCGCCGGGATTCCTGAAGTTTAAGTGCAGGTTCGTGATGGCTCGGGTTCAGGATCCATGGAACGCTTCTGAGGCAGAAGGATTTTTGGCACATGCGTTGAGGATCTTTCCTCACGATGGATATTTTATCAAGTATAAAGGGGATCTTCTGTGGAAAAAAGGGCTCCAGGATGAGGCACTGGAACATTTTGCGGAAGCGAGGGAATGTACCAGCAACGGAATTGTGCATCTTGAATTGGATAAATTCCTGAAAGATAAAAAGAGCCAGGCTGTGAAGGAATGCCGGAAACTTCTGGAGAACAGAAAAAAGGATGAGGCTTTTTCACTGATGGAACTGTGGAAGAGGCTGATGCCGGAGGATTCAGAAATCGACGGAGCTTTTTATCTGACAAAAACTTCTTATGTTCGCACGAAAGCGGAGCTTGAGGAAGTGATAAGTGAACTTTACCGCAAGATCGGTATATCTGATAAGATAGAGAAGGCTGAACTTTCGAATGAGATGCTGTACCGGGAGGCACTTACCCGCGCATGGCAGAGATTCGGTTATTCAAAACCTCTGGCACAGTGTCGTACCAGACTGCTGTGCACAGATGAAGAGAGCGAAATGGAATATCTGGCGGAGGAACTTCGCAGCTCCCGGATTCATAAGCAGCATCTTGGTGTAACATACAAACTGCTTGGAGACGTCCGCAGAAAACAGGGTCAGACCCGGAGCGCATTTGAAAATTATTTCAAAGCACTGGAATGTGCGCTACCTTCTTATATAAAGATGGAGCTTTCCAGGATCATCCTTGAGGATATGTATAAAGGAAGCAGGAGAGCAACATTTTTTGCCAAAAAAGCAGATGCAACGGAGTTTCTGAATGTCTGGCTGGATAAATATAAAAGTCAGGAGAATATCAGAACGATCCTGGATATAATTATGTAAATCTAAAAACCAACAGAAACGAGGCAGAGTATGTTGACCAGAGAGCAGAAGAAAATACTGGAACTTCTTAAGGAAATCGATATCATTTGCAGAAAAAACAAGATCACATATTTTCTTTCTCCGTATTTTACCCTCTGTGCTGTGACAGGACGGCCTTTTCCAATGAATCCGATGACAGGTGCAGTATATATGAAACCGGCAGATATGGAGCGGTTCAAGAATGCCTTTGAGGAAGAACCGGGGCTTCGAAGAGCACTGGAATCCATGGATAATAATAAGCATTTTCCGAATTTTCACCTTCGGTATACGGATAAAGATACCCTGTTTTACAGGCTGGATGATTACGGAAAATATCAGCATCCCGGAATGGCGGTGAATATTCTGCCGTTACAGTGTGAATATGGTCCGAAATGGAAATATCTCTGGAACCGTATGCTTGAGGAAGGCTGGAAAAAGATCAACGGAAAAAACAGCAGGTGGAAGACGAAGAGAGATTTTGTGTGTATCTGGACAGTACGTTTTCTGTCACTGTGCGGCAGGGAATGGCTTGGAAAAAGAATCTTCCGGGATCTGATCCATCAGCCGCAGGAAGAAGTAAAGACTTACGTTGTTCGTACCATGAATAAGAATACGTATTATCCGGCTTATGTTTTTGAAGAGTCCCTTGAAGTGGAACTGGAAGGGGAGAGATTTTTTGTGCCGGGAGATACAGATAAATATCTTACAGTGGCTTTTGGTAAAAAATATCAGAACAAGGGTCCGGAGAATTACCGTCCAAGTCCTGTGGTAATGTGCAGTGCCCTGATTCCATGTGAAGAATTTATGCAGCAGTCAAAGGAACTTAAAAAACTTGCTGTCAGCAGAAGGAAAAGAGCACGCCGTACAGATTTTGGTATGAGTTATAAGAAATATTTTAACAAGTGCTGGGATTATGCGAAATTTTGCGGAAAGAAGTATACCTGTGCAAGGGCATATAGACAGAAGGGTGATTATATTCGGAATTTGTATAAGAATGCAGATTACATGGAACTGGAGAAAACATTTTCCGCATATACAAGTATGATGAACAAGTGCCTGAAATATGATGAAATATTTGAAGCAGATCCGGAGATACTGGATCTATATATGAAGTATCTTGAGAAAACAGGACGGATATCATTTTTGGAAAAGGTAAAAAAATATGTCTGATAAAATAAAACTTACAGATTATGTGACAGAATTTCTTCAGAAAAAAGGAATTCACGATTTTTTTGGATACCAGGGAACGATGATCGCTCATCTGGTGGATTCTATTGAGCACAATGCAAATACAAAAAGCCATTCCAGCTATAATGAACAGGGAGCGGCTTTTGCAGCCTGCGGTTATGCACAGGCCAAGGATTCCTGTGCATGTGCGTATGCTACCAGCGGTCCGGGCGCTGTGAACCTGCTTTCCGGCGTGGCTGACGCGTATTTTGACTCGCTGCCTGTGATCTTTATTACCGGACAGCTGAATACTTATGAATATTCAGGGATCGACGGTCTTCGCCAGCAGGGATTCCAGGAGATTGATATTGTTTCCATGGCAAAGCCTGTGACCAAATATGCAGTTCAGATCCGGGAAGCACAGGATATTGTGAGAGAGCTTAATCTCGCATGGCAGATTGCCAACACAGGCCGGAAAGGACCGGTTCTTATTGACCTTCCGATGAACATCCAGAGAGGGGAGATCAGCGATCCGGTTTATGATATGAAGTTTTCTGATGAGGAGACTGAGGCAGCTGTATGCAATCGGAAAGATGGTGGAAACGGAGCTGCTTTTTACAGGGAGGCTGTGGATAAAGCTGATTCTTCTGATGCGGATGTTGCAGCAGCTGATATTTTATGTAAACTAAAAACGGCGAAGCGGCCGGTATTTATGATCGGCCACGGTGCAGCAGGCCCCGGGGAAAAAATTCTCATTGACATTGCGAGAAAGCATCAGATCCCTGTGATCACAAGCGTTCTGGCAAGATCTGTCCTTGCGTGGGATGATCCGCTGAATTGTGGTTGTATTGGCGGCGCGTACGGACATCGTTATGCAAATATGATCGCCAATGCCAAGAGTGATCTTCTTGTGTGCTTTGGGATTTCCCTGTGTACACGTCAGATCGGAACTAAAGTTCACGAATTTGCAAAAGGTGCGAAGATCGTACGGGTGGACATTGATCCTTATAACCTCAGAGGGAAATCCATGAAGGCAGAGAGGGAGAGAAATGTTTTTGCGTAAGTGCGGAGGATGTGGCAGAGAGATTAGCGGACAGTGAGAGCCGGATCAGTTCTTACGGGGACTGGCTTGAGGTGTGCCGGAGGATCCGCAGAGAGCTTACACAGGTGGATGATGAGACTCCGGAGAGATATCCGAATCGCATGATTGCGTATTTAAGTGACCAGCTTGGAGATACGGGTGCTGTGGCTGTTGATGTAGGCCAGCATATGGTATGGAGCTATCAGTCGTTTCACAATAAACAGGATCAGAAGATCCTTTTTTCCGGCGGACATGGTGCTATGGGTTATGCACTTCCGGCAGCGATCGGGGCTCACTATGCAACTGGAAAGCCGGTGGCCTGCATCTGCGGTGACGGTGCATTCCAGATGAATATCCAGGAGCTGCAGTGGGTGAAGCGTGAGAACATTCCGGTGAAAATAGTTGTGATGAATAATGAGGCTCTGGGTATGATACGCCATCTTCAGAGAGATTATTTTGATTGCGTATATGCGGATACTTCCGATGGCAGCGGATTTTCGTCCTGTGATTTTTCAGATGTGGCTAAGGCGTATGGAATCCGGGCAAAAAGGATCCAGGGTGAAGATGTGGAGAAAGTTTCCGGGGAGTTTCTTGGGCAGAACGGGCCGGAGCTTCTGGAGATCATGTTGGAAAACGGAACTTATGCGTACCCGAAGACCTGTCTTGGGGAGCCGATCCACAATCAGCAGCCTTATATACCGAAACAGATTTTTGATGAACTGATGGAGATATAAGATGGGAAAAGTAACTGTGATCACAGGCGGTACCTCCGGCATTGGAAGAGGGATCGCTGAGAAAATTCTGGCTGAGTCAGCAGCTGAGGACAGGGTTTTTGTAACATACGGGCATAATGAGGACAAGGCACAGGCGTTTCTTGAGAACCTTCCTCTGGAAAAAAGATCTCAGGTGATCCTGATGAAAGCGGATATGTCTTCTTATGAAGATATGATGGATTTTGTGGCGGAGCTGAAAGACCAGGCAGATCATATTGACTGGCTGGTGAGCAATGCGGGAGTGAGCACCTATGCCAAGTATGAGGATTATACTTTTGAGGAGTGGACAAGGATCGTGAACACCAATCTTTCTGTGCCTGTGTTTATGGTTAAGGAGCTGCGGCCAATGATGAGTGAAGGTGGAAGCATTTTGTTTACCGGATCTTATGCAGGACAGCAGGCGTATTCGTCTTCCCTTGTGTATGGTGTTACCAAGGCGGCAATCCATTTTCTGGCAAAATCTCTGGTGAAAGAGTTTGAGCCGAAAGGCATTACCGTGAATGCCATTGCGCCTGGCTTTATCGAAACACCATGGCACAGCGCCCGCACTCAGGAGAGCTATGACCGCATTAATAAAAAGATTGCACTCCACAGGTTTGGAACAGTGGAGGAGGTGGCAGATATGGCGTTTGCAGTGCTTGGAAACGGGTATATGAATGGCAGTGTGGTGGATATTCACGGGGGTTATGACTTCTTTTGATATCCCGAAAACGAGATGAAGCGGAGCAGAATCGAGTTTGTGCACTTGAGACGTCCGTATGGGACGGCGAATTTCTTTATAATTGAGCGAAAAAGGCTTGACTTGCATGCTTGCTCTGTGCTAAAATTGACAAGCGACATGGAAGTTAGGTCTTTTTTTTATGCCCGAAAATGACGACGGATAAACGTTCCGGGCAGTACAGAAGACCATGCAAATGAAAACACTGGAGGTGGAAGTTGTGCGCGTTAAGATTACATTAGCATGCACCGAGTGCAAGCAGCGTAACTACAATATGACGAAGGAGAAAAAGAACCATCCTGAGAGAATGGAGACCAAGAAATATTGTAAGTTCTGTCATACACACACTCTGCACAAGGAAACAAAGTAATCACAGAGATTTGTGAGGTTATGCTATGGAAAAACAGAAATCTGCGGATAAGCCGCAGAAAAAAAGTTGGTTTCAGGGACTTCAGTCAGAATTTGAGAAGATTGTCTGGACAGACCGTCCCACACTGGCAAAGCAGACTGTTGTGGTCGTGATCATCACGATTATCCTGGCAGTGGTTATCAGTGTAATGGATTCCGGGATTCTGGAATGCATTAATTTCTTAATGAAGTAAGGACAAGGTGATTATATGTCAGAAGCAGCAAAATGGTACGTTGTCCATACCTATTCCGGGTATGAGAACAAAGTAAAAGCCAACATTGAAAAGACAATCGAGAACAGACACCTGGAAGACCAGATCCTGGAGGTTCGTGTTCCGCTGCAGGATGTAGTGGAGATGAAAAACGGAACCTCAAGACAGGTTCAGAAAAAGATGTTTCCAGGCTATGTGCTTCTCAATATGGTGATGAATGACGATACCTGGTACGTTGTCCGTAATACCAGAGGTGTTACAGGATTCGTAGGACCGGGATCAAAGCCTGTGCCTCTTACAGAAGAGGAGATGCAGCCGCTTGGTATCCAGAAACCGGATATCGAGGTGGATTTCGCAGAGGGTGACATGGTAGTCGTTACTGGTGGTGCATGGAAAGATACTGCAGGTGTGATCACAGGTATCAACATGCAGAAACAGACGGTAACGATCAATGTTGAGCTTTTCGGTCGTGAAACACCGGTAGAGATAAGTTTCACAGAAATCAAAAAAGCTGAGTAAGTAAAAAACAAGGTAACAGCAAGTGGGAGGGACACACCCCCGCCAATACCACATAGGAGGTGCCGAAAATGGCAAAGAAAGTAACAGGATATATCAAATTACAGATTCCGGCTGGTAAAGCAACTCCAGCACCACCTGTAGGTCCGGCTCTTGGACAGCACGGTGTAAACATCGTACAGTTTACAAAGGAGTTCAACGCAAGAACAGCTGATCAGGGAGATCTTATCATCCCGGTTGTAATCACTGTTTATGCTGACAGAAGTTTCAGCTTCATAACCAAGACTCCGCCGGCAGCAGTTCTTCTTAAGAAAGCTGCAAACATCAAATCTGGTTCCGGTACACCGAACAAGACCAAAGTAGCTAAAGTTACTAAGGCACAGGTTCAGGAGATCGCTGAGCTGAAGATGAAAGACCTCAATGCAGCATCCATCGAGGCTGCTATGAGCATGATCGCCGGTACAGCAAGAAGTATGGGAATCGAAGTCGTAGACTAATAAATACCGAAGCTTAAGTTCGGGGTTCCCGTAGAAAAAGTGAAATTTTCAAGTGGGAGGGCTTTTCCCCGCAAATACCACAGGAGGTTATAGAAATGAAACGAGGAAAGAAATATGTGGAAGCTGCGAAAGCAGTAGACCGCGCAACATTATATGATGCACCAGAGGCTATCAGCCTTGTTAAAAAGGCTGCTGTAGCTAAATTCGACGAGACCATCGAAGTTCACATCCGTACAGGCTGCGATGGACGTCATGCAGATCAGCAGATCCGTGGAGCAGTTGTTCTGCCACACGGAACAGGTAAAAAAGTTCGTGTACTTGTATTTGCTAAAGATGCTAAGGCAGAAGAGGCAAAGGCAGCAGGAGCAGACTTCGTAGGAGCTGAGGATCTCATTCCGAAGATCCAGAACGAGGGATGGCTTGACTTTGACGTTGTAGTTGCAACACCGGATATGATGGGCGTTGTAGGTCGTCTTGGTCGTGTACTTGGACCGAAAGGCTTAATGCCAAACCCGAAAGCTGGTACTGTAACAATGGACGTAACAAAAGCTGTTAACGACATTAAAGCAGGTAAGATCGAGTATCGTCTTGACAAATCCAACATCATCCATGTTCCGATCGGAAAGGCTTCCTTTACCGAGGAGCAGTTAAGCGACAACTTCCAGACGCTTATGGGAGCTATCACAAAGGCTAGACCTAGCACACTGAAAGGTCAGTATCTGAAGAGCGTTACAATCGCTCCGACAATGGGACCTGGTGTTAAGCTTAACCCGGTTAAATTAGCTCAGTAATAAATTTTAAATGCCCTGTGCAGAGATGAGAATCTTTGCATGGGGTATTTTTTATTTGGAAAAAATTCTCAGAGAGATGGGAGAGTGTCTTGATTTTTTAGCTTAATGCTTTTACAATAAGGCTCAAACCAGTAATAGATGGATAGATTTAGAGATTTGTCAGAGATTTATCATCTAAAGTTTACAAATGAAAATTGAAATTATGTTAGGATATAAAAAAGATGGGGAAAACGTTTCTGTAGGGGAAACTTACAGATGAATTTGTCTGAACAGGGAGTATAAATTGAGATCAAAAAAGCGTAAAGCGAAGAAAATAAAGAAACAGGTAAACAAAATAAAAATGATACTCTGCCTGGTGGTGGAGGCTATCGTAATCCTGACACTTGTAGTGATCATCGGCTGGAACAAAGGTGTAGGAGACTGGATGGAGTCTCTGCAGAAACCGGTCGTACGCAAGCTTGAGATGAGTGGCATCAACAGTCCATATGCAGTGCTGATGCAGGTAAAAGGCGGTAAGATCATCGGAAATATGAAGGGTGATGAGAAGATATATCCGGCTTCTATGACGAAGATCATGACTGTGATCGTGGCCATTGAGAACCTGGATGATCTGGATCAGGAGATCACTCTGACACAGGAGATGTTTGCGGGGCTTTATGAGCAGGATGCAACCCAGGCAGGCTTTCAGCCGGGGGAAACGGTGCGTGCCATTGATCTTCTCTATGGTGCCATGCTTCCATCAGGGGCAGAGTGCTGTATCGCATTGGCAGATACAGTTGGCGGTTCCAGGAATGGCTTTGTGGAGATGATGAACAAGAAAGCGCAGCAGCTTGGTATGAATAAGACGCATTTCTGTGATACGACAGGGCTCCATGATTCGGATCATTACAGTACTGTGCGTGATATCGCGGTGCTTCTGAGATATGCACTTAAGAATGATACCTTCCGGGAAATTATTGAGAGTCCGCGGCATTCTACAGGAGTGACCAATATCCATCCAAGCGGGATCACATATTACAGTACCATGTTCAAAAATCTTTCTGACACTTCCGTTACCGGCGGTCAGATCTTGGGCGGCAAGACAGGATATACCAGTGAAGCTGGATTGTGTCTGGCAAGCTTTGCAAAAATCTATGACAGGGAATACATTCTGGTAACGGCAGGCGCAGCAGGCAATACGGGAAGTGCACTGCATGTGCAGGATGCGGTGACGATCTATAACCGCCTTGGCAGCGCGATTGAGGCGCAGATGGAGAAGTGAGTTTTTTCGTGAAAAATTTATCGGCACAGAGGTGTATGCTGCTGTATTGGCAGTGTCAGGGTGAGCCGATTTTTGTTTCGTCGGACGGGAAAGCGGCCCGCGCAGCGGGCCTGTTCCCTGTTGTTAATGGGAGCGGGTCTATGCCAGTGATGCGACGACAGACGGGAGCAAGTGAGCGCCGGCAATACAGCGACAGGCAGGAGCAGATTAGAGCCAGCAATACAACAACCACCAGGAACAGGTCTGCTGCGCAGACCGCCTTCCGTCCGGCGGAACAAAAAAATCGGCTCAACCTGACGCCACCAATACAGCAGCATACAGGCATTTACCAATACACTACTCTATACCACAGCGCAGAACAGCGACGTGCCTGGAAAGGGGGAGCGCGAGGGGGAAAAGCGGGCTCGTAACTCTGAGCGCCTTTCCCCCTCGCAAACTTGCCCACGCCAAAGTGTCCCCCCGAAAGGGAAAGAGCTCCACTGCCAAAGAGTCCCCCTGGAAAGGAAACGCCCTCCACCCAGGAGCGTACGTCAGACGCCCGACATTGTACAATATCTGGTACAACTTTCTCATTAATTTTATCAATAGTACATTCCCTTGTATATTATAAAGAACATACATCCAATCTGTTGACTTTGAAATCTGAATCTGTTATCTTATGGTCGTCATGAGAAATGTTATATATTACTAACTGCGCGGGCAGTGAACGAAATATTGAGACAACAGGAAAGGATGTGTAACAAATTGGCAAAAGTTGATTTTGAACAGTGGAATGGTTTTAAGGGTGATCGTTGGAAAGAGAAGATCGATGTTCGTAATTTCATCAGTATGAACTATACACCATATGATGGAGATGCTTCCTTCCTGGAAGAGCCAACAGAGGCAACAGACAAACTCTGGGGTAAACTTCAGGAGCTTCAGAAAGAGGAGCGTGCAAAAGGCGGCGTTCTTGATATGGAGACAGAGGTAGTTACAGGTATCACAGCATATGGTCCTGGATACATCGATGAGGAACTGAAAGACCTGGAGCAGGTTGTTGGTCTTCAGACAGACAAACCTCTGAAACGTGCTTTCATGCCATACGGCGGAATTAAAATGGCAGAGCAGGCATGTGAGACTTACGGATACCATGTAAGCGACAAAATCAAAGATGTTTTCAACAACTATGAGTTCAAAACACACAACCAGGGTGTATTCGATATCTACACGCCAGAGATGAAGAGAGCACGTCACAACAAGATCCTTACAGGACTTCCGGATACTTACGGACGTGGACGTATCGTAGGTGACTACAGACGAGTAGCTCTTTACGGAATCGATTACCTGATCGCAGGCAAAGAGAAAGACTTCGCAGCATGCGACCGTCAGGGTATGAGACGTTATGACTTCCAGCTTCGTGAGGAGATCGCAGATCAGATCCGCGCGCTGAAGAAGATGAAAGAAATGGCTCAGATCTATGGCTTTGATATTTCCCAGCCGGCTAAGAATGCAAAGGAAGCATTCCAGTGGCTGTACTTCGGATATCTTGCAGCGATCAAGACTCAGAACGGAGCTGCAATGAGTGTTGGACGTATCTCCACATTCCTTGATATCTATATTGAGAGAGACCTTGAGAACGGAACTCTTACAGAGAAAGAGGCACAGGAGCTTGTTGACCATATCGTAATGAAATTCCGTATGGTTAAATTCGCTCGTATCCCGTCTTACAACCAGCTCTTCTCCGGTGACCCGGTATGGGCAACTCTGGAAGTAGCAGGTATGGGACAGGACGGACGTTCCATGGTAACAAAGAACGACTATCGTTTCCTTCATACACTTGAGGATATGGGACCGGCTCCGGAGCCGAACCTTACAGTTCTCTATTCTTCAAGACTGCCTGAGAACTTCAAGAAATATGCAGCAGACATCTCTGTTACAACAAGTTCCATCCAGTACGAGAACGATGATGTTATGCGTCCGGTATGGGGCGATGACTACAGCATCTGCTGCTGTGTATCTGCTACAGAGACAGGCAAAGAGATGCAGTTCTTCGGTGCTCGTGCAAACCTTGCAAAATGCCTTCTTTACGCGATCAACGGCGGTGTTGATGAGAAGACAAAACAGCAGGTAGGACCTCAGTATCAGCCGATCACTTCCGAGTACCTTGACTATGACGAAGTAATCGCAAAATATGATCAGATGATGGACTGGCTTGCACATCTGTATGTCGGAACACTGAACATGATTCACTACATGCATGATAAATACTATTATGAGGCAGCTGAGATGGCACTTATCGATACAAAGGTTGACCGTTCTTTCGCAACTGGTATCGCCGGATTCTCACATGTAGTAGATTCCCTTGCCGCTATCAAATATGCAAAAGTAAAAGCAATCCGTGACGAGGACGGAATCACAACAGACTTCCAGGTTGAGGGTGACTTCCCACGTTATGGTAACGATGATGACAGAGCAGACGAGATCGCAACAACTCTGCTTTCCACATTCCTTGAGAAGCTGAAACACATCCATACCTATCGTGATTCCAAGCCAACCACATCCATCCTTACCATCACATCCAATGTTGTTTATGGTAAAGCTACAGGTTCTCTTCCGGACGGAAGAAAAGCCGGAGAGCCTCTGGCACCGGGAGCTAACCCGTCTTACGGCGCAGAGCAGAACGGACTTCTTGCTTCCCTGAACTCTGTTGCAAAGCTTGACTATGAGGATGCACTTGACGGAATCTCCAATACTCAGACAATCAACCCTGATGCACTTGGCCATTCTGAGGAAGAGCGTACAGAGAATCTTGTAAATGTACTTGACGGATACTTTGACCGTGGTGCACATCACCTTAATGTAAATGTATTCGGTAAAGAGAAACTTATTGATGCTATGGAGCATCCGGAAAAAGAGGAGTATGCAAACTTCACAATCCGTGTTTCCGGATACGCTGTTAAGTTCATCGACCTTACAAGAGAGCAGCAGCTTGACGTTATCGCAAGAACCTGCCACGAAAGGATGTAATAAAAAATATGGGCGACCAGAAAAAAATCACTGGCTACGTCCACTCACTGGAGAGCTTCGGCTCTGTTGACGGACCAGGAGTCCGGTACGTGATCTTTTTGAGCGGCTGTGCCATGCGCTGCCAGTTCTGCCACAATCCGGACACCTGGCAAATGAAAACAGGAACGGAGTATACAGCAGATGAGCTGCTTGAAAAAGCATGTCGATACCGCTCTTACTGGGGAAGTAAGGGCGGTATTACTGTGAGTGGAGGCGAGCCACTGTTACAGATTGATTTCCTCACTGAGCTTTTTAAGAAAGCCAAGAAACAGGGAATCCACACAACTCTTGATACCAGCGGCAATCCTTACACAGAAGAAGGCCCATGGCATGAGAAATGGGAAGAGCTGATGAAATATACAGATCTTGTCATGCTGGATATCAAGCATATTGATGAGGAACAGCATAAGATCCTTACAGGACAATCCAACAAGAACATTCTGGCAATGGCGCAGAAGCTTTCTGATATGGGTGTAGCTATGTGGATTCGTCATGTGCTGGTTCCTGAGCGTAATGACAGGGACGATTATCTTCACCGTCTGGCTGATTTTATCGGCACATTGAAGACCGTGGAGAGAGTGGAAGTTCTTCCGTATCATACACTGGGAATCTTCAAATGGGAAAACCTTCATATAGACTATCCGCTGAAGGGGATCAACCCGCCAACAAAAGAGCGGATCGAAAATGCGGAGAAAATCCTGGGTGCAGGTACCCACTGATCATAGAAAATATTCGGGCGGATATTTATGAGCCGCAGAAACCTATCAGATTTTGATAAAACCATATTTCATGTCGTAAAATGGACATGAGATATGGTTTTTTTATATTTCTTACTATACTTTGAAAAAAAATAATGATATCATAGATGTGTTGAAAAACATGATGGAATACTATGTGTAAACAAGGCAAAGGAAGAATAATGGGGATAAAAGAAACAATGACAATGCAGGAAGCATTGGCAATGAAGCAGCATCTGGAGCAGGTTTTTTCTATTGTGCGCTTTTTGGACAGAGAAACACTGGAAACAGGCCGGGGTGTGGAAGAACCATGTCAGTGTTATTCGAAATGGGGTAAAACTAATCAATGCGACAATTGCATTTCCAGGAAGGCATTTGAGCAGAAATGTCAGAAAACAAAAATAGAGATCGTAGATTCAAAAGTCTATCAGGTTATTGCCAGATACCTGGAGATCGATGAAGTACCATATGTTATGGAAATGATCAACAGCCTGGAAAGAGATGATATCATTGATGCTGAGGATAAGGAGAATCTTCTGGCTGAACTCAGCGGATATGCAGATGCACTGTACAAAGATGTTCTGACAGGAGTTTTTAACAGAAGATACTATGAGGAAAAGGTGAAAAATCTGGAGAGTTCTGCCGGAGTAGCCATGGTGGATCTGGATGATTTTAAACTTTATAATGATACATATGGTCATGATGCAGGAGATAAAGCACTGAAAACAGTAGTAGATGTCATTCGCCGCCATGTTCGTAAGAATGATAAGGTTATCCGTTTTGGCGGAGATGAGTTCCTGCTTCTGATCCCGGATATTAATATCGATAATTTCACCAAGAAACTGAGAGAGATTAAGGAGGAAGTTCATGCAGCCAGAGTTCCAGGTTATTCCCAGCTGAAACTTTCCGTAAGTATTGGTGGCGTGCTGTCATGCAATGAGACACTTGGAGAAGCGGTTTTAAAAGCGGATAAATTTATGTATCAGGCCAAGACACGTAAGAATATGGTAGTTATCAGCGATAATGAGATTAAGGGAGGAGGGAATTCTGAGGAATTCCTTATGCGGGATAAGACCAGGCTGACCATTCTTATTGTAGATGATTCTGAAATGAACCGTTGTATCCTTTCGGAGATGCTTGGCGAAGATTATGATATTCTGGAAGCTACCAATGGAGAAGAAGCGATCAGTCTTCTGAGACAGTACGAGACGGAAATTTCCCTTGTGCTTCTTGATCTTGTCATGCCTGTAATGGACGGATTCGGTGTGCTGAGTTATATGAATGAGCGTAACTGGATCGAAGATATCCCGGTAATTATGATCTCAGGAGAGGATTCCGTATCCTATGTGAGGCGTGCGTTTGACCTGGGAGTTGCAGACTATATCAAGAAACCGTTTGATGCACAGATCGTATACAGACGTGTATACAATACCATCACACTTTACGCGAAACAGCGAAGACTTCTTCTTCTTGTAGCAGATCAGATTTACGAGAAAGAGAAGAACAACCGAATGATGATCAGTATTTTGAGCCAGATCGTAGAGTTCCGTAATGGAGAGAGCGGCGCGCATGTACTGCATATTAACATTATTACAGAACTGATTCTTGAGAGACTGATCCAGAAGACGGATAAATATGATCTTTCCGGAGCTGTGCGCGGGATGATCGTTACAGCATCTGCACTTCACGATATTGGAAAGATCGGTATTGATGACAAGATCCTCAATAAACCCGGAAGGCTGACAAATGAAGAATTCGAGGTCATCAAGACCCATAGCGTCATTGGAGCCTCCATGCTTGAGAGTCTGGAATATTATAAAGATGAGCCACTGGTACGGATTGCCCATGATATCTGCAGATGGCATCATGAGCGTTATGATGGAAAAGGTTATCCGGACGGCCTGAAAGGTGAGGAGATCCCGATTTCCGCACAGGTAGTTGCCCTGGCTGACGTATATGATGCACTGATCAGCGATCGTGTATACAAAAAAGCCTATTCTCATGAGAAAGCTGTTGAGATGATCCTGAACGGAGAATGCGGAACCTTTAATCCGTTGCTTCTGGAATGCCTGACAGATATTCAGGGCCGCCTGAAGGAAGAAATGCTTACAATGGCAGAAGAACGTGTGAAAACTGAGGATAAAGGAAGTGCAACATCAGAATTTGAGGGTTACGAGAAAACGAAAGAACAGCTATTTAAGACAATGTCCGAAGATCTCCGAAAAGAATACATAGATAAGGTCCCTATGATCGGGGGGGGAAAAAACAGACGTTTCTGAAAAAACCGAATAAAAAAATCCATTCATAAATAAAAAAGGAGCCGGTGTGATCCGGCACAGCCCCTGTCAGACAGAGGACTGTGCATTGGAATTACACCAGCTCTTTATTTTTTATAAGCATTTCTTTGATAATATTCTGTGTATAAGCACCAAGATGACGCTGTGTATCACGGTCAAGTTCAGATGGGATGATCGGTTTACCGTATTCAATGACAACGTGTGCAGGTGTCATTTTGGGGAAATTGGCCTCCCAGATATTGGCGGAATTGCTGATTGCTATAGGGATAATAGGACTTTTTGCCCTGGTTGCGATCTTAAAGCTTCCGTCATGGAATGGCAGCATATCCAGCTCATCGGCATTTTTGTTTCTGGTTCCCTCGGGGAAGATGCAGACAGAAATGCCGGATTTCACATAGTCGGCAGCCTGGAGGATGGTCTTAAGTCCCTGCTTGATATCTTCTCTGTCAAGGAA
Source organism: Ruminococcus sp. AF46-10NS (assembly GCF_003474435.1). Classification (GTDB taxonomy): domain Bacteria; phylum Bacillota; class Clostridia; order Lachnospirales; family Lachnospiraceae; genus Blautia_A. Next base: position 28,069 of record NZ_QRNF01000008.1, read on the forward strand.
GAGACAGTAGAGATTGTGCATCCAGTTGGAGAGCAGCGGGTAACGCTCCATTTCTTTTTTTGCCACATATCCGGTACGTCCCGGGCAGCGGCTGTATGTGAGCAGAATGTCAAAATAGCTTCTGTGGTTGGCAACATAGAGAACTGCCTGATCTTTGGGGACATTCTCCTCACCGATCACAGTTACCCTGGCTCCTGTAAGCCACAGGATAAACTTAAAGATGGCCTGTACCATGCGCAGGGAGCTGATATCTTTTTTCATGGGGGCGAATTTTCCGATGATCCATTCTATAAGAAGAACAGGGATCATCAGCACCAGATATCCGATCACTGTGATACATACAAGTATAAATCGAATCATATCTTTTGTCCTTTCTGTATTTGAACACATTACGGCTTTTTAAAAATGGCCATGGTATTCTTTTATTATACGAAGAATTTCAGATAGTTGCAATAAATCTTTCCCTGATTACATAGAATAAATACTGAGTAATGCGGAAAAACGGAGAAGCGCATTATGAAAAAAGCAGTTTGTCTGCTTGCAGCCCTGGTACTGGCAGCTGTACTATCCGGCTGCGGTCTTATCCGGATCGAGGAAGAAGAACGCAAACCGGTTGATTATACAGTGGTGGAACGCCAGGATATTCCTGCGGCTCTGGATGAGATCATGAATGAAAAAAAAGAAAAAGAATTTCAGCTGAGCTATGAAACGGGAGAGGCCCTGTACCTGGCAAAAGGCTACGGGCAACAGATGAGCGGAGGATACAGCATTCAGGTGGAAGAACTGGGAGCCTCCTCAAACGGGCTTTTTTTTGTTACAAGACTTATTGGCCCGAAAGATCTTAATGAGGCCGGAGTTCCTTCTTATCCATGTATTGTAATAAAAACAGAACCCCAGAAGAAACCGGTGGTTTTCCGGGAGGGAAAGGCAGACAGCGGATCTGAGAAAGGGGAATAGGCAGTGGAATTAAAAAAAGAAAGCATACAGGTGTTAAGAAAAAAAAGCCATGCAAGAAGCCAGATCACCTTTGACGAGGATTTTAATGTGCCGGATGCAAAGCCGGATGTGGGCAGGCTGATCCAGCATAAAGGACGCATTATAATGGAAGACGTACGTCTCACAGATGGAAAAGGGATCCTCACCGGAAATCTGGAAGCAGATGTGCTTTATGTGGGGGAAGAGAGCGGAATTGTCAGCAGTCTTACTGTGAAACTTCCGTTTGAGGAAACTCTGAATCTGAAAAATATCACAAACGGAGATAAAATGTGTCTGAAGTGGGAGATTGAAGATCTTGCGATCCGTCTGATCCATTCCAGGAAGCTGAATATCAAAGCACTGGTAACTTTTTGCGCAGCTGTGGATGAGATGAATCAGATCAGGATACCCGTTGCACTGGATACACCTGATGTATCTGCCAGAAAAAAACAGATCCGCTTTCTGGGACTTGGCGTACATAAAAAAGACACCTTGCGGATCAAGGATGAATACACCATTGCTTCCAATCGGCCGGATATTTCAGGACTGATCTGGTACACCATGGATATAAGGGGACTTGAGCTGAAATCCGGGGAAAATACAGTAAAAGCCAGGGGGGAGCTGTCTGTTTTCGTGCTGTATGAGTCGGAGGATACGGAGGCACCTGTGCAGTGGCTGGAATATTCCATGCCTTTCTCCGGCGAGGTGGAATGCACTGGCTGCACAGAAGAACTGATCCCGGATATCACAGTATCTGTGATGCACCAGAGCCTGGAAGCAAAGCCGGATGCAGATGGCGAGGAGAGGATTTTTGTTTCAGATGTAGTGCTGGAACTGGATATGAAATTTTTCCGGGAGGAAGAATATGAACTGGTGACAGATATCTATACACCTGTCCGTGAATGTATTCCGGAAGGAAAGACGGAAGTTCTGGATCGGCTTCTTGTGAGAAATTTTTCCAGATGCAGGATTAGTGAGCGGATCCAGGTCAAGGAGACCCAGGGAAAAATCCTCCAGCTTTGTCACAGCCGGGGAAAAGTGAAGATCGATAAGACCAGGATCGTGGAAAATGGCGTGGAAGCCCAGGGAGTGGTGATGCTGAAGATTTTGTACATCATCGGAAATGACAGCATGCCGTTTTATTCCATGGAAGCCATGCTGCCGTTTGTTTATGTGGTGGAGGCGCGTGGAATCCGTGAGGACAGCACGTATCAGTTAAAAGCGGAACTGGAGCAGCTTTCCGCAGCGATGGCAGATGGAAATGAGATCGAGATCCGTGCGTCTGTCGGATTAAATCTTCTGGCTGCCAGCAAGGAAGAAGTTTTTGTTATAGATAAAGTAGAAGAAAAACCTCTGGACATGAAAAAGATCCAGGCAATGCCGGGAATCCTGATCTATATGGTGAAACCAGGAGATGAACTCTGGGATATTGCAAGAAGATACCACACATCTGTTGAGGAGATCAGAGAACTGAACGGACTGAACGAAAATCAGGAGCTTTCCCCGGGAACTCCAATTCTTGTGGTGAAAAAAGTAGAAGGCCAGATCAAATGAGAAAAACTATCGGAAACGAAAAAAAGCTGGAATATTTTGCTGTTGAAAAGAATGTAAAAATCATATAAAATATAAGTATAAATACTGTATACAAAGTACAAATGGAGGGGCATATGCGGTTAAAAGCAATGGCAAAAATCAATCTCGGACTTGATGTTCTGGGAAAGAGAGAAGACGGCTATCATGAAGTGCGCATGATCATGCAGACGATCCGTATGTATGATATCCTTGATATACGAAAGACAAAAAAGCCTGGAATCGTGCTGACAACGAATCTTCCTTTTATTCCGACAGACAGAAGAAATCTTGTATATAAAGCAGCAGAGATGCTGATGGAGGAGTTTGGTGTTGAAGAAGGACTTTCCATCAAGCTGCGCAAGTTTATTCCGGTGGCAGCCGGAATGGCAGGCGGAAGTTCTGATGCAGCGGCTGCATTCATAGGGGTAAACCGGATGTTCCGTCTGGGACTTACCGAAGAACAGCTGATGGAACGTGCAGTGAAAGTAGGAGCAGATGTTCCGTACTGTATCATGCGTGGAACAGCTTTGGCAGAAGGGATCGGTGAGAAACTGACCCGTCTTCCGAAAGTTCCGAAGTGCTATGTTCTCGTAGGCAAGCCTGGGATCAATGTTTCCACGAAGACAGCATATGAGAATCTGAATCTTGCCGGGATCGGGAAACATCCGGATATCGATGGAATGATCGGGGATATTGAGAAGGGAGACCTCTATGCAATGGCCTCCAAAATGGAGAATGTTTTTGAGCCGGGAATCATAAGACAGTATCCGGTGATCGGAGATATCAAGACTCTCATGGAAGAAAAGGGCGCACTGAAGGCAGTGATGAGCGGAAGCGGTCCTACGGTATTTGGAATTTTTGATAACAGAGATAAGATGGCAGCTGCAGCAAAGAGCCTTCGAAAGAGCGGCCTTGCGAAGACAGTATTTGCTACAGATATTTACAACAGGGATGGAGGATTTACAGATGACAAGTGATTTTTCTGTGGATATGAATGAGTATCTGCCGCTTCGCGATGTTGTTTTTAACACTCTGCGGCAGGCAATCCTGAAGGGCGAGCTGAAACCCGGAGAAAGACTTCTGGAGATCGCCCTTGCGGAGAGACTGGGTGTGAGCAGAACTCCGGTCCGTGAAGCCATGCGTAAGCTGGAACAGGAAGGGCTGGTGGTGATGATCCCGAGAAGAGGAGCCCAGGTTGCAAGTATCACGGAGAAAGATCTCAACGATGTTCTGGAGGTGCGTATTGCCCTTGAGAATGTTGCCATAGAGAAAGCCTGCAAGCTGATCACGGAGGAAGAGCTGGGACGGCTCTGGGTGGCAGCCAAGGAATTTGAGAAGACCAAGGCAGAGGGAAATCTGGTACGTCTTGCCGAGACAGACGTTGCTTTTCATGAGATCATATACCAGGCATCAGATAACAAACGTCTGAACCAGGTGCTGAATAATTTAAGAGAGCAGATGTACCGCTACCGTGTGGAATATCTGAAAGAAGAGCAGACAAGAAACCTTCTTGTCAATGAGCATGAGGAACTGGTGAAAGCGATCCGTGATGGAAATGTGGAGAGAGCTCAGGAGATTTCCTTCAATCATCTGGAGAACCAGAGGAAGGCCATCATTCGCACCATCCGCGCAGAGAACGAGGCGAAAGAGGACAAGAAGAAAGAATAAAAATAAGATATATGGGGATATTAAGAGAGATGTCAGGACGACATCTCTCTTTTTTCATATGGTAATTTATTTGATCATATGTGTATGGATGCCTGGAAAGGAGGGGGTATTTGTGGAAGACAGAAAAATATCAGCATTGCTCCACGAGAACGAAACTTACATCCGAAAACGCTGTGAAAACTGCGATGATATTCTGATCCGGCCCATGGTTCTTGGGGAAGGCCATAAGGTAAACTGTCTTATGGTCTATATCGAGGTTACAGTTTCCAATATGATGCTGGACGACTCTGCTATTGGAAAAATGGTAAATCATTTCTGGGAAATACCGGCAGAAAAGATCCGGGAATTTATTCGGAAAAATAGTCTTGGAATCGCTGATGCAGAAGAATTATCTACTATGGAGGAGGTATTTTCTGCAATGCTTGCGGGAAATGCTGTTTTCTTTATGGATGGCTATGACAAAGCCATGAAAATATCCAGCAGGGGATATCCTGGCCTTGATGTATCCGAGGCAGAGACGGAAAAAGTCCTCAGAGGATCCAAAGAGGGCTTTTGCGACAGAGTAAAAATTAATGCGGCTCTCATACGAAAGCGGCTTCGGGATACCAGGCTGAAAGTGGAACAGCAGGATATAGGTGTGCGTTCCCATACAGTAGTCCAGTTATTATATGTGGATGACCTTGTACATGAGGAACTTCTGGAATCCATTAAAGAGCGCCTGGAATTCTTTACAGTGGACGGAATTCTGGACAGCGGCATGCTGGAGCAGCTGACCGAAGAAGCCTGGTATTCACCGTTTCCGCAGTTTCAGACAACGGAGCGGCCTGACCGTGCTGCACAGGAACTTCTTAATGGAAAAGCAGTTCTGCTTTGTGACAACTCGCCTGTGGCGCTGGTACTTCCGGGAGCTTTCAACAGCTTCATGGAAAGCAGTGAAGACTGGTATAATCGTTTTGAGATGACATCGTTTCTGCGTGTATTGCGGTATCTGGCCATGGCTGTGGCAACGCTCCTTCCGGGACTTTATCTGGCTGTGATCCGTTTTCATACACAGGTGCTTCCTGCAAATCTGATCCTTTCTTTTGCCCAGGCAAGGGAAGGCGTGCCTTTTTCCAGTGTGGTGGAACTTGTATTTCTGGAGCTTTCATTTGAGCTGATACGGGAGGCTGGGGTTCGGATTCCGGGGGAACTTGGAAATGCCATCGGCATTGTCGGAGGCCTGATCATCGGACAGGCAGCAGTGGAAGCAAACCTGGTAAGCCCGGTGGTGGTTATCATTGTAGCTTTGACTGCACTTGGTTCCCTAGCAATCCCAAATGAAGAATTTGCTTCTGCATTCCGTCTTTTAAAATATGTGTTTTTGTTTCTGGGCGGATATCTGGGGATTTTTGGGATTGTGCTGGGGTTGTATCTCACAGCTGCACATTTAGCCGGACTTTTAAGCTTTGGTGTCCCATATCTGGTACCTTTCGTGGAAAAAAACGGAGAGTCGGAAACCGGTGGAAGGATCTTGAGGCTTCCCTTCCGAAAAAGGAAATTCCGTCCGCTTTATGCGCGCAGTGACCAGAAAAGAAGACTTAGAACTTTGGACTGGCGGCAGAAAGGAAAAGGTGTATGAGGTTCGCAGAAAACAACAGGATTTCTCACAGGCAGCTTTTCAGACAGATCATACTGGTATTTCCGGCACCATTTTTGCTGTGCCTGTTTCAGGGTGGTTCCATGATCGGAAAAAGTGCAGTGGCGGGGACTGTGACAGCGGCAGTTATTCTTCTGTTTTATGTGATCTGGCTGATCAGGTTAGGGCCTGCATACAGTGAGATGGCAAAAACTGTTGGAAATATTGCTGTACGGTTTGTTGGGCTTTTCTTTCTGGTATATGTGATCTTAAGTGCTGCTTTTCTTGCAGATCTCATGGCACAGGTAGTTCCGTCAAGTCTGATCAGCGGTATCTCCGGAAAATCTCTCTCTCTTCTGGCAGTGGCAGCCTGCAGCATTGGCACACATCGGGGAATGCAGCGTCGTGGAAGGATCGCAGAAGTGTCAGGAGGAATTTTTCTGGCAGGAATAATCCTGCTGATGATATTAAGCGCAGGTCAGGGAAAAACGGAATATTTTCTTGAAGTCTGGAATGGAGAAAACAGCGGATTTTCAGGGGAGGAATGGATGGGCAGCACCTGGATGCTCTTAAGTGCTTTTTCCGGGGTGGGGCTTCTGCCTTTTGCCCTAGATAAAGTAGAAAAACAGGGAAGTGCAAGGAAACCGCTGATTTCAGGGCTGCTTACAGTGTGTGGCGTTGTACTTGGAATGCAGATTCTTCTTCCGGCAGTGTTTGGGCGTGAGAGACTTTTCACGGAGGTATATCCCATCCTGCCGCTTCTGGATGGGGCAGATCTTCCGGGAAATGTACTGGCCAGATTCGATGTGATCTGGATGGGATTTCTTGTGTTTGGGCTGTTTTTTTCTATGGGAAGTCTGTTTCATTATGGGAACCAGATCGCGGCCGGAACGAAGCTGGGAACCGGGAGATACTGGATCCCTGCGGCAGGCTGGATTCTTTCCGTATATAATTGGAATGGTTACGGAATCAGAGATTATTATGGCAGTTATCTTGGATATGTTTTTGTGCCGGGACTTCTTGTGATACAGCTACTTCTGGGCATGGGAAACCGCGGACACAGAAGAAAAAAAGTGGCAGCAGCAGCTTTGTTTCTGGCAGTATGTCTGACCGGAACAGGATGTGCTGCCGTAGAACCGGAAAAAAGAATCTATCCACTTGCTCTGGGAGCAGGAGCTCTGGAGCAGGGGTTTATGCTGAAATACGCAATGCCTGATATGAATGTCACCACAGGACAGGAAAAGCCAGATGAAGATCCTGTGTCAGTTCTGACTATTGCAGGAGCGGATTTTAATGAGATCGAGAAGATTTATAATCGTTCCCAGGAAAAATATCCGGATCTTGGTCATTTGCAGGTTGTGATCCTGGATGAAAATATGCTCACAGAAGAGAATCGGGCGGCTTTTATCCATTATCTGAAACAGGAGGAGCATGTGGGAGAGGATGTTTATGTGTTCCGCACTCAGATGCTCTCGGATGTTTTTCACTGGCAGGGTGCGCAGCAAAGTTCTGTAGGGGAATACCTTCAGGGAATCCAGGAAAACCGGACTTCCGGGCAGCAGAAAAAGGGAGTTACTCTCCGGGAAGTGTATCATCAGTTTTATAAAGACGGGACTCTGCCGTGGCTTCCTTCTGTGTGGGTGAACAGTGATCTTCTGGAAGTAGATTACGGAAATAGTGAATAAAGTCAGAAGATCTGGTAAATAATTGAGATACCTTAAGGAAAAAGAAAAGCAGGGGGAAGATCTGATGAGGAAGATCGGAGAGAGACTTGAAATAAGCAGCAGATTCAGGAAAATACTGAGGGCTTTGGCTGTGGCAGCTGTGATACTGACTATTACAGCTGGATGTGCAGATTATATTGGAGCATGGCGCACCGGCGGCTTAGAGAACAATGCAGGAAGTATAGCGAAAAATACAGAAGATAACACACATAATATACCGGAGTTTTATAACCCGCAGCTCTATGCGTGGTGGGGAACCATCTACCCGGAATTCTGTTTTGAAAAAGGCGAGGATACCGATGAAACTAAGCCTGTGAAGCTCTCCTTCTGGCTTGCGAAAGCTCTTGATTGGTGATACAATATTCTAACGATTAATCAATTCAGGAGAAAAGATCAATGAATATAGATAGAAATGCACCGGTAGGTGTGTTTGATTCCGGTATCGGAGGGCTGACAGTAGCCAGGGAGATCATGCGCAATCTCCCTTCCGAAAAAATAGTATATTTTGGAGATACGGCGAGAGTTCCATATGGAAGTAAATCCAGGGAGACGGTAATCCGTTATTCCCGCCAGATCATCCATTTTCTTCAGGAGCAGAAGGTTAAGGCTATTGTGGTAGCCTGCAACACAGCCAGTGCTTTTGCCCTGGATGCAGTTCGTGATGAGCTGGATATTCCTATTATAGGAGTGATCGAATCCGGTGCAAGGATCGCTGCCCAGGAGACGAAGAATAAGCGGGTGGGCATTATCGGTACAGTTGGAACAGTGGGCAGCGGTATCCACGCTTCCTATCTGAAAGAACTGGACCCGGAGATCACAGTGATCGGCAAGGCATGTCCGCTGTTTGTCCCGCTTGTTGAGGAGGGCTGGCTTCATGATCCGGTCACAGAGGAAGTGGCCAGAAGATATCTCAAAGAGCTTCAGGATCAGGAGATCGACACATTGATCCTTGGATGTACTCATTACCCTCTTCTTCGTTCTACGATCCGTAAGATCATGGGAGAGGAAGTACGTCTGGTGAATCCGGCTTATGAGACTGCACTGGAGCTTCGCAAGCTTCTGGCAGATATGGGGCTTGCAAGCGATGAGACGGTGGAAGAGGAATTTCCGTATCGCTTCTATGTAAGTGATCTGGCTGAGAAATTTAAAGATTTTGCCAATTCGATCCTGCCTTACAATGTAGAAAAAACGCAGAAGATTGATATTGAGAAGTATTGAAGTTACTGTTCATGAAGTGAAGTAAGCAGTATAAGTATTAGGAGAAAAGAGAAATGCAGAAAGAAGTTTTGATCCATGTAAGAGGACTTCAGATGATGGATGCACAGGGAGATCAGGAGCCGATCGAGATCGTTGTTCCGGGACAGTATTATTTCCGCAATGGTTCCCATTATCTCAGATATGAGGAGATTCTGGATGAGAGTTCAGAGCCGACTGTCAATTACATAAAAATGTCTGAGAGAGGTCTGGAAGTCAGCAAGAAAGGCCTGGTCAATGTACATATGGTATTTGAGCAGGGAAAGAAAAATATGACTTATTATACAACTCCTTACGGAACACTTCAGATGGGAATTGCAGCTACCAATCTGGAACTGACAGAGAGTGAGGAGAACCTTCATATGAAAGCAGATTATGCACTTGATATGAATGAAGAACATGTGGCAGACTGTTATCTGGCAATCCAGGTGCAGCCAAGAGACTGCAAGGATTTTGTCTTATAAAACCCCAAAATAGCGGATAAGAGTGATTTTATCCATCTGACGAAGAAACAAAAAAACCGCTGTGTCACTTAAGAATGCATCTTTAAGTGACACAGCGGTTAATTACTTTATAAGTTACATTATTTGCGGAATCTGGCGAGGAAGCCTTTTTTCTTCTTCTGCGGAGTTTCAAGTGAACCGCGGATTCCTTTAACGCCAACGATGTAGAGACCGCTGACTTCTGCTTTGATCTCTTTTTTAACCGGGATCAGATCGAAAACTTTTTCATCTGCGATGAGAATGCTGATCTTCGGACCAACTTTTGCTTTAACGATCGGAAGTTTGGAACGGCGCATAAGTTTAGGCGTCTGGTCGATGACCATCTGCGGAAGTCCGGAATCTTTTAAAGGCATCCGTTTTTTATCGATGACCAGCATGGAAACTGTCTGCTTGTTAGCCTGGATCTGAGCCTGCTGTTCGTCCTGTTTTTTCTGAGCCTTTTTTCCGAAGAAATAGAGAGCGATTAATGCTGCGATCAGAATAACGAGGATGACCAGAAGAACAATGGTAACTGTACTCATTTGAGAATCCCCCTGTATGTATATTTGTTTCGCAATCGGTTACATTACGTAAACATCATTTTAGCATTGTTTCAGGAAAAAGGCAATTAAAAAGTTAAAAAGACAGGGGGAACGGTGGAAATTTCGACGGTTACACGGTATAATGACAGTGAGGCATTTTACGATGTATGGTGAGTAAATTTGCAGGAAATAACTATAGTTGAGACTGAGATAAATATTCTGGACAGGCCAGAGATGGAGGAAAACAAATGGAAAAGGGAAAGCATCAGGGAACACGCCCGGAAATGGGAACCCCGGAGTATGAGGAATGGCGTAAACGGATGCTTGCACGCAGGCGAAAACGTTTGCAGAGAGAACGGAGGAAACGGCTGATCGCCATGGGCGTGGCACTTGTATTAGTAATAGGCGGTGTTTCCGCAGGGATCAACAGCTGTAAGGGGAAAAAAACCTCTGTATCCCGTCAGGATAAAATTTCTGCCAATGCGAAAACGGATTCCGCAAAAGACACGGCAGCATCAGACGGAAGTGCTGCAGATTCCAAAACATCAGATACCGCAGGAGGTTCAGCAACAGCGAAGGATATACTTGTGCAGGCAGATATCCTGGCACAGCAGTATAACTATGATGAAGCAATTAAACTTCTGAAACAGGATTCATCCTACTCTTCTAATGAGAAGATGCAGGCAGCAGTAAAGAAATACGAAGAAACGAAAGCAACCTGTACAGCGTGGCCACTTGAAAAAGTGACCCATGTTTTTTATCATATACTGATCAAAGACACATCAAAAGCCTTTGACGGAGATTATAAAGAAGCAGATTACAATCAGGTTATGACTACCATAGATGAATTTAACAAGATCACCCAGACCATGTACGATGAAGGCTACGTTATGGTAAGCATCAAGGATATGGCAAAGGCAGATGAAAACGGCAATATGACAGAGGGTGAGATCCTTCTTCCGCCAGGTAAAATCCCGTTTGTTCTTTCTCAGGATGACGTATGTTATTATCACTACATGGATGGCGACGGTTTTGCTACGAAATTGGTTGTGGATGATGAGGGGAAGATCCGCAACGAATATGTGGAAGATGATGGAAGCATATCAGTTGGTGATTACGATATGGTACCGCTGATCGACCGTTTTGTGGAAGAGCATCCGGATTTCTCATACAGGGGAGCCAAGGGAATCATTGCACTTACCGGATATAATGGAATTCTGGGATACAGAACAGATGAAAGCTACGAGACCCGTCCGGCTGATCTGGATGATAACAAAGTAGAATGGCTTAATGAACATCCGGATTTCAGTCTGGAAAAAGAGCGCGAAGATGCAAAAAAAGTGGCAGATGCCATGAAAGCTGAAGGTTGGGAATTTGCAAGCCATACCTGGGGACATCAGAATGTTGGACAGATCTCTCTGGAGAAACTTCAGGCAGACACTGAGAAATTCAAGAAAAATGTGGATCCGCTGATCGGGGGAACGGATATCATTATTTTTGCTTTTGGGACAGATATTACTGATGCCGAAGACTACTCCGGCGATAAATTCGAATATCTGAAAAATCAGGGGTACAATTATTACTGTAATGTGGATTCCAGTCAGTATTTTGTGCAGATCAGGGACAGATACTTCAGACAGGGCAGAAGAAACCTGGATGGATACAGAATGTATTACAATCCGGAACTTCTGGAAGATCTTTTTAATGCAAAAGATGTTTTTGACCCGGCAAGACCTACGCCGGTACCGCCAATGGGCTGATAAACTTTTTATCTGTACAGCAACGAGGGGACATTAAAGAAAGGGGCTACTATTATTATGAAGAAAAAAATTGCAGGTGTACTGACAACAGTACTTGCAGCATCGCTTTTTGTGGGAGGAAACGTACCTGTTACCACACAGGTTGGCAGTATGGCAGCAGAATCACAGGAAGACGAAGATACACAGGCAGATGAGGCAGAAGCTGAAAGCGGCGAAGATACACAGTCTGAGGTGGATGAGGAAGAGGCGAAAGTAGCAGCAGATCCGGAAGATCAGCCGGCAGCTGCCGAGACACCGGAAGAAGAGGCAAAAGCAGAGAAAGAAACACAGAAACGCGAGGCTTCCGAAGATACCGCTTCCAGCACACCTTCAGATGAGAAAGCACTTCTTAAAAAAGCCAAAAAACTGGCGCAGCAGTATGATTATACAGGTGCGATCTCAACCCTGAAAAACAACTGGAAATTTGCAACCAGTGATAAGATGCAGGAAGCAGCAGCAGCTTATATGAAGAAGAGAGAGGCCTGTGTGGAATATCCGCTGGAGAAGATCACCCATGTATTTTTTCATTCCCTGATTGTGGATACAGACAGGGCTTTTGACGGTGATTCCGATGAAGCCGGATATAACCAGATGATGACTACAGTCAGTGAATTTAAAAAGATGCTCCAGATCATGTATGATAAGGGGTATGTTCTGGTAAGTCCTCATGATATGGCAGTTGTGAATGACGACGGAACTATGAGTAAAGGCAAGATCATGCTTCCGGAGGGCAAGATCCCGTTTGTTCTCTCAGAAGATGATGTAAGCTATTATCATTATATGAATGATGACGGATTTGCATCAAAGCTTGTGATCGACGATAACGGAGATATCAAATGTGAGTATACGAAAGCAGACGGAAAAACAGTGACCGGTGACTATGACGTTGTGCCGATCCTGGATTCCTTTATCAAAGAGCACCCGGATTTTTCCTATCACGGAAGAAAAGGAATCCTGGCTATGACCGGTTATAACGGTGTTCTGGGATACCGCACAGACGGAGCCTATAAGACCGGGAAGAACCTGCAGGACGATCAGAAGGCTTTTCTCAAGGCTAATCCGGATTTTGATTATGATAAAGAAGTAAAAGCAGCCAAAAAAGTGGCAAAAGCCATGAAGAAAGATGGCTGGGAATTTGCAAGCCATACCTGGGGGCACAGAAATGCCACAACATCCACAGCAGCTGAGCTGAAAACTGATAACAAGAAATGGGAAAAATATGTGGCACCGATCCTTGGAAAAACAGATATGATCATTTTTGCTTTTGGTGCAGATATCGGTGACTGGGAAGGATATACTTCTGACAATGCCAAGTATGAGTACTATAAGAGCCGGGGATATCGTTATTTCTGCAATGTGGATTCCAGTCAGTATTTTGTGCAGATCACAAGTGAATACTTCAGACAGGGAAGAAGAAACCTGGATGGCTACAGAATGTACTACAATCCGGATATGTTAAGCGATCTATTTGATGTATCGGATGTATGGGATTCATCCAGACCGACACCGGTTCCTGAGATGTAAATAAATTTTACAGATACGTAAGAAAAAAAGACTATAATTCTATCATACGTGATTTTCGAAATGGTTTTGATGAAGGGAGTAGGATATGAAGAAAAAAGCATATCTTGTTGTTCTTGCATTGTGTACAGCTCTGGCGTTTACAGCCTGCGGCACAACAACAGATAAAAAAGAGAATACAAAATCTACGGCAGAAGCACAGGATACGACCAGTACGGATCAGAAAGATTCAGGATCAGAGGATTCTGACAGTGCAGATCCATCAGATAAAGATACCAAAACTACAGTTTCCGGAGATACAAGACTTGTTTCTGTGGATGATGTGAGCAAGTATGTTACTATTGGACAGTATAAAGGACTTTCACTTGATAATACTGTGGAAGCAGTGTCAGATGATGCTGTTGAAGGAAGAGTGGAGCAGGAACTCCAGAATAAGGCAGAAGAAGTTACGGAAGGCAGTGTTCAGGAAGGTGATATTGTTACCATCAATTATGTGGGAACAAAAGATGGAGTGGCATTCGACGGAGGTACAGCGAATAATTATGAACTGACCATCGGTTCCGGCACATTTATTGACGGTTTTGAGGATGGGATCATCGGTATGAAGAAGGGCGAGACAAAAGATCTTGACCTTACTTTCCCGGAAGAATATTCTGCTGAGGATCTTGCAGGACAGGAAGTTACATTTAAGGTAACACTGCAGAGCTTTAAGAGAGCACCTGAGCTTACAGATGAGTGGGCTGCCAAGAATACAGACTGCAAGACTGCAGAAGACTATAAAAAAGAAATCCGAAAAACTCTGGAGAGCGAAGCAAAGACAAGCGCGCAGAATACACTCCGTGAAACTGCGTGGAACACTGTGCTTTCAGCATCTGAGGTGAAGGAATATCCTCAGGATGATCTGGACACTGCAAAAACAGAGTTCAGGACACTTTATGAGAATTATGCAAAACAGGCTGATATGACACTGGAGGATTTTGTGAAAGCCCAGGGAATTTCCATGGATGATTTTGAAGAGCAGAGTGGCCAGTATGCGGAGTACAAGGTGAAACAGAATCTGATTGTGCAGGGAATCATGGATGCTGAAAAAATGACTCTTGAGGATAAAAAATCTCTTTCCGTTCAGGATGAACTGATCAAAGCATACGATGTCAAGGATCTGGCGGCACTTGTAGATAAATACGGGCAGGCAGCGGTAGATGAAGCTATCGGACTTCTGAGAGTGGAAGATTTTATTCTGGACAATGCGACTGTAGATGAGAAAGTTACAGCCGGGGATACAGAAGGTGAGAATGGTGATGATCCTTCCACAGACGGCAGCAGCGCAGAAGGCGAAGTAGATGAAGAATTGGAAGCAGCAGAAGCTACGGATATGGTTCCAGGGGAATAGTACAGAACCCGATAAGCGGTTCCCGGAAATTTTTTCGGGAACCGCTTTTGTACGGGAAAAACATGTGAGAAAATTAAGAGATTCTTTCGGGAAATGCCATTGTATTTAATTGACAAATGAGGTATGATTAAAGGCGAAAATTAAAGAAAGTTATATAGAGATATAAACGGGGATTTGAGAAATGGACAAAAGAGTTTTACGTGAACGAATGCGCAGAAAACAGCAGCAGTTGAGACGACGCAGGATGATGAAACGTGTGACGTGTGTGATTGCGGCGGTTCTTCTGCTTATTTTTGTTGTCAGAGGCGTAATTCTTCCGATTGCCAATCGTGTAGGTGGCGGAAGCAGTAAAGAGGCAGAGACGGTAAATGTACAGGCGGACACATCGGGATCTTCGTCTGACAGCAGCACAGGGGAAGATACTGCATCGGCAGATGCGGCCGATTTATCCGACTCATCAGCGGATGACAGCAGCACAGATGCCACAGTAATGCCGGTAAAAGGTACCGCAGCAGGAGACAGGCTTTCTGTTATGACACCAGGCTGGCATGAGAATTCCAATGGCAAATGGTATCAGAATCCGGATGGTACATATTATATTAATGGTTTTGCAGAGATTGACGAAACTACATACAGTTTTGATGAGAATGGATACATGCAGACAGGCTGGGTTGAGAAAGGTGTGAAGGATTACTATTTCAATGAGGATGGTTCCTATGATCCTTCCAAAAAGCGTCCGATGATCGCACTGACCTTTGATGATGGCCCGGGAGAGTACACAGAGACTCTTCTTGATACTGTTGAGAAATATAATATTCATGTTACTTTCTTTATGCTGGGACAGAATGTGGAAGGTCGTGAATCAACAGTACAGAGAATGCTTAAGCTTGGATGCGAGATCGGAAACCATACCTGGGATCATCCTTCCCAGACACTTCCGAACATGGATCTGGATTCTGTTATACAGGAGTTCCAGAAGACAGACGATGCCCTTGTGAAAGCCTGCGGACAGGCTGCAACTGTCTGCCGTGCACCATATGGTGCCATCACAGAGGAGCAGATGTCAGCAGTAGGTAAACCGTTCTTTATGTGGTCTACAGATTCACTTGACTGGAAGCTGATGGATGCGGATGCAGACTATAATGAAATCATGAATGACAGCGGACTGGGAGACGGTTCCATTATCCTGATGCATGATATTCATGAGCCATCTGTAAAATGTGCAACAGAGAAGCTGATTCCTGAGTTGATCAATGAAGGATATAAACTTGTGACAGTCAGTGAGCTTGCAGAGGCTAAGGATGTTACTTTACAGAGTGCTTCCTATTCCGATTTCTGGGACAGCTCCCTGCAGGCCGGTCGTGTTGCAGGATATGCCGGAAATTCCGGTGACTCCTCTGACAGCAGTGATTCTTCTGATGGAAGTGATTCCACAGATGGTTCTGATATAAGCGATGGATCTTCTGACAGCTCTGATAGTTCTTCCGATGGAAGCGGCGATGGCAGTGATTATTCTGACGGTTCCGATGGTGGAAGTTCTGATGACGGAAGCTACGATGATGGCTCCTATGATGATGGTTCCTACGACGACGGAAGCGAAGAATATTAAGTAAAAATATCGGAAATTATTTAAAGAGATCTGGGTGACAAAATGCGTGTCATTCAGGTCTTTTTTTGACTTTATCCGACACTGTCGGATAATAGACACATATCGGATGGAGGGGGTTTTTCCTTGACTGAAAATATAGGGATTGGTATAATTATAGAATAAAAAACTCCACTAATAATTGGGGAATGAACGGTGGCAGAACTATAAAGGGAGGTACCTGAAAATGGGAAAGAAATTGCAGTTTACGGAGCTTGACCAGTATCTTTTTGGTCAGGGTACGCATTATGATATTTACAGAAAACTGGGGGCTCATCCGGATACGCAGAACCGGAAAAAAGGAGTTTATTTCGCAGTGTGGGCGCCGAATGCGCAGGCGGTTTCTGTTATAGGTGAATTCAACGGATGGAATAATGAGAAGAATCCTATGAAGAAAGTTGGAACGATTGGTGTTTATGAGACATTTATACCTGGAGCCAAGATCGGACAACTGTATAAATTTTACATTACGGGAGCTCATGGTGAAGAGCTTTACAAGGCAGACCCGTATGCCAATGAAGCTGAGCTGCGTCCAGGAACTGCATCCCGGATCACAGATATTACCAACTATAAATGGAAAGATGTTACCTGGATGAAGAACCGTGAGAATTTTGATCCGGATACAAGTGCCATGTCCATTTATGAGGTACATCCGGGTTCCTGGATGAAACATCCACAGTCAGAGCAGGATGAGGACGGATTCTATTCCTACAAAGAGCTGGCACCGAAGCTTGCCCAATATGTTAAGAAGATGGGGTATACACATGTTGAGCTTATGGGTATTGCCGAACATCCTTTTGACGGTTCCTGGGGATATCAGGTAACCGGCTATTATGCACCGACATCCCGTTATGGAACTCCGCAGGATTTCAAATATTTTGTTGATTATCTTCACCGTCAGAAGATAGGAGTTATTCTTGATTGGGTACCTGCCCACTTCCCGAAAGATGCCCATGGACTTGCCAATTTTGACGGAACAGCTGTATATGAACATGCAGATCCGAGACAGGGTGAGCATCCGGACTGGGGAACCAAGATTTATAATTATGGTCGTCCTGAGGTCAAGAATTTCCTGATCGCCAATGCCCTTTACTGGGTGGAGGAGTGCCATGTTGATGGTCTTCGTGTGGATGCAGTTGCTTCTATGCTATATCTTGATTATGGTAAGAAGGATGGAGAATGGGTTGCCAATAAATTCGGCGGCAACAAGAATCTTGAAGCTATTGAATTCTTTAAACACCTGAATACAGTTGTGCTTGGAAGAAACCATGGAACTGTGATGATCGCAGAGGAGTCCACAGCATGGCCAATGGTGACAGGCAAGGCTGAGGATGACGGACTTGGATTCTCCCTGAAATGGAATATGGGTTGGATGAACGACTTCCTGGAATATATGAAGCTGGATCCGTATTTCCGTAAATTTAACCACAATAAGATGACTTTTTCCATGACATATGCCTATAGTGAGAAGTATGTTCTTGTTCTTTCCCACGATGAGGTTGTACATCTGAAGTGCTCTATGCTTGAGAAAATGCCGGGAGAACTGGATGATAAATTCAAAAACCTGAAAGTCGGTTACACATTTATGTTCGGGCATCCTGGCAAAAAGCTTCTTTTCATGGGACAGGATTTTGGCCAGCTGCGCGAGTGGAGTGAAGCGAGGGAGCTTGACTGGTATCTTCTTGGAGAGGAGAATCATCAGAAGCTGCAGCAGTATGTCAGTGATCTTCTCCATCTGTATAAGAAGTATCCGGCACTTTACGGAGCAGATAATGATTCGTCAGCGTTTGAGTGGATCAATGCCAATGACGGTGACAGAAGCATTTTCAGCTTCATCCGTAAATCTCCGACAGGCCGCAATAATATTCTGGTCGTATGCAACTTCACACCGGTGGCACGTCCGGATTACCGTGTAGGCGTACCGAAGAAGAAACAGTACAAACTGGTTCTCAATGAACAGGGACTTCTGGAGAAGGGCAAGATATTTAAGGCTGAGAAACAGAATTGCGACAACCGTGACTTTTCCTTTGCATATCCGCTGGAGCCATATGGGGTCGGTGTATTTACATATTGATAAATTGATGATTGACAAATGCTTTTTTGTACAGTATAGTGAAACCATATAAAGGGGAGTAGCTGACACGTCAGTGTTCATGATGTCGTCAATCTCGACAGGTTTCAGCCTGTCCGTATCGTGATGAAACAGCGAGACTTTTATTGCATATTTTATGTGCAGTAAAAGTCTCTTTTTTTTATCATTATTTTGCCCATACTATTCATAAACAGAATGAGAAAGGAAAGATGTCTATGAAAGCTTATTACAACGAGACAGCAGACAATGTCAGAAGAGAATTAAACGGAACCATGGACTTTATGACAGATGAGGAAGTGAAGAAACGGCAGGAGAAATTTGGCCCCAATCAGCTTACGGAGGGAAAGAAAAAAAGTGTCTTTCATATCTTTCTGGAACAGTACAAAGATTTTCTGGTGCTGATCCTTATTGTTTCTGCTGTGGTTTCCCTGTTTCTTGGTGAGACGGAAAGCGCAGTTGTAATCCTGATCGTGATCACCATGAATGCGGTTCTGGGAACTGTGCAGACTATCAAGGCAGAAAATTCCCTGGACAGCCTGAAACAGCTGGCATCACCGGAAGCGAAAGCAGTGCGTAATGGGATTGTTGTCCGTATTCCGGGACGTGAACTTACAGTAGGTGATATCGTCCATCTGGAAGCCGGTGATTACATTCCTGCAGACGGCCGCATACTGGAAAGTGCAAGTTTGAAAACGGATGAGAGTGCACTTACAGGAGAAAGCCTTGGGGTAGATAAGATCTGTGATGCACTGGAAGGTGAGCTCCCTCTGGGAGATCGAAGAAATATGGTGTTTTCCGGCAGTTATGTTACTTATGGCCGTGGATCCTTTATAGTAACGGATATTGGAATGAACACAGAAGTGGGAAAGATCGCCAGTCTTTTAAAAAATGCTTCTGAGAAAAAGACTCCGCTTCAGGTCAACCTCGATAACTTTGGAAAAAAGCTTTCTGTGCTGATCCTTGTATTATGTGCAGCACTTTTTGCCCTGCAGGTGCTGAAAGGCGGAAATGTGGCAGATGCGTTTCTGTTTGCGGTGGCACTGGCTGTAGCTGCGATCCCGGAAGCATTAAGTTCTATTGTGACGATCGTGCTGGCTTTCGGAACCAGAAAAATGGCAGGAGAAGGTGCGATCATCCGAAAGCTCCAGTCAGTGGAAAGTCTGGGAAGTGTGTCAGTGATCTGTTCTGATAAAACGGGAACTCTCACACAGAACAAAATGACCATCGAGCATTATTACGCAGACGGACAGGATGTTCCCGCAGATCAGGTGGATCCTGGCAATCCGCTGCATAAACAGATGCTTTACTTCAGCATTTTGTGCAACGATTCTACAAATATTGAAGGTCAGGAGATCGGTGATCCTACAGAAACAGCCATGATCAATCTGGGCGATCATGTGGGGGTTCCTGCACAGCGGATCCGTGAGGCTTATCCAAGGATCAGCGAAGTTCCTTTTGACAGTGAAAGAAAGCTGATGTCCACATTTCATAAAATGAATGCAGGCAGGTATTTTTCTGGTTTGAGAGAGCAGAGCATTTGCATTCATGAGCATGCGGCAGAGAGAAATATGAATGGTCGCTTAACAGAAGATTATACTATGATCACCAAGGGTGCAGTTGATGTTATGCTGGATCGTGTGGATTATATCCAGAAAGGTGGAAAAACAGTCCCCGTCTCGGCTGAGGATGTGGAAAACATCTGCCGGGTCAATGAGCAGTATTCAAGAGAAGGGCTGCGTGTTCTGGGAATCGGTTATAGAAGTTTTTCCCAGGTAAAAAATATCTCTGCAGACGATGAAAAAGGGCTGGTTTTTCTGGGGCTTATCGCAATGATGGACCCGCCTCGCCAGGAGAGTGCAGCTGCTGTTGCTGACTGTAAACGCGCAGGAATCTGCCCTGTGATGATCACAGGAGACCACAAAGTGACAGCAGCAGCTATCGCAAAAAGGATCGGGATCCTGGAGGATATCTCACAGGCCTGCGAGGGTTCGGAGATCGATAAACTCAGTGATGAAGAACTTAATAGTTTTGTGGAAAATATCCGGGTTTACGCGCGTGTGACACCGGAGCACAAGATCAGGATTGTCCGTGCATGGCAGGAACGGGGAAATATTGTGGCAATGACCGGAGATGGTGTCAATGATGCACCTGCTCTTAAGCAGGCGGATGTAGGTGTTGCCATGGGAATTACAGGAACGGAAGTTGCAAAGGATGCAGCATCCATGGTCCTGACGGATGACAATTTTGCCACGATCATTAAGGCTGTGGAGAGTGGCCGGAATATTTATGAAAATATCAAAAAGGCGATACAGTTTCTTCTTTCGGGAAATTTTGCTGCAATTCTGGTAGTGATCGCAGCTTCGCTGGCCGGATTGCCGGTTCCTTTTGCACCGGTACATCTGTTGTTCATCAATCTTCTTACAGATAGTCTGCCGGCAATTGCACTGGGGCTGGAACCTTACAGACATGATGTGATGGATGAGAATCCGAGGCCAATGAACGAATCCATTCTTACAAAAAAATTTCTGCAGCGGATCGCCGTGGATGGTGTTGTGATCGGTGCAGCGGTTTTGGCAGCATTTCTCATTGGCTACAGAGATGGAAATGCAGTGTTGGCAAGCACGATGGCGTTTGCGGTGCTGTGCCTTGCAAGGCTTGCACATGGGTATAGTTGCAAGTCAGATAAAAGGGTGATATTTACCGGAAAGTTTTTTAATAATCGATATATGCAGGGGGCTTTTCTTGCCGGTTTTGTTCTGCTGACGCTGGTTGTTACGGTTCCGGTGATGAGAGGATTTTTTGCGGTACAGACACTTAACGCAGGGGAACTTGGAATCGTTTATGGGCTGGCTGTGGGAAGTATGCTGGTGATACAGGGATTGAAGAGTCTGATAAAAAGGTGATTTGGTAAAATAATACCGGGAGCAGAGAAACTTGAAATTTGTAGATTCAGGTCTCTCTGTTTCCCGGTATTTTCAGTGAAAATTGTTTATTTTATGTAAGATTATACAATGAGTATGGGGACGATCATGGCTGTAAAGCTACGCTGCATATTGAATGTGTAATATAATTTTTGCCTGGTTGATTATTCTTCGCTGCCATAGTCGCCGGTGTCGTCGTAGCTGTTGTCATCATAGGAACCGTCATCATATGATCCATCATCATAGGAACTGTCGTCATATGATCCGTCATCAGAACCATCGTCGGAACTGTCGTCTGAGGAATCATCCGTGTTGCCGGAATTGCTGTCAGCAGAGTTAAAATCTTCGGAATTGACGTCAATTCCCTTATCTGCGTAATACTGTTCGGCGGTAATGGAGTCAGTATCTTCCACGATATTTCCTGATGAATCCACCATATTCAGGTCTGTATCAATGGTTACGTCCAGAAGATTGGTTCCTGTGGAAGGTGTGACATTCATGGACATGATCTCATTGAACTTCTTTTTCAGATTGTCCAGTGTGAATACACCATCCCCAATGTATTTCTGTACACCGTTCTGGGAAGCAAGTTCTTCTGTGTAATCAGAGAGCATATAAGGGCCGAATTCGCCGGCATCACTGTTATAGTGCATTACCAGAGGTTCTACAGTTGGTGTAAGGATCTGGATGGATGTTTTTCCATTTTCTACTGTTTTCTGAATGGTAAATTTCGCCATTCCACCAAGAAGTTCTTCCAGTTTCTGCTGTGTGGATACGAAGTTTCCAAGAGAATAGAAGACAACAGTTTCGTTTCCTTTACCATCGGAAATACGGCCATATGGCTGGAGTACGTGAGGATGTCCGCCGATAATGACGTTTACACCCTGCTCCATAAGATATGCAGCCCATTGCTTTTCATATTCATTTGGCATAGTTTCATCTTCAGTGCCCCAGTGTGCAACAAAGATAATGCAGTCTGCCTGCTGTTTGGCTTTCTGGATCATAGTAGTGATCTTTTCCTTGCGGATCATATCGATCATGTAATCCTTTCCTTCAATACCGCCTACGTTTGTGCCGTAGGTGTAATCCAGAAATGCGATCTTAATGCCGTTTACTTCGCGGATCTTGACAGTGTCTGCATCTTCCTGTGAATCATGAATTCCAAGAAGTGTGACATCCGGGTATTTTGTTTTCCAGAAATTTAAAGTGTCTGTAAGGAAGCCTTCTCCAAAGTCGTCAATGTGATTGTTGGCAGATTCAACTACGTTAAATCCTGCTTTTACGATGGCATCGCCAACTTCAGTTGGTGTTGCAAAAGACGGATAGGAGCTTACGCTGTCGTGGTCTGTTGTGAATACGGTTTCCTGGTCGATCATCCTGATGTCTGCATCCTTGATGGCGTCTGTGATGTGGGTGTAGATCTTATCGTAATTCCAGTTGCCGTCCTCAGATGCTCCTGCATCAATCAGGCTTTGATGATAAAGGTTGTCGCCCACTGCAATAACAGATGCAGTTGTGACATCGCTGGTAGTGGCGGTTGTTTCCGGCTTTTCTTTAGCTGCTGCTGTTTTTTTCTGGGCATCTATGGCTGGTTTGCGGATCATCCGGTAGTCCAGCTGGTTGAATAAAATAACCAGAACAGCCAGGACAATAACAGAAGCCAGAAGACTTGCCCGGGCATTGCTGCGTTCACGGAAGTTCAGCGGGATATTCTCTTTAAAATTTCGCTTGACAGTCTTCCTGTTTTCACGCTCCTCCCGGAAATTCTGAAGCCCTTCCGTAAGATTCTCCTTTTTAAAAGGATTGTTGAAGTTCAGTGGAAATTTCATTTATGATTTACCTTAACTTTCTTTAAAATATGGATTTTTTGCTGTGAGGTTTATTATAGCAGATTTTTCAGGGGGTGGGAAGAGGGGCGGGTTTTGTAAAAGTTCATTTACAGGGTTTTTATAATGAATGAATATGGTATAATTTACATATCAGTAGGAGATGAATGAGCAATAGTACAATAATTTATGATGCACAGGAAATACACCGTGCAGTGACAGCGGTGAATTGGCGACAGGAACTGTATAAAGAATGTAATCTGTAAAAAATGTGACAGATATACAATAAATTACTTACAGAGGAGTATGAATATGGGCATTTACAGACGAAAAGCACAATATCATGAAACTGATCAGATGGGAATTATCCATCATTCCAATTATATTAAATGGATGGAGGAAGCCCGGATTGCGTTTATGGGAGAGATGGGATTTGGCTATGGTGAGGTTGAGAAACGGGGAATCGTTTCTCCTGTAGCCGGGGTTTCAGTTTCTTATAAAAAGCCGGTTCTGTTTGATGATGAAGTGGAGATCACAGTTTCTGTGAAAAAGTACAATGGTGCAGTTCTGGAGCTGGAGTATGAATTTTATAATGCAACGAGAAATGAGAGCTGTACGGCAGCCTCCTCGAAGCATTGCTTTACAAAAGACGGAAAACTGGTATCACTGAAGAGGGAAATCCCTGAACTGGATGAACTGTTCAGGAAGAGTCTGAAAGGAGAGAATGTCTGATGGAAGTAGTAGAAATGCTTGATAATCTGAAAGAAAAAGCCAGGAGAGATCCGGCACTTCGTGAAGAACTGCTGGCAACACGTGAGGAGAAAGAACCTCTGGCAGCTTTCTGCAAAAAGTGCCGGGAGCTGGGCGTTCCGGTTTATGAGATGGATCTTATTGCAGCAGGCGAGGAATTTTACGCAGCTATGAAACGAAGTACAAACGGCGGCGGGGAGAATTCACCGATGCTTGAAGGTGAAGATGATTTTTATGAATTGTTTTTTGCAGGGCTGTGATGTTTATCCCTGTCTGAAAATATTTACTACACAAAATGTAAGGAGTATTTTCAGACAGGGATTTTTATTTACTCAATCATATCAATATACTTCTCCAGCACCGGAAACTGCACCCCTCCGATCTTCAGCACTCTGCGGTGAAAGTCTTTCATATCGAAATCCTGTCCAAGTCGTTTTTGTTCGGCAGTGCGCAGATCCAGAAGACTTAAATATCCCCAGTAATATTTCAAATAATTTCCAGGAGTTTCCAGAATGTACTGGTAAATTTCCGAGATAACCGTACTGTCCTCAATACCAAAAGCCTCAGAAAACTGGCAGACTCAGCCTGGCTCCATCCATTATAATGGATCTCAATATCCAGAAGAGAGTACATACAAAGGTTAATGCTGCGGTTCAGCCATGCAAGACGTGCAAGATCAAAAGCAGAAGAATCCAGGATATAATCAGCTGCATATTCATAGGCAAAAGGCTCCACATAAGTAGCCCATCCTTCCGCAAACCCGGAAGTATCCAGAAGATTTCGGATTCCAGACGGATTCTGGCGTTCAAAACTAACTGTCTGATAAAGATGACCCGGGAATCCCTCATGAGCCAGTGTGGTAAAAAGCTCCAGCCCCTGATAATTGGCGGCCGGATTTATGTAAATCACATTAGGCGTGCCTGTATCAATAGGAGGAGTAAGATAAAAAGCAGGACTCAGATAATCTTTCATGGAGTCATGCACAGTTTTAAGTTCAAAAGAAACATTCTCCAGTGGAGGAAAATCTGAGCTGATTTTTTTCTGCAGGGAAGAAAGTATCTGAGCTGGTCTCATTTCTGTAAAAGAAATTCCTTTATTAAGTGTGGTAAGAAGTTCCGGATTCTGGCGAAGCATATTTCCAACAATACCAATTTCACTGGAAAGCTGTTTGGAAAGCCGTTTTTCGATCTCTTTCACAGGAACATAAGTACCGGTCTGGCTTTGCAGAAGATAAAGATAGTACGATTTACCACCTTTAAAATACGCCAGGCCGCGAGGATTTTTTCCAGTGCCCCGCAGAGCTTCCAGACCTGTCATAAGCTCCTGATAGGCAGGAATCACTTCCGTTTTCATAAGATTCTGATGAGTAAGAATCAGAGTCTGCTGTTCTGGACCGGAAAGTTTTCCGTAGTCTGAAATTTTTTTGCGGAAAATATCCAGCATATAGTTTTCATCCGGATTCCGGATAAAAGCACTGCACTGTGCAAGAATCCGGTCCAGCGTGGCATCACTCATAAAGAAACCGGCCTCAGATTTCTTCTGCTCAAATTTTATAATACTTTGAAAATACGGACGTATGGTGGTCAGAAGATTCAGGTAATCAGAGATATCCCGATCCTCATAAAAAGCATATTCAGCCAGAAGAACCGGTAGCTGTGCCTGGATTCCTAGGCTTGGTCCAAGAGGCTCCTGGAGAAGGTAATTATCGCCAAGAGATTTTTCTGTGTGATAATAGAGAAGCATGGAATCGAGAGTCATCTGATTTTCCGTGGAAAGATGACTGTAGCGGAATGCTTTCAGCTTATCCTCGTACTGCTGACAGACCTTGTAGGTGTTTTGCATATCTGTGGGAACCGTGCCAAGAGAAGCTGCTTTTCGCCGGATTCCCTGCTTTTCCGGATGAGCCAGGGAATAATGAAGAGTAAGAGAACTGCCGGAAACTTCGTTTCGGAAAACCTCCCGGGTAAAAGCCTCGAATTTTCCGTTTTCTGTAATTCCATGAGCAGAAAAATATCCGGCAGCTATGCCGATAATAAAAGTAAAAATAAGACCGCAGGCAATAAAAAAAGAAGATTTTTTCTTCAGGATCTTAAAAGACATAGAAAGTCCTTCCTGCATTTGGCTTTGTACTATCATATTGGAAAAATACGGAATCTATGATATTATGTGAACGGAAATAAAGAGGAGCCGATGCAGCCGGAATCGCATATGCCCATGTTTACAGCACATATTTTGGGGGAATATGTATTGCTTTCGGTTAGTTATACAGAATAGTAACACGAAATGATCAGAAGCATCGGAGCAAGACAAGAATGTATGTAATATAAATGGAGAAAAAGTATGAGCGATATCTATGATCTTGCAATTCTGGGCGGGGGTCCTGCAGGGATCACAGCGGCGATCTATGCGTCCCGTGCCAGATTAAATACAATATGGATCGATAAAAATTTTGCACCGGGCGGTCAGATCACGGCTACTTATGAAGTAGATAATTACCCCGGAATGCCGGGAATCTCAGGGATGGATCTGGGCGAGGCCTTTGGGGAACATGCCCGTAAACTGGGATTGGAGCCGAAGCGTGAGAAGATCCTTTCCCTGGAAAATATTTCAGGAGATATCAAGACGATACACACAAAAAAGAACGAATATCAGGCCAGAACCATTATCCTTGCATTTGGCGCAGAGCACCGGAAACTGGACATTCCGGGAGAAGATGACCTGGGAGGACTTGGAGTTTCCTATTGTGCAACCTGTGACGGAGCTTTTTATAAAGACAGAACAGCCGTGGTAGTTGGAGGCGGAAATGCGGCAGCAGAGGATGCGGTATTTCTTTCCGGCCTTTGCAAAAAAGTGTATCTTGTTCACCGCCGGGACGAACTTCGTGCAGACAAGGCCATCCAGGAGAAGGTTTTTGACTGTGAAAATATTGAAATGGTATGGGAAAGTATTCCTCTGGAAATCCTGGGGCAGGACGAAGTAACAGGCATTAAGATCCAAAATGTAAAAACAGGGGAAGAACGCGAACTGGATACAGACGGCGTTTTTATTGCAGTGGGAATTGTTCCGAATACGACACCTGTGAAAGATCAGCTGGAGCTTGATGAGAACGGATATATCTGTGCAGGAGAGGAAGGAATCACCAGCGCAGCAGGCGTTTTTGCAGCGGGGGATATCCGCACCAAGGCACTCAGACAGGTGGTAACTGCTGTTTCAGACGGAGCCAACACAGTGGCTTCCGTACAGAAATATCTCTGGAGGAAAGACAATGGCAACCATTAAAGAAATCGCGCAGAGAGCAGGCGTAAGTACAACGACTGTCTCCAACGTCATACATGGAAAAACCAAAAAAGTATCTCCTGCCAACATTCAGAAAATCGAGAATCTCATCCGTGAAATGGGATATGTCCAGAAAATGGGACTGAGAGTACTGAATAAGGAGAAATCTCAGTTAATCGCAGTTGTGATCAACTATCATAAAGACTTCAAGGATTCCATCATCGGAGATCCTTTTTATGGAAAAATTATCGGTTTTATTGAGAAATATGTGCAGGAGCTGGGTTATTATCTGATGCTTTATTCAGCAAAAGATACGGACAAGATATTCCAGATGGTTATGGGCTGGGATGTGGACGGAGTCATTGCTATTTCCTTCAGTAAAAGCAATTGTGAAAAAATATATCAGCTGATCAACAAGCCGATTGTTTCCATTGATGCTTACGGAGAACTGGATGCCGGTCAGGAGAGTCATGTCCTGAATATCGGACTGGATGATGAGAGCGGTGGATACCTTATGACAAAATATCTTTTGGAATGTGGCTATGAATATATCCAGGTCTGTGCAGGACGTGACAGTGGTGTTGACCATCTCCGTTATATGGGAGCGCAGAAAGCAGCAAAGGAATTCGCAGAAAAGAAGCAGAAGGTACAGTTTACTGCACTGGGTATGAATTACGCGAAGCGAAAAGAAAGTTACGCATGGCTGCTTCAGCGGAAAAAACCGAAGACTGCATTGTTCTTCCTTTCAGATCTCTATGCTCTGGAAGCAATCAGTTTTTTCAGCAGCAGAGGAGTGAAGATTCCGGAGGAGATCGGAATTGCAGGATATGATAACATCAGTTATGCAGAGTTTTCTGTGCCACGACTTACTACAGTCAGTCAGAATGTGGAGCAGAAAGCATCTCTCGCTGTAGAAATCCTGATGGAGAGAATCAATGGTGAGGATAAAGAGTGGGAAAATGAGATCAGGCTTCCGGTTACACTGATTTCAAGAAAGTCAGTGCAGCGTCAGGATGAGAAAAAATAGAAAATAAAGTGTTACTGCAGAGATGCAAACTACAGCAGGAAAGGATTTTCAATACGGAAAATCTGAGATATAACGATGTTAAAGCCGAAATATACGGAACTGTCACCATATGGCAGCCAGAATATTTCGGCTTTTTTGCAGGATATATTTATGTAAATTTTGCACAAAACCATAATTTTAAACTTGTCACAATGAATGGTTATGCACATAACCAACAGGGAAACAGTATAGAAGGAGTGAATACCAGATGAAACAGATTCTGATCGCCACACATGGAAAGATGGCCTCCGGCATCCGTTATACAGCAGAGCTGATCGTGGGAAAAATGGCTGAGATCACAACTATCGATGCTTATGTAACACCGGAAGATAATGTGGAGAAAAAATTTGAGGAATATTTCGCAAATCACGAAAATGACAGGATTTTCGTTTTCACAGACCTGATGGGCGGAAGCGTTAATCAGAAGCTTCTGGGATATAGCCAGAAGGAGAGTGTTACACTTATCACAGGAACCAACCTTCCTGTTCTGATGCAGGTAATGATGGCTGACGATGATGTGACAGAGGAAGAAATCCAGGAATTTATAGATGATGCCAGAGAAGAGCTTCAGATGGTAAACCTTGACGGCGGAAAGAAAGCTGCATCTAAAGACAGCATTGCAGAAAATAATGCACCGATTGCAGAAAACGCCGCACAGGAGAGTGCAAAGAAATCTGCTCCAGCTCCACAGTCCTACGACAATTCCACAGCAAAGATCACAGCACTTCGTGTAGATGACCGTCTGATCCACGGTCAGGTTGCCATGACCTGGACCAAGCAGCTGGCAGTACAGGGAATCGTGGTAGCTAACGATGAGGTGGCTAACGATAACACCCAGAAGATGGCACTGAAAATGGCAGTACCGGGAGGGATCAAATCCCTGATCAAACCGGTGGACGAAGCCATTCGTATCTTAAACAATCCGAGGCATCCAAAATGCGGATTCTGGTTCTTACAAGAACTGTAAAAGATGCCCTGAAAATAAGACAGAATGTTGGCGAGATAGGATTTCTTAACGTAGGAAATACGGGACGTTTTGATGGAATCGATGTTTCCGAGAAGCTTGTCCTTACACCAACTATCATGCTGACAGACGCAGAGCAGCAGGCATTAAAAGAGCTGGTAGCACTTGATCCGAAGGCATGTATGCAGCAGGTTCCGAATGACGAGCAGAAGCTTGTGAAGGATGTGCTGGATAAATTAAACTGACACATATAAACTGTGGAATGTGAATGTCCACAGAATGAATAAAACGTAACCAAAAAGGAGGAAGGAAAAAATGTTAAACGCATTTCTTGTAGCACTTGCCGTATTCATCTGTGTCGGCGGTGCAGAGCTGATCGGATTTACCATGCTGAACCGTCCGATCGTTATCGGACCGCTGGTAGGTCTGTTCCTTGGAGATCTTCACACAGGAGTTATCATCGGAGCTTCACTGGAAGCCGTATTCATGGGAGTTGTAAACATTGGCGGTGCCTCCGCGGCAGAACCCGGAATCGCCACAGCAGTAGGAACCGCTTTTGCCATCATGCTTGGTAAAGGATTTGAGGTTGCCCTGACACTGGCACTTCCGATCGGTATTCTTGGTCTTCAGATTAAGACAGTTCTCTATATTTTCATTGTAGGTATGTTTGCAAAAACCTTCGACCGTCTGGCAGCAGAGGGCAAGGAGAAACAGATCATTGCCCTTCATTACGGACTCTGGGCTGTGAACTGGGTATTATATTCACTGTTCGCATTCTTCGGAATACTCTTTGGATCTGATGCAGTCAGTGCACTTCTGGATGCCATCCCGGATGTTGTTATGAACGGTCTGACAGTCTGCGGCGGACTTCTTCCGGCAGTAGGTATGGCAATGCTGATGAAAATGCTCTGGGACAACAAAATCTGCATGTTCTATTTCCTGGGATTTGTCCTGGCAGCATACTTAAACCTTCCGCTTATCGCTCTTGCAGTGATCGGAGTGATTATCGCCATCTCTGTTGGAATGAACGATTATAAGCTTAACCAGCTTTCTGCACAGAGAGTAGCTGTTTCACCGGCTGGAGACTCTGAAGAATATCTTGATGAAGAAGAGGAGGAATTTTTCTCATGAGTAATTTAACAAAATCTATTCCCGCAGATGAAAGAAAAATGCTGAGAAAAGCTTTCTGGCGTTCCTTCACTCTGTATGCAGCAGTAAGCCCGGCAAAGCAGGGAGCATCCGGCTTCTGCTATTCCCTGATGCCATTTATCAACAAATTTTACAAAAACGATGAGGAAGGCAAAAAAGCTGCCCTCACAAGAAGTATGTCTTACTTCAATACAACCATCACCTTATCTACATTCATCATGGGTCTTGTGGCATCCATGGAGAAGAAAAACAGCGAGCAGAAGGATTTTGACGCAAGCTCCATCAATGCGGTGAAATCTTCCCTGATGGGACCTCTGGCCGGTATCGGTGATTCCATTTTCTGGGGTGTTCTTCGTGTAATTGCGGCAGGAATCGCAGTAGGACTTGGAGCATCCAGAAATGTTCTGGCACCTATCGTGTTCCTGCTTCTTTTTAACATTCCGTCTATTCTTGTGAAATATTACGGTACATTCCTGGGTTACAAGCTTGGTTCCAAATACATCCAGAAGGTTTATGCAAGCGGTCTTATGAACATTCTGACAAAGGCTGCCAGCATTGTAGGTCTTATCATGGTTGGTGGTATGACTGCCAGCATGGTAACCTTTAAATCCACTTATGAACTCACCATGAAGGGTGAGTCTGTTCTGAACCTCCAGAGTATGCTGGATCAGATCTTTGTCGGCATCGTTCCTCTTGGACTGACTCTTCTGTGCTACTATCTGCTGAAAAAGAAAAACATCAGCATCACAGTTCTGATCATAGGTGTCATTATCCTGAGTATCCTTCTCTCTCTTTTCGGAATTGCATAAACCTTAAGGATAAGGACTCCAATGGAGACGGCTTCGGCGATCTCAGGGGTATTATTGAAAAACTCCCCTACCTTCAGAAACTTGGGATCGATGTACTCTGGCTCAGTCCTGTATTTGACTCCCCGCCGGATGACAATGGTTACAATATCAGTGATTACCGGAAAATTTATGCAGGCTTCGGAAGCAATGAGGACATGGATGAGCTGATCAGAAAAGCTCACGAGCATGGCATCAAAATCGTTCTGGATCTTGTAGTAAACCATACATCTGATGAGCATGCCTGGTTTGTGGAAAGCCGGAAATCCAAAGACAACGACTACAGTGATTATTACATCTGGAAATTTCCGATCGCTATCAGGAGATCAATGTAAAAAAAGCTCTGGAAAAAAATGACTCCGTGTTTTATTATTATAAGGATCTGATCCGTCTGCGTCATGAAGAGGAACTTCTCACAGAAAGCGACTATCAGCTTCTTCTGGAAGATGAGAAGGTATTTGCCTACCTGAGAACTTCAGAGAAAGAGCAGTGGATCGTTGTGGCAAATCTTTCTGAGGATACAGTAAGTACAGAAGACCTTACAGAATATGTGTCCGATAAAGAGGACATTAAAATTGCAAACTACAAAGACAGAACAGGAATCAAAGAAAACTTGAGACCGTACGAGGCATTTATGATGAGAATCCGCTGAATTCCTGAACTGTTATTTACGCAGCAAAGCGGAAAAAATATCCGCTTTACAGACTGCAGGTATGAGTTTTTGTGCGTATCTGCACTGCCGAAGGATTTCCGGGGCAGTGCAGATGCGCTTTTTGCTCATAGGAACACAGACGGACAAACAGGAGGAAATTATGGAAAAATACATCATTGCAGTAGATATGGACGGAACACTTCTGAACAGCGAGAATAAGATTTCCGGGAGAAACAGAAATGTTTTGCAGCGTCTGATCGATGACGGACATTATGTGGTACCGGCAACAGGAAGAACAAGGGAGCTGATACCGCAGGAGTTTTCCGTGCTCCATGGAGTGAAATGGGGAATCGTGGAAAATGGCTGTGTTGTCTGGGACTACGATAAAAATGAGATGATCTGGCGCAAGACCATGCCAAAAGGAATGGTACGGGGAATCCTGAAAGATGTGGAGGACAGCGGAGTAAAAGGCTGGATCGCGGAGGCTTATGCGAATGGAGTTGCATATTCCGATGCAGATGCCAGAGATTATGTGGCCTCAGTAGTAGATAAAGATCTTCTGGAAAAAACCTCGTAGATTATTTCCTCAGCAGACATGAATTTGTAAAGGATTTTTACAGACAGACAGAGCTTCTGGATCAGGCAGAAAAGATAAACATCTATTTTGAAAACAGCGAGGATAGCAGAGCTCTCCGTGAAAAATGGAAGGATCTGGATGATGTGGCTGTTACTACTTCCATCAGCGGTAACGCAGAGTTCAACGCAGCAGGGGTGGACAAAGGAGTTGGTCTTGCCATGCTGCGCACAAAGCTTGGCATTGACCGGATGCATGTGATCGCTTTTGGTGATAATGAAAATGATCTGGAAATGCTGGAAGGCGCAGGCATCGGAGTTGCCATGGGTAATTCCAAACAGTATGTAAAGGATGCCGCTAATGAGGTGACCGGAGATAATGATCATGATGGTGTGGCGGAATTTCTTGAGAGGTTTTTCGGGCTGTAAGCTGTGGGTGATCGTGATTGCTGATATACGGGACAGGGAAATATATTTTCTCTGTCTTTTTTTATTTTCATTTTCGGTGATATAAGGTATGATTAACAGAGAAGATGAGGGGAGTGCCGGTTTTGATCGGTAGTTCCCGGTGAAAATTTTTTGAGGGAATCAGGAGGGAATTTTTTATATGAAAAATTTAGTACCTAAGAGGGTGATGGAATATATAGTTATCACATTTGCAGTTATTCTGATGGATGTGGGAATCTATGTATTCAAATTCCCGAATAACTTTTCTTTCGGAGGAGTTTCGGGTATGGCAGTCGTATTCTCGCATTTTATTCCGATGACATCTGCTCAGATCAACCTGGTGATCAATCTTATTCTGCTGGTGATCGGATTTATGATCCTGGGAAAAGATTTTGGCATGAAGACAGCTTATGTTACAGTTGTATCTTCTCTGCTTCTGAATGTGTTCGAGAAGGTTTTTCCAATGGAAAAAGCACTCACAGGGAATATTATGCTGGAGCTGTGCTTCGCGATCATCCTTCCGGCACTGGCTGCTGCGATCCTGTTTTTTGAGAATGCCTCAGGCGGCGGTACGGATATTGTTGCGATGATCATTAAAAAGTATTCTACGATGAATATTTCGGGTGCACTGTTTCTTGTAGACTGTTTCATCGTTGTTGTTTCCTTTATGGTATTTGATATTACCACAGGCCTCTGCTCTGTGCTGGGTCTTATGGCCAAGACGTTGCTGATCGATAAGTCTATTGAGTGGATGAAGCTGAACAAATATTTTACTATCATTTCCAGCAAACCGGAGGAAATTTCCGATTTTATCATGAAGGATCTGAACAGAAGTGCTACGATCTATCATGGAGAGGGTGTTTATACCCATAAGGATAAAAAGATCATCCTGACTGTGGTTGACGTAAAGCAGGCGGTGTTGCTGCAGAGGTTTATTGATGAGGTAGATCCGCAGGCATTTCTGATGGTAACTAAGAGCAGTGAGGTTATTGGTAAGGGATTTATGAGTTATATCTGATGTGGTAATGGAATGCGGATAATTTTATCCGTCGGAACATATGTATGCACGATATGGAGAGCATTTTCAACAGCTGTTAGAGGCTGTGGAGATGCTCTCTTTTTTGACATGATAAATTGTGGAGGGTGTGTATTTATGTAAGGGAAAAGTGGAATGCAGATTGCAAATATCTGCGTGAATTTGAATGAAAAGGCTGTGAAGTTTTCGTGAAAAGGTTTGACAGGGGGCAGATTATATGTTAGGATACACACTTGCGTAACAAATTTAACAAAATTGTAACAAATGAAGATGCTAACAGATGCAACAGACAAACTATTAAGACGGACCGGAGGAGAGTTGCAGATTTTTTGAGAGGAGTTTTTATGTTTTATAAAAAAATTGCTGCTGTTGTTATGAGTGTTGTGATCGCCGGATCTGTTCCGTGTACAGTTTTTGCAGATACAGATGCAAGTACTGTGACAGGTGGCGAGGTGGAAGAACTCTCCATTGAGGAAGATTTCTCAGACGGAACGGATTCCCTCTCCGCTTTTGCAAACGCTCTTGCAGACAAGACAGTTTCTGATGTGGAAGAA
The DNA here is from genome assembly GCF_003474435.1 of Ruminococcus sp. AF46-10NS. Lineage (GTDB taxonomy): Bacteria > Bacillota > Clostridia > Lachnospirales > Lachnospiraceae > Blautia_A. The sequence goes on from NZ_QRNF01000008.1 coordinate 62,407, forward strand.
TATCAGGAAGCGAAAGCAGAGGCTGAGGAGATCGCACAGAAGAGACTGGAAGCAGAAGCAGCAGCGGAAGCTGCCCGTAAAGCGGAAGAAGAGCGTAAGGCAGCTGAAGAGGCAGCACGTAAGGCTGAAGAAGCCCGCGTAGCCAGGCGTCAGGAAATTGCGGATTTTGCACTGCAGTTTGTAGGAAATCCGTATGTCTACGGCGGCACAAGCCTGACAAATGGTGCGGACTGTTCCGGGTTCGTGATGTCTGTGTTTGCACAGTTCGGTTATGAGCTTCCCCGTGTGGCAGCAGCTCAGTGTGCAGCATCCCAGAAGAAATCTGCTGAAGAAATCGAGGTAGGTGATCTGGTATTCTACGGTGACGGTGGAATCGACCACGTAGCTCTCTATATCGGAGACGGTAAGATCGTCCATGCCAGCACCGCAGCCACAGGAATCAAAGTATCCGACTACAATTACCGCACACCGGCTGCGGTTGGAACTTTTGTGGAATAATAAAATATGTAAATGAATACTTTATAAGTTAGACTGCCTACAGGAAATGTTCAAGAAAAATGGAGACGACCTGCGGGCAGTTTTTTGATTATGAGCAAGAATGTGGATTGCGAATATCCGCTTGACTTGAATAAGAAATTTCCCTGTAATTTCCCAATGACATAAAAAAGCTCTCAGCATTGATGATAGCAGCCATCTTGTTGTGATGTCTGTTTCTATTCTGGTACAGGCTAAGGCAGTCACACAGCCCAGTAGAGTGCTTATGCTTTCCGCAGCATCTGCCTGTAAACAACCACAGATACCACAGCAGTAAACACCTCCGTGATCCAGAATGCGTTCCAGACACCCTCAGGACCCATAAACCGGGACAGAATCCAGGCAACAGGCATGATGACGATCACATACCGGAACAAGGAGATCACAAGGGACTGGGGACCCTTTCCAAGGCCTTCCATAGCTCCTGAAGTAGTGACAGACACAGCAGAGATGATAAATCCTGCACTGATGATCTTAAGAGCCCTGGAACCGGCAGCAATCGTCTCTGGGTTCGTGGTGAATAGTCCCATAAGCTGTCCGGACGCCAGGAGGCAGACAGCAGTTCCAAGGAACATGATCACACAGCTGGCCTCCAAAGTCAGACGGAAGATCTTTTTCACACGTTTCATCTCCTGGGCTCCGAAGTTGTAGCCGATCAGCGGACGCATTCCCTGGATGATACCGTTAGCCGGAAGATAAAGGAAAGTCTGCAGCTTATAATAAACACCTAGGATTACCACATAGCTGTCTGAATAAGCTGCCAGTACAGAATTCAGAAAAGAGACCAGAAATGACGGCAGAGCCAGGTTCAGGATCGCCGGAACACCAATGGCATACAGGCTCAGATCCGTTTCTTTGCTGGCTTTTATGGCTTTTGGGGTCACACGCACAGGAATTGGACGCAAAATATAAAAAGATATATACACAACGATCGTAAGCACTTGACCGATACCAGTAGCCAGAGCAGCACCGCGGATTCCCATTTTCGGGAAAAATCCGATACCCCAGATCAGGAACGGATCCAGGATGATATTGCTGATACAGCCAACCAGCAGGGCAATCATAGACACCTTCATCCTTCCCACAGCCTGGAAAAGTTTCTCAAAGAAAAGGCTGATGGAGATCACAGTGGAAAACAGAAATACGACCGTGGAATACTCAAGCCCCATTCGGATCACCGTTTCATCCTGTGTATACATCCGGAGAAACGCCGGCATAACAGCAATGCTGATCACAGTCATGAGAATACCGTGGATCACAGCCAGAATAAAACCATGGGTCGCAGCTGTGTCAGCCATTTTTTTATTTCCTGCGCCAAGATGATAGGACACCCTGGAATTGATACCAATACCAAAACCAATGGCAACTGAATTGATCAGGTTCTGCACAGGATATACAAGTGAGAGTGCTGTCATAGCCTGCTCACTGATCTGTGCTACGAAGAAACTGTCAACAATATTGTACAGCGAGTTTACAAGCATGGAAAAAAACATAGGTAGTGCCATGGAAGCCAGTAGTGGGCCAACAGGCTTTTCCTTCATAAAAGTATCATTCATGAAAAAAACCTCCTTCATATCGTTATTGTATTATTCGTAAAAGAATAACTGTGCGTGTTTTGTGTACATAATAAAAGCCACACAACCTGCCTCTAAAAGCAAAGAGTAAAGGCAGATTATGTGGCGAAAAAAGTCGAAACTGAAAAATCCACACTATGTTTTAGTACCTAAACCCTAACAAAAAAAATCCCGGCTGTCAAGCACAGAATTCAACCGGAGCAGACTATGCAAATGACATGGCTTTTACGCAATTTATCAGTACCTGTACATGTGTGTACTGCGTGCACTGACAGTCTCGAAAACCCCCTTCTGGCAATATGCACAAAACTGGTCGAACCATGGTGGATAAGTGAAAAATTATCCAAAAAGTTTTCCACATGGAAAAAATCCGCAAATAGGCTAATAATCAAGTTATACACAAAATTATCCACATTATCCACAAGGATAACAATGTGGAAGACCTGATTTACATAAAATAAATTAAACATATGTTTTGTGTAAAAATGATAAAACTGCAAAAACTGTGAAAAAAATCTGTAAAACTATTGACATTTTTAAATTCTAAATATCATGAAATATTCCGGGAAAAAGATGTAATTCAAAGAAATAAAAGAGAATAATCTGAAAATAACAACAGAATTCTAATGAAACCACTGTATTTATCCAACCAGAAGCCAGAAGTATGGAAATGTGCGTAAAAAAAGGACAGTGACCGGATGCAACGGACACTGTCCAGTGTTGAAAAGCCTTTTCAGACTGTGGATAAGTGTGGATAACCTTCTTATCCACCCTGTTTCATTCGTTTGATCACCTTCAGACGTGTAAACTCTTCTCGCTCTTTTTCCTCCAGGGCGTTAGTGATATCCCTGGTGAGAGTTTCATATCTTGGGATGGTGATATTCTTCAGAGCGTTGGCACGCTTCTGGGTTTTTTTGATATTGGTGGCAAGCCGGATAGCTGCGTTTTCGATCATGGAAAGCTGAATGGACAGCTCTTTCACACGTTCGAAAGCTGCCTTGGCCTCGTCCAGGGACAGCTTGGTGCTGTAGTAGGCGTAGGTCGGCGTATTGCTGCTCTGCTTGTCATATTCCACAAGAGGGATCTCAGTACCCATAACGCTTCGTGTCTTGATCCGGATGGAATTTTCTACAGGAACGGTATGGGAAATCTGGTCTACAAAAGCGATACCGATCTCCATGTTAGCTTTCTGCAGGGCTGCATAGGCAGTGCGGAAGGTTTCATCGATCTGAGTCTGGATATCCTTTGCCTGGTCAATAAGCTCCATCATTTCACGGATCAGGATATTACGCTTTTTGTCCATAAGCTCATAGCCCTGTCTGGAAAGAGCCAGAGAATTTTTTGCAAGTATGAGATTTCCCTTGGTGGGAAAGGTATTCGGATCCATAAAATCACCTCACTAACGGACGGTTTCTCTGTAATACTGATCCAGAACTTTGGTATCGATACGGTCGAGCTCTTCTCTTGGAAGAAGTCCAAGAAGCTCCCAGCCCTTATCCAGAGTCTCAATGATGCTTCGGTTCTCAGTCTCAGACTGTCCTACGAACTCAGCCTCGAATGCTTTACCAAATACAAGATACTGTTTATCCAGCGGAGAAAGCTCATCTTCACCGATAACGGAAGCCAGGGCTCTTGCGTCGCCTACCTTTGCGTAGCAGGAAAAGAGCTGGTTGGCAACGTCCTGATGATCAGCACGTGTGAAGCCTTCACCGATACCATCCTTCATCAGACGGGAGAGGGACGGCAGAACATTGATCGGCGGATAAATAGCCTGGCCGTGAAGCTGGCGGTCCAGTACGATCTGCCCCTCTGTGATGTATCCTGTAAGGTCAGGAATCGGATGCGTGATATCGTCATTAGGCATGGTCAGGATCGGGATCTGGGTTACAGAGCCTGTGCCGCCGCGGACAATTCCTGCACGCTCATAAAGAGTAGCAAGCTCACTGTACAGATATCCGGGATAACCTTTTCGGGAAGGAATCTCACCTTTGGAGGAGGAAACTTCTCGCATGGCCTCGCAGAAAGAAGTGATATCTGTGAGGATAACCAGGATGTGCATGCCTTTTTCAAAAGCAAGATACTCAGCGGCAGTCAGTGCGATCTTCGGTGTAAGAAGACGCTCAACAACCGGGTCATTTGCAAGGTTCAGGAACATAACAACGTGGTCGGAAGCACCGCTTTCTTCGAAAGTCCTGCGGAAGAATTCGGCTACGTCATATTTAACGCCCATTGCTGCAAAAACAATGGCAAATTTTTCATCGGAATCGCCGCCCAGGGAAGCCTGCTGAACGATCTGTGCAGCCAGCTTGTCATGAGGAAGACCGTTACCGGAAAAGATCGGCAGCTTCTGGCCGCGGATCAGGGTGGTCAGTCCGTCAATGGCGGAGATACCGGTGTTGATATAGTTTCGCGGATATTCACGTGTTACCGGGTTCAGCGGAAGACCGTTGATATTCAGGCTGACTTCCGGTGTGATCTCGCCAAGACCGTCAATAGGCTGGCCGATACCGTTAAAGGTACGTCCCAGGATTTCAGGGGAAAGCCCGATCTCCATTGGATGTCCGGTAAGACGTGTGTGTGTATTGCCGAGGGACATATTATCTGTCCCCTCAAAAACCTGGATAACAGCCTTATCCTCATAGATTTCCACGATACGGCCGATTTTCTGCGTGCCGTCCTCCATGTGGAATTCCACGATTTCCTCGTAAGATGCGTTCTTAACACCCTCAAGGACAACAAGAGGGCCGTTTATTTCACTCAGGCCAAGATATTCGATTGCCATAAACTGATCCCTCCTTTAACCGTTTCTTTCCAGTACATTATCGTAGAAACGGTCGATATCTTTGTGATACTCATCAAAACGCTCCAGTTCTTTATTTGGAACCTCGTATTTGATAGCAATGATACGCTCAAAAATTTTATCCTCTTTCAGTACGGAAACCGGCATGCCGCGGTTTACAAGAGCACGGCATTTCTCATAAAGATAAAGGATAGTTTCCATCATCAGGAACTGTTTTTCCATAGGAACACTGGTGTCTTCCTGATGAAAAGCGTTCTGCTGAAGGAATCCGAGACGGATCACTCTGGCAATCTCAAGTGTCAGTTTCTGGTCATCCGGAAGAACATCGCTTCCGATAAGCTTAACGATCTCCATGAGAGAACTTTCCTGGTTGAGGATAGCCATGATCTGGTTTCTGTCATAAACGAATTTCGGGGAAACATGCTCTCTGTACCATGGAGTCAGGTCTTCCAGATATTCGCTGTAGCTGGTAAGCCACTGGATCGCAGGGAAGTGACGGGCATAGGCAAGTGCTTGTCCAGTCCCCAGAAGCAGCGGACAAATCGTTTCGTATTCTGTGTAACCGGTTCGGAGAAGTCACCACCCTGAGGGGAAACTGCACCGATAATAGATACGGAACCTTCTGTTCCGTTCAGGTTCTGCATCATTCCCGCACGCTCATAAAATGCGGAAAGCTTGGAAGCCAGGTAAGCCGGGAAACCTTCCTCTGCAGGCATCTCCTCCAGACGTCCGGAAAGCTCACGGAGAGCCTCAGCCATCGGGATGTGGAATCTGCCATGATGGCTACGTCATAGCCCATATCGCGGTAATATTCCGCAAGTGTGACACCTGTATAAATAGAAGCCTCACGGGCTGCAACCGGCATGTTTGAAGTGTTGGCGATCAGAGTGGTACGGTCCATCATCAGGTTTCCGGATTTTGGGTCGATCAGTTTGCTGAAGTCCTCGAGAACCTGTGTCATCTCGTTTCCACGCTCGCCGCAGCCGATATAGATGATGATATCTGCGTCAGACCACTTGGCGATCTGGTGCTGTGTCATGGTTTTTCCTGTTCCGAATCCACCGGGAACAGCAGCAGTGCCGCCCTTGGCAATCGGGAAAAGGGTATCAAGGATTCGCTGGCCCGTAAGAAGCGGAACGCTTGCCGGGAAACGCTTGTAAGTCGGTCTCGGAACACGGATCGGCCATTTCTGGGCAAGAGCCAGCTCTTTTTCAGTGCCGTCATCAAGACGGATGGTGATAATAGGCTCCAGAACAGTGTAAGCACCGTCCGGAACTGCATGGATAACGGTTCCGTGCGGGATGTTTGGCGGAACCATGGATTTATGAAGGATGGAGGCGGTCTCCTGTGTCTCTGCGATCACAGTACCTGCGCCGATCACGTCTCCTTCTTTTACTGTGATGTGTGTTTCCCATTTTTTCTCAGTATCAAGGGAATCAACACTGACACCGCGGGAAATATATTTCCGGAGGCCTCTGCAATTTCTGCAAGAGGCCTCTGGATACCATCAAAAATATTGTGGATGATTCCCGGTCCAAGGAGAACGGAAATTGCGTCTCCTGTTCCGGTAACGGTTTCTCCGGGTTTCAGTCCTGTAGTTTCCTCAAAAACCTGTACAGTCGTCATATGTTTCTTAAGTCCGATGACCTCTCCTACAAGTTTCTCAGGGCCTACATAGACCATCTCGGAGATCTTGAAGCCGGTGTCACCCTTGAGGTAGATAACAGGACCGTTGACACCGTAGATAATACCTGTTTTACTCATGTGCTGGACCTCCGTTGAATTTGAAATCTCTGTATGCTGTATTGTATCCTTCCTCAAAAGAATTGTCGATGAGGATGTTTTTCTCCGGGATCACAGCTTTGATTCCGCCGATAAAGGAATCTCCGGAAAGCCTCAGCGGAAACCCTGTCTTGATCGTAAGTGACTTCAGCCGGGGTTCATCTTCCCTGGAAAGATAGATCTGAATCTCATCGTGTTCTGCAAAGCATACAGCTTCTTCGATCTTGCTGCAAAGATATTCCTCATAACAGGAGGATTCCATAAATTTCAGGATCTGTTCTCTGACCTCTGAAAAAAGTTTCTCTTTTAAACGGCTCTGTCTGGTAGTCCAGTCACGGCGGATATTCAGCTGTTCGGCTGAAAGTGCCTTGTTGATCTCACGCCGGGCGTTTGCAATCTCGGCTTTCCGGGAACTGGCAGCGTTTTCCAGAGCCATTTTTTTATGTTCCTCCATTGCGGCATCCAGTGATTCTTTATGCTCCTGGACCTCTTTTTCCGCCTGGCGGCGGGCTTCTTCCACGGAGGTATCATAGAAGTGGGTGAGTTTTTCTTCGATTGTCATAATATCACCTGCCTATAATTTTAATCCGATGGCCTCATTCACGTATGAAGTGATGAAATCAGGCCTGCGGCCGGTACCGTGTCTGTCAGGAATTTCTATGATGAGAGGTGTTTTGTGATGGAGCTTTACATCGTCGATGATCTCAGGGAATTCCCGGCCGAATTTTTCGGTCAGGAGAATGATCCCGATTTCTTTGTCCGCGATAGTACGCTCCAGAGCTTCCTTCAGCTCATCGTGTTCATGGACAACAACACCTTCTACACCGGCCAGTCTCATTCCTGTCAGAGTATCAATATTGTCGCTGATCAGGTACATCTTCATATCAAAGTTTACCCAGGATCATGAAGGAGATGATCAGTCCATAAAGAGCAACACCTTCGGCAAGACCTACGAAGATAAGGGATTTACCAAGGATGCTCTGATCCTCACTGATTGCTCCAAGTGCTGCGCTTGCCGCACTGGCAACGGCAATACCACCACCGATACAGGAAAGTCCGGTAACGAGTGCTGCTGCGATGTAGCCCATACCTGTTGCAAGGCCTGCGTCAGCACCTGTTGCAGCCTGTACGGAAGCTCCGCCTGCGAATGTTACGGCGATGGCAACAAGCATGATTCCGAAGAAGAAAAATGCGTTTACGCCAAGAGCTGTTTTGTAGCGGCCACGGCTTTTTTCGCCGAGAAGATAATAACCGAATGGAAGAATGATACTGAGTACAAGTGCAACTGCGATTGTAATCTGTGTAATGACTGTCATGATGATGACCTCCTTAAACTTAAATAGTAATCGTTTTATTATTTATTCCTGGAGCAGAACGGCTCGAATTTACGTCCGCTGCCTTTGTAGAAACGGCTGAACATTTCGTAATATTCCAGACGGAGTACCTGGATACCTACGATCAGGCCCTCCATAGCGCATACGAAAAGGTTTCCGAGGATAATGACGATCCAGTTTGGACTGCCGTTCTCTGCGCCTGCAAGCATAAGCACAACCTCCATCATAGCTGCGTGGCTGACTGCAAAAGCGCCGATACGCACGAAGGAGAGTGTATTGGAAAAGTAGCTCAGGATAACCTCGAACAGTTCGAAGATACCCTGTACGATAAACATGCCCTTTTCTTTTGGCATAACTTCGGCTTTTTTCTCAACCAGGTTGGTAAGCGGCTCCTTGAAGAAGATCAGAAGCAGCGGAACACCGAACATGATGGCAAGAACAGCTCCTCCGGGAACTGCATGACCGGAAACAAAAAGTCCGATGCAAAGTACTGCAGATCCGTAGAATACAAGTCCTGCCACAGCGTTGGTGTCGAACCAGGTTTTTTCAACGTCATGCATCTTAAGGGAATTGATGATGTTGAAAACCATGCACAGGAGGATGATTCCCATGCCAAAGCCGATGGCAACAATAAATACGGTATTCAGTTTTCCGATAAAAGGTATGGTCGTCATACTGTCTACAGGTCTTAGCCACAGAGCAGGTATGACATCTTCAAATCCAAAGATACTGCCGAACATCAGGCCGAAGAAGGTTGAGAAAACACCGGCACAGCTGATGATTCCGGCAAGGTCGATATGTTTCAGCCTGTACAGAAGGAAACCTCCGATAAAAAGCAGAAGTCCCTGTCCTGCATCACCGAACATGGCTCCGAAAATGAAGGAGTAGGTGATGGCAACGAACCAGGTTGGATCCATCTCGCCATAAGCGGGAAGACCGTACATCTTGACATACATTTCAAATGGTTTGAAAAGCTTCGGGTTCTTCAGCTTTGTTGGCGGCTGATGGTTTGGATCATGTTCCGGTGATGTGGTATCTTCTCCGTCTACCAGGCAGAAGATCCGTTCATCTGATGCGATATCAGCCTGAAAAGCCCGTGTGTCAGCTTCTGTCATCCAACCGCAGAGAATATAGAAATTCTCATGATTTCCGGTGCAGGCAGCAGCCTTGCGGACATCAAAGTTTCTGGAAAACTGACGTAGTGTATCTCTGGCAGAAACAATATCTTCGGCTCTGTCAGAGAGGAAACGCTGGCGTTTCTGTTTCTGGGCTTCCAGATGCTTCAATGCATCCTCGTACTGTTTGCTTACGCTGGAAAAAGCCTGTTGGGCTGTACCGGTGTAATTATCCGGTACAAAGATCTTCTCAAAGTGCATGGAAGAGTAGGCCGCATCAATTTTGTGAGCCTCATGCTTCGGTACAAAATAGACTCCCCAGACATACTGGTCATCTTCATCACATTTCAGGAAGATGGTGTTCAGGTTGTCGTAAATGTATTTCTTGAATTTTTCGTAATACTGTTTCTCAATACGTCCGAAATGAAAATGAATGTATTTCAGGTGCAGAATAGAGGAAATATTGTAATCAATATTTCGGAACGGACGTATGATCCGTAGGGATTCTTCTAGGGAGGAACATTTTTCTTCTAATTCAGTTTGTTCCTGCTGGAGTTGCTCCGATTGTCCACGGATCTCCTTCACTGTGGAAAGTGCTTTTTCAATACCAGTGCTTCGGTTGGAAGCAGCAGGAGGACTTTTCAGTTCTTCGTAAATGGTATTGATGGAATTAAGAGCATCTCTATACGGATTGACCTCAATGAAAGGTGTCAGGCTTTCTACTGTGGTCAGTTCAGAGAGCGCGTTTTCCAGATGGATTTCGTACTTGCACAGGTAGGTGTTTACAACCCGGTCAATATCTGCTTTGGGACCGGTGATGCTCAGAAAATTCATTTTTTCAATCACGTTGCTACCTCCTGGTTATTAACCGTTGCGTATATAACGCAGGGATTGTTCTGGATCCACGCCATAGCGCACGCACTCAAGGGCAATGGTCAGACGGTTGACTTCATGTTCTTTATGATATAAATAGGAATAAATGACTGCTACGGAGTAGGGATCCTTGCGTGCTTCCCGTTCCAGCACATTCCTGAGGATGTAGTTATAAAATTCCTCCAGGTTGGCTGCAGTCAGCTGCTCATATTTCTTACCATAGTAGGTTCCGGCAAAAATACGCTGGGCTTCTTCGTATGTGGGAGCTTCCACAAGTGCTGTGATCTCTCTTTACGAAGCTTGTAGTTCATGGGAATCAGCAATGCATAGATTTCGGCTGATTCCATGCGAAAACAGCGTTTGGATCGCTGGATGAACTGCAGGTTCAGCATATCAAATTTTTCGCCGTAGGCTTTCGTGATCTGAGCCAGATCATTGCCCTTGAAAAGTTTCTTCCGCATATTCCAGATCTGTGAAAAATATGAAAGATCAAGTGCCATGCCGAAGTCAAAAAGCGTGGCATTTCCCCGTTCATTGACCTGGGACAGAGGAATGAAGAAATCATTTCCCTTTAGTGCGGCGATAAATTCATCCATATTGGCGCAGGCTGCAAGTCTGTCAATATCCAGTCTGGAATGCAGTCTGAAAAAATCGCGGTAAGGGGAAATATCTACGGGGTCAGTATCTCTGTGGTCGAAGAGATTCGTCATAATCTCTTTCAGGACACGGATCTCATAGCGTTTCGAGTAAAGAGTCAGGAACGTCCGTTGTTCCTGGTTTGCAAAGTGGTAAAGTCTTGAAAAATTCCGGAAGATAGATTTCTTCAGAAGTTTCTCTATCTGCCCTCGATGCAGATCATTCTCATCGAGACCAGACCAGATATTCTGATATTCCGGGGTTCGTTTCAGGTAGGCTGTTACCTGGGGGACATTGGGAAGCTGAACGATTTCTTCCAGCTGCTCATCTGTCACAAGCCTGCTTTGCATGGCACGGATCTTGGTAGAGAGTCCGCTGTATGAGAGGACAGTGCCCATTGAATCACTTCCTTTCCCTTCAGGTTTCGGTAATTCCTGTTATTTTCTGAAACAGCTCTTTGGAAAGAGTCTCGTGGTTGGCTTCGTAGTAGGCATCCAACCTGGATAGCTGGTCTTCTGTCTCTGCACGAAGCTGGGTGATCCGGGCGTCTTTCTCGCGGGCCAGATCTTCACGGATCTTCCGGATTTCAGCACTGGTCTTTGTTTCCAGGGAGGCATCGAAATCTTTGATCTGTTTTTCGGCTTCTTCTGAGAGAGCTTGTTTCTGTCGCGCAGCGTCCTGCATGATAGCATTGGCTGTAGCTTCGATTTCCGAAAGCTTGTTTAGGATTTGTTCCATTGCGCCCTCCTTGTTTTGGTTATTGTCTATAATTGATTTTTATATGATACACCTTTTTTATGGTAAAAACAACTAAAATTTTGTTAATTTTTCTGCAAACTTTTGAGTGAAATGTGGGTAACAGACATAAGGGCGGTTTGCTGTCGTCTTGTTGATGTTTTTTAATTTTTTGCTTGCGGCAGGGTGGGGATTGCATGTATAGTTGAGTATTGAGAAGCATTGCAGCAGTTCTGTTAATTCATGGAATGGTACTATAGATGCTTTTGAGGACTGCGAAAGGTAGTTATTTGATTTATATATCATAGGAAGATTAATTTGGAGGTTATTTATGAGATTACGTAATATTCCCGGGGCGAAGGATGCGATTTTGGAGTGTGATTGGGTGATTGATGAGCCGGAGAGGTTTAAAGGGAAGTGGGAGAGCGTTTTTGGGGAAAAGAGGCCGCTTTTTCTTGAGGTTGGAATGGGGAAAGGCCGCTTTTTGATGGATATGGCGCGGCTGCATCCGGAGAGAAATTTTATAGGTATTGAAATGTATGACAGCGTGCTTCTTCGCGCTTTGCAGAAGAGGGAGGAGCTTGAGGAGCAGGGAGAGAGTTTTTCCAATCTGGTGTTTATCCGGGTGGATGCGAGATTACTGCCAGAGATTTTTGAAAAGGATGAGGTTGACGGAATCTATCTGAATTTCTCTGATCCGTGGCCGAAGGCAAGACATGCCAAAAGGAGACTTACTTCCAGAGAGTTTCTGGCCAGATATGAGCAGGTTTTGAAAAAAGATGGCGTTGTGGAATTTAAGACGGATAACAGGGGCTTGTTCGAATTTTCTCTGGAAGAGGTTCGGGAGTCTGACTGGAACCTGGAGGTTTGTACCTTTGATCTCCATTATGATGAGGAACTGGTGAGGGGAAATGTGATGACAGAGTATGAGGAGAAGTTTTCTTCCATGGGCAACCCGATCTGTAAGATGGTAATTAAACAGAAATAGAGGAAGCAAGACTCAGGAAGAATCGGGCTGATCTGTAAACAGATCGGCCTGTTTTCATATAATAAAAAGAAGAAAAAAATTGAGTCAGGAAAAAATTTACAACTCTGCAGGAGCAGGGGCCTGACCAGCATGAATAAAAGGAGAAGCTAAAGCTTGAAAAAAAGAAAATCCAGCTCATTACGGCGAAGTTTCAATAGTGTAAACCGCAGTATCAAAAACCAGGCAGTCCGGATCAGAAATTCGCTTACAGAAACAGAAAAAACACTTAATAAAATTGCATCAAATGAAGATATAAAAAATAAAAAAGAAAAAAATAAAAAAAATTAAAAAAAGGTGTTGACTTTACTCGAACCATAACGTATAATACAACATGTCTTGAGGAACGGAATAAACGAAAGACAAACAATTAATAAGCGTCTTTAGCTCAGTTGGTAGAGCACCTGACTCTTAATCAGGGTGTCCAGGGTTCGAACCCCTGAAGACGCACTAAAGGCACTGTTTTTGCAGATATAGAGCTGCGGGGACGGTGTTTTTTGTTGTTTAAACCTTATAAGAGAAGAATAGAAATCCCCCTCCTGTACTCGGATGAAGTTTGGGGTGTTTTTTTATGTGAAAATTATTTTAGAAAAAAATTCCCCGAAAAAAAGGAGGGCCGGGTCTTGGAACGGACCCGGCAGAGTATGAAAAGAAAAATAAGTAATGATCTATAAGATGAAAAAGCGGTGTGCTTTATTTGTTTAATAATATACCGTCAAAATGTGATGGAACTGTGAGAAGGATTTAAAAAATCTGTGAGGAAAATCTAAAGATCCTATAAATTTCAGGAATGTTTGTCTGGACTGATCTATAAATGAACAGGAAACGATCGAAAAACCAGAAAAAACCCGGAGTACAAAAAAATATATTGAAAATAATAAGGACATTTCCATAACCATCCTGTATAATAAATCATATTATAAAAAATCTGAATTGGAAACGGCAGCATGATCAAGCTGGCATTTGACTGTATTCAGAGAAAGAGGGAGGAAACTGATTATGGAGAGAGTGTTTGGGGCAATCAACGGTGTGTTCAGCTTTATCGGTCCACTGTCTGATTTTCTGTGGGAATTTCCCACGGATTTTGGCTGGTACAGCAATATCCCGATTCTGGGGAATATATCATTTGCGATCATACTACTTCTTGGATCCGGCATTTTTTTCAGTTTCAGGATCGGTTTTATGCAGGTGACTTATTTTAAAAAAGGAATTAGAACCATGACGGAAAAACGTGTTGTGGAAACTGGAATTTCTCCGTTGGCATCGTTTTTCCTGAGTTCGGCCATGCGGGTAGGTCCCGGAAACATTCTGGGTGTAACAGGAGCCATCGCAGCAGGCGGTCCGGGTGCGTTGTTCTGGATGTGGATCTCCGCATTTTTCGGAATGGCAGTTGCATACATGGAAGGCGTGCTTGCCCAGATTTTTAAAGAGAAGAAAGACGATGAATTCGTAGGAGGACTTCCCTTCTATGGAAGGAAACTTCTCGGAAACAAAGTATGGATCGGAATTTTTCTTTCTGTACTGTATATTCTGTACGCACTTTGTTGTCTGCCTGCACAGGGATTCAATGTTGTTTCCTCTGTGGGACGTATGGCAGAGATCATAACAGGGAAGACTATTGTAAGCGGATCAGCCTTCTATTATATAGTAGGAACTATCATCGTAATCCTTACAGCAGCTATCGCATTTGGCGGAATCAAAAAAGTATCCAGATGGACGGATATGATGGTCCCGGTAATGGCGGTGCTCTATATGGTAGTAGTGTTACTTCTTATTATATTGAATTTTACCCGGATTCCGTACTTTTTCGGAAGTGTGTTTGCAGGAGCCTTTAAACCGGAGGCGTTCTTTGGAGGAGTTTTTGGAACTGTACTTGCACAGGGAGTAAAACGAGGCCTGATGTCAAATGAGGCCGGACAGGGAACGATTACCATGTCAGCGGCAGCAGCTGACGCAAAGCATCCATGCGAGCAGGGCGTGATCGCTTCTCTGGGAGTTTTTCTTGATACTATTGTGATCTGTACGCTTACCGGATTTGTGGTAGTTATGGCACATTGCTGGACAGGAGCAGATGCGGAAACCTGGCAGGCATTGGATAAACTTCCTAAATATACGGAATCTATCGCTGTTCTCACACCAGGAACTGCGATGAACGGAATTGTTACTTTCCTTGTAACCTTATGTTTCTGCCTGTTTGCATTTACCTGTCTGCTTGGAATGATCAGCTTTTCCGAGATTGCGGCAAACCGTATCCGCAAGGATAAGATATGTATTAATTTTGTACGCTGCATCGGACTTTTTGTTGCAGGATTTGGAATCCTGTGCAATATTGCAGGGCTGGAACTTGGAAACCTCTGGGCGTTTTCCGATCTGGGAAATATTCTGATCGTATTTTTCAACGTACCGATCGTTTATGTCGGTGCGAAATATGTTTTCCGTGCCACAAGACATTACAAAAAGAATGACGGAACCCCCTTCACCTCAGAAATAATCGGCAGAAATGACTGTACTTACTGGGATGAACGTGCAAAGAAAAAATAATAAAATAACAGATCCCCTCATTGCAGAATATATCTGTAATGAGGGGATTTCTGCGTTTTTCCTTTTTGTTTGTAACATAGTAAAAAGATGTGTTATACTTAACCCTAAAGTGACTACATGGGGAGTAATTATGAAAACAAAGGATAAAGATCAGGGGATAGATTTTGTTATTGCCTGGGTTGATGGAAATGATCCGGAATGGCAGGAAGAAAAGAAAAACACCAGAATACAAAAAGGAATTTTCAGTGTGGATGACAGAAAGGAACGTTATCGGGATTGGGATAATCTGCATTATTGGTTCCGTGGAGTTGAGAAGTATGCACCGTGGGTAAGGAAAATCCATTTTGTTACCTGGGGGCATATCCCGGCATGGCTGGATACAGCGAATCCTAAACTGAACATTGTCAGACACGAAGATTTTATTCCCGGAGAATTCCGCCCTACATTTAACTCCCATACTATTGAATGGAATTTTCATAGAATTCCAAATTTATCAGAAAATTTTGTGTATTTTAATGATGATATGTTTTTATTAAAACCGATAACTGCCGAAGCCTTTTTCAAAAATGGCAAGCCGGTAGATATGATGGCTCTTCAACCGGATGTTGCCAATGCAGATGACGAGGTCATGCCATATATCTATCTGAATAACGCCATGCTTCTGGCGAAATATTTCGATAAACGGGATAATATGAAGAAGCAGCCCGGGGCATATTTTCATATAGGGTATCCGCCGATGTATTTCTTTTACAATATGCTGGAGATCGCTTTTCCCCGGTTCACTGGATTCTATACAGTACATGGCCCGTCACCGCTTAAGAAGAGTACTTATGAAAATCTGTGGCAGCTGGAACCGGAACTGCTGGAAAATGTGTGCAGACATCCGTTCCGGCATAAAGAAGATGTTAATCAGTATGTGCTGAGAGAATATCAGAAGCTCAGCGGAGATTTTTTTCCGGAGAATATACAGAAATTCTGCGGATACTATGATGTAGAAGAAACCAACAAAAAACTGATACAGACTATTACCGGGCATAAGAAAAAAATGATCTGCATCAATGACAGCAATCACGGAATTGATTTCGAAAAAGCCAAAGAAGAAATCAATAACGCGCTGGATCAGATCCTTCCGGAAAAATCAGAATTCGAACGCAAATTATAAACAGCAGGAAGAGAGGCATAAAGATGAATATTCTGTTGGTGGGCGGCTCCTGCAGCCTGATGGACAGTATGATCCTGAAGCTCCGGAAAGAGGGACACAGGGTTTTTTTGCTGACCGGAGATAAATACAGACATAATAAATATCAGAAAGTATTTGAAAGATATGACTTCGCCTATGACTGCGAAAATCTCAACGATATTCTGGAAAGTATCAATGCAGACGTAACCATTCTTATGGGGGCATTTGATACCAATTATCGCTGGAATGGGGAAGAAAGAGAAACCGTGCATTTTATTTCTCATCTGGTAAATATTCTGGTAGCTTATTCTATGGTAAATAAGAAGCGGCTGATCTTTCTTTCTTCAGATGAAATTTACAATGGAAATTATAAGGATGATATAGAAGAGGAAGAAAAATTTTCCGGAATTGGGATCCGGGCAGATACCTTGTCCCAGGCTGAGGAAATCTGTGAGAATTTCAGGATGAACCGGGGACTGGATATCGTGACTCTGCGCCTGGATCATCTCTACAGCATTCCGAAAGAGAAAAAAGACATAAATAACATCTGCGCCCGGATGTGTCTGGACTGTCTGCGTGACGGACATATCAAGGCAAAAGCAGATCATGTTTTTTCTCTTCTTTATGAGAAAGATGCAGTGGAATATATTTATCAGCTTATAAAAAATACAAAGCACGAACGCAGTCGATACAATCTTTCTTCCAATGATGTGATCAGTGAGGTGGAGCTTGCTGCAAAGGTCCAGGAAGCCATGGGAACAGAATCCAACATTGCAGTGTTTTCAGACAACAATGGAAGGTGCGTCCTGTCAGGAAGACGTTTTGAGCAGGAATACGGTGTCCATGCATTTGGAAATCTGGAAAAAAATATCAAAGACATGACTGCTTATATGCAGCGACATAAAAATGTTTTTCTGAATGAAGATGAGCTGAAGCTTCCCTGGTGGAAGGTTCTTATCGAGAAATGGAGATGGCTGATCAAAGTGCTTTTCCCGTTTTTCGAAAACATGGTCTGCTTTATTCCGTTTTTTATGATGAATAACCGGACTGTAGGAAGCGAGTATTTTGCAAATCTTGATCCGTTCCTTTTGTATGTGCTGCTTTTTGCCATTGTGTACGGACAGCAGCAGGCTACTTTTTCTGCAATACTGGCGGTTGCAGGATATATGTTCCGGCAGATGTATACGCGAAGCGGATTTGAGGTACTTGTGGATTACAATACCTATGTGTGGATTGCCCAGCTGTTTATCCTGGGACTTGTTGTAGGATATATGCGTGACCAGATCCGTACCATGCGTCTGGAGAGCCAGGAACTGGAGGAACATTTGAGCAGGCAGATTGCAGATATCCGCGATATCAACGAGAGTAATGTCCGTGTAAAAGAAATCATGGAACAGCAGCTGATCGACCATAAAGACAGTATCGGTAAGATCTACAGCATCACAGCAGGACTGGAACAGCGTATGCCCGATGAAGTTATTTTCTATGCAGTAGAAATGCTGGAGAAGCTGATGCAGACCGAGGATGTAGCTCTTTATAATGTAGTCAACAGAGATTACGCCCGTATTTTTTCCGCAAGCTCAGATAAGGCAAGAAGTCTTGGAAACTCTATCCGTTATAAGGAAATGACGGAGATATACGATGCCCTGACTGAGCAGAAGGTATATATCAACAAAAATATGGACGAGCGTTACCCGCTGATGGCCAGAGGAATTTACGAGGGCGGCGAGGTTCAGATGATCATCATGCTCTGGGGATTAAGCTGGGAAAAAATGACTCTTGGCCAAGCAAATTTTTTAACTGTTGTCAGCTATCTGATCCAGAACGCGATGCTCCGTGCGCAGAGATATATGCAGGCACTGGAAGATCAGCGTTACAGCCGGGATTCTGAAATTCTGGAGCCGGATGCTTTTGAATCCCTGGTACAGGCTTATATGAATGCAGAGATTAAGAACCTGGTGGAATGTGTGCTTGTAAAAGTGGATATCCCAAAAGAACAGTATCGTGAGATCGATGAGCATATGTCAGGACAGTTGCGGGACAGCGATTATCTGGGAATCATGCCGGATGGAAATCTCTATATCCTGCTTACCAACACAACAAGAGAAAGTGCTGTGATCGTACAGGAACGATTTGAGAAAAACGGTTATAAAACAGAATGTGTGGAGAAGATGGCAGTATGTCGCAAAGAATGAAATTATTTATTTTTCTGCTGATCATAAACTTAATTGTTATTGTGATCTATCTGGTCTGGAATCATATCCGGAGAAAAGAAAATCTCCGGAGTGTCTGGATGAAGGCGGTCATGATGTTTCTGTGTCCTGTAGTCGGGCCTATGTTTGTGCTGCTTTCTTTTATCCTGTTTAAATTGTTTTCATCACAGGGAATGGATCTTTCGGATGTTGTGTTCAGTAAGGACAGAACAGAGAATTTTCTGCGTCCGGACGAAGAAATGGAACGAAATATGGTATCTCTTGAAGAAGCACTGGAAGTTACAGACAAAAAAAGTCTCCGTACGCTGATGCTGAATGTGATCAGAGGAGATTACCAGAATTCCCTGTCCTCTATTAACCTGGCATTGAACAGTGAGGATTCTGAGACTGCTCATTATGCAGCATCCATTCTCCAGGACGTGCTGAATAATTTCCGAAGCCAGGTACAGGAAAAATATCTTCTGTGCCAGGAAGAAAACGAGCAGCAGGTTGAAAATTGCGTGAATCTTGTGGAGTATATGAATCCCATCCTGGAACAGAAAGTACTCACAGATATTGAGCAGAAATCCATGACAGATAAGATGCAGGAAGTCCTGCAGAAAGCATGGGATCTGGACAAGATCAGGATCAGCAGCACAGTCTACGAAAAAGTCTGCCAGCGTCTGCTGGAAATCAAAGACTACGAAAAATGTACACTGTGGTGCGACAGAGCCATGGAACAGTATCCAAGAGTTCTTTCCAGTTACACCTGCCAGCTGAAGCTCTGTTTCTCCTGCGGAAACAAAGAGAAATTTTTCCAGATCATGCAGGAATTAAGAAGTTCGGATATTATTATTGATAATGAGACAATTGAACTGATCAGAACGTTTATGTAGAAGTAAAAGGGTGAACAGATATGTCAATGACAACTTTGGTTATATTACAATTTGTGGGTATATTTGCTGCCTATACAGGTCTGACAGTTTTGCTTCCGGCAGTTATGTTTCGCAGAGTACTGAGAGGAAGAAGATTGTCAGAGCAGTTTCTGATGTGTTATACATTTGGAAATTTCTATATTATAAATATTGTATTTGCGGTTCAGCTGCTTCATATTTCCAATTTTCAGACACTTGTACTGCTTACTGTGGTTCTGAGTGTGCTGATCTGGAGCCGAGTGAACCGGATTTCTCTGAGAAAACTTATCATAAAGAATGCAGAAGCTTGCAGAAAACTTCTCCAGGGCAGCATGGGAATAAAAGGAGCCTTATACAGAGTATGGCAAAAGTTCATCAGAATGCTGAAATATGCAATCTGTTTCTTTTATCGCGAAGTGGTATGTAATACCCTGCAATGGATATTGGCAGGTGCAATTGTTGCGGCACTTTTCTGGGTTTACGGCAGACAGCTGATCCTTACTTATGGATATCGAGCATCTGATATTCCGGTACATCTTAACTGGATCAATCAGATGAGCCGGGGAAATCTTTTTGTAAGAGGTGTATATCCTTTTGGATTTCACTGCGTGGTGTATTATCTGCACACAGTTTTTCGGGTGGATACTTATGTGATCTTGTGTCTGTTTTATCTGGTACAGGTATTTTTTATTCATGTGGTTCTTCTTGCAATGCTGAAAATGTTGTGCAGATCTTTGTATTTTCCGTATGCAGGAGTACTTGTATATATACTTGGAAGCTTCTGGGCAAGGCAGACATATTCGCGTTTTGGTGCTTCATTACCCCAGGAATTCGGTATGATCTTTGTAATCCCGTCTATATATTTTCTGATCCGGTTTTTTCAGACAGAAAAAGAAAATTTGAAGACAAAAGAGACAAAACTTACACTTGGGTGTTTTGCCATTGCGTTTTCGTTGACATTAGCTATTCATTTTTACGGAACTATGATTGCGGGACTCTGCTGCATCGGAATTGCCGTTGGATATGTTTTCCGCTTCTTGAATAAAGAGTATTTTCGTCGTATTATGATGACGGGAATTATCAGTGTATTTCTGGCTGTTCTTCCAATGGCGATTGCTTTTGCAGGAGGAACACCTCTTCAGGGCTCGCTTGGCTGGGGACTTAGTGTTATTAATGGCGGAAACTCTGATAATGAAGAGGAAGAAAATACTGTTACGCAGGATATGACGATTGAGGAAATAGCTGCGAATCTGCAGGGGGCTTCGGAAAGTAAAGAAAATACCGGTACAGCGTCTGTACAGTCGGGAAAAAATACACCGACTGTAACGGAAACTCCGAAGCCGTCACTTGGGGAAAAAGTCGGAGAAATTCCGGGGAAAATAAAAGATACATGGAATATGATGGCTCAGCGACTCCGGGAGTTTATTATTAATTTACCGGAGAAATGGTGTGCGTATGCTGTGCTGACGGGAATTGGAGTATTGATTCTGCTAGGATTGGTGTTTATTATTTTTCGCAGGACTGCTTATGGTGAAATGCTGATGTCAGCAGGATTTTGCATGGGAATTTTGACTTTACTGCTTTGTGCGGGAAATCTGGGCCTTCCGGTTTTGATGGATTCGGCCAGATGCAGTATTTACTATGCATATCTTCTGGTTGCGACGCTGACATTATTGGGAGATGGAATCCTTTACCTGATATTTATGCCCAGGATTTTGAAAGTCATTCGAAATGCAGCAGCTTTAGGACTAACAGTGATAACTGTAGCAGGAATGATTCATCAGAATCTGATCAAAACACCAGATTTTTTGTCCGGCTATGTATCAAATGGAGCATTGACCTGTCTGACAAATATTATCAGGGAAAATGAAGATAAGACATGGACTATTGTATCAGCCAACGATGAAACTCAGATGGGCCTGGATCATGGATGGCATTATGAGACAATTACTTTTTTACGTAAGCTGGAAAAGATGGATAAGGACACCAAGGTAATTATTCCTACGAAGAATGTATATTTCTTTATAGAAAAAATTCCGTTGGATTATTCTGTGGTGTATTCTGGAAGTGGACAATCCATCTCAAAAAAGGGGCAAGTCAGAATCTGCCAAATGTAGGTGGAATTTCCATGTATCAGGGAGAAGGAAGATGGATCCTTATGTCCAGAATGTATTACTGGGCACAGGCATTTATGGAAAAATATCCAAATGATATGAAAGTATACTATGAATCCGAAGATTTTATATGTTATGTAATGCCTCAGAATATGTATCATCAGTATAATTTTGCTATAGATTACGGCTATAATCAGGTTCAGACACAGGAGGAAAATAATTAACATAATGGTTTCCAGAAGAAAATTTTTCAGCATAGCTATCATGATGTTCGTATTACTGTTTCTGTTTCAGTTTTCCATGGTGCTGAGGGACAGGCAGAATACTTATGATGTAAACTCAAATCTTGCACCAAAACAGAATGATGGAAAAAATGTCTGGAAAAATGAAGAACTTGATCCTGCGTCTGTGGGAACAACGGACAGAAGGTATGTACTTTTTGTAGGTGATTCGTCCTCTGGTATGGCAGAGGCTGTAAGCAGATGGTGTACTTATGCAAAATGGGATATTGCAAAATGCAGTTCCATGGAGAAATTTAAAGAGAATGACAAAAATCTTCCGGGAATACTGATCTTGGAGTCCGAAAAGTATGCACTTGATGATAATCTGAAAAAAATAGAAGAACTGGAACAAAAAGGTGTGATAATTGTCTTCGGATGTCTGGAAGATCCGAAGAATATTGAAAAGAATCAGGAACTTCAGGACTTTCTGGGAATTTATAAAATCGTCTCCAAAAAAACAGAACTTACAGGGGCAAAGCTTTTTGAGGGGTTGCTTCTGGGTGGAGAGGTAATTTATGAAACGCCGGAAGATAAAGATGAAAGAGATCGACAGGATCTGCAGCTTAATGTGCCCTGGTATCAGGTTGGCAGCGGAACCAAGACCTATATGGTCGGACTCCTGGATCAGTCCAAACAGAAGGAAACGGTAGAAAATGAAGAACTTCCCACACTGATCTGGAGAAACGGAATCCGGAACGGAAGCATCTTCTGTGTAGTTGGAGATTACATGAAAGACAGTACGGCACTGGGTCTTCTGGATGGCATGGTGGCAGAAGCATCTTCGTATTACATTTATCCGGTAGTTAATGCACAGAACCTTTCCATGATCAATTTTCCTGTATTTGCAGATGAGAATAATGAGCAGATGATGGAGTTATACAGTCAGTCCATAACAGGAATGGTCAGAGATATCATGTGGCCGTCACTTATATCCATTGTCGAAAAAGGCGGCTTGAAGATGACCTGTTTTATGCAGCCGCAGACAAACTACGAGGATGGAATAGAGCCGACCAGCAAGGATCTGGTATTTTATCTGAAACAGATGAAAGAACAGAATGCGGAAGCCGGTTTGTCCCTGCAGTATAAAAATGCGGAATCATTAAGAGATAAACTGAATCAGGATGCTGAGTTTTTCCGGAAGGCTGACAGCAGCTATAAATACGGAGCAGCTTATACAGAAGAAAAGGATCTGGACACCGTCAAAGCTCTGATGAATACTGAATTAATGAAGAATGTAAGCACTCTGGTATGTGAATACACAGAGGATGAGCCTGTAATATCCTACTGTACAGATTCTGTAACCTTGCAGTCTGTCACAAGTGACGGAATGAATTATACCTACAGCGATGATATCCGTATGAGAAGTATTCAGAGCTCACTGGGCTATACCAATGTTATGCTGAATATGCAGAAGATTTTCTGGCCGGAGCGGAAAAAAGACCGTTGGCAGATCATGCAGAAACGTTTTTCCAGCAATCTTCTCACCTACTGGAAAAAATTCACAGGTTTTGGCAGTACCACACTTTCCGAGAGCAATACCAGAACAAGAACCTTCTTGAATCTGGATTTTTCAGAGACCAGGACAGATGATGAGATCATTCTGAAAACATCTGAGAGCGGAAGCTGGTTTATCTTAAGAACCCATGGAGAAGAAATTGAAGAAATCGAAGGCGGCACACAAAAAAAACTGGAGGATAATGTTTATCTGATCCAGGCACAGGATACAACTGTGAAGATCCAGGTAAAAACAGCAGGACTCCATTACAGCAAATAAGAGAGGACACAGATGAAAGTTTGTATTGTGGCAGAAGGGTGTTATCCGTATGTAGTCGGAGGTGTATCCGGCTGGATCAACAGTTTGATAAAGTCATTTCCAAATGTGGAATTTATATTGCTGGCCATTGTAGCCAACCGTTCTTTTCGGGGAAAATTCGTCTATGAGCTTCCGGAAAATCTTACACAGGTTTATGAGGTATATCTGGAGGACAGTGAGTGGGAAGGCGGAGACAGAAAGAGAAAACGAAGAAAAAAAGTTCATATTTCCCGTAAAGAATACGATGAACTGCTGAACATGGTCCTGAACCGGAAAACAGACTGGGGCGTGATCTTTGATCTGTTTCATAAGAAACGTCTTTCCGTAGATGATCTTCTTATGGGCGAGGACTTTTTTATGATCGCCAGAGAATGTTATAACAGAAATTATTCAAACATCAATTTTTCGGATTTTCTCTGGACGCTGAGATCTATCTATCTGCCAATGTTCTGGACATTAAAGATGGATGTGCCGAAAGCGGATCTTTATCACTGTGTAGCTACCGGTTATTCCGGGATCCTGGGAAGTATGGCGAAACATTTTCATGGAAGCTCTCTTCTGATATCTGAGCATGGTATTTACACCAGAGAACGTGAGGAGGAGCTGATCAAGGCTGCCTGGGTCAGGGGCGTATATAAAAATATCTGGATCGAGCAGTTTAAGAAGATGTCTCTTCTGGCCTATGAGAAAGCGGACACTGTCACCTGTCTGTACGATCATGCAAGGGAGCTTCAGATCGAGCTTGGCTGCCCGGAAGAAAAAATCAAAGTAACACCC
Source organism: Ruminococcus sp. AF46-10NS (assembly GCF_003474435.1). Taxonomy (GTDB): domain Bacteria; phylum Bacillota; class Clostridia; order Lachnospirales; family Lachnospiraceae; genus Blautia_A. The sequence goes on from NZ_QRNF01000008.1 coordinate 86,626, forward strand.
AATGGTATCAACACAGAAGCACTGGCAGATCTTCCGGGAAAGAATGAAGAAGAGCAGCAGTTTATCAATGCGGGAGCTGTTCTCCGTGTAACCCCGATTAAAGACGTAAAGACCATGATACAGGCATTTGATTTTGCAAAAAAAAGGGTCAAAAATCTGAAACTCTGGATCATGGGACCTGCAGACGAGGATGTGAAATACGCTCAGGAATGTTATGATCTGGTGGAGTCCCTGGGAACAAAAGATATCGAGTTTACAGGAAGAGTTAATGTAAAAGATTATCTGGGAAAAATGGATTTCACATTGCTCACCAGCATCAGTGAGGGACAGCCGCTGACGATCCTTGAGAGCTATGCAGCTCATAAACCGGTCATAGCTACAGATGTAGGAAACTGCCGGGAGCTGATCCATGGCAGCAACGATGATTTCGGGGAAGCAGGGATACTGACACATATTATGAATATTGAGGAGATCGCCCATGCCATGGTGACGATGTCCTTACAGGAAGAAGAAAGATTGCGTATGGGAGAAGCCGGTTATAAACGTGTAAATGCGTTTTACCGGATCGAACAGATGAAAGCAGTGTATCAGGACATTTACAAAGGATTTTCTGATAAACAGGGACTTGAGTGGACGGAGGAGCCCTTCAGTATAGGAAAATAATAATCTCAGGACGGAGAGAATACATGGCTGGAATAGGTGTAAAACTGACAAACATATATAAAAAGAATACGCTGACAACAGATATCATAGGAGTTGGATACAGTACGGTCGTTACCATTGCACCAATGCTTGTTGTGATCGGTGCACTTGTACTTATGGAATACTTTCTGGATTTTTCCTCTGTAGCTTATATTACAAGGGAACTGTTTTCCTGTACAGTGCTGTATATTTTTATTTTCTCATTGCTGACAGCATCACCGTTTAACTCTGTACTGTCAAAATATATGTCGGATGTGATCTATGAAGAGAAATATGAGGATATCCTGCCCTGCTATTATGTGGGAATGTTCATGAATATTCTTCTCAGTTCTGTGTTGGGAATTATATTCTGTGTTCGCGAGGTGATCGTGGGAAAGGTAGATATCATTTATGTTTTTACAGGATACTGCGGATATATAGCACTTGTCCTGGTGTTTTATTCCATGCTGTATCTGTCTATCTGTAAGGATTACAAAAAAATCTCGTTTTTCTTTGCAGCAGGTATGACAGTTACTTTCTTTCTGTCATTGCTTCTTGTAAAAATATTTCACTGGAGTATCACCTACGGAATGCTGTTTTCACTGGCTGTCGGGTTCTGGCTGATCGCCTGTATGGAAATGTCTGTGGTGCGAAGCTATTTCAGGGAAAACAGCGGAAAGTACAGAGAGGTTCTGGGATATTTCAGAGAATACTGGCCGCTGGTTGTAACTAATTTTCTGTATACACTGGGACTTTATATTCATAATTTTGTTTTCTGGACAACAGATCTTCACATGATAGTGGTAAAATCCTTTGTATGTGTAACAACGTATGATATGGCAACCTGCCTTGCGATGTTTACAAATATTTCTGCAAGTGTTATCTTTATCAGCAGAGTGGAAATGTATTTTCACGACAGATACAAGGCATATTCGGAGGCAGTTATCGGCGGAAGAGGAGCGGATATTGCCATTACGAAAAAAAGGATGTTCCGTACTCTTTCAGAAGAGCTGATGAGCCTTGCAAGAGTCCAGTTTATTATTACACTGGTGATCTTTCTGGTCTGTATGATCTTTCTTCCTCAGCTTGGTTTCGGAGGAATGACACTGAGGATCTATCCGTGTCTGGCAGCAGGATATTTTATTCTGTTTCTCATGTATGCAGAAATTATTTTTATGTATTATTTTAATGATATGAAAGGCTGTGTGCTGACAGGACTGGCATTCTGCCTGATCACGATGGCAGGAAGTATGATTTCCACACATTTTTCGGAGATCTGGTATGGTGCAGGACTTGTTGCAGGAAGTTTCGCAGGATGGACAGTAGCCTATATGAGGCTTCAGTGGATGGAAAAACATCTGGATTTTCATATATCTGCAACGGACATCTGCTGAAAAAGAAAAAAGGAGACTGCCCATCGCCAAAAGTATTTGACAGATATGAGCAGTAGGAAAGGAACGAAAGAATGGCTTCGGGAGATATACTTAGATTATTTGTAATTGCGGCAGGAGCATATATGCTTGTAAAAGCAGTACTGTCACTTGCAAAAAGAAAAATGACAGAACATTTTGCCTTGCATGGGTATTATTATCTGCGCTGATGATTCTTTCCGGTGTGCTTTTGAATCCGTCTCAGCTTGACCGGTACATAAGCACAAGAGGACTGATTTTGATCATCATCGTTGTATCAGGAATTTTATGGGGACTGTGGTTTATAAGCACCCAGGTATCCCTTCTGAAAAGACGGAATCAGGAAATGGCCATGCAGATATCACTTTTAAACAACGACTGTGAGAAAATACTTAAAGAGCTGGAGAAAATGAAAAAAGAAAAATGAAAAAAGTATTGTTTGTTATCAACACTCTTGGAGGTGCCGGAGCAGAAAAAGCACTTCTGGAGCTGCTGAAAAGATTTTCGCCGGAGCAGTATCAGACTGATCTTTATGTACTGCTTGAACAGGGCGAACTGATCAGTCAGGTGCCGGAGTATGTAAATATCCTGAACAGAAATTATACAGCAGAATCGGTTCTTACAAGAGAGGGAAAAAAGAAACTGAATAAAAAGGTTTTCAGGCGGCTGTTTACCAGAGGAGCCTTGTTTAAAAACATTCCGTATCTGATAAAAAATACCTCAGCTATGCTGAAACAGCGGAAAATCTTTGCAGATAAGCTTTTGTGGCGTGTCATGGCAGACAGCGGAATGCGCCTGGATAAGGAGTATGATATGGCAATCGCTTATCTGGAAGGCGGTTCCACATATTTTGTCCATGACCATGTGAAGGCAAAGCAGAAGTTCACATTTTTGCATGTGGACTATTCATATGCAGGCTACAGCAGAAAACTGGATAAAAACTGCTATCTGGATTTTGACAGGGTCTTTACGGTGTCTGGTGAAGTAAAAGAAAGCTTTGAAAAAATATATCCCGAGTGTGCAGACAGAACCTTTATTTTCCACAATCTGATCGACAGGAAGGAAATCATGAGAAAAGCAGAACTTCCAGGTGGTTTTGAAGATACATATAACGGAAAAAGGATACTGACTGTAGGAAGATTAACTGTTCAGAAAGCTTATGAAACAGCTATTGACGCAATGAAACTTCTGAAAGATCAGGGCGTAAATGTGCGCTGGTATGTGTTGGGAGAAGGCGAGCTGAAAGAGCAGCTTCAGCAGAAAATAGACAGTCTTGGGCTTACCGGAGATTTTATCCTGCTGGGAGCAGAGGAAAATCCCTATCCCTATTATAAGCAGTGTGATCTGTATGTGCATGCTACCCGTTTTGAAGGAAAAAGCATTGCAGTACAGGAAGCACAGGTTCTTGGCTGTGCGATCCTTGTGTCGGACTGCAGCGGAAACAGGGAACAGGTAAATGATGGAATAGATGGATCCTTGTGTCAGCTGTCAGCGGAAGACATCAGCAGAAATATAAAAGAACTGCTGGAAGATGATGAGAAGTGTATGCAGTACAGAAAAAATGCCTCTTGTCGGATCTCAGATAATCAGGAGGATGAAATGAAACTGTTTTGCTGCAGCAGGAATGACAGGAATGGAGCAGAGCGGAATACAAAAGTTCGATATATATAGCGTAAGAAAAGAGAAAGAAAGCCATGGGAAACAGAAAAGAAGTTTTGATTATTATTCCGGCGTACAATGAAGAAAAAACGATTGTTCCAGTGCTTGAAAAGCTGGAACAGCCGGAGATCGCACAGATCGCAGATGTACTGGTCATGAACGATGCATCCTCAGATGCAACCAACCATGTAACAAAAAAGAGAAAACATGATGTTGTGACTCATGTATTTAATCTTGGATATGGAAGTGGCCTGCAACTTGGATATAAGTATGCAGTGCGAAAAGATTACCGTTATGTGATACAGATGGATGCAGACGGACAGCATGATGTATGCAATATTCCGAAAATCTATGAGGCATTGCAGACCAGAGATGAGAACGGTGAGTTACCGGATATTGTCCTGGGTTCAAGATTTATGGAAGGAAGCACAGATTTCCCGGTATCTCCGGCGAAAAAAATTGCATTTGCGTGGTTTCGGACAATGCTGAAACTGGGAACAGGAAGAAGCATTTCTGATCCGACTACAGGCCTGCAGGGGCTGAGCTGGAGAACTTTTCTTTTTTATTCCAAATATGATAACTTTGATGATAAATATCCAGACGCAAATATGCTGATGCAGATGCTGCTTCTGGGATTCCGGGTCAGGGAAATTCCGGCAGTGATGCACATGAGAACAGAAGGAGTTAGCATGCATTCCGGGCTGAAGCCAATACTCTATATGTTCCGCATGACTTTTTCCATTCTGGCAGTATGGATCAGGGAAAAAATCCTCAAGATGGATGAAGGTAAGATACATGCTCTGGAAAAATATGATAAATAGAAATGGCTGGGATTTCCGGAAGGCAGAACTCGCAGAGAGTCTGGATGAACAGGAAAATCCCGGCAGAGGATGGTACGGGATCTATACTTTTATGGTTGAACAGAGTATAGATCCGGTAGAACTGAGATGGAGTCTGAGACAGGGGGAGTCGCTGGCACTGGTACTGCTTGATATCCACGCATATCGCAGTAAGCTGTTGGATGAAGATGCCCTTGGAAATATCAGGAACATTCTCAGTTTTTTTATGCAATACAAGAAGGATGTGATTCTTCGTCCTGTATATGACCGGGAAGGAAATGGACGAAGCTGCGAGCCGGATGCTTTTGAACTGGTGCTGGAGCACATGAGACAGATCGGAGAAATATTGAAAAGTGTAAAACATTCGGTGTTTATTTTTCAGGGAATGCTGGTTGGCAGCTGGGGAGAGATGCATGATTCCAGATTTTTAACACCGGAATACCTGCATGAGATGTGGAGTTGCATGAGGGGGTATCTTGGAGAGGATATCTGTCTGGCTGTGCGTACGCCGTCACAGTGGAGAACCCTGAAAAGTGAAGAGGATTTTTTACAAAAAAAATACTCCCGGCTGTCATTGTTTGACGATGGTATCCTGGGATCTCTGACACATCTTGGAACATTCGGTACTATGACAAAAGAGGCGGCAGGATGGTGTGGTGCATGGACCAGAAAAGAAGAGCTGGATTTTATCAGCCGGCTTACAGAAAGCCTGCCCTGTGGCGGTGAGGTGACTTCCTGTACAGGAGAAGATGCCGCGAAAGTCAGGGAGGCAGATTCCATTATCAGTGAACTGAAGAACATGCATCTTGTTTATCTGGACAGTACTTACGATATGGAGGTTCTTAACCGGTGGAAACAAATAAATTATACAGGCTCCGGGATCTGGCATGGGCGAAGCCTTTATGAATATATAGGCAGCCACCTTGGTTATCGCCTGACAGTAAAAAACGTCAGATGAAACGTACCTGGCGTGGAAAAGCAGAATTTACCATTGAAATTGAAAATACCGGATTTGGAAAGCTGTTTCAGGATGCGGAATTATTTCTGATGATCGAGAATGAGGATCAGCAGAAAGAAGTTCCGGTTTCTATGGATCTGCGGAAAATATTGCCGGGAACTGTTCTCCGTGGAAAAGCAGTGACAGAGCCTGCCCGCGGGAAAGTTTTACTGAAAGCCCGGAGAAGATCAGACGGGCGAAGTATTCGGTTTGTCAATAGAGGCAGTGCAGACAGCCTTTATATTGGCTGCCTGCATAAATAAACATAAATATTGAATTACTGAAGAGTAAGAGTACCAACAGGAACGGTTTTGCTTTTTTCATATCCTTTGTTGGCAAAATGGATATAGTTTTGTGTATGGATCTTTCATACGAAGAGAAACTGTATAAGTTCCCTTTTTAAGGGAGCGGACATCCAGGCTGAGTTTAAACTCAGAGAAATCATTACCTGCGATAGAACGGTTATCAATAGTTGTTTCACTTTTTCTGATTTACCGGTATCTTTGCTGGTGAGAATCAGATCTGTGGTAAATTTCGTATATGCAGAGGAAAATCCGGTATTGGCAACTGTCAGATATAAAGTGGCAGTGTCATCGAGTACAGAATGAAAATCAATGGAGGACTGCTGTACAACATAACGGTAGCCCAGATGAGCACTGATGTAATCATATCCGCTGCATCCGGAAAAAACATCGGTATCTGATCCTGTGTAAGTGGAATTTTTCCATTTGTTAAGGACTGCTTCATCATGTTCCGAATTCAGATAGGACACATGCATTTGTGAGAGATCTGAGATGGCATTATCCAGATCATTGTATTCGTTGTCTACAGTAACCTCTCCACCATTAGGAACATATTGACAGAGTTTGTACTGAAAAAGAAGTTCATCACTGCGGGTACCCTGTTCTTCAGGTTTGCTGCTGGATTTCAGGGGCGTACTTCCGTAGGTGCCGAGATCATAGACAGATCCAAGCATACCGTCGTTAAACAGACTTAATCTGGATGCGAGTGTGCCGCTGTAAGCTTCTGAACTTGAAAGTGGCGTACTGGTACGGAGAATACCTCTTAACTGTGCCGGAGTGCGGACTGCCAGATAAATTTCCCGGGAGATATCATTGTCAAGTTCTTCTATGATCTGACGTATTTGATTGAGGTCTCCATAATTGGAATTATTCATCTCGCCATTATTTCCTGTAAATGTTCCCTGCAGGATATATACACAGTCAGAATGTTTGTTGACAACAGTGGAAAGCCGTGAAATATGTTTTTTGATCTGCGGAAGGCTGGATGGTTCTGCAGATAAAGCCTTTCCATCCCAGTCATAGAGAAAACGGAGGATCACCTGCTTTTTGGCCTGTGTACATACAGTCAGCATTTTATCCAGCTGAGTAAGAGCATTTGTGCTGATATCAGAATCTGAATAATTTTTCAGATTGATTTCCAGAAGCATCAGTGGGTAAGGATTTGAGGTGCAGTTTTTTTTGCACCAGTTTGCAGCTGTTTTTGGCTTTTCCTTATCTGAAAGAATGTATCCGCCCATTTGATAAAAACCGCGGTAAGGATTATCCAGATTCTGGGAAGATTCTTCGCTTGAGGAAGGTGTATATTCAATTTTCAGATATCTGGAAGAGATTAAATGATGGAGGATAAGCACAGCCAATGTAAAACAAAATATAAAAAAAAGACTATGCAGGATTACCGGTAATTTTTTTTTCATGGATAATTGCTCCTTTAAAAAATATCTATACATGCAATTATGAATTAACTATAATGTATTATAACCAAAAAGAAAGGATAAGTGAAGATTGAAACAGAAATCCAGGACCGAATACTCTGTCATGAATACGTCAGTAGCCTTTATTGCACAGGTGACAGCAATTCTTATGGGCTTTTTTACAAGGGTCGTTTTTACGAGAACGCTCAGTGAAGGTTATGTGGGAATCAATGGTCTGTTTACAGATATATTAAATATATTATCATTATCAGAACTTGGAGTGGGAACTGCAATTACATATGCTCTTTACGGTCCAATTGCCAGAAATGATATCAAAAAACAGCAGATCCTGATGCGGATGTTCCGTACTTTTTACAGAATGACAGCAGGTTTTGTTCTGGTGGCGGGACTGTGCCTGATTCCGTTTCTGGATATTCTGATGAAGGACAGGCCGGATGTGGATCATCTGATCGTGATCTATATTCTGTATCTTACGAATTCAGTTGTGTCTTATTTGCTGATTTACAAGAAGACATTGGTGGATGCTCACCAGATGAATTATATTACTGTGATGTATCATAATGGATTTCTTGTATTGCAGGATATCTGTCAGATCGTTGTATTGTTTCTGACCGGGAATTTTATCCTGTTTCTTATTGTTGCGGTTGTGTGTACGATAAGTGGAAATATTTGTATGTCCAGAAAAGCGGACAGACTTTTTCCTTACTTGAAGGAGCCTTGTAAGGATAAACTTCCGCAGAATGAAAGAAGGGATATTTTTCAGAATGTAAAAGCAATGCTTATGCACAAGATTGGCAATGTAGTGGTGAATAATACTGATAACCTTCTGATATCTAGCTTTGTTGGGGTTGTTACAGCCGGTATTTATTCCAATTATTTTCTGATCATAGGATCTGTGCGTCAGGTATTGGATCAGGCTATGCTGGGGGTTACGGCAAGTGTGGGAAACCTTGGTGTGACAGAAGATAGGGAAAAGGTAGGACAGATCTTTGACAGATTATTCTTTATCGGATACTGGCTGTTTGGGTTTGCGGGAATTTGTCTTATGGAACTTCTGAATCCTTTTGTAGAGATTGCATTTGGAAAAAAATATCTGTTTGCGAGAGAAATCGTGCTGATTCTTTGTATTAACTTTTTTATCAATGGAATGAGGCGTGCTATACTGATCTTCAAAGAATCTATGGGCTTGTTTTGGTATGATCGTTATAAAGCTGTGGCAGAGGCTGTCTTAAATCTGGTGATTTCTGTTTTGCTGGTAGCACATTTAGGAGTGGCAGGAGTGTTTGTGGGAACATTTTGCAGCACTGTACTTACCTCTGTATGGGTGGAACCTTATGTGATCTATAAATACAGACTTGAAAGACCGGTGACTGGATTTTTCATAAAGTATGCCGGATATCTTGGAGTGATGGCAGCAGTATGGGGAATTACCGAATATTGCTGCAGGTTTATTTCAGGACAGGCATTTTTTGTTTTGGTATTAAGGCTGATGATCTGTCTGATAGTACCGAATATTCTGTTATGGCTGGTTTACAGAAAAACTGTAGAATGGAGAGAATTATGGAGTTTACTGAAAAGAATTGTAAAATTTCCGTGATCATACCTGTGTATAATGCAGAGAAATATATAAGAGAAACGCTGAACAGTATTATAAATCAAAGCTATAAAAACTGGGAAATCATTCTGGTAGAAAATGGTTCGGAGGATAAAAGTCCGGATATTATCCGGGAATATGAAAAGAAATATCCGGAAATCCGCATGATCAAAGGCCCTGGAAAAGGTCCCGGACCTGCGAGAAACAGAGGATTGAAACTGGCAAAAGGTGATTATATTGTGTTTGTGGATGCAGATGATTATCTTCCACATACAGAAATATTCCGTAAATATATAAGTATTGCTGAACCTACAGGTGCAGATATTGTAGTAAGTAATTATGCAAGATTATGGGAGGATAAGATTCTTCCGGCATCGAAACACGAGTCATTTGCATTGTGCAGTCCTTTATCAGAGGAATTCAGGTTTCGGGGATTCTTTTCTGTGGGAACACTTTCGTATGTATGGGGAAAGCTTTACAGAAGTGAATTTCTGAAGAAGAATCAGATTATTTTTACAGAGATTTCTTATGCGGAAGATAAATTATTCAATATGCAGTGCTATATCTGCAATCCAAAGTATGTTTTTCTGGAAGATGTAGGATATGTCTACAGAAAAAATGATGTATCAGTTTCCTGGCAGTATCGTTCGGATTCCACAGAGAACTGGTTTAAGATATCATATGAGCTGAAGGGATGGATTGAGAAGAAGAATAAAGATCCTGTGGAATATATATCACTTACCAGATATTTGATTTTTTTTGCTGCATTTTTTGATGCTAAAATGGAATATATGCAACACAAAAAAAGCTTAAGAGCAATCCGTAAAATACTGAAACAATACGGCGATCATCCAGTGGGAAAGAAAGTTTTTTGTGAACTGGCAGATAGAAAACGGCCGCTTCAGATCAATCAGTGGATGTGGAAGGCTATGATACGGATTTTTTCTTTTGGAATGAAATCAAAATGGTACCTGCTGATGTCTGTGGGTGTTAAAATTTTGATCACGCAGAAAGTAGATGAAAGACTTTCTGATACCGGGATCAGGGAATAGGTAATATAAAAACAGTGATTTCCACTCAGGAATCACTGTTTTCAAAAATTTTGACAAGTTTTGTTTTCTGGTTGCTTTTTTTGAAATTACGAAGTGTCTGCAGGAAGGTTGTATTCCGTACTTTGTAGGTGTTGCGGATGAAGCAGACGAAAGTGATCACCCAGAGTACCGGCCAGAGGATTGGGAAGTGGCTGACTTTTGGGAAGCGGACTTTCATCTGGACATGACCTTCACGGAAATAGGTAAACAGGTTGACTTTCTGGTAGGAGCTGCTTCCCACCAGAGTCTGTGAAACATCGGTTCCCATGTCGCCGTCTTTCAGGATCTGTGTGATAAAATCCTGACAGTCAGAGGTATCGTAGTGGGTCTGGGGATCTATGGAATCCGGGAGGCCGAGATATATCCGGCAGCTTTCCAGAATGATCTCATAGAGATGGCTGATCCGCGATCCCCTGCACCATGTATGTATCTGGTCAAAATCAATTTCGGATTCATGACGTTTCAGATAAAAAGTGAAATCACAGAGAAGCCGGATTCCGAATCCGCTGTACAGATAGTGTTTCAGCATGTGATGGATCATGTAAAAAACGTATTCTGTTGGCGGCAGGACTGTATAGCTGTATCCATGGATCATCTGAGATGATTTCTTCAGCTGTGTCGGTGAATAAACGAGATCTACGATCTCATTGGTTCGGCTGTACTGGTACTGTCCGACAACTCTGTAATGAAGCTCCAGGATAAAACGGCGTCCGGTTTTTGGAAATGTATAATAGTAAGTTACATGATGATCACTGAGCTCGTCCTGGAGAATGTATCCGTTGGATTCCAGAACAGCCTGTGCCTGGGAAAGTGTTTCCGGTTCGGCCAGATAAAGGTCAAGATCTCCAAGCTTGCGATACTCCGGGACAGGATAGCAGTCGGCAAGACTTAAACCTTTCAGAAGATAGCAGTCAATATGGTTCTCTCTCAGGAGAGATACGGTAGTCCGGGTAAAATGTTCGATCTGATAGTAATTCAGCATCATTTCTTTTACCTGGTGCTTCATGGAAGGATAAACAGAAGCTGATCTGAGGCAGGGAAGCACGAAGGGAACGGTACAGTGCTCCTGTGCCAGGTTCGCCAGAGCCGGAAGCTGCTCCGGTGTGACAGAAACAGGATCGTTGGAATCCGTGCAGATATTTTTTATTATGTTCAGATAAGTTTGGTATATTTGCTCCATGTTGATCTCCTGAAAAGGTATAAAATAATAATAAGTATATCATGAATATATTTGGAAATAAAGGGGAAGGAAAAATGAAAAAGACAGAAGGATATATTGTAAAAGAGCTGGAAGATGAGTATATTGTACTTCCGGTGGGAGAAAGAACAGAGGAAGTCAATGAGGTGATCTCCTTAAGCGAAACAGCAGGATTTATTTATATCCATGCAGATCAGGCAGAAGATATTGAAGAATTGGCACAGCTGGTTGGAAACGAATATGGGATAGAAGCATCCGAGGTTTACGAGGATGTGAAAAATGTGGTAAAAACCTTCCGGGAAAAAGGAATTCTTCTGTGAGCCTAAGAGTTTGGCTTTCGGCAGATCCGGCGAAAAAATGCAGTTAAACGAAAACAGAAAGGACGAACCGGCAGCATCAAAAGCCACACAGAGGACAGAAAACGATAAAAAGGATTCTGTGCGGAAATCTCCCGTCCATTACGTACAAAAGCTACAAGTTTTCCGATAATCTGATCAGAACGAAGCGGGCCTTCAATTTCCCACTGATTATCACCAACCATAAAAAATCCCTCTTCTGTGATCTTATCGATGCGGTGGAGCACAAGGATACTCCGGTCACGGCGGTAAAGAACTACATCATTTCTGCGGCAGTCTGTGGAAGATATCTGCTGGATCAGGGCTTCATCCCGGCCGGGAATAAAAAGAGGGTACATGCTGTAGCCCTGTGGTTTGATGCGAATGATATTTCCGTCACGGAGAAGCTGCTCCAGATCGATTTTCGGTGATGTTTGGGATGTATTGTTCATGGTGCTCGTCCTTAAATTTGGTATAATATTGGTGTGTTTGGTTGTACCCGGCAAAGTATCTGTTCAATGAAGAGAATTTTGTCTGCCTGGCTAGTGCGTATTATAGCATTCCTGTAAATAAAGAACAACAATAACTGACAGAAACGTGTCAGAAACAGCACGATATTTTTTATAATAATACTTGACTTTCAAGGGCCTGATAGATATCATAAAAGAAAAGATGAAACAGATAAATTACTAGCTTTTGATAGCATAAGAGAGGAAAATAAACTATGAAAATGTATAAAAAACCGATAGTAACTGTTGATGCGGGACTGGCAGAAGGTGTATATGCGGCAAGCGGTGCATCCAAGGGTACACTGAATGTAACATATCATGGTGTATGGGATCGCTGGGGAACTAATGGCGGTAAAGGCCTTGCAATGGCAGACTGGTCTGGTATTGACGGAACGATCACACTGAATGTTACATTTAATGATACTGTGGATCAGGCAGAGACAGACGATGCATCTGTACAGACTTCTTGGTCAGGAAAGACAGCGACATTTACATTCGCAAGTACAGCAAGTAATCCACTGACGATTGGAATTCATCTGAATCACGGAACAAGTATTGATAATCTGAAGATGACAGGATTTACATATTCTGTGAACTAACTAAATCTGTGAATCTAGATCAAGATTAATTCAAATATAAAAAATCCCCCACAGAAACAGGCAACCATTTCTGTGGGGGATTTTTTTAACACATTTGATAAGTTAAAGATTAAAAACAAGGCCGATACATCGCAGCTCAAAACTCCCTTACCATCTCCTGAATCTCCCCATCCCCAAGCACCTCGCACCTTTTATCCCTTATTGCATAAACCCGTGTACAGATATTTAAGACTGTAGGCCGATGAGTTGTCACGATACAGGTTCGGGGGTAAGTATCCTGCATGACATTCCTGAGAACTTTACGTTCTGTGGCTACATCCAGCGCGGAAGTTGCTTCATCCAGCAGAAGGATCGGAGATTTTCTGAGGAGTGCCCTGGCAATGGAAAGTCTCTGGGCCTGGCCCTCTGAGAAACCGCCGCCCCGTTCTTTAATGACGCTTTCGATTCCATCCGGAAGCTTTTCCACGAAATCCCATGCACAGGCCAGTTTCAGTGCCTCGATAATTTCTTCATCTGTGGCATTCTGCTTCACATTTCGCATATTTTCAGCAATCGTTCCCGAAAACATGGTGTTTCCCTGAGGCACATAAGAAAACAGCTTTCTGGTAGACGGTGACATATCCAGCATATTCGAGTGATTTTTGCCCGCGCAGACATGGAAAGAACCGGTCTGCGGCGTCAGAAGGGACAAAATCAGACGCAGCATAGTTGTCTTACCTTCGCCGGAAGGCCCAACCAGGGCAACGATCTCATGAGGATAAGCCTCCATGGAAGCGTTGGCAAAAACAGAAGTTCCGTTATGATAAGTATAGCTGAGATCCTGCATATTCAGACCGATTCCCTCCTCCCGATACTGCTTTTCGAAGCTTCGGACAGCGGAATCCTGGCTGTAATCCTCCTGGGGCATTTCCACGATATCCATCAGTCGGCCGGCAGAGATCGTCAGCGAGATCGCAGAAGGAATCAGGCTGACCAGGGAATTCACTGCACTTGTCAGTGTGCCGGAAAGAGAAAGAAACATGGTCATGGTTCCGTAACTGATCGCATTGCTCCACACACGGTAAATTCCCCAGCCATAACAGCTGTACGATACGATAAAACCGATAATGGACATAAGGACAGAAGTCAGGATGGACATTTTCTGGAAATCCAGCCTCATATCGATATAATCTTTCTGAAGAGATTTCAGTTTGTCCGTGTAAAAATGGATCAGGTCAAAAGCTTTGATGGTCTGGATATTGGAAAAAGCCTCCTGGTTAAATCCGTAGAGCTTTGCATTCATGGCAGCACTTCGCTGGTTATTATCCCGCATACGCCGAAGAAGCGGTCTGGAAAGCAGTGCGCTGAACGGCATTCCAAGCAGTGCGAACAACGCAAAGGTAGGATCATAGTAAAGTACGATTGCGAGAGCACTGATAAAACGGAACGTATAAATGATCAGGTTTGGTATCCAGTTCAGGATTCCGCTGGAGATATTGGAAGCATCGGAGCTCCACCGTGTCACCAGATCGCCGGTATGGTAATCCGTAAGAGATTCCCAGTCAGTCACCAGCATTTTGGAAAAAATATCGTTTTTGATCTCTGAATCCACCTTTAAATTAATAAATGTGGAGGCATATCCGGAAGCCTGTGAAACCAGGATATTGGCTACGGAAAAACCGATCATTGCAGCAAAAGTGCTCAGAAGTTTTCCGGTCTGATGGCCGGTGATGATATCGACCAGATCTTTTGAGATCAGGCTGGAGATCAGGGAAACGCCGGTTCCGGTAATTCCAAGCAAAGTATAGAGGATCATAGCTTTCCAGTAACGTTTGCCGTACTGATAGATCCATAAGGTCTGTTTCCACATTTTTTTCAAAGTGCCCTGTTTCAGATGTTTCCAGACCAGAAATATTTTATCTTTCATTGCAGATCCTCCGGCAGGTCAATAGCGTTCTTTATAGTGTGGGCAGCAGAAGGATTTTTTGTGCACAGAAAATGAAGCACTGGCACGCAGTCCGCGATTTTTTCTGCAAAGGACAGGTTACTGGTAAGCTGAATTTCTTTCCAGGCAGGAGAAATCATACGCTGCATAACCCGGAGGATTTTTTCCGGAGGAGGTAATTTTTCCAGCCGGTCTGTCTGCGAGTCCCGCCCCAGGAGCACGATCCCTCCGAGTTCATATTGTTCTGTGGTGAAAATCTCTGAGGTTCCGCACCAGGGAATTCCGTAAACAGTGATATGACTGTTTTCGAATCCCAGAAGATTCAGATCCCCGTTCAGATACGGCGTGCCAAAAAGCTCATGCCATAAAGCTGTATGAGTTGATTTTCCCATTCCCGAATGCCCGGAAAAAAGCCAGGCCTTATCATGGTAAAGAATGGATGCGGAATGAATGGCAAAGAGCCCGTTTTTCTGTGCAATAAAAAGAAAAAACAGACGTATTGCGTGAAACAGGTTGTCTGTATTAAGCTCAGTTGCCTGGGCATGACAGTGGATCCGCACATAGGAACCATCCTTGAGCATGTGAGCTTCGTAAATATTCTGCATCTGAGGAAAAAGAACAACGTAGCGGTCAGAATTTTCGAAGATAGTCATTTCGGAATTCTGCAGAAGAACCTGCTCATAACAGCGGCTGGCCGGAGGTGCAGTGACCAGTTCAAGTATCTGATCTGGTTCTGCAGAAATTTTTTTATAAAAGGGCTCGAAACATTTGGAAAACAGTTCCCGGGGACCGTATAGCTTCATTGTGATCCCGGCAATGACCATAGAGCCGGAAAGCTCTTTGGAAATCGGATGGAGATCTTCTGTGATCATTCCCAGGCCTGTAAGCTGCGTAAGAAAATTCATCACATCACTGCGCAGTTCAGGGAAAAAAGATTCATCCAGCTGATAAACCCTGGCAAGCAGTTTTACCAGCTCCTCTGGTTCTGCTCCTTGATTGTGCTGCAGAATATTCCATAAAAATGAGCTGGTTTCATTGAGGATAAAGCTTTTTTTCTGGTCTGCGATCTGCTGGCCATATGGCAGCAGGTAACAGGTATCTTTGATTTTCCGGAGGGTATATCCGGGTTGACATCTGAACATAATAAAAAGGTTTCCTTTCTCTTTCTGAAAGTCAAAGTTTTCAAAACAGATTATAACATAAAAATCAGCAAAATCTTTCGATGAGTTGAAAATAGACATTGTAAAAATTCTGTGACTCATTTATAATGAGTAACAGATTCTAAAGATGTTATAAAAAACAGGAGGAAAGCCTTGAAAAGAGAATTAGTTATTGTCATTGATTTTGGCGGTCAGTACAATCAGCTGGTTGCAAGACGTGTCAGAGAATGCAATGTATACTGCGAGATCTATTCTTATAAGACAGATCTTGAGAAGATTAAAGCGATGAATCCTAAGGGAATTATCCTCACTGGTG
This sequence comes from Ruminococcus sp. AF46-10NS, assembly GCF_003474435.1. Classification (GTDB taxonomy): domain Bacteria; phylum Bacillota; class Clostridia; order Lachnospirales; family Lachnospiraceae; genus Blautia_A. Next base: position 102,672 of record NZ_QRNF01000008.1, read on the forward strand.
GACCGAACAGCTGCTATGAGGCAGATTCACCGACTTACCAGAAGGAATTATTTGAGCTTGGTATTCCGGTTCTGGGACTTTGCTATGGAGCACAGCTTATGATGCATGTCCTTGGAGGAAAAGTTGAGAAGGCAGATGTCAGCGAATACGGCAAGACAGAGCTTCTTATTGATAAGAAAGATTCCAGAATCTTTAAGAATGTATCCGACAGAACGATCTGCTGGATGAGCCATACAGACTATATTTCCCAGACTGCACCTGAATTTGAGATAGCTGCACACACAGCGGACTGTCCGGTAGCAACTGCACAGAATGAAGAGAAGAAACTGTATGCGATCCAGTTCCATCCGGAAGTACTGCACACAGTAGAAGGAAAGACAATGCTTTCCAACTTCGTACTTGGTGTCTGTGAATGTGCCGGAGACTGGAAGATGGATGCTTTTGTTGAGCACACGATCAAAGAGATCCGTGAGAAAGTCGGCGATGGAAAAGTTCTCCTTGCTCTTTCAGGCGGTGTAGATTCCTCCGTAGCAGCAGGACTTCTTTCCAGAGCGATTGGCAAGCAGCTTACCTGCGTATTTGTAGACCACGGACTTCTTCGTAAAGATGAGGGAGATGAGGTTGAGGGTGTGTTCGGACCGAACGGACAGTTTGACCTGAATTTTATCCGTGTTAATGCACAGCAGAGATATTACGATAAGCTTGCAGGCGTTACAGAGCCTGAGGCGAAGCGTAAGATTATCGGTGAAGAATTTATCCGTATCTTCGAGGAAGAAGCCAAGAAGATCGGTGCTGTAGATTTCCTTGCACAGGGAACCATTTATCCGGACGTTGTAGAGAGTGGTCTTGGCGGAGAATCCGCAGTGATCAAATCCCATCACAACGTAGGTGGACTTCCTGATTTCGTAGATTTCAAAGAAATCATCGAGCCGCTCCGCGACCTCTTTAAAGATGAGGTTCGTAAAGCCGGTCTTGAGCTTGGTATCCCGGAAAGACTGGTATTCCGTCAGCCATTCCCGGGCCCGGGACTTGGAATCCGTATCATCGGTGAAGTCACCGAAGAAAAAGTACGCATCGTACAGGATGCAGACTACATTTACCGTGAAGAAGTCGACAATGCAGCCGCCGACTACAAGAAAGAACACGGAGAAGATCCATCCTGGATGCCGAACCAGTACTTTGCAGCCCTTACCAACATGCGAAGTGTAGGCGTAATGGGAGACTTCAGAACATACGATTATGCAGTGGCACTCCGTGCCGTTAAGACTATTGACTTTATGACTGCGGAGTCTGCTGAGATTCCTTATGCAGTGCTTAATAAGGTTATGAACCGTATTATTAATGAGGTTAAGGGCGTGAACCGCGTATTCTATGATCTTACCAGTAAGCCACCTGGAACGATTGAGTTTGAGTAGCTTGAAAAATCGCGGAAAAGCCCATAAATAAAGGCTTTGCGGGGTGTCGAAAAGACCAAATGGAGTGCAAATGGAGTTTAAAAATTATTTTTTTCTCTTGTTTATATTCCAGATTCACCTGCAAATTTCGTGAAATCGGTTATTCTCATAAAATAAAATTAGAGTAAATATGAAGAACAGTTTGTTTTGATTGAAGTGATTTTCGTCAAGGCAGACTGTTTTTTTGTTGCCTGCATTTAGAAAACAGATACCACAGAAAGGTTCTTTACTTTCGATGAGCTTAAACTCCATGACACAGTAATCACACTGATGGAGAATTAAAAAACAAGAAAATTTGATAAATTTCGGAAAATGATGTCCGATTTTGCATCTGCCAGTACAGAGTATATGAAGAGATAAATATTCAAAACACAGGAGGTACTGATTATGCAGAATAAATTATTTTTAAAGGCAGCCGATATATGTGAACTTCTGGAAGTAAAACAGACATCGGCTTATGAAATCATCGGAAATCTGAACAAGGAACTGGAAGAACAGGGCTACCTGACGCTTAGAGGAAAAGTTCCGACAAAGTATTTTGTGAAGCGTTTCTACGGAGTAGAAGATACTTGTGAGATTCCACAGGAAGAGGGAAAGGAATGGTTTCATGCGTAAGAGAAAAATGTATTTATCAGTGGAAGACATTGCAGAACTCTTTGGATTATCAGTTTCGTTTGCTTACCGGGTAGTGGAAAGAATGAATGCCGATCTGGCAAGCAAGAACTATTATGTGATTCTCGGTCGGGTGCCAACCCGCTATGTAGAGGACAAGATCTATGGTCTGGAACATGTTGAGCAGTATTTGAAGGAGGATAAAGCGGTATGAGTATGATGCAGGAAAAAATGTATATGGATGTGGATGATGTGTGTGCAATTCTTGGAGTTTCAAAAACTTATGCATATAGTCTGATGCGAGAATACAACAAAGAATTGAAGGCAAAAGGCTATATTGTAGTAGCTGGAAAAATCTCTACGAAATTCCTGGCAGAAAAGATTTATGGCATGAAAGTCGAGGATTAGCAATGGGGGTTTACAAAGAAGGAAAAAACTGGAAAGTACAGGTCTATTACAAAGACTGGCAGGGAAATCGGAAAAGAAAACAGAAAAGAGGATTCAGGACCAAGGGTGAAGCTAAGGAATGGGAAAGAGATTTCCTGCAACAGCAGAGCCAGGGTGTGGATATTGAATTTGGAAATTTTCTGGAGATTTATTACAAAGATATGGATGTCCGTCTCAGAGAAAACACTATGTACACGAAGCGATATATTATTGACCTGAAAATCAAGCCTTATTTTGAAAAGAAGATTCTCAGTGAAATTACGGTGGCAGACGTCCGTGCATGGCAGAATGAGTTGCTGACGTATAAGGATAAGAATGGAAAAGGATATTCTCCTACTTATCTGAAAACAGTGAACTGCCAGCTGACTGCAATCTTCAATTATGCAATGCGGTATTATAACCTGCAGGATAATCCCTGCAGGAAGGCAGGAGCGATTGGCAAGAGTAAAGGAGAACCGAAGGACTTCTGGATGCAGGAAGAGTTCAATGCTTTTCTGGAAACAGTAAGTGATAAGCCGGAGACAAGAATGGCGTTTCTTTTGTTGTACTGGACCGGAATGCGTATCGGTGAATTGCTTGCACTTACTTATAATGACATCAATCTTGAAGAGAAAACCATATCAATCAATAAATCTTATCAGAGACTGAAAGGAAAGGATATGATCACGCAGCCGAAAACTCCAAAGAGTATCCGTGTGATTACGATGCCGGATTTTCTTGCAGAGGAATTTAGGGAGTATTGCAGTCATTTGTATGGAATTATGAAAAAGGAAAGACTTTTTCGGTTTACCAAATCGCATATGGAACATTGTATGGCTACCGGAATCGAGCGGTCTGGTGTAAAGCGGATACGACTTCATGATCTCCGCCATTCCCATGCCAGTATGCTGGTTGATATGGGGGTGGCTCCATTGGAGATTGCAGAACGCCTTGGACATGAAAAGGTGGAAACCACGTTGAACACTTATTCACATCTGTATCCGTCTACACAGAGTAAATTAGCAGGTTTGCTAGATAAGAAACATGAGGAAGAGGAGGAATAAGCGATGGCTGGTGACAGACATGGAAAACACAACACAACGACCATTTCTTTTCGGGTGAATTCTTATGAAAAAGCAACAATTGAAGAACGAGTGAAAGTGAGCGGAATGAAAAAACAGGATTATATCGTCCGATCATGCATTTACAATCATGTATGTGTTGTTGGAAAGAAAGAAACAATTGAGATTATCCGGTCAGAAATGAAGGAAATGAGTTTGGTTTTGGAGGATGTGGCAAAAGATTTGAAGTCTGAAAAACCAGTTATTTCAGAACCGGTTCTTGATAGTATGACAGAACGGTATCTTGCATTTTTGGAAGCAGCATTATGGATGCTGAAAGGTTCAAGTTATTTATGGGAGGATAAAAAGGATGGAAGAGAAAGTAATGAAGGATTGTAAAGTGCTGGCATTGTGTTCACAAAAAGGCGGGGTTGGCAAGACAACAAGTTGCGTGAATCTGGCAGTCGGACTTGCAAAAGCAGGGAAGAAAGTGCTTGTGATTGACAATGATCCGCAGGGAAGTATGACAGCAAGTCTTGGGTATCATAACCCAGATGAATTACCAATCACACTGGCTACTATTCTGACAAAGATTGTAGAAGATGAACTATTTGAAAATACACTGGGAATTTTACATCACCAGGAAGGAATTGATTTGATTCCGGCAAACATCGAACTCTCTGGAATGGAAGTTTCACTTGTAAATATTATGAGCAGGGAACTTGTCTTAAAACAATATATAGAAAGAATGAGAGAAGAATACGACTATATATTGATTGACTGTATGCCATCACTTGGAATGCTGACGATCAATGCACTTGCCAGTGTCGATGCAGTTATTATACCTGTCCAGGCGGCTTATCTTCCTGTAAAGGGTCTAGAACAGCTGATACGGACGATAGGAAAGGTGCGAAGACAGCTTAACAAACAACTGAAAATTGGAGGTATATTGATCACAATGGTGGATAACCGAACGAACTATGCAAGAGATATATCTGATCTGATTTTTGATACATATGGAAACCAGATTAAGATTTTTCCACAGAGTATTCCATTTTCAGTACGAGCAGCTGAAATCAGTGCGGAAGGAATCAGCATATTTGAGCATGATCCAAAAGGAAAAGTAGCGGCTGCATATTGGCAGATGACACAGGAGGTGCTTTTGGATGAAAGGTAGAAGTGCATCGAAGATAAAACTGACATCTTATGATGAATTACTTGGAGGAGGAGAAGAAACGAACGATATCCAGCAGGTTTCACTTGAGCATTTACATTCTTTCGAGAACCATCCATTTCAAGTAAATGATGATGAGGCAATGGCGGAACTGGTGGAAAGTGTGAAAGAAGAGGGAATTCTTACAGCATTACTGGTACGACCGCTGGGTGATGGTGAATATGAAATCATCGCCGGTCACAGAAGGAGACATGCGGCACAACTTGCTGGTCTTAAAGAGGTTCCGGTTATTATCAGAAATATGGATCAAGATACAGCTGTCCGTGCGATGGTAGACAGCAATCTGCAGAGACCTAATATACTCCCAAGTGAAAAGGCATTTGCTTACCGTATGAAGATGGAAGCAATGAATCATCAGGGAACATCAGGCGGTATCAGTGCGAAAGACATTGGAAAGAACGCAAATGACAGTGCAAGGCAGGTGTATCGCTATATCCGGCTTACTTATCTGATGAATGACCTATTAAACGCAGTAGATCGTGATGTGATCGGATTGCAGGTAGGTGTAGAGCTTTCCTACCTTACGGTTCCAGAACAGGAGATGGTGGAGGAAGTGCATGAGAGTACCGGAAAATATCCAAGTCTGGAACAGGCAAAAAAAATAAGGCAACATCGAGAAGAAAAAACGCTGACAAAAGAGATTGTGCGGCTCCTGGTTATAGGAGAGCGTAAAAAGAAAACAACGGTAACATTAAAACAGGATGAAATTAAGAAGTATTTTCCTCCAGAGTATGATGAACAGAAGATACGGACTGTTATATGTCAGCTTTTGGAGGAATGGAGCAATCAGAATCATTGATAAGTACGAAGGGAGGGATGTGTCATGAGTATAAGAGCAACATTCCATTATTTTCAAGGAATGGAATGCGATATGTACAGTTTTTATCGTATTCCCAAACTGCTGTTTACAAGTGAATATTTTAAAAATCTCTCCTGCGAAGCAAAGGTGCTGTACGGACTGATGTTAGACCGGATGTCACTGTCCATCAAGAACCGGTGGTTTGATGAAGAGGACAGGGCATATATTTTCTTTTCGGTGGAAGAGATTATGGAAATGCTTAACTGTGGCAGGAATAAGGCTGTGAATTGTCTAAAAGAGCTGGATCAGGAAAAAGGGATTGGATTGATTGAGAAGAGGCGAATCGGACTTGGAAAAACAAATGTTATTTACGTGAAAAATTTCAGCCTGACAGAATATCCAGATGAGCCAGCAATCTTTGATTCGGAAGAAACACCGGAAAATGTAGCAGAGAGAAAAGAAAATACAGAGACAGAAATAGAAGAATATGCGAAAAAAGAGCCGGAAAAGCCCGTAAATACACAGAAGTTTGAAAAACAAACTTCAGGAAGTTTGAAAAATAAACTTCAAGAAGTTTTAAAAACAAACTTCAAGGAGTTTGAAAAACAAACTTCAAGAAGTTTAGAAAACAAACTTCAAGAAGTTTCAAAAACAAACTGTAATAATACTGAATATAATTATACTGAATTTAGTGAGAATGAATCTTATCAATATCTATCTGAACAAGAGAAAGGGAGAGATAGGATACAGGAGAGAAATGAGTATCGACAGTTAATTCATGATAATATCGAATATGAGATCCTTTGTCAGAGCTATGGAACTGGACGAGTAGAAGAGCTGGTAGAGCTGATGCTGGATGCAATATGTTCGACAAAGACATATCAACAGATCAATGGGGAAGCTGTGCCTACACAAGTGGTCAAGAGCCGTTTGCTCAAAGTCGGGTATGAACACATCCAGTATGTGTTTTTCAGTCTTGACAGGAGTACAAGCAAAGTGAAGAATATCCGGCAGTATATGCTGACGGTATTGTATAACGCTCCTGCAACAATCAATCAGTTTTATGATGCTGAAGTTCGACATGACATGTACTGGGGGAAGGATATTCCAGACAGGTAAGAACTTTGTGCCCACTGGGCACGAAGTTTAAAAAGAGATAGTCATATCTGGCAGATATGCTAAAATAACCTTGTGTCCACTGGGCACAAAGTAGGAGGAAGAATTATGTTGAGATTTATGATAAAACTGCCATTTCGAATTATTGCAGCTCCTGTTTGGCTGGTACTTGCAGCGGTGAATATTGTGCTGGTGTTCCTGGTTGGGTTATCTGCTGGATTCTGCTATCTGATAGCCGGAATCTCTGTTGTGACAGAAGTTTTGAGTATTGGGTTTGGAATCAGTACGGACTGGACAATGAAATCAGCGATTATTACGACAGTAGTGTTTGTTCTACTCCCACATATCGGTATGGGGATAGTTGCAGTAATTGAAGTTGTGAAATGTGGATTACAGGAATTTATTTTTGGATGATTGTGGAAAATATAGTGGCGCTATATGGAAAGGCAGAAATAAACAATGGAAGAATTATATAAAGTGATGGATGATTTGCTTGAGGTGGAATTTCAGATGAAAGCAGGGATGGATATTCTGAAAGAACTGGAAGAGTTTTATATGCTGGAAAAAGAAACCGAAAAATCGGATGCTAGAAAAGTAGCTGTGCTGATGAAAGGATATCTGCAGTCGATGAAGTCAAATATTCGAGAAATCATTCGTTATATTGATGACACGACACTTGAAAAATCAAATGATAAAAAGAAAGATAAACAGGAATCTGCGAGCACCATATCCGAGGAAGTGCAGGAATTTGTGAATCTGACAATTACAGAGCATATGGGGAAAGCATATTCAGAATGGAAGTTAAAGCAGGATAAAGAGCCAGTAAGTGAGATTGATAAGAAATACCAGAAATTACTGGAAACGTTATCCCAAGAACAGGAAGAAGTGATTACGGAATACTGTAATGCAATTTTTAGCAGTGGAGCAGAAACAGAAGAATTTTTCTATCGACTGGGATTAAAAGATGGACTGAATCTGAAAAATACGGTAAAATCTGTATTAGAAATGATATCATGAAATCGGAAGTTGGAGGATACACGCATGAAAATTGTAATCATTAATGGAAGTGCCAGAAAAGGAAACACGCTGACAGCAATCAATGCATTTATAAAAGGAGCATCAGAAAAG
>NZ_QRNF01000080.1 GCF_003474435.1 Ruminococcus sp. AF46-10NS
AACTATAATGAAATTTAAAGGAAAAGTCAAATACAGGAATAAAAACTTACGGAGGATTGTCTAATATGTTGATCGCAGGCAAGTTAAAAAGGAAATATAGACATTGATTATTATATGATGCGATAAAATATTTACAAAGGAGAACTTATGGAATACAAAAATCAAACAGAAAATCGTGCATTTCAGGAAATGTTGCAGGCAGCAGTAAAACGGTTACAAAATCGTTCCGGAGAGGAGATTGCTGCAAAAAGCGGGACTGTTTTTCATAGCAGCCGAAATGTACTTGAGATAATGAGTTTTTATGAAACGATTGAAATTCAACTTCCTGAATTCTATATTGACTCAGATATAGATGAATGGCATTATCTGACATTGTTGCATTATCTGGATATGGCCGATGGCACAGAAGGCTCACAGAAGCTCATTACTTTTGGTAACCTGAAAGATGGATTGATACGGGGAACCAAGTTTGACCGGACAGCAGAGCAGAAACTGGAAAAGCTTTTGCAGGATAAAGATCCTGAGAAAATTCAGAAAGCATGTACAAGTCTGGGTGCAGAATTCACAGAGACAAAGGCGGATCTGTGTGCTGTTTTTCCAGTTCTGCCAAGATATCCGGTAACTTTAAAGATATGGTTTGCGGATGAAGAATTTCCTGCATCTGGAAAACTATTTCTTCAAGATCATGCCGATCATTATCTGAGTGTAGAAGATGCAGTAACAGTCGGAGAAATCCTGCTGCAAAAATTATCGGAAGCATTTTCTTCCCTCTGATCATGAATCAGAAAACTTTCCAGTCCGGCTTTGATAAATTTGTCAATTGTTGTCTGAATCTGTTGCCAGTCATTACAGTGATTGCGGAGCATCAGTCTGTTGATGGAAAGGCAGCCATTCATTTGAAAATAAAAAACCGATTCTGCCTGCTCAAAGGTCAGGAGGCTGTGTGACATAAGCCAGGTCACATAGCCTTCTTTTGTATTTTCTGCTAATTTTTCCAGAAGAATGGGGGCAATTGCATCATCCAGAAACAGTGCCCTGTATTGTGATTCCATCTGTATTTTCTGACAGAACGGATAGGAACAGCTTTTTTGATTTAGACAGAATAAATGATCTACAGTTGTTAACATATCCTGAGTCATATCATTAAAAATATCTGATAATACATCATGGACATCGTAGTAATGAAGATAAAAAGTGCCACGGTTGATTTCAGCATTTTTGCAGATCTCTGTAACTGTAATTTTCGTAAAACTTTTCTGCTTTAACAATTCTAAGAACGTATCTTTTATGGTTTGCCTGGTATAGCGGGTACGGCGATCTTGTTTTCTCGTTTTTTCTGACATTATATACTCCTGTATTATTTGGTATCATATGATTTCTCAACAATTTTTCTGATGTGTTGAGTAGCCATACAAATCTCACAGATTGATTATTGTAATTCATATAGTAACAACTATAATGAGATTTAAAGAAAAAGTCAACATATTGTTCAGAATTTTAGGAGGAAAAACATGGGACATGTAATTGCAGTATCAGGAAAAGGCGGCGTAGGAAAAACTACACTTTGTGGATTATTGATCCAGTATTTGTGTGAAAGTGGGAAATGTCCGGTTCTGGCCGTGGATGCAGATGCGAATGCCAATTTAAATGAAGTGCTCGGTGTTGAGCCGGAGATCACACTTGGGGAGCTGAGAGAAGAAATTGAGCGGGCAGGCGTAGACCCACGATATCAGATTCCCTCCGGTATGACAAAACAGGCATATCTGGAAATGCGTCTTTCTGATGCGATTGCAGAAGAAGACGATTATGATCTGATGGTAATGGGGCGAACCCAGGGACAGGGCTGCTATTGTTTTGTAAATGGTCTTGTACAGACCCAGGTTCAGAAACTGCAAAGCCATTATCCATATATTGTGGTTGATAACGAAGCAGGTATGGAACATATCAGCAGAGGAATCCTGCCAATGATGGAAGTTGCGATTCTTGTAAGTGACTGTTCCAGAAGAGGTGTTCAGGCAGCCGGACGTATTGCAAAGCTGATGAAGGAGTTAAACTTTAAACCACAGAAAACTGGATTAATCGTGAATCGTGTTCCAGATGGAAAACTGGATGCCGGAACTCTGGAAGAAATCCGAAATCAGGGACTGGAACTGTTAGGGGTTGTACCACATGATGACCAGGTATATCAGTATGACTGTGCTGGAAAGCCGATCATACGGCTTCCGAAAGATTCTCCTGTAAGAAGTGCACTGGGAGAAATTGTAAAGAAGTTAGGATTGTGAGTTGGAGGATTGAAAGTTTGAAGATTGAGTAAACAGAAATATTATCTGATTTGGTATAACCAATTGCAAAGAAAGGAATATCTTCATGAGAAATCATTGGACAGAAATAGAAAAATATTTAGAAGATCAGAAGATAGCGCAGGAACTGATTGGAGAACTGAGAGATTTTCACATGCGTTATGAGGTAGAGGATCAGGTAAAGGAACGGGTAGAAAAACCGGATATCCTATTTTATGGGAAAAAGATTCTGGAAATGTCAATAGCAGCGCTTCTTCAGGGAGATAACCTGTTACTTTCCGGTGCGAAAGCTACAGGAAAAAATGTACTATGTGAGACACTGGCATGGATATTTGGAAGACCGGAATACGCCATTTCTTTTCATGTAAATACAGACAGTGCCGATCTGATTGGAACGGATACCTTTATAAATAATGAGGTTCGCCTTCGGAAAGGTCCCATCTACCAATGCGCGGAATTTGGAGGATTTGGAATCCTGGACGAAATCAATATGGCAAAAAATGATGCGGTTTCTGTACTGCATGCCACACTGGATCATCGGCGCAGAATTGATATTCCAGGATATAACAGGATTTTACTTCATCCGGCAACACGATTTATAGGCACGATGAATTATGGTTACGCAGGTACCAGAGAGCTAAATGAAGCATTGGTTTCAAGGTTTATGGTAATTGATATGCCTGAAATGAATGAGGATAGTGTCCTTTTTGTATTAAGACAACATTTTCCAGATGGGGAAAAAAGTGCACTGAAAGCTTTTGCAGGACTGTTTCTGGATTTGCAGATCAAAGCTTATCATGGAGAAATCTCAACAAAATCTCTTGACCTGAGAGGATTGGTTTCTGCTGTAAAAGCAACAAGAAGCGGACTTTCTCCAATTGATGCAGTCCGGATGGGAATCATAAATAAAAGTTTTGATGTATTTGAAAAAGAGATCGTAGAAGATGTGGTTTCTACCAGAATCCCATCTTCCTGGACCGGAAAAGACATATGGGGGTAAACTTGTATGGAGGATGTCAGATGGCCGGCGGAACAACTGGAAGAACATCGTCTGGAGGTCAGCAATCGTATCAGAAATCTTTTTTGGACAGTCAGTGGTGATTATGATATAGAATTTGAACCGGACACAGAAAAATATGTTTATTCAAAACAAACGGTTCTATATGAGGCAGTGAAGCAGGGTGCCTTTGCACGATATTTTGATCAGAAGAAACTTGGCATGTATTTGATGAAAAAAATACATTTTTCTGCTGGAGAAGATATGCTTTTGCCTCTTGCTGGATTATGCATGGATGCTGCAGTGAATCGTTTTATCATTCGAGAACGTTTGGGAACAAAGGAAATCAGAGAACAGGCATTCGGAGAATTGGAAAAGGCCGAGGAAGAGCAGATATCAGATAATGCTGGAACAGACCTGATTCACAGGATTAGGCTTTTGTATATACGGCATGTTCTGGAGAACACAGACGATGAGGGAATGGATCCGCAGGCAGAGATTGCATTGTACAAGATTCTTTCTCTGAAGGATGCAGAAAATACGGAAGATGTCATAAACGTGATAGATGAGATTTATAATCATGTTCTGGATCCCTCTTTTGAAAAAAAGAATGGAAATCTGGAGAAGATTCTGAATTTACCGGATATGGCATTGGTCAATGACGCGTGGCAGAAATGCATGACGGATGAACAGATGGAAGACATCATTCAAAAATATCTTTCTAATATCAAAAAAAAGATGATGAGTCTGGATATCAGAAATCACAAGAAAAAAAGATTTTATTTCTCTCCGGAAAATGAAGAAGTTCCGGAAAGCTCGGAGAATATAAATCCACAGGCAGTGCGACGGATACGGGAATATGTGGAACTGAATTACGGAAAATCGTATCTAAGTGAATCGGAGCAGGCCAGAGTCAACCGGAAATTTTGTACAGGAATCCATAAAAACTGTATCCTGTATCTTACAGATGGAATTTTACAGAGCCCTGTGATAAAAAATAATCAATACCGTTTTTCTCAGCTGCAGTTTGAAAAAAATAAAGCTTATTATGGAAATAATCACTGGATCATCAAAAGAAATATTTCTGTGTTGGCAGAGTCACTGAAACGGGCACTTATAATCCGAAAGGATGATTTTGTCAGCAGATCTGATGCGGGGCAGCTTGTTCCTGAAAGGTTATGGAAAATTGGAAGAACAGACGATGACAAGTTATTTAATAGAAAAAAGAGATCAGAAGATTCTGAGTTTGTGATAGACGTCCTGCTTGATTCCAGTGGTTCCCAGGCTGGCAGACAGGCTCAGGTAGCGGCGCAGGGATATATTATCAGTGAAGCATTAAGCCAGGCAGGAATTCCTCATCGGGTGACAGGATACTGTGCTTTCTGGGGATATACAGTACTTCAGAGATTTCGGGATTATGAAGATCCAAGGGAAACAAATGAAAGAATCTTTCAATTTCGGGCGTATGCCAATAACAGAGATGGGCTTGCACTGAAAACAGTCTGTTCCTCTCTCATGGAACGACCGGAAAAAAATAAGATTTTAATCGTATTAAGTGATGGAAAACCCTGTGATATGAGCATACAACGACCAGGAACCCGCCAACCCAAGATCTATGACGGAGAAGGAGCTGTGAAAGATACTGCATATGAGGTGCGTCGTGCCAGAAATCAGGGAATTTTCGTAATTGGTATTTTTGTAGGGAATGAAGAAGAGCTCTCCGTGGAAAAGAGGATCTATGGAAAAGACTTTGCCTATATTCGTAATATCAGCAATTTTTCCCGTATGGTAGGAACTTTTTTGCGAAGACAAATTGATATGGAATGAAAATGGAGGAATCACTATGGGTAAAATTGAATTTGCCAATTGCCAGGATGTAAGAAATCAGAAAAAGATACAGGAATTAGATTGTCCACGCTGTCATGAACCGGGAGGCATTGAAGCCTTTGTGAAAGACGGGATACTTGCAGAGGACGGAGTATGTGATAACTGTGGATATATTCTTCCAGAAGGAACAGAACTGGAGGAAGTGGAATAAGAAGCATTTAAGGAGATGTAGTTTAGTATCGTTGATTAATAGATCCAATATCTATATAACAGAAATCATCCGCAGGTTTCATTTGCTCTCTATTGTAAACAATTCTTCCTAACCTTACCCATTCCCAACTCTCTGGAATCTCAAATGGTACTTCATCCGCAATACATATTGGTTCGTTCTTTCCAATATTTTCATAAGGCAAATTATGGATACTTAATAAAGCAATATATGCTATACTGAGAACAGTTGTAATTCATTATAAGTATCAGATAACTGTCATGCAGTGAAGAGAACGCACTTTGGGGACGGCCTCAACCCCCGGAATGTGTAGCACTGAGAGTAAATCTATAAATATAATATGAATTATAAAAACACTCCAACTTATTAGTAGTCAGAGTGT
>NZ_QRNF01000081.1 GCF_003474435.1 Ruminococcus sp. AF46-10NS
TTTTAATTATCATCCGGATGAAGGGTATTACATTTTTGATGACAAATATCTGATATTAGGAAATTTAAAATATGAAATGGCTGATATTAGGAAATTTAAAATATGAAATGGAGAAGAAAGAGTATACTTTTAGCAAAAATGTAATGCTTATTGATAACCAGACAGAGACTGGGCGTACATGGATCAAGGAGTACATTGAGCGATTTGAAGATACAAAAAAGAATTATGAGACATCAGTTATGCAATATTGTGACACTGAATCTTAATACAACATGCAATTTACATTGTAAATGGTGTTATAATCAGGAAAAACAACACAACACTTGTAATTCCTTCTACGGTTACCTATATTGGAAAAAATATATTTGTAAAAAGAGAATATTCGGATGATGAATATAATGATGAGATGTCTTATCTTAGATCAGGATCGTATTTCCTGAGAATAGAAAATTTATCAGATGTACCTTTGGATATGAATCAGTTTGCAGGAAGATGGTATGATCTTCAAAACAAAGAAATGCTGACAGAAGAGCAGTCTCTGAAAAATGGAGCAGCAGTACTGGTTCCGTATCTGGATTTTTTTTCCGTACCAGCGTATGCCCGGGCAGGGGAAAAGAAGAAGATTTTTTATAGCCTTTATCCGGATAATACGGACGAAGAATGCCCTTCGCGTCTGAAAATCACCAGCAGTGATCCCAGTGTTGTTCAGGTAGATGACCAGGGATATTTTATGCCACTAAGAACAGGAACTGCCACTATAACAGGAACCGATCTGACAGGAAGAAGCCTGTCGAGAAAAATTGAAGTGATCAAAAATAAAGCAGAGATCAGAAAAAATAATATTACCTGGTATATTCCGGAAGAGATTGGACTGGGATACGAGATCACTTCCAGAAGAGCCGGCCCGGAAGGTATCAGTATTGCACGGATTTCGGGTCTTTCTGAGGACAGTGTGGGAAAATTCATACATATGACACTCAATGGGGAACAGAGGATACCTGAATCATCAGATGATCATTTTGCAATGCCTCACGCCGGGGATATGGATTTGCAGATCTATGATGCGTCTTCTGCTTTTGCGTATGCATGGTATGATACGGCTGTTTTACCGGGAACTGTCTCTTTTCAGTTAAAGCTTGGAACAGGGGAAAAATGGACGGATGATCAGAAGATTGGGAAACCCTACACAGTAAAGATCAAAAAACCAACAATTTCTACAAATGAACCTCGGACAGGATATGTAGGGGAATCCTTTTCGCTGAAAGCGGAACTTAAAGATACAGCACTGAAGAATGACCTTGTATCCAAATATAAAAAAGGCAAGACATTTTACCATAAACTGGTATATCAGCCAACCTTTGAAATCCTTGAGGGAGCTAGTTGTATCAGATGCTCAGAAAAAGATGTTACGCACATGTTGATTGCATCTGAAAAAATTTCTTTCAGAAAAACTGGTACTGTGAAGATTCGAATAAAATATAATCCTGTTTTTATGTGTGATATATGTAAACAGGATAAATCTATTCAATATTATGTACCTCAGAAAACAATTATTCTTAATATAAAGAAGGCACCAACATCCTTAAAAACTGTAAAACTGGGAAAAGTACGTTCGGTGGGACATAACAAACTGCGTTTGACATGGTCAAAAGTCCCTAATGCAACAGGTTATATAATTTATCGCAAAAATGGAAATAAATGGGAGAAAATTGCTGTTACAGCGAAAAACTCATATACACATGTAGCATCCAGAAAGTGGCCCATCAGACCGGGACATAGTTATACATATACGGTAAGGGCTTACAGAAAAAATGGGAAAAACAAAATTTATGGTGGATACAATAAAGCTGGGATGAAAGGGAAAATTCCTTCTGGAAAGAAAGCTGTATAGATGAAAAGAAAAACGACAATGGTGTAGCAATCATCAGTTCTTTTACCCATGAACCGATGCAATGATCTGGGTTCTGCCGGGAGCTTTGGCAATTACCTTGCCCTTGGAACTGACAGTGGCGATGCGTCTGTTTTTGCTACTCCATTTTACTTTTTTTGAAGTCCCTTACTTATGTGGAGAAGGCTATACAGGATACGGATGATTTACCATTTGATTAATCACTTATACATTCATATAGTTTATAACGAAAATAGGGGAGAGTGACATGAAGCATATTGAAAATCCAGACATATGGAAGCTATGTATGGAAGTGTTTGATTCATTAGATACTGAGTTATCCAGTAAAATTTCTTATCCATCAAAACATAATATGAGTGCTGAAGAGAAGGAGAAAATCAAGGAAGGATTTTTGAAATTTACGAAATACACTTATGAAAAAGACATCGCATCGGGTCACGTATCTCAGTTAGAGCTTTTTCAGATGGAAGAGAATGGATTACTACTAGGCAGTCATATTTTCCGTCGTATGGCAAGGCACTATTATTTTATGGAGAAGGCTACTGGTGAGGATTATAGGAAAGAGAGAATTCTCTGTGCCACAATCTATGCAAATCTAGGAAACATTTTTTTCTTTGAACCAAATCTTGATGTGATTAAAGGCGTAGCAAAATTGGGAATTCAACTATTTGATGCTAAGAAATATGATTTTGTCACAAGTGATTATAGTGATGGGATTGTAAATGCCTTTCATATACTTCATGGATATGGAATAGAACCGAGCATTCAATATGGAACGTTTGACTGCAATGAAAGAATCAATCATGCAATATTCGAATTGCTTGAGAAAAAGGTGAAGACGGTTGGTGGGCTGGCAGTTCTTATGTATCTGGCGAATAATTATTTTTATAATTATTATATTCCTGACCTAGATAGATATATGATATCGAGATCAACTGACAACAGACAAAGTACACCTGTACAGTTGCTGATTTCACTTGCAATTAAGCATTTGAATATCAATGACAAAAACTATGATAAAAAGGAATGTCAGTGTAGAGAAATTATTGATTTGGCGCAGGCATGGTATAATATTTTGGATGTTGAAGGGGAATGGGGAATAGATTATGCAATGGCTACAGTTAATAGGTATCCATTGGAATTGTACAATCAGATTGTTGTGGATAAATTCTGTATTCCGAAACAATATAGCAAAGATTATATTTTGGCTTCATTGGATCATATGATTCAGCCATTGTTCTATTTGTGCGATAAAAAATACTCTTATAGTGATTATAGAAAAGTTGCCTGTTATCTTATGAATCAGTCTTTTTTTATCGGGGTGATAGATAAAAACAAGGTGAAAAAGCAACTTGATGTTGCAAATTATAAAATCGACTTGATTCTGGAAGATATTTCAATACCAGCAATGCAGGTGAATGCAGAATTCACGAATATTGATGCCGCGTGTAATCATTATAAATGGCCGTTGATACGGTTTCCAATGGATCGATATGTATACATAGATTATCATATTTGTGGTTTTGGGTTTTATAACGTGATATATGAAATCATAAAAAGTTGTGATGGGTCACTTGATAAAAAGCAGGGGATCTATGTAGAAAATATGTTGAAAGAAGAGTTGCAGAAAAAGGGATATGGTTATTTTACCGGAAAGTATGCAGCCTTAAAAGAAAAAAATTTAAATGACTCAGAATGCGATCTGGTTATGCAGAGCAACAGTACATTTTTCTTTGAGGTAAAGAAAACATCAATATCAGATGAATTAGAAAATATGGATGATGTTACAATGCTGCAGCAGTTGGCAAAAGGAATGGTCAGAGCACAGAAGCAATGTTTTTTACATGAATTATATCTAAGGGAAAATGGATCCATTTGTTTGGAAGATAATGGTATAGAACGTGTGATAGAACCAGTTGGAGAACTTGGGGAATGTTTAAAAATCAGTGTGTGTCATCAGGAATACTCTTTTTTAACAAGTAAGAGTTTCTGCTCATTATTGTTGGAGACGATATTATCAGGAGGGTTTGGTGTAAAAGATGATGTACGGAGAAATGATCTGAATGCATTAAATAAGCTGGGAAAACAGATTCTGGACATTTATTCCAGGAATGGAAAACAGGAATGTATAGTTCCACGAGAAGTGGTGTTTTATTCATTGTTTTGCAGTTTGCAGCAGATTTTGACAGCTGTTTGGAATAGTAAAGACGAAGAAGAATTTTTATATATGGTGAAAGAGTGGATTTATTGTCAAGATAAATCATTAGATCCATATTTACAGATTTTGGTACACATTTTTCATCGTGAAAATCCAGAATCACCTGATGTAAAAAAAGCAGTTATTGAAATGTTTGAAAGGACAAATAGAAAATGTCTGTATATAGGATGATTTAAAAAAAGCAGTTATTGAAATGTTTGAAAGGACAAATAGAAAATGTCTGTATATAGGATGATTTCAATTACAGTCTCTTTTTATAAAAATAATGGGGTCAGGCCCCATTAAATTTTTATAAACAAACCAGTTCTTGAAGTTGTTGGCGGAAGAGGATAGTTCTACAGATTAATCTGCGAGAAATTAATATATAAGTTCTCATAGATTCCAGCTTTTATAGAATCCTGTAATGTATACTGCTCCATATCACCATGTTCGAAATTATACACTACAATCTGATTCTTGGACGGATCAACAATCTAATACTCAGGAATACTCCGGGGTCAGACCCCATAAAGACCGGCAAAATAACTGTGGTCGGCATCTTTAAGCATGGCACACCGCCCTGATGAGTTTATAGAGAAACTCTTCGGAAACAGATGAATCTATTTCAATAGAAATACTGTTTATCTGCATTTGTACATTAGAGTTATTTGAGCGAATCGAGCGATTCGCACGAATAGAACGAACATCAGGCACTGTTGTTTCTAATGAAGAGCTAGAGTCTGAGAGAACAGGAAGTGAAAGTGGAACGATATCTGGCAGGGCCTGCTCAACAACTTCTTCTTTGAGAAGATGTTTCCAGTAGTTATAGGTGTGGAAAGAAAGATTATTCTGTTCGCACCATTGTCGGACAGTAAGGCAGCTGGCTTTCTGATCTGCAAATCTGACGGTCCATTCCTGAAGATGGATTTGATGAAGTTTTTGTCTTGCGTTCATGAGATGATCCTCCTGGATAAAGTGACACGAATCGCGCAAATCGAGTGAATTGTACGAATTCATGTTTAGAAATGTTGATGGAGCGATTATCTCAGAGATGTGGTAAGATGAACAGGTACTGATTATTGAGGATTAACATAAGCCCAAAGTTGTGACCATTGATTTTGGTTCCCAGATTGCAGAGAAGCATGAGACTATTGCGTCTCTGAATACTGAGATCACTTCCATCACCGCAAACATTGACACCTTGAAAGCAGACTTGAAAGGAAAAAAGGCAGCTCTGAAGAAGGTCGAAAAAGAAGTGGCAACGCTGGAAACGAAAAAGGCAAAGGCAGATGCTAAAGCCGCTGAAGAAGCTAAGAAGCTGAAGCCGAGAGTGTGGTTAAGAAATTATTAGCCAGCGGCATGAGTGCGGACGAGATTCTGGAAAAGCTGAAATAAAACAAGAACCAAAAAAATAAATGTCGTGTGGACAAACTGAACTCTAGGAGTTCACACGGTATTTTTGTGTGACAGTAAAAATAAACCCCCTGCTATGCAGGGGGAGGGAAGATCTTTAGATATAAGTAATCTCCTGTGTTAAAATAAATGTAGGTCTGCAAACCACAAAT
>NZ_QRNF01000082.1 GCF_003474435.1 Ruminococcus sp. AF46-10NS
TGGCTGTCTTTATCCATCATCTTTTCATAACAATTTTCACATTTACTGTTACAAAATTCAAAATTATCATTGAGTTTTTTGCCACAATATTTGCATTTTTTCACACTCTATTCCCTCCATAATTTCCGTTTTGTTACTAACATGATATCATATTTTTTCCTCAATTACATCCACCTAATTTTAATACACTGCCATTCGTTTTGCTTCTGTAACCAGCATCCTCTTGCTTTTCTCCTGCAAGATTTCCTTTGCATCTTCATCAATCGAATAGTTCTCATTTGTCTCGATTTTTTTCGGTTGCCGGTCAAAATGGTCAAAGACTTCTTTCCATATCTGGACGGAACATACACACTTTTCTTCCATGAAATTATTGCTGATAATTATAAAAAAACAGAAGACCAATTAAGATCTTCCATTTTATAAACAAACCTCTATATAAAACTATATATCCTGCCCATTTTTAATAAAAACAGACAATCGGCACACTTTCGTCTATCCTATTATAAAGTTCTGCCGCTTTGTCCGCCGGAAGATTAATGCATCCATGGGATCCACCACCTTCTCGGAAACGATTTCCTCCAAAGTATGGTTGCCATGAAGCATCATGAAATCCAATCCCCCCATTAAAAGGCATCCAGTAAGTTACTGGTCTTTCATATTCATATTTCCCATTTTCCAACATCTTTCCTTTCAGCACAGATGGACTTTTCTTGTAATACAGTTGAAAAATCCCCGGTGGTGTCTGCCGTTCTGCATACTGCATATCTCCTGACACAATATCCGATTCCAAAATGATAGAACCATCCTGATAGTAATATAAATGCTGTGCAGACAGGTCCACTTCAATATACGTGTTGCCTATATCATTCATACCCCGTGCATTTGCCCGCATGGCGTATACCGGTTCCCGGTTTATCTGTACTCCTGCAATCATTTCCTGCATAATGGTTTCTATTTCCTTTTTTTTGCAGCTTTCCTCTTTCATCAAAAATAAGCCAGTTTCTGATCTCGTCTCCCTCCAATGTTACCGTTTCTTCTCCAAATATATATACGATTTTGGTCCGAATCAGATTTTGGCATTTTTCCAATGAATTTTTAAGATCTGGATCATCTTTCATTACTGCCGCTTTTACATAAACAGCCGGACAGCTATTCAGGTCAATCGTTCTTTTTTTGCTAGCAACCGCTTCTGACAGTGCCTGATAAGCTCCATTGAAATCCAGGGTATTCCCTTCTGTTTCCGGTACGATTTCAAACTTCGAATCTTTATAAGCTACATAAGCATCTTCTGGTGCTGTCTGATTCTCTTTTTTTACACATTCCAGTTTTTCCAGCTGTTCTTTTAACTTCACTTTATCATAGGTCATATTTTCCTTGGCTGTATAATTTTGCTTTTTCCAAAATCCCCGAACCCATTTATATGGTTTTTGTTCATCTAGATATTGGGAAATACTGCCATCCGAAACATAACGATATCCGATCAATTTTCCATTGATACTCTGTGATTTCAGATTTCTTGCCTTTACTTCCAGCAGATAGTCCTCTGCTTTTTTAGCAACCGCCTGTTCTGCCTCTTCCGATGTTTTTCCAGAACAGTTAATTCCATTGATCGTTGTTCCCCGAAAAAATCTGTCTGAATAGTAATAAGACATTCCTGCATAGCCAGCCATAGCAAAGAACACTATGATGACAGGGATCATTATCCACATTTTTTGCTTTCCATTATCCTTACCGGTTATCTCTTTTCTTTTTCCCATCCATGCCCCCTGTTTTTAACGATAAACAGCATTCAGACAAATTTTTTAAATCGTCTGATTTTAATATCTCCGATTTAATAAAAAATAACCAGGGCTGCTGGAAAAAACATTTTCTTTTACAAACAGTAAGCTGATTTCTACAAAATATTTTCCCTCTGCTCTTTTACGGATAGGAACACCGCATCATCATTTATCTCACATTTAGCACTTTTGGGATACTTTCAGACACTTTCCTTTTTCTCTGTGAACAGAACCCTGAAAACAGGAAAAAAAGGGCTGCCATGACCGGTCAGGGATTTTTCATCCTTGACTGATTCACGACAGCACCTAATCAGATCTCACTTATTTTCTTCTATACAAAATCGCTTCTCTGTTTTCTCCTTCTGTCCGGCCGGATTGTACACGTGTTTGTTTTACACTAATTAGATGCAGATACAAGCAAATCGGTTCTCATAATAATAAATTTTTTCTTTCTATCGAATTTTCCTGGTTCATTTGATAAAATGTCCTTATCTGACAGGAGGGAATTTTTTGAAAAGAGTATTTGATAGTCCTTTTTTGAATAAAGCTGCACTGGTGTTGATCTGGTTTCTATTAATGGGCGGGACATTCTTTTATGCCAATAAAAACTATTTTCTTTACCATGAAAATCCAAATTTAATCAAAGCAGACGGATATTATCTTTATAATTTTGGTAGTCCGCGTCATTATTACTGGGCACTGCCTGTTAAATTCACCCATGAAGGCAAAGTATATCATTCTCAGCTTCCTTTAGATATACGAGATGAAAGTTCATCCTGTACTGTAGATCTTCGCATTTACATACCGGCAGATTCTTCTGGCAGTGCATTTGCATTCCGAAACAATATCACCATTCCTGCACTATGGAGGATCTTTATTTTTGTTCCACTGCTACTTCTTCTTACATCCAAAAGAAAAGCCTAGGAAGGTTTCACACCTTATAAAAAATATTCTATTTTCATCATCTTCCTTTTAAAAAATGGGAGGTTTCAATTACCTCCCATTTTCCCAAAAATCCTTTTATTTCAGTTTTTATAATGTTTCAAGAAAACGCATGAATGCTTCTCTTCCCTCGGTCGTACATTTGTATACTCCTGCATTTTCCAGAACATGGGTAAATACGATTCCAATCTCTTTCTGAAGAATGCCATGGATGTTTTTTTTTGTGATTTCCGGATATTTCGGAAGAAACTTCTTAACCCACTCTGCATGTTTCTCAATCTGTTCATTTGAAGAAATATCTTTGCCTTCGAGAATATACTCTTCCAAAAGTTCCATCTCACCTTTTAATCTGGCCGGAAGAACTGCAAGGCCCATAACTTCGATCAGGCCGATATTCTCTTTCTTAATATGATGATATTCTGCATGCGGATGATACACTCCCAGCGGATGTTCTTCTGTTGTGATGTTGTTCCTTAATGTCAGATCCAGTTCGTAGGTATCACCTACTTTACGTGCAATTGGTGTAATTGTATTATGTGGTTCTCCATTGGTCTCAGCATAAATAAATGCTTCTTCATCGGTATAGCCTCTCCATACTTCCAGCACATGTGTTGCCAGGTCCACCAAGCGGTTGGAATCTTTATGACGAATACGAAGCACAGATAATGGCCATTTTACAATTCCAGCCTCTACATCTTCAAATCCCGGAAGTACCACATGCTGCTCAATTGGTGCTTTTGCCATTGCAAATGTATAATGTCCACCCTGGAAATGATCATGGCTTAAGATCGAACCGCCTACAATTGGCAGGTCTGCATTAGATCCAAGGAAATAATGCGGAAACAGTTTTACAAAATCAAACAGTTTAATGAATGCATTTCTCTCGATTTTCATTGGAGTATGCTGGCAGTTAAATACAATACAATGCTCATTGTAATACACATACGGAGAATACTGGAATCCCCAAGGAGTATCATTGATTGTGATCGGAATAATCCTGTGGTTCTGCCTTGCCGGATGATTAACACGTCCCGCATATCCTTCATTTTCCGGGCAAAGAAGACATTTCGGATAGCTTCCGGATTTTACATTCCTTGCCGCGGCAATTGCTTTTGGATCTTTTTCCGGTTTGGACAAATTGATGGTAATATCAATCTCACCGTATGGACTGTCTACCTTCCACTTTTGATCCTTCTCTACGCGATATCTGCGGATATAATTGCTGTCCTGACTCAGTTTATAGAAATAATCGGTTGCTTCCTTTGGGCTTTCTTTATATTTATCCCAGAACTCTTTTTGCACCTGGCCCGGACGCGGCATCAGACAGTTCATTAATCTGGTATCAAATAGATCCCGGTATACAATACTGTCTTCGATCAGTCCTCTTTTTACGGCTTCATCCAGCAATTTACCCAATGTTGCTTCAAGATTAACAGGTTCCTCAATGTTGTCCGGTTTCTCATAGTCATCCTCATGAAAAACGTCCAGCAGAAGATTTGTTGTGTAGTTTCTTTCACATTCCGGTGTCAGACCTGTTGTAATCCCATACTGTACCAGCTTTGCAATGCTTTCACTTAACATTTTTCTTCCTCCTGTGCTTCACTTTTAAATTTATATTTTTGGTAGCATATATACCGATTTCCCTGATAAGTCAGCATACCTCGATCACCTTTTTCCAGTTCACGAAAATCTCCCTGTTGTATTTGAAATTCCATCAAACTTCCATCCGTCATCTCAAACACAACACGAAACCAAGGTACATGTCTGCATATGGGTATAGATTCCTTGCTTCTTTTCAACTACAGTCGCATCAGCAGATTCAACTGCCGCACTGCTGTTATTGCTGAAGCTTAACAACATTTGGTAAATACAAACATCATGATTATGAGTGCTGCTATACAGATTATAAATGCCATCCTATTTCTCCATTCCAGATATTTCATCCTGGGTCTGACTTATATATTGTTCACGATAAAGATTCCGGTATTCCCTTGACGTTACTTTATATCTTTCACGAGATACCCGGTTAAATGTCCTTTGGCTCTCAACTCCTGCATCCAGGCAAATGTCTGTTATACTCTTACCAGTACATTCCAATTAATCTCCTGCAAGTTTTGTCTACTTTTTCTTCCCATTTGGCAAGTAATATACGTCTTCTGATATTATAATGTGCTTGTAAGATAAAGAAAGGAGGAAAACGAAATGAAAAGATTTAAAGCATACGTCAACTACCTTATGAACTTCTATGCCAACTACTTCAGAATTTACCGCTATATGTAAAGGACACTCCTGCCATCACAGGAATGTCCAATACGGAAACCCAGTTTCAATGGTTTCCCTTATTATACTCTAATTTAGTTGCATTTGTACATGAACAGGATTCTCGAAAACATAGACAAAA
>NZ_QRNF01000083.1 GCF_003474435.1 Ruminococcus sp. AF46-10NS
TTTTATTTAGTTTTATTGATAAAATTCTATCGAAAGAAGGTGGAATAAATAGAATTTCAATATGAAGGTATGGGAAACCGCATCAAAATACGCAGAAAAGAATTACGAATAAAACAGGCAGAACTTGCTGAAAGATTAAATATATCCAATAACCATATGTCATCAATCGAAAACGGAAGGCAAAAACCAAGTCTGGATATTTTCATCCGGATTTGTGATCTACTCAATGTTACACCAGACTACCTTCTGCTTGGCAGCATGCATGCTTATAATATTCCACAGGATATTATTGATAAACTACGGTTGTGTAATCAATCCGACATAGAACTTGCCGGAGACTTTATCGAACTGCTTGTAAAACGAAATAACAAAACAAAAACACATAACGAACCAAAATTGTAATTAAAATGTCTTTTCATACGCATTTTTTGCATTTGAAAATTCTATATGATAAGATATATGTAAATATACATTCATTTAGAAAGTCAGGTGCAAAAATGCGTATTTTAATTTGTGATGACGATACTCTGATAATTGAACACGTACAGAAATATATTGAATCCTACTTTGAGTCAAATCATTTAAAATGTCCCGAGTTAGTTTCCTTTACCAGTGGCGAATCTTTATTGGCTGATAAAAACGAAAAAGATATTGTTTTTCTGGATATTGAAATGCCCGGTATGAATGGAATTTATGTAGGAAATGAATTAAAAAAAGCAAACAAAAATGTCATTATTTTTGTGGTGACCTCATATTCCGAATATTTGGATGAAGCAATGCGTTTTCATGTATTCCGCTATCTTTCCAAACCTTTGGACAAGCAGCGTTTTTTCCGAAATATGAAAGATGCCTTAGCATATTACAATTCCATTACTACCAAAATTCCTGTTGAAACTAAGCAGGGAGTATATTCATTTCCTGCTTCACAGATTATTGCAATAGAAGCACAGGGACGAAAAGTAATTGTACATACTACCCGGCAAGATTTTGATTCTATTCATAATATGGCTCATTGGCTGGAACAACTCCCCAAAAACAGTTTTTTCCAGACACATAGGAGTTTTATTGTTAATTTCGAACATATTGTGGACTTTGATCATTCCGCCATACATTTATCGAATCAACAGATCACAGCTTATCTGACACGTAGAAAATACAGTTCCTTTAAAAATGCTTATCTACTATATCTGGAAAGTATGAGGTAAAAATAAATGGAACATATCGTTTTACTTCTTTTTAGTTTTTTTACAGAAGCAGTTATACTATGGCAATACACATCCAACCTTTTTACCTCCTCTTATGGCAGTAAAATAGGGCTGGCATTATTGAGTGCGCTTTATACAATATTGTTTCTTCTTTCCCTGCTCAAACAAACAGGACTAAATGTCGTCAGCTTTTTTGTGTTTAACACTGTTTTTCTTTATGTGTTGTTTAAACTCAAGTTGTTATTAGCACTCTTCCATTCGGCTATAGTTACAGCAATTATGGGTATATCTGAAATTGCAGTTTTGGGGATTATATCAAGATTTTTTCCGCATTTTCTCTTAGAAACAGATGCCGGACTTGTTTTTTATACGGTTTTTAGCAAGATTTTCTTTTTTGCAGTCATCTATTTATTAATTCATCTGTTCAAAGGAAAAAAATTAAATCAAGAACAATACGATCACTCCGGACTTCTTTTAATGTTAATTCCTGTTTCGTCTATTTTTATAATTTTTACTTTTGCCGCAATAGGTGAAACCTCAGCCTTTGCACAGCCTGTTGATTTTATGGTAACAATCTGTGCTGTTTTTCTGCTGATGGTCAATCTACTCGTATTTGGAATTAACCAATATAATCAGAAAAAATCACAAGAATATACCGATATGCAATTACTTCTCCAGAAAGAATCGGATTCCGTTGAATACTATGAAATGATGCTTTCACAAAATGAGAACCAGAGCATTCTGATTCACGATATAAAAAAACATCTACAATCTATCAAATTACTCAATGAAAAAAATAATTCTGATAAAATAAATGCTTATATACAACAGCTTATGGAATCTTCTGATCTAAAAGAAACCTCAAAAATCTGCGATAATGAAATGCTGAATGCAATTCTCTGCCGCTATCAGCGGCAATGCAACGAGAAACACATTGTTTTTCATACTGATATCAGAAGCGGTGCCATTCAAAACATTTATCACCATGATTTAACATCGTTATTCTGCAACTTATTGGATAATGCAGTGGAATCAGCAGATAATATCCCTGATTCTTTCATTGAACTTACAGTACAAAAAAAAGAAAATTCACCTTTTATCGTTATCATACTTATAAATTCCTGCAGAAGTACCCCTGTGTACGATCTGGATGGACTTCCTGTATCTCATAAAGCAAACAATGGCAGACATGGCTTCGGAATTAAGAGTATTAAAAAAGTCGTAAAACAATATCACGGAAATTTGCAAATGTATTATGATAATGATTCCGGTACTTTCCATACAATCATAACTTTGAAACAGTAATATTAAACCATTTTCCAAATGCAAACATTCTTTTAAAAATGCCACTTTTAAGAACCATATTTCCAAGGGAAAAGGCTGTATTGTGGAAAGTTACAGTGTAAGAGCCTGCACAAAGTGCGTTGCAATTCAGAATAAGGCATTGCTAAGTTCTACACTTTATCCCAAGTGTCCACATAATTGACATGTAACAAGCCTCAAAATCGGATAGCTGATAACAGTCTATTGCGATTTTGAGGCTTGTTGATTATTAAAATTATTTACTATAAAATACTCGATACAATGCTAGCTTATTGTGATTTCACTAATTTGGAACATTCCCTCTTTTTCTAACACATCTGCCGGATGAATTACAAAACAAATTTCTGCTATTTGTCCTAATGCCTTGGATTGCATTTTCTTTAAAGGTATATGTATTTTGTTTTCTCCATAATTTATTTGAAATTCCATAGTTCCCAAAGGTCTGATTCCATCAGAATGCTTGAATTCTACAAAAATTCTAGTTAATGAATTTGTAAAACTTGTCAGTAAAAAATTGAATTCAGCCCCATCGCTGAAATCCAGATATCTGCCTAAATCTATTTTATCTGGGAAACCTAATACCATGCTAATAAAGTTAGGATATTTTACATTTTCCCTTTCATATGGATTCATATTATAATTAACTACAATTGCATTATCCTTAATACTATATTTAACAATATCTTCTTTACATCGAAAATCAATCTTATCATCAAAATATGTTCCAATGTTTGCCATTTCGATAATATTTTGATTTTTTAATAAAATTTGATCTATCTCTGTTATAAGAGCATGTAATTTTCGATTTGCTCCCGTACCGACATGAATTTTTCGTTCCAGGTCTATATATTCAAGAAGTGATCTGATATCCTCTTTGTTATTAATTTCTCCTACCTGAATATTCATCATTGGTGTTCCCGCCAATGCCTGACTTTTGGTTACCGGATACAACGCATACGGAAAAATGTAATCTTCCCCATTGCTTTCATACTTTTTTATCAAATAAGAATATGCAACCCCCAATTCAATCATGCAAAATTTGCTCTCGTAATACTCTCTGCTCAAGACTGGAATAAAAAGGTCACAGGCATCTAATTCGTCAAATATTGTTTTTACAAAGTTTTTTCCAGTTCCAATGTTTCCCCTTTCAGAAGAGCAAAACACTTCAATTTCACTATTAATTGATTCTAAAAATTCTGCAAATTTTAAAACAATTTTTTCGTTTTTTATTGAATGACTAATAAAAATACGCATATCTTAATTTCCTTTCTTTCAAATAAAGTTACTTGATATGTCCTAATACCAGCTCTTTCAAATAGATTTTTTCATTTTCAATATCTATAATTTTTTCTTCACGTAACCTTTCAATGGTTTTATCCCATTCTAAATTATCCGGATATTTATCCAGAGTCCTCTCGCACCAATGCAGATATTCCTGTTGAACCTCTGATTCACAAATTCCCTGTTCGTAACAGTTCCGTTGGTGTAGAAAATATAATACATAAGCATCTTCCTGTTTGATTTCCTGCTTTGTAGCTTTTTGAATAAACAAAGCTGTGACGATTAATAATTGCAGGTAATTAAAAAAACTCTCTGGTAAATTGACTGATGCAACTAGTTCCAATGCTGCTATAATTGCACTTTTAATATTTAGACGCACATTTCCTAATTTGTACGATGCGGATTCTTCTCCCAGAAAAATCATTCCCTTTCTGGGATCATCAGGAATTACCAGGATATTTCTATCAATAAATTCACCTCCAGCTTTCCCTTCAATCCCAAGTGTTTCTGCTTCTTTTATTACTTCATTGATTAATAAATGATTATACTCTTCTGCTTCATGGTGGGTCATTTACTCATCTCCTCATTCTGTTTCTTCGCTCTGTATGAATAATTTTATCCAATTTTCCTTTTTCTTTTTTTAGAAAAACCTGATCCCTATATTCATCATAGACGTCAAGGAATCCACCATATAGATGATTTCCATCTATCGTATCAAAATCATATTCATCTCTATCTACAATGGCAAATAACTTTCCTTTTCGCTTAACTGGGTTTGGATGCTCTGAGTCTGAAAGCATTGTCTTATACAATACACGGTCTGTATAATAATACAAGTCAAAAAAATCCATATACATTGCAGGTGCCAAATAAGTATATTTTTCCAGAATCGGCTCCTCATTACTCTCCTTCATGATAATTTTAAGGACAATATCATAGGCTATTGCATCTGCATCGTATTCTTCCTTCTCCAGATGTCTTTCGGAGTATTTTTTGCCAATATGCGCGAGATAAGCATGTGCAATTTCGTGAGCCATGCTGAAAACTACAATCGTCCAATAACAGTCTTCTGCAAGTTTCATAATCTGCATATCTCCATTTAGTAAATGCAGCAAAGCATTATTTGCATCAAGTGCCTGCATCTCGCCAAAAATACATACATCATTCATCAAAAAAAGTGTGTATCTAAAACAGTCTCCGTAAATATCCAAGTTATCAAATTCTTTGGACCACTTGAACATTGCTACAAAAAAAAGAAATCACTGTTGATTCAAATAATTCATCTATATGAATAAAAGTTGGATTTT
>NZ_QRNF01000084.1 GCF_003474435.1 Ruminococcus sp. AF46-10NS
AATTCTTAATCTTTCCTATACCTCCGGATCTGTTTTACGGAAATTCAGAATTTTATATGTCTTTTAAAAAGTGAAATATCACCCCCTTTTTTAGTGAAATATTAGTTCATTTTCTTTCAAGAAAGGGAACTATACACTAAACATGGAGGTGTATCATATGCCAAAACAAACAGATAAAGAACTGGGATTGTTTTTTAAGAACGCCCGACACGAGCAAAAATTGACTTATGAAGAATTAGCTGAAAAAGCAGAAATGTCCAGCCGATATTTAAAGGAAATTGAAAATGGGGGCCGAGTTCCGAGTTTTCATAAAATCAGAAAACTGGTACGCGCTTTAAATGTTCCTCCTGAACCATTGTTTTATCCAAACAATCATACAGATAATCTTGATTATCAACGCCTGCTCATGTACCTGTCAAAATGCAACGATGAGCAAATTACCGCTATCCTTGCCATCGTAGAAGCATACCTGCGCACATACAAAATTCCTACAGACCACGATAAACAAGATCCCTGAAATTCATTTGAATTCTATCTGAATTATTCTGAAGAAGCGGTATGGTTTCCCATACCGCCACTCTTAACGTGCATATTTTTCTATCATTCTCTTAACATTCGTGGATTTCTTTATTGCCCCTATATTAATAAGAAACTCAACTACATCCATCATTCCCTGGTAATAAGCCCGCTGCTCCTCTTCATAATGGAAATGTTCTAACTGATCCAGATATTTATTCCAGAAATTCTGCTCACGCTCTGGGATTTTTTCCAGATGTAGTGGCAGCTTCTTTTGTATTTGTTTCAAATTCTTCTCTGCTTCTTTCCATTCTTCCGGCTGTACTGTATATTCTCTTTCTCCGGAGTCACAGCGCAATTCCTCAAATAAATTCGATACTGCTTCATAAAATTCATTCATCTTCTTTCCACCTCTCATTAGAATTATTTCTCATTACAGGCAGCATTATCATTTTCTTATTTCAAAAATCAAATAAACTTTCCAAAAACTTCATCTTTAGAAGTATAGTAACAATATTTTTCCTTAAAATCAATAATAATACTTCATCTTTAGAAACTTTTGAGGATCCGAATGATTATTTATTGGGATAAAAAAACGAACAGTAAAAACAGAATAGGACAACGGGTAAAAGAATTACGAAAGTCTCATAATCTTACTCAGAAAACGCTCGCTGCCAAATTACAACTTGCAGGATATGATTTTAATGATCTGGCAATCCTGCGAATTGAGCAAGGCACACGTTTCGTTCCCGACTACGAAGTTGTCGCACTGGCCGAAGTATTTAATGTTTCCTGCGAATATCTTCTCGGTCTGACGGACGCTCCCGCAAAATAATTTATTGTATTACCACCCATTCTATGCTAGACTATGGATAGATACTTCTGAACAACATACACTATTTATAAACCGTATGATTGGAGTGATTTCATGGAATTAACAAAAAAAATCCCTACAACCGATAAAAGCCAGGAAAAC
Organism: Ruminococcus sp. AF46-10NS; assembly: GCF_003474435.1. GTDB lineage: Bacteria > Bacillota > Clostridia > Lachnospirales > Lachnospiraceae > Blautia_A. The sequence goes on from NZ_QRNF01000084.1 coordinate 1,493, forward strand.
AATCATCTTCTCCGCATGTTAGACCGGGGAATTGATGATATGGAAGCTGGTCGTGAATTGCCACTGGAAGATGCTTTTCGCAAAATCACAGAATTAAGGGATGCACGAAGAAATGCAAGAATATAAAATTATTTTAACCTGGGAAGCAATTTACGATGTCACAGACATTGCAGATTATATTGAAGAAGAATTCGGCCAGCAACGTGCTGACCGTTTTCAATCTGATCTGAAAGAACAAATGCAGAATTTAGGCCAGTTCAGTACTGCCTTTCCCCGAACTCAAATTCTGTACAGAGGATATTCCATACATAAAAGAGCTTTTCCGCCATCTATTATTTTTTATATTATAATGGAAGAAACAAAAGAGATTCATATTCTCCGAGTGTTGCGCCATGAACGAGATTGGGAAAATATCCTGTTGCAAAGATCAACTTATACATATCCAGAATGAATACCTGGGAGCCGATCAGAGATTTTTCTGAAAGGCTTCCTTTTTAATTTTAATTACTTCCCACTGTCAATTAAATCATAACTCATATCCAGAAAATCTAGCGTCTTAGCTTCACTGACAGATTCATCCAAAAGAATCGTAATCCAGTGTCGCTTATTCATATGATACCCCGGTAAAAATCCATACGTTTGAATTAACATCCCAACCAGATCAGGGTCACATTTTACATCCAGGATATTAATTTTTCCATCTTCTTCTAATCCCAGTGTTTTCTTTTCCACTGCCATAATTATAGCATACCATTTTCCATTTTTATGTCGAAGCACCGCAGAATCAGGATCTTTTTTCCATAAATATTCCGGTTCCGTTCCATATTGCTCTTTCACATATTGAAAAATTTCTTCACGTTCCAAATTTATCCCTCACTTACGATTTCTTGCTCTGATTATACGCTATCAAGATTATATTCTCAACCACTTCCCACAGTTCTATTTATGTTTTATAGCTTTTGCATAGCCTGCTTTGCAGGCTACACCCCAAAAGAAGCAAGCACTGCCAGTGTCATGACACCTGGCTCATTTTACAAAATTTCCCCTTCGGTTTATTTTGTAAAAATGTATCAGGGAGTATCCCTGGCCCTCTCATATTTTATAATTTCTTAATTTGACGCTTCCGCCTACTCCTGTTAAAATAAACTGTAGACACATCTGTCCAAACCAACATAAAACCAAGTACCATAACTGTCATAGCCGAACTGGTTAGACAGTTTTTTTGTACTCTTTTTTATAGAAAAAAACGAATTGGAGGATTTCAATGAGCAAACGTACCAGAATTCATCCCGTACAATTTTATTTGAATGATGACGAACAATACATTTTAGAAGAAAAATATCGTCTTTCCAGAATGAAAAGCAAATCTGCCTTTCTACGGAAAATGATCTTATATGGATTTGTATATGAAGTAGACTACTCTCATATCCGAAAAATGAATACCCTGCTGGGCAATATCAGCAGCAATTTGAATCAGATCACCCATCGTATAAACAGTACCAATACAGTTTACCCAAAGGACCTGGACGATATAAAGGAGTTAATGGAAAAAATATGGCAGTTACAAAAATCCATGGTATCAAAACAACCGTTGATAAAGCAATAGAATACATCTGCAATCCAGATAAAACTGACCAGAATCTATATATTTCTTCCTTTGCCTGCTCTCCCGAAACAGCCGTTCTTGACTTTAAATACACTTTGGATCATACACATGACTGCAGAGATCCGCACAATACAAATAAGGCATTTCATCTGATTCAGGCATTTTCCCCTGGTGAAGTTTCCTATGAAGAAGCCCATCAAATTGGCAAAGAACTTGCGGATCGCTTACTGGAGGGAAAATACTCCTATGTTCTGACAACACACACTGATAAAGGTCATGTACATAACCATTTAATTTTCTGTTCTGCAGATAACATCACTTTTTCTCATTACCATGACTGTAAAAAGAATTACTGGAAAATACGAAATCTCAGCGACACTTTATGCCAGGAACATAACCTGTCCACAATTATGCCAGATGGTAAAAAAGGAATGAAATACAATGAATGGGCTGCAAATAAATCTGAATCCAGTAAAAAAGCGCAGCTGCGAAAAGATATCAACCAGACAATCCGAATCGTTTCCACTTATTCAGAATTTCTTGCATTTATGGAAGCTAAAGGATATGAAATAAAAAACGCAGAATTTGGCGAAAACAGCAGAAAATACATTACCTTTCGTTCTCCCGATATGTCCCATCCAGTGCGTGGAAGTGCTAAATCTTTAGGAAAAAATTTTACTAAGGAACGTATCAAAGAACGCATTAATAATAAGCTCCACAGAACTACTGTTCCTTCTGTTCGTAATAAGTTAATAGACACCAACACTCCCAATATAGCAGGAAACATTGGACTTCAGAAATGGGCAAATAAGGAAAATTTAAAAATTGTCTCTGCTGAATATAACAAGATGTTCACACATAATCTACATAATTTTTCAGAACTTGAAGACCGCATAGCCTTGTTACATATGCAGCAAAAAGAGGTAAATACCTCTGTTGTTTCTCTCGAGTCTCAGATACGCCATCTTCGAGAAATGCTAAAATATGCCGAACAATATCAGAAAAATAAAATTTACGACGACCATTATAAAAGCTCCAAAGATCCAGATCGTTATTTCCGTAAATATGAATCTCAAATTATTCTTTTCGCGGGTGCTGAACATATTTTACAGGAAAATGGTATAAACCTGAAACATCTTAATTCCAATAAGTTGCAAGAGCAAATTGCAGATCTTATTTCCAGAAAGGAATCACTAAATACTCAATACGTTTCCTTTAAGCAAGAAATAAAAGAGTTGGAATTGATACATCAAAACCTGTCCAAATATCTCAAACAGGATGCTCCTGAAATACAAAGATCTTCTCATAACCAACTCCCTTCTTTGTAAAACCATAATAATAGGCAGCGATTTCACTCGCTGCCTAAATTCCCATTAAACCGATATCCTACACCTCGTACTGTTTGTATATATAATAGTTGTCCAGGATCATCTTCTATTTTTTCTCTGATATTGCAGATATGTCGCATAACCACATTATAATCACCGGAATAAGGTTCATTCCATACCAGATCATAAACCATTTCTTTTCCAAATATTCTACCTGGACTTTTCGCTAAAAGAAGTAAAATATCATATTCATATTTTGAAAGATGAACATCACTATCATTCTTTTTAACAATTCGTTCCTGTAGATATATTTTAATTCTCCAAACCTTATAATTTCCGGT
>NZ_QRNF01000085.1 GCF_003474435.1 Ruminococcus sp. AF46-10NS
CTAAATAAGAAAATTTACATTGACTGAGAGAAGAGTAAAACATATAATAAAGGTGGAGGTGTATAAGAATGTTAGTAAAAGAGAAGAGTAAAACATATAATAAAGGTGGAGGTGTATAAGAATGTTAGTAAAAGTAAGTGTTGAAAATTTTAAATCTTTTGATAAAGCAGCAGAGCTGACAATGATTTCCTCAAATAAAATACGAACAAATGCAAATCACAGGTTAAAGATAAAAAGTACCCAGTTATTAAAATATGCAGTAGTTTATGGAGCAAATGCATCTGGAAAGACCAATTTGGCATTGTTCTTTAAATTTTTTAAAGATAGTGTCTGCAATGGTATTCCGATAGAAGCTACACAGATGTTTTGTAAGAATCGGCAGGAGAATAAGGAACGAGAAAGTAGTTTTGAAATTCAGATTACTGTAGGTGACAAATTTTATGCCTATGGTTTTTCTGCAGTTTTAAGCAGACGAAAAGTAACCGGAGAATGGTTATATGAATTATATCAGAATGGTTCAGCAAAATGTCTCTTTGAACGAGAAGGAAGTAAACGTCCGGTGTTAAATGATGGTATTACGCTGACAAACACAGAAAAAAATAAATTTGAAACCTATGCAGATGATTTTGAAGGAAATGAAACATCTTTGTTCCTGACAGAAATGAATCGTGGAAAAAAATATAGCACACGATCTAAATTATTGTTCTTCCGGGATGTATATGATTGGATTCAGAATCATATTTCGATTATCACACCGGATACGCCATTGATTGATTTGGAATATTATTATGATGATAATTCGCTGAAGCTGATTAACAAATTGATCAAAACATTTGATACGGGTATCAGCCAGGTAAAAATTGAAGAAATTACATTGGATGAGTTATCAAATGCATTGCCGAAATCAGTATTTGATAAGATGATGCAGCATGTAAAAAATAGAATGGAAGAGCAGGAAGAACCATCATTCAGAATGACGATGAGGTCGAAGGAAACTTTCTTTAATATCGAAGTTGAAGGACATTCTGAACCGAAGGTCACAACAATCCGATTGCATCATAATAAGTCATTTTATGAGTTCGGTTTTGATGAAGAGTCTGATGGAACAAGAAGATTATTCGATTTGATGGATATGCTGTTGAATAAACGAGAAGATGTTCTTTATGTTGTGGATGAATTGGAGAGAAGCTTACATCCGAAGCTGACAGAACGATTTTTGCAATTGTTTATGCAGCTACATGATGAGCAGCGTATGCAGCTATTGTTCACTACACATGAATCATCCATTATGGATCAGGCTATTTTTAGAAGGGATGAAATCTGGTTTGTAGAACGTAACGCAGAAAATGCAAGCTCTATTTATTCCTTAGATCGTTTCAAGGAGAGGTATGATAAAGTGTTGAGCAAGGCATATCTGGAAGGAAGATATGGTGCGATACCGGTATTTTCAACATTCGACTTTAGAGAGGAGGAGTAGCCTTGGCTCCAGTAAGAAGTTATACGAATTGGAATAGCAGAACTACAGATGAAGAAGAACAGATTGAGCCTTATCGTAAGTACTTTTTCATATGTGAGGGTGCAAATACTGAAACATGGTATTTCAAAAAGTTAATTGATATCCGAAAAGAGTTAAATATTCATCCATTGATCGATATCCGGTTACTTGAAAAAACAGAGGGAGACAGGGACATTTCATTTCCAAGACGTTTGATTGAATTTGCAGAAAATCAGAAAGAAAATTCAGAAATAGCATTTGATAAAGAACGGGATAAGATGATTGTTGTATTTGATGGAGATATTTTTGAAGAGAAAGTACTTGATTATGATGAATTGGTAGCAGAAGGTGAAAAGAATAATATATTAGCGGTCAGCAATCCGGCATTTGAATTGTTCCTGCTGTTGCATTATGAAAACTCATACGAAGATGATATTGAGCCAAATGCTGAACAGATTATCCAGAATGAAAAAGATGGACATCAGACATTTATCTATAAGTTGTTACTTGCCAGAACAGGAATCAATCCAAAGAAGAATTCCTCAATTGGAGAACTGGCGAAGAATATAGAGATTGCTATTGAACAGGAAAAGAAAATCAATGAAGATATTCATCAGTGTAAAGGACAGATTACGTGTAATATAGGTCGGATTATTGATGAGATTCGGAAGGATGATGGAAGATAAATTATAAAATCAATAGTAAAACCAAAGGTGAATATCTGTTTTGAATCCGAGCGTAAAGTGAATTCAATTAATGTATTGCCTCAAAATTCTTATAATAAGCGTAATTAAAACCTAAGTAATAGAATCTTTAAAGCAAATATGCTAAAATAAGAAAAAAATTACTTATGTTTTGGAGTCGGAATATGGGGAATAAAAAGGTAGTCAAGAAAACGAATATTAGTAATACACATGTTCCAGATAAAGTATATGCTTATATGATACAATCGCATCATATGTTGTATGAATTGTTAAATTGTGAAAAGGGAGACAGTGTAAGCCAAACAGTAAAGCAGAAGACTGTGCACCTAAGATGCTGACAAAGCAGGAAATTAAAACAAAAACACCTGCTGGTGTGCGTGAACTTCCAATACCGGATTATGTATTTGAAGCAATTCTGGAAGAACGGAAAACTTATGAGAAGAACCGCAGACGCAGACCAAAAGAGTTCCGGGACTGGAATTATATTTGTTGTTCTACATATGGGAATCCAAGGAGTAAAGGTTTTCATCAGAAATACTATAAAGACTTGTTGAAATCCTTGGATTTGCCTGATATTCATTTTCACCAGTTGAGAAATACCTATGCAACTATTTTGCTGAAGAATAGCTTTAATTCAAAAGGTGTTTCGCATTTATTGGGACATGCCAAGGAAATCATATCAGTAGATGTCTATGGAGATACGCAGGAAATCATAGAAGATTGTCTGGATGTATTGGAACCATTTATTGAAGAAGTTATTCTAAAAGAGCGGAAAGATCAGTATTATGATTATTCAGAAGTGATTGAAATAGACTTAATCCTGGAGGAATATTTCAACGCAGCATGATAAAAAATAGAATAGTAGTAAGAGAGAAAAGTGCAAATGAGAATCGAACATTTGTACTTTTTTCTTGCCTTCATCTATATACTTTCAAAAAAATGTCTGATATAATAGGGACTGTTACAAGAACAAACAGTAAAAATATGACAGAACCGGAGCCTGGTATCATCAGGTAATTCCGAGTGCTGTTTTATCCGCAAATATGAATTTTGTGACTTTTATTCGTAACGAGGAAAAAATGACACCTATTTGACACAAAAATGGGCGTTTCGTTACGAATCCGGATACGAATTTTTGGCTGATAATGATCATAGTAAAAGTCACAAATGGAGGGATTTACCATGAATGAGTTCAAATTAAAAGCCCCATATAATCCAACCGGAGACCAGCCACAGGCGATAGCAGAGCTTGTGAAAGGGTTCAAGGAAGGCAATCAATGCCAGACTTTACTAGGGGTTACGGGTTCTGGAAAGACTTTTACGATGGCAAATGTGATTCAGCAATTACAGAAGCCGACGCTTGTCATCGCTCATAATAAGACGTTAGCAGCTCAGTTGTACGGAGAGTTCAAGGAGATGTTCCCTGAGAACGCAGTGGAATACTTTGTCTCCTAGTATCTTGATATTGATTTGTGCACTATATATTGATTGAATAATGCAAAATAATACTATATAAAGTATGGCAAACGATGAAGTAAAAGCAAATGGACATGATGGATTGGCTATAACGGTGAACAAAATTCGTCGAAGAAAGTAGTAAAATTGATACATGGAAAATATTGATTGAGAAACAGGTGTAAAGCAGTTATAATTAAAGTAGGAAAATAATGATTTGCATAAAATGATAAGGAAAGGCGGTGTATCATATGACTATGTTACAGGAGCAGGCTGTTCAGATGATTCAGGATATGTCCGATGATAATGTAGGCTTTCTGATTGAAGTGATTCAGCGATTAATACCAAAGAAAACATATACCAGTGTTATTTATCCGTCTCAGAAACCAGATGAAAAAATGCAGGCGTTTAAAGAACTGGTAGCTACCAGAAGTGAAGCCAAAAAATATTTGCCGGATGACTTTGATCCGGATGCAGAGCTGGAAGCAGCAAGAAGGGAAAAATATGGTAGTATTGATTGATACGAATGTAATTATTGATTTTCTTGTTGCAAGAGAACCGTTTTACGATTCTGCGTTGCATGTGATGGAGAAATGTGCATCTGGAGAAGCAGAGGGATATATGGCATTTCACTCTTTGCCTAATCTGTGGTACATTCTCAGAAAAGTCCCGGCAGAGACAAGAAGATCATGGTTAGAAAAGGTCTGCAAGATTCTAAAAGTAGCGTCTGCGTCTCAGGAAGCAGTCATGAAAGCTATTAAGATGGATAACTTCAAAGATTTTGAAGATTGTTTGCAGGACAGATGTGCTGAGGAAGTTTCGGCAAATTATATAATTACTCGAAATACAGCAGATTTTGAGGCTTCTGTAGTGTCAGCTATAGAACCGGATGAATGGCTAAAGAAATTAAATTGAAAGAAAAATCCCTCGGAACATTTCTGAGGGATTTTATAAATGTAAGACGTTTAATGAGCACCATTACCATAATTCTTTTCTTTATAATTTTGATATTTTGAAGAAGATAGTATTTGATGTTTTTTCGTTTCTAATGACCAAGATTTTGTTG
>NZ_QRNF01000086.1 GCF_003474435.1 Ruminococcus sp. AF46-10NS
TTTTGGGCTTCTTAGTTATGTTTTATGGCATTATTTCTAACAATAATGTCTTCATAATAGGAATTGGAATTATAGTAATGGGTATAGATGTTGTTTTATTGCCATTTACAACTCCCGAAACAATAAATTTTCTAGGATATAAAAAGTCGAAATTTGCAGGAAGAATATCAGGTATATTGCTTATAGTAGTTGGAGTATGGATGTGGTTTATTCAATGATAAATCCCAGCCTGCAAAGTTGAAAATAAATTGAAAGTCACGAAATCGGAGGAGTTAATGATTATGTGGAATGAATTAGGCATAAGTGGAGGAACCGCAATTGTTATTTTGATCGCACTGTATTTTGTTATCAAATGGGCAGTGAAAAATGGTATCAAAGAAGCCTACAGCGCCATCACTGGAAAGAAAACTGATGAAGATGTCAGAAACGAAAAAGAACTGAAAGAACTCGGATTTGAGTTAGAAGATAAATAAAAGTTTTCAGGTGGTGTTTCTATGAAGAAAAAAGTACTTGCAATTATGTTAGTTACGGTATCAATAATGTTGATTTCGGCGTGTGGGAAAAAAGAAAAACTGTACGAAATTTCTGATCTGTCGCAGTATAAGACAGATTATGTAGGAGATTCTTCGAATGTTATAAATATTGTAAGTAGTCAAGAGTATCCGGAGGGATATTCATATGACAGTATAGAGATACAGTCTGAAACAGAGCCTTATGGATTAACCGTTTTTCTAAAAGATGAACCGTCTGCATCCAGGATTGAAGATGAATTGCAGGTTAATGCAGATATGACATTTAACTTGATTGGTAATTTGGGAACACTTGATTATAGAATCGCAGACAGCAAAGAAATCATTGCATCGTATGAACGGTAGAGAGATTGTTCTACAACTTTCAGTTCTATTGATTTAATAAAAGAAGATATGGAAAGCATTTGTCAGGAATGGCAGATGCTTTTTTTGTGCCCGGAGTGATCCGGGTATTTTTGTGCCTTTTTTATGGGACTTAGGGGGTGAGCTGTATGGCAGGGAACAGAATCAGGGGGATCACTGTCGAGATTGGCGGTGATACCACGAAATTGCAGACTGCCCTGAAAGGGGTTAATACGGAGATCAGGAATACGCAGAGCCAGTTGAAAGATGTGGAGAAGCTTCTGAAGCTGGATCCGGGGAATACGGAGCTGATCGCGCAGAAGCACAGGCTGCTGGCACAGGCGGTTTCTGAAACAAGGGAAAAGCTGGAGACTTTGAAGACTGCACAGCAGCAGGCGGATGAGGCACTGCGGAACGGAACGATTTCCCAGGATCAGTATGATGCCCTGCAGAGGGAAATCGTTGAGACGGAACAGAGACTACGGAGTCTGGAAGAGCAGGCGAACCAGTCTGCGACTGCTTTGCAGAAAATCGGGGCGACCGGTGAGAAGCTGCAGACAGTTGGAAACAAGATTTCTTCTGTGGGACAGAAGCTGCTTCCAGTGACGGGAGTGGTGACAGGGCTTGGAACGGCGGCGGTGAAAACTGCCGCTGATTTTGACTCTGCGATGAGTAAGGTGGCGGCTGTGTCTGGGGCAACGGGATCTGATTTTGACAGCCTCCGGGATAAGGCCAGGGAGATGGGTGCCAAGACAAAGTTCTCTGCGACTGAGGCAGCGGATGCCATGAACTATATGGCAATGGCCGGATGGAAGACAGAGGATATGCTGTCTGGTATTGAAGGCGTTATGTATCTGGCTGCAGCATCCGGGGAAGACCTGGCAACGACTTCTGATATTGTGACGGATGCGCTGACAGCTTTTGGGCTGACTGCAGCGGATTCGGGACATTTTGCAGATGTGCTGGCGGCTGCTTCCAGTAATGCCAATACCAATGTGTCCATGATGGGCGAGACGTTCAAGTATTGTGCGCCGATTGCGGGGGCGCTGGGATTTTCGGTTGAGGATACGGCGGAAGCAATCGGTCTGATGGGGAATGCGGGTATCAAGGCTTACCAGGCCGGTACTTCCATGCGTTCCATCATGACCAACCTGACCGGGGATGTGAAGCTGTCGGGTGCGGCGATCGGGGATGTGACCATTGCTACCACGAATGCGGACGGTTCCATGCGGAGCCTGTCTGCAATTCTGGCTGACTGCAGGGGAGCTTTTGCAGGAATGACGGAAGCTGAGAAGGCAAATAATGCGGAAGCTCTGGTTGGAAAGAATGCAATGTCAGGATTCCTTGCACTGATGAATGCGGCTCCAGAGGATATTGAAAAGGTGTCGGGGGCAGTGAATAACTGTAAGGATGCTGCAAAGAACATGGCGGATACCATGCAGGATAATCTGGAAGGACAGCTGACTATTCTGAAGTCACAGCTTCAGGAGCTGGCGATCTCTTTCGGGGATCTGCTGATGCCTGCGGTGAGGAGTATTGTTTCCGGACTGCAGGGGATGGTGGATGTGCTGAATGTAATGCCGGACGGGGTGAAACGTGTGATCATGATCGTTGCACTTCTGGCTGCGGCTCTGGGACCTGTGCTGATCATCATAGGCAAGACCCTTTCGGCCATTGGAACGATCATGACATGGGCACCGAAGCTTGCCGGTGCGATCAGCGCAGTGAAGGGAGCTTTTGCGGCACTGAGTGCCACGATGATGGCGAACCCTATTGCCATTGTGATCGCTGCCATTGCAGCTTTAGTGGCGGCATTTATTTATCTGTGGAATACGAATGAGGAGTTCCGGCAGTTCTGGGTCAGGCTGTGGAATGAGATTAAGGAAGTCGCTGTCCAGGTATGGACGGCGGTTTCACAGTTTCTGGTTTCTGCATGGAACGGGATCCGGAATACGGCGGTGGCTGTCTGGAATGGGATCAGGGGTTTCTTTTCCGGTCTGTGGGCTGGGATTAAGACGCTGTTCACAACGGTTGTCACTGCAATTTCTACTTTCCTTGTGGGAGCGTGGAATGGGATCCGTGCAACGGTTATGGTGGTGTGGAATGCAATTTCTGCATTTCTGGGTTCTGTCTGGAATGGGATTAAGTCTGTTATTACGAATGTGGTGAACGGAATCCGGACGTTTTTGCAGACATCGTGGAATGGAATCAGAACAATTATCACTACGGTGATGAATGCGATCCGAACGGTGATTTCTACGGTATGGAATGGAATCCGCACAATTATTTCTACCGTGCTGAATGGAATCAGGGGTACTGTTAATTCCGTGTGGAACGGAATCAGGAATACCATTTCTTCTGTGGTAAACGGGATTAAGAATACGGTTTCCAGTGCTTTTAATGCCATGTGGTCCGGAATCCGGGGTACGATTTCCGGTATTTATAATACGATCCGGGATGGATTGGGAAATGCAGTGAATTATATTACAAGTCTTGCATCTGCCGGATGGCGGTGGGGCGCGGATATTATCAATGGTATTGTGAATGGAATCCGGAGCTGTATTGGTGCAGTTGCCAATGCAGTAACGGATGTGGCAAATACGATCCGTTCCCATCTGCATTTCTCTGTGCCGGATGAAGGACCACTGACGGATTTCGAGAGCTGGATGCCAGACTTTATGAGTGGTCTGGCTGAGGGCATTGAGAAGAGCAGGGGCATGGTAAAGGCGGCTGTGAATAGTGTGGCTGCGGATATGGTGATTTCGCCGCAGATGGCTGTGGCAGATGGCGGTGTGATGACCGGTACGGGAACGTCCGGCGGTGCGGATCTGACAGCCGGTATTGTGGCGGCGCTGAAAGATGTGCTGGGTGATCAGAAAGGACAGCAGGGGGATCTGGTGATTCCGGTTTATCTGGGGAACCAGCTGCTGGATGAGGTGATCGTGACAGCACAGCAGAGAATGAGTCTGAGGAGCGGAGGTAGATAGGATGGCTTTTTTTCAGTATCTTGTGTTTGACGGGGAGAACCTGCCGCTTCCGGATTCTTATGAGGCGGAGCTGGAGGATGTGGAAGCGGATTCCGGCGGTGAGACAGAGGCAGGGACAACACAGAGGGATGTGGTGCGGCATGGTGTGGTGCGGATCCCGGTGTCGTTTTCTGTTACGGCGAAGTGGTTGAAGAAGCTGGCGGGGTATGCGAAGAAGGATAAGATCAGCGTGCAGTATTTTGATGTGGAGACAGCGGAGCTGAAACTGGCTGAGATGTATGTGACGGGGTATAAGGCGAAGCTGAAAAAGGATACCAGTTATAAAGGGCTTTGGACGGTGAGTTTTACGTTGAAGGAGATGTAGGGAGATGGTATAATGGGAGCATCAAATCGGAATTTGTGGAGAGATTTCCTGAACTTTCCTTATTTTTCAAGGCTTACAGCCTCTTAGATAGTGAAATGATATGTATTTTCCCTTATCTTTGCCCTTATGCGGAATCCGCAAGGGAAATAAGGGAAATTTTTAGTTAAGCATTGCTCACTACTTTATCAAGAAGTCTTGCGGAATCCCGTTTTGCTTTTCTTGTTGAGTGAGCGTAAATATTCATTGTGGTACTGACATCAGAGTGTCCTAACAGTTCCTGTACATC
>NZ_QRNF01000087.1 GCF_003474435.1 Ruminococcus sp. AF46-10NS
AAATATATAACTAAACACACAAAAGAATTAATATTAATCCCGCTGTGATTTTGGTACTTATCCCTATAGCTGTTGCGAAAATTAGTACACGATTGTTTGCAAAAATATATAACTAAACACACAAAAGAATTAATATTAATCCCGCTGTGATTTTGGTACTTATCCCTATAGCTGTTGCGAAAATTAGTACACGATTGTTTGCAAAAATATAAAATAAACAATAACACTCAAAACAGAAAATTTGCAAGAGTGATTTCTATATTTAAGCTTCCAATAGATATCCATATGCACCCTCTCTTATCTAACTTTACATACTTCATTATATATGTTAATCAATTTACCACCAATTGCCTCTTCCGAATAATGTTTTCTCGCAAAGTCAATTATATACTCTTTCTTATATTTCAGATGATGTTTATAAATAAACATCATACTTTTTTTTAATGTTTCATAATCATATGGTGAAATTTCAATTCCCAAATTGCTATCAAAATTATCCATTACGGAACACGCTGTAGTCGATATAGCCGGAATTCCACAGGACCATGCCTCAATAATGGGAACTCCAAATGTTTCAAAACTACTATAGCACACAAGGCAATCTGATTCTGCAACTTTTTTAGCAGTTTCTTTTCTATTTAAACTTCCTGTCAACACAACTTGCGATCCCATATTTAACTTTTGTATTAACTTTTGAAGTTCATGGAACTCTTCTCCATCTCCTACTATAACAAGACTGACATTTAAATCATCTTTAAAATTTTCTGCAAATGCACTTATAATTTTATCAAACTGTTTAATTTTTACCAACCTTCCAACAGCAACAAACCTAAAGCCTGAATGACTACTATTCGAAGGAATAAAATTAGCATTTACAACATTAGGCACAACCAATATTTCCCGTTTAGAATTTGTCATATCAAGAATTGCTTTCTTCAATGGATGGCCTACACATATATATGAATCTACATAATCTACATATTTTTTTTGCTGATATAATTCATAGTGATCCAAATTTTTTTTCAAAACCTTCGTCCAATGTTCTGTCACTACAATTTTTATTCCTCTTTTTTGGTATTTTTCGAGAACATCTGCCAATAACATCATGACCGGATAATGCAAATGAATAACATCTGGCTTTCCATTTTCTTTCTCTACCTGTTCCAAAAAAGAAGTCCAAATCTTATTTCTCATCTTTCCGAAATACAATTGTTTAATTCTAGGAAAAAAGAATTGTGAATATGTAAGTATTGTTACTCCATCTTCATTCCATTTCTGTATTCCCTTTGACTTTATCTTTTTTATCGGATGAAGTGATACAGCCAGATAGCAAACCTCCACATTCTGTTTTGCTAACATTTTGGCCTGTTCAAGTTCAAATGATCCCTTCATTCGGTTCGAAGGTTGTGGGTAATTTCGCCCTATAACCCAAACTTTCATAAATTAATTCCTCACTATTTTTTCATCAGACTGTTTACAATTTCCTCAACACTTTGTTTTAAATTAACAGAAGGCTCAAATCCTGTATCTTTCTTAAGAAGTTCATACGAAACAGCAGTAGAGCCTGCATTCGTGTTAATTTCATACTTTATTTCTGGCATTTTTATGCTTTTATTTTCAATTACTTCTTTAATTGTTTCTACAATATCAAGCATAGAATATGCTTTTTCATTTCCTATATTATAACACAGTTCCAATTATTAGGATTGATATCAAGAAGTGAAACAATCCCAACTACAGCATCCTTTACATCTAAAAATCCAAATGTTTGCGAAGATTGATTTATAATTATTTCTTCACCATTTAATATTTTTAGAATTAATCTGTTCACAATTCTTTGAGGAAAATCTACGCCAATCAAACTAGCCATCCGAATGTTTGTGTATGGAATATTAGTACATGTATTTTCCAATATTAACTCTACTGCATATTTACCTACAGCATAACAAGAGTTCAAAGAAAGATCAGCATTTTCTGAAGCAGGATTTTCTCGTTGCTCATCATACACACTCTGTGACGATATATTAATAATAGATTTTACATTTCCTAAATCAAATGCCTTGAATAACTTTGCTATATATCTTAACCCGTCCGCAATTTGTTTTCCTGACGTGTTTCGAGGATAAGCACAATTAATTGCACAATCAAACTCTATTTCTTTAAACTCTTTTGAAAAAGGAAATTCTCTTTGATAAATGTGCAATTTTTCATTTTGAAACTCGCTTAATTTTCCTTCATTGGAAGTTAACGCCCACACTTCACATTCTGTTTGTGACATAAAATAGCGAATTAAATTTTTCCCAAGAAAGCCACTTGCTCCTGTTATTAATACTTTCTTCATTAGATCTCTCCTATATTAATATAGTTCCCTCAAAATCTTTCTCCTCAATTCCAGGTAACACCATATTTTCTCCCTGATTGGAAATCACTTTAATGGTATCATGTATTTCTTCCATTGCTTTTCTCATCTGCTCTATACTATCAGCCTTTCCTAAAATACGCACTGTTATTTGAGCTAATAATCCAACCATTTTTTCTGTAATTTCATCACCTTCAGGATGCGCTACAACTGCTTCAATCACTTCTGGCATAGACCTTACAGTCTCTAATCCCTCTATTCTTTTTATCTTTCCCGGTTTTGAAAGAATAGAAACATTAAAAGAATATTTTCCTCCTAAGTTAGGATCAGCCTTAACGTCTAGATCCGGTTCTCCCATATCTCCAGTTAAGGCAAAATTAATAAGCATATCTAACGGATCAAAACCACACATTTCTTTTATATTGATATATTCCAAAGATCCTGTAAGTCTATATCCAATATCATATACAACACACTCATCATCTACAATCTTACATTGCATAAACATCATACCGTTCTTAATACCCACAGAGCGGAACATTTCTTCCATTTTTGGTGCTGTTTCTTTTAAAAATTTAGGCTGAATTGACGCAGGATATGTATAACCTACTGGAAGCGGTATCACACCTTCCTGATTATATTTTACATGACGATTTCCCATAAGCATCATATAATATTTGCCATTTTTAAACAGCCAGAAAATAGTACATTCCGGGCCATCAAGATACTGCTCAACTATAATTTTTTTTGTTTTAGATGCTTCATTCGCAATGCTTACTGCTTTTTTTAATTCTTCGATATCATGACAAATCGTAATTCCTCGAGCGCCACTACTATCTGATGGTTTTACTAATAATGGATACTTAATATCTTTTGCTGATTCTTCAACGTTCTCAATATCAATACTATATTCTGGTACAGTTGGAACGCCATACTTACGCATTAATTTTTTATATTTATCTTTATCAATAAATATATCAAACTGTTTCTCAGTTCCATAAGATGGCAAATTATTTTCCTCACACATTTTTGCATAATATGGTAAAACTGAATCTGTAAAACCAGTAAGAACACCATCAAACTTTTTCTCTTGGATCAACTTTGACATTGCATTAATATCACTAGTACTCTCATAATACGCTTCATCCGCAATTTGCTTTGCCGGACTTTTTTCTAATGGATACCAATCTGTAACAGCAGTAACAACACCCATTCTTTTTGCATGTTTAATAATTTCACATGTAATTCTAGACCCTCCTAAAATTAACAGTCTCTTTCCTTCTACTCCCATACTGCATCTCCTTATCTATTCTCATACCAGTCATGAATACATTTACTAATTGCATACATATCTTTTTCATTATAACGTTGATCACAAATCAAAGATAATTCATTCGCTCTAATTCCTTTTTTTGCTCCCATAACTTCAGGCCAATGGATAGGGCAATATATTCCTTCTTTTATCATGTAACTGCGTAATGAATCTCTATCCTCTGTTCTTAAAAAAATAGGATAGAACAAAGGACTAGCTTTTTCAAAATCTATTTTGGGCAATGTTATTAATTCTATGTCCTTCAGTGTCTCCATCAGTATCTTTGCATTTCTGCAGCGCCGCTCTTTCACCATGGTTATATCTGTATTTCCCAATATTTTTAACGACGTATCATCAATTTTTAAAAATCTATCTACATGTATCAATTCATTATCAAATTTTGAATTTATTTGCAAAAATTCCTCTTTTGATACCTTTCCACCCATTAAAAACTGATGCTTCATGTCCATTCCCTTTATTTTTTCCAGGACAGTTGAATTACTTTCAATGTTAGGAATTACTTCTAAATTACCTTTGATCTTACCAACCCAGCCACC
The DNA here is from genome assembly GCF_003474435.1 of Ruminococcus sp. AF46-10NS. Taxonomy (GTDB): domain Bacteria; phylum Bacillota; class Clostridia; order Lachnospirales; family Lachnospiraceae; genus Blautia_A. The sequence goes on from NZ_QRNF01000087.1 coordinate 4,229, forward strand.
AGTAGGTATTTCAAACCATTTTCTTAAACTGGCAACCAAATAATCACTCTGACAAAAATATACCTCTTTATCTAATAAAGAATGTGTGATATCTTCTATAATCACAGCACCCTTAGCTTCATTTTCGAAATAGTCTCTTCTAAATTTTCAGAATTAATACTAAAATA
>NZ_QRNF01000088.1 GCF_003474435.1 Ruminococcus sp. AF46-10NS
TATTATAAATAAAAAAGGTTTTGATTTTATTTTTAAGTGCAGTTGATAAGGGAGATAATCAGGCAGAGGAAGTGTTAATCTGCTTGTTTCTGTCTGTCAGAAACTATTTTATGTCATGTGAGAATTCTTTGTAATACTTTTTATATTCTGATGGCATAAATTTTTTTAATGATTGGGGGAAATTGAGATGGCGGAAAAAGTTGATAGAAGAGTACGAAAAACTAAGGCACAGCTTCGTGCAGGTCTGGCCCGGTTAATGCAGAAAAAAAGTATTAAAGAAATTACAGTGAAGGAACTGGTAGAGGAAGTGGATATCAACCGTTCAACTTTTTATCTTCATTATACAGATATTTATCAGATGCTGGAATCCATTGAAGGTGAATTGATGGATGAAATTTCACATCTGATTGATGATTATGCCTTAGATCCTATTAATAATAAGGAAAGCTCTTATCCGTTTATTGAACAGATTTTTACGATTCTTGATAATAATAAAGATATTTGTATCGCACTTCTTGGAAAGAATGGAGATATGGCATTTGTTAATCGTATTGAGGGTTTGATTGCTGAAACAGTGTTTCAGCGTCTGTCCAGCAGAATGCCTAAAGATAACAGAGATATTGAGTACGCATACGCTTTTTGCCTTAATGGTTGCGTGGGAATGATTAAAGCCTGGCTGTCTTCGGACAATCAGGAATCTACACAGCATATGGCTGAACTGACTCACAAGCTTATTGACAGTACAACGCATATGTATTTAGAACAGGCATTAAAATAATTAATAATGATAGTATGAATAATAAATAGAAGGGGAGATGTTTCGCGTGAAACATCTCCCCTTCTATTATATGATTTACAGAAAAATAGATACCTGCTCCAGGAAATGTTCCGGATCTTCAATGTGTGGAAGATGCTTTGTTTCTGGAATAATAGCAGCCTCAATGGAAGAGTTCAGTTTTTGATATTCCTCAGCGATAAGTGAACCACTGGATTCTTTTTCGCCAGAGATAATATAAATACAGGCGTCGGAAGAAGCTACTGCATTATTAATGCTGATATTAAGGTACTTGCCAATATAACTGGAGTATAAATATTTGGCATTGGAACCACCTTTGTGCGCTGCTTCATAATAGGTATCAACAAGAGTATCTGTTACGTGGAACGGATTATAGAACAGATTCTCCATGAACATACTGCTGATAGATTCACGGGCGGATACCATATGATAGATCAAAGTTCCGAAGATCGGAAGTTCAATAATGTGTTTGAACAATTTGTTATCTTCACAAGGAGCCTGCTTGAGAGAACTGAGACTAGGTGGATTTATCAGCATGATCTTGCGAAAATAATCAGAGTTATTGCGATATGCCATAAGTGCAAAAGACCCGGAAAAACCACTGGCAATTACATCAGTTTCTTCTTTAATTACATTCTTTGCAAAATCACAGAGAAGCTGAGCAAAAACAAAATTGGTATAAGTAATTTCTGGTTTCTCAGAACGACCGCATCCAAGAAGGTCAATAGTATAAACTGTATGCTCAGTTCCTAATTCTTTTGTAACAGCATCCCATTCATAACCGGATGCTCCTGGCATAATATCATGGATAAGAAGAAGAGGGGAACCTTGCCCCTGTTTGGTATAATGAATTTTTCCAAAACGCCAGTCATATGTCTTGCTGTGAGACTGTTCCAACATATCTTTAAACTGAGATGTTGCATCTATGAAACGGTTGGCAATATGAATAACTCCTGCAGCTGTGCCTAATAAAGCTGCCAGAGTGAGTAATCTGTGTCCATTTTTTTTCATTGAAAACCTCCTGAAATCGTAACAAAATTTCTGAATATTCTAGGTTTTATTATACGCTATTAGATTAAAATTTACAATGTTTTTGTAAGCGTGAAATGGTTGTACAGGGACTATTTGTTTACAGGTGATATTTTACAAGTACTTTTGTGATAAAAAGATCAACAGAAAAAATCAGAAAGTAATATTTTGGATGAAAAGTAAATGGTTAATTATCATGTTTCACGTGAAACGTATAACTTGTTGAAAGCAGGGCCAGTTACATAGCTGATTAATTATATAAACATAAAATGAATTAGCACAAGATTTGGCATTATTTTTATCCAGATTAGCTGAAAACTTAATAAACTCTTGTATTTTAGAATTTTGGTATTCAAAGGATTTAAGATCAAACTCTTTGACGATGTTACACCAACATTCTGTACGCGCATCTTCCGAAAAAAATTGAAGAACTTTTTCATCGTGAGGTAAACATTGCTCGATATGATAGAGATCCGATCGCTTTGAGAAAGTTTTTGTAATATATCCTCTGTAGGTTCAATAGCATCAAAGGATTTTCCATAAGCATTTCCTAAAAGAACTATTAATGTAGCACTAATACATTTTTTAATTGCTGGTTTTGAAATCTTTGTTTCCATTCTGTTTAATTCTTTAATGGTACTTGGTTCATTATAAAAATTATTCATAGCATAATGTATGCTTTTAAGATTTTTAGCTGCTTCAATAAAGGTCAAAGAACGTAAGCTTTCTGGTGTTAGAGCCCGCTTGAAACAGCCAATGTAAGACCAACAGAATCAGATCAACCAATCTGAGACTGACAGAAAAAGCCAATTACCGTCCAATAGAAATGACCATAACAAGTAGGCTTCAGCAGAACATCTTCTTATTATGCTTGATTACCTTATACAACAGGCTGAAACTGTGTCAATGGGGCATATTTGCCGGCGTAGCCCTTGTCATTGATTCAGATTGAAGGCTGTTGTAAGCAAATGCTATGCTAGTTTCACCAGATATAATTTTATGAATGGTTATTTCCAGTGAGTTCCAATTGGCTATTTCTGTCGGACTCTGAATGGTTAATTTCTCTGGGCTCTAACACTGGAACAAAATCAAAACCACGAGCAGACATTAGAGCTTTTATAAATGCTGAAATAAGTTTGGTGAAAGGCAATTATTGTGTCACTATGTTTCACGTGAAACATGAAAATGTTATACAGGATTTCCAAGGATAATGCTAATCAAAGTTTTATTCAACATGATGGTTCGGTTCCAGGGATTAATGATAACTCCTTCGATAGATGGTTCTTGCAGTGCAGAGAGAAAAATCCTATCAATATCAGCGGTAAAAGTAGACATTATTTTGTCACTGCCTTTAAGTTCTTCATCAAAACTGGTAAATGCTGACCACCACTGTTTGCCGTCACTGGTTTGAATAGCCTGAAGATTAATTTTACCATCACCTTTAGGCGGTTCTACAGCAATAATTAACTGTCCATGAGCTTTCATACTGCGACGAATTACCGTAAGAACGTGAGCGAGCATTTCTTCAGTGGGTTCCTGCTGAAGAAATGCAATTGAGGCTTCTATTTTTTTATTTTCCTGGAGAGATTCATTTGTGAGTTTTTTATTGTTTGAATTCATATCTGGAAATTCCTTTCAAAATTAAGTTAGTCAAGAGAATATTCGCAATCCGCTACGCAGCTCTGCGCCAAATAACTGCTCGGCAGTTTATCGGAAGGAGTTTGCATTCATTCTCATGCAAGCAAGTCCCCACCCAATGCTTATTGCTTTTCACAACCCTGCAGGGGACTTTCTTGATTCTGTTAAATTCAGTTGTAATTAAACGTAAATTGCAAAGCGATTGCATATGAAAGCATGCAGCAATGTGAAATGCAAATACTCACATGGCAACTGAATGCAAATTGCGAAATAATATTTTGTACGCTCGTAGGGATATGATCCCTTGCGCGTGTTTATATAGTGAATACGTACATATTATAGCATTTTGAAAAATAAACCATCAAGGACAATTAAGAGTAGAAATAAGAAATGGAGAGGGGAGCAATTGGCTTTGATCAGAGCAGGTGGCGAATGCGGATGAATTTATACATTCGATATGAACTGTTTATTCGAAGCTAGATGGCAAAAAAGCGTTAAGAAATAGATTAACAATATCTGCTATGTGAGAAATGCAGGGAATCCGTGTGCTAAGAAAGGGGTCAAATATAATAAAGGGAGTTTGATAATAGCTGGAATAATAGTCAGGTGGATATTCGCAATTCCATATGGGATTTTTTGGATTCGGTTAAAAACAGCTATCTTGTAAGTGTGATTTTAAGTACAATACATTGTACTTAACTCCGAGAGGCTTTCTGACTGACTGTAAATATGCGTAAAATAAGAATTACGAATATACGGCTGAACAAGGAAAAAGAGAAAATATACAGGTATAAAATAAATTAAGAAAAGAGAAGAAAAAACATATAAAGTACTGATTATAGTATTATAGTA
>NZ_QRNF01000089.1 GCF_003474435.1 Ruminococcus sp. AF46-10NS
ATTAAAGAATAACTTATATAAAATATGGGATACTTTAAATTCTCACTCGGATTGGAAAGAGAAAAACAAGAATAAATGGTTTACAGTAGGGTTATATTTACTTGAAAACTATAGACAAAATATGGATGAAGAAAAGTGGAACAGCATTTGTGACCTGCTTAAACCTTGCACAAATTTTATAGTTGATGGCAAATATTATTTGAAACTTGAAGAAATTCTTATGAATTTATTCAAAATGGATCTGGAAAAAGTTCAGCTAGAACTGGTATCATGCTCTTTAGAAGAAATGCCTTATGAGGTACGCTTAAGATTCATTGGTGTAATGACTGAATGTGGTCTTAATGAGGAAGCACTGAAAGCAGTAGAAGAACTTACCAACGATATACAAAAGAATAATAATGAAATAGCAGAGAGCAGTCCCCAAAACGTATATTTGAAGTCTCTGCTGGTATGTGCATTGTATTTAAAAGAACATTTACTATTTTGTATGAATCCATATAAGGAAGAAACCAGAAAAAAATGCAATGAAATTAATAATGAGATTTCTAAATATAAAAAGTATTATAACTGGGATAAAGAAAAAATTCTGTTTACAGACGGTGCATTAACCTGGTTAAAAAAAGAATCTCCAGAACCGGAATTTGAATTAAATCGGGAATCCATTACTTTGGTTAGATCTGAGAACAATTGTTGGGAAGCATATTCTGTTTTTAAAAGCATTGAATATAGTGGATTTCCATTATATCTTCGAAGTAAAAGTTTACTGAATAATCAGCAGGATATTTTAGTAAAAAGCTTGCTATCTTACTATCCTCAATATACATGGCAACTTTTACTTCGTCTTGGAAAAGCAGATGTGGTAAAAAAATGTATTACAAGAGAATATTTGCAATCCAAGAACAGAAAAGAAATCGATGAACTTTTTGAATATGTATATAATGCGATAATGAATAATATAGGAAAATTTCAGAAATATGATCCATGGTATGACCAAAATATTTATACCTCTATTGTAGCATCCGGAATTCCGATATTAGAAAGAATGTGTGCCGTATTGGATTATGTGCAGCAGGGAAAAATGATAGACTTGATGATCCGATTGATCGAAGAAAATGCGGTGAAAGATCAAAGATTATTAAATCAATTCATTTCCTCTGTTATGAATCAAACCGCAGATTATATTAAAAGAACTAAAATAAATGCATTATTAACCTGCTCAATGAAAAAAGAGAAAATATACTTGGAGTAGTACAGCTTGATCCTTTTGATGTGTTTACAGAGTATGAATTATCAAATCCATTATATAGAAAAGCTCATCTTGAACCCAAAATTATTAAAGCAATATTTAATATAGGAAAACAACAGAAAATAAATCGAACCTCCGTATTGGCCAGAATGGGGCAGTTATATACATGGGGAAAATTAACCAAAGAACAAGAAGTTGCTTTTGGAGAACTATTATGGAGTAAACTTAATGAAGATACGCAGTTGCCAGATCTAGAGCAATATTATTTTTTTGTATTTATGAAATGGCCACATCCAGAAGAAATAGATCCCTTAAAAAGAATAAAAAAGAGTTTTATCAGTGAAAAAGTATCTTCAAAATGGAAAGAGGATATAAGAGGCAGGAATTTTACTGAAATATCATATTGGGAACAACTGGCGGTTTGGAATAGGTACTATGTAGATGAATGGTCTGCGAAAGAAAAAAAATGGTTTTTGGAACTGTTCATCGGCTGTTGTTCAGATATGGTAAAATATTGGAAAGAAAGCAAATACGATTTTCAATTTACTTTTTCAAAATGGCATATGAAAATGATGATTCGTGCGATTGCATCTTTTGGCAGAAATGGATGGAAGGGAACTAATCCGGTTCAGTCAAAAAAACTATGTACTCTGCTAAAAGAATTCTATGACGAAGGAATTTATTCATGGGAAGTGGAAGCAATGTTTCTTGCAGATGAAAAAGTTCCAGCCTTTATGAACGAAATGTTGGAACTAATGTATGAAACTGAATCAGATATGGTATTTTCAGCTACAATGGCAGTTGAAAAGTGTCTGGAAACAATTATGGATCAGCAATTAAAAGAAAATACCCTGCTGGAATTGTTTAATTTAATTAAAGCACGAAAAGAACCCGGATTGGAGTATTTCTTGATGATTATACATAATATTTTTTACCGAACAAATTCGCGTTTTCCATCCAAAATCATGAAAGGAGTTTCACAAGTACTTAGGTTAGTAGAAAAATATACGCGAATCAATTTTCAAACTTCGACGCAAGAAGAGTTTAAAGAAAATATTAAAGTTAGAAAGCAATGTGCTACTCTTGCATTCTTGATATATCGTTTTGAAAATACATTTTATGAAGCCAACATTGCCCCGAAGTAGAAGAATGGAAAAATATATGCACTGGTGAGAAAGCAGAAAATGAATTTGCTGAAGTAAAAAATTGTTGGTTACTTCCTGAACTGTAAATATGTAAATGAATTGTCGGGAAAAGGGTACATGAATTGAAAGAGACACAGAAAGGGGCCACCGCTTATGTGCCATGAAATGGAACAAATTTACAGCGAGGGAATGGAAAGCGGCGAACTAAAAAAAGCAAAAGAGACAGCTCTTTCTATGGCAGAAGAGGGGATGGATGTTAAGAAAATTGCCCGCCTGGTTAAAGTAAGCGAAGACGACATCCAGAAATGGATTGATGAAAACATGTGTGTAGCGAAGTAAATAAAAATGATATTATAGTGGGTAAGTCGGTTTTCGACTTACCCATTTATAAAGTAAAAGTTAGAAATTTTTAGCACTATGTCCAATAATTCTAAATAGCAATATACAATAAAAGCAAATACATAAGCTGTTCTTTTAATGAAAAATGCAGCAATCCGGGCTGCTCCCATGCTTTTGCCGGATATGCTTTTTCAAAAAAGTCTCCATCTTTCCAATAGAGTCCATAAACCAGAAGACGTTTCCCTTCCCGGATAGCTTCCGGCTCCATAATCAATTCCCAACGAACCTGATCCATAAGGTGAAGATAAAGTGATACACATAGAACCAGGTTACTGGTACGATTGTGTGCGAGAAACTTCTGTTCTAATAATGAAGGCATTTCAAAAGAAATCTTAAAATCATTAAAAATTTCTCTGTATTCTATATAAAACTCCCATAAAGTAGCAGGTGTGATTTTATATCTTGCAGTACGTGCAGATAAAAGAAATTGCCTCGGGCCAGAGGCCGCTGTTTGCTTAAGAAGAGCTTGTTTTACGGCAGATTTCACGGATTTTCCAATCAGTTCACCAAGTTTGGAATGTCCAGAAGCATCCGTAAGAGTTCTGGTACCACAAAGATTAGAAGCGATTACAATTCCATCAGTCCCAGAACCTGTTGCGATTTCTTCGGAATAGCAGCTTCCCAGTAATAACTGAGAAACAGCAGCAGCTTTCGATTCTCCACAAAGCATCAGTGCTCTGGACATTGCTGTATCAGTCAAATTCTGATTAATGAACAGAAAAATATTGATCGTTCCAGGAAGAGGCATTTCATAATTTCCGTCCTCTTCGTAGTAAGAAGCAGGATCGCTGGGATGTATGCCATTGGAGTCAATTCCACCGGTCACAACAGCAGTTACCGTAAGATCCCGGAAGCATACTTCTTCTATAGCACGTAATTCAGTCCAGGCTGCGGTACTTAAGGCAGTAGTGCAGGAGGGTGAAAGACCAAGGGCGTGGACATGTGCAGCTAGATCTTTTTCATAAGTATCTCCAAGCATTTTACATTCATAAGAACCATTCATACAATTGATATTTACAGCATGAGAAAGGTGCCTTGTAAGGCCTCCGTTTAAAGGACTTGTGCTAAGAACTTTTGCTTTTTGTGAAAAAGTGAAGATGGTATTCCCCAATTTTTGCTCGCAGGTAAAAAATGTATTCATTACGTTTCCTTCTTGTGTATGTTTTTTTATTTATTTTATTAATATCTTTTGATTACGTCAATTAAAAGTGTTATCTTCTATATTTTGATTACGTCAATTAAAAGTGTTATCTTCTATATACTTTCGGGCATCAAAGG
>NZ_QRNF01000009.1 GCF_003474435.1 Ruminococcus sp. AF46-10NS
TTATTTGTTTTATGTTTTTATATTTTATTATTTGTTTGTATTTTTGATTATTTTCTGTTAATTTATTTGTTTTATCCGTTAAGATGATAGCTTCACAGAGGATATCCTATACGTCAACTGAATTCAGCCTGTTCTTTTCGCCAAAAAATCCCCGACCGGAAGATTTTGTCTGATTGACCTTTCTTCTGACCGGGGATTTGAGTATAGATGTCTGAAAAAGCTGAAACTCCGTTTCTGTTAGTTACCTTTTGAGTCAAAGTCTCTTGTGGAAATAATGCCGTTATAAAACTTCGCATTTGTGTAGATCAGATAATCCGACACATCTTCTACAAGTGCTGTTCCAGCATTATTTGCAAGGTGCGCTTTAGTATATAGAATGAAGGTTGTAAATTTCAACTATTTTGCACATTGATTTTTTCAACTTTCCGGACAAAAAATAAAACCTGCCTGGGAATCATCTTTTCAGATAAAACCCAGCAGGCTGCTTATGTTAAATATGTTTTCCTGCTTTTTATATCCATTTGTCACTGTTCAATGGCCTGCGTTTCGGTGCCCCTCCCGCCGATTTTTATTCTTCTTATCGTCTTTTCCAACGTCTTCATATCAACCGGCTTTGAAATATGGGCATTCATACCGGCGGCCAAAGAATACTGAATGTCCTCAGAAAATGCATTGGCGGTCATAGCAATGATCGGAATCGTCTTTGCCAGTTCATGAGTACTCCTGCGGATTGCTCTCGTTGCATCGTAGCCATTCATAACAGGCATCTGCACATCCATCAGGATCATGTCATAATACCCTGGGGCAGACTGCTCAAATGCCTCCAGAACTCTTTCACCATTTTCACAGATGATACACTCTGCGCCCTCAATCTTTAACAGTTCCATCAGGATTTCTGCATTTAGCTCATTATCCTCTGCACACAGGAACCTCATTCCTTTCAGGGTATTACTATCCGGTTCATCTATTTCTTCCTGTGCTGTCAAAACAACCTTTCTGTCCTCTGCGATTCTCAGATCTATGAGAACCTCAAAACAGCTTCCCTGTCCCAGTTCACTCTCCACATCAATGGTGCCTCCCATTGCTTCAACCAGATTTTTGGTAATAGCCATTCCAAGACCGGTTCCCTGTATCTTATTAGTCACAGAACTTTCAGCCCGGGTAAAAGCATCAAAGATCGTCTCTTTGAAATCTGCCGACATTCCTATTCCATTATCGCTGACTAAGAAATGGTACTTTGCGTAGACAGATGACTTTGTCTCACATTCTTCTACCAGAAACTGAATTTTTCCACCTTTCTGCGTGTATTTCACTGCATTAGAAAACAAGTTGCTGAAAATCTGCATTAAATGAACCTTGTCACCATTCACCCACTCGTGCCGGATGTTTTCTTTTATGATCGTAAGAGTCTGGTTTTTTTCGTCTATCTGTGAATGGAATATGGTATTGAGTTCTGTAATAAAATCCAAGATGGAAAAATCGGTATACTTAAAAACTGTTTTTCCTGCCTCAATTTTGCTCATATCCAGAACATCATTGATGATTCCTAACAGATGCTGTGATGAAATGTCTATTTTATCTGCATACTCTATTACTTTCGCTTTATTGCCTGCATCATGTCTGATCAATGACGTCATACCGATAATTGCATTCATTGGTGTACGAATATCATGTGACATATTGGACAAGAAATCTGTTTTCGCCTTATTTGCATTTTCAGCCGTCTGCAAGGCTTCCGTTGCAATGTCCTTTGCCTTTTTCAGTTTTTTATTGGCGACTTGCATTTCCCTCAATGCCTGTATCTGAATCTCATTATTTCTTTTTTCATATTCAGCTTTTTGATCAGCAAGACGGCGTCTGGAAATACTGTAGAATAATCCGGCAAAAAGCAAAAGTATAAAACCTGCCATGAGCAATGTTGTAAATCCTATTGTTTTCTGATAATCTTTCAGTACATTATCTACAACACTCTTTTCTACAATACAGATCAGCATGGTGTTATTATTTTCTATCGGACAGTATCCCAGATAGTAAGGTTTGTCACTTCCCAGAAGTTCTACCCCCTGTTCTCTGCCATCCAGCTTTTTTTGAAGAGAATCAGCCTCTTCCTCAGTGATAGCCTGATCTCCTTTTAAATGCTTTAACAAAAAATAGTTCCTAAAAAATTTATCTTCTTTCTGATTTGTATAAGTAATATTTCCGTCGTTATCCAGCATAAACAGATACGCATTCCCGTTATAGCTTTTCACACTTAACATGGAATCTAATTTTGAATGATCATACAAGGTTCCAATTGCCGTATAAGTTTCCCCATTAATCGTATATTCCTGACATGGAATTGCAACCAGATAACCATCTTTTTTCTTCTGGTTGTAATCAAGAGAAACCAATTTTCCAATATTATATCCGTTCCTCAAATCCAACAAAAGTTTACTTGGCATGTCAACCCGAAGTTTTATTCCATCAGTGGTTATTGCCTTTCCATTTTCCTGGAGAAATATAAGTGTACTTTCAGATTCTTTCTGCCATGCCTCAAAGAACTTCTTGTTTCTATCCAGTTCAATAGATCTCACTTCCTCTTGAATAAGAGAATCCTCAAGCAAATGCAGCTGGCTGTAGTATCCATTCACCTGCAGATCATAGGTCTGCTGTATCTGTTCAACAACAGCTCCCATACTGCTTTTCCCGTTTTCCGCGATATAGCTGTTCATCCTGTTCAAAAGGAGCTTTACAAAAATTAAACTTAAAAGTATAAGAATTAAAAAAAACAATGGTACTATGATCTTTTTTCTTTTTGTTATCGCTTGTTCTTTTCCCACTTTTATTTTTCAACCTCTATATAATCTTCCGGTGCTGACGGTTGCTGTCCGTTTGCCATTGCTGCAGTCCATGCACTTGATAATGTTGTGTCCTTAAGCTGCCTGATCTCACATTCCGGATTTATTTTTTTCAAAACAGACATTGTGGTGTCTGTAAGAAGAATAGAGTACTCCTTGTCTTTGTCTGTTTTTTTCTTATTTACTTCTATGTCCTGTAATGAGAATCCGTTTTCCTCCTGACTGACGATTATTTTCATACCGGATGCAATTGGTAATTCATATTTATTGGTTACATGAAATTTCTCATCAGAATCAGCAAGATATTTCTCCGCAAGTTCATAAACCTCTTTGCCATTGATTTTTGCCAGATATAATGGTGTATCTGAACTCTTTGCTGTCATCAAAGCAACCCGGCTGCCGGTGCACTCCCCTTTGTAAATGGAAGAAGTAAAATAATAATATGGTACCAAAGCCAGCTGAGCATCATTTTCTTCTCTGATCGTAGTTAAAATAGAAGATGCCGCATCACGACCGTTTTTATCATTTAGTGAAATAGAATATTCATTTTCAAAATTTACTGTGTTTTTTTCTTTTGAATCCTTACTGTTCATTGTGCTGCGAAAAGCATCATACGCCTGTGTTTCATCCATTTCCCCTGACAATAATCCGTGAACAGCCTTAAGGCTGGCATCAAATGATTTTTGAGCAGAATATCGGATATAAACAGAATTATTATTAATTTCATCTTCAAGGCCAGGTACATCTTCCATCATGTTTGGAACATCTACATTTAATGAAATTACACCCTTTCCTTCTGCAATCAGCGTTTGTCCTTCTTTTGAAATCATACGATCCAGGACATCGAATGCCAGGTCCAGTTTTTCCTGATCTTTTTCCAGGTCTTTGTTGAATGCAATATTCAGAGAAGGGGTCATATTTATAAAAGATTCATCCGAAATCTGTGAAAAAAACGGTATACGGGTTAATTCTGCACCCATCTGTTCCTGATATTCCTGCATAAGTGCCGGATATCCATGAAACATTGCTGCTTTTCCCTCGAGAAATCTCTGAGTTGCTGTATTAATATCAACACTGATATCATCTTTCGTAAAATGTGAGTCCTTCAGAAATGTATTGGTTTCTGAAAAAATACGTTCCCATAATGTGTCATCAAACGCGATATCCCCTGATGAACTTTCAGCTGAACTTCTCCATTTGATTCCATCCAGACTCATGAATTCACCAATTGCACCGGTCTGGATCACCTCATGAGCAGACCAGTCTTCTGCAAGATCCAGAGAATAAGGTTTTATACCATTATCATAAAACTGCTGGCATGCCTGTGCATATTCCTTATAATTTTCCGGTATCTTGATCCCGAGTTGCTCAAACAATGTCTTGTTGGCAATGATCGTCTGCGGCATACCGCAGATAGGAAGCCACTGAATCTCGTCTTTTGAGTTTTTATAATATTGCAATGCATAAGAGTAATATCTGGAAACCACATCATAAGAAGCAAAATCCATAAGATACGGCTCCAGATCCTGTGCATCTGTTCCTGAGAATCGACGTACAGTTATGATATCCGGCAGTTCACCATGTTCTTCAAAATAGCTGTATAAATCGGTATCATTGTTGCCGGTAATAAACTCAATATCCTGATCCGGAAACTGCTCATAGATATAGGGTACAATATTTTTCATTAAACGATTTTCCCACAGATACACAGTAAGGTGATCATCATTTTCAGATACTGCTTTTTCAGATTGTCCACAGCCAGACAAAACAGTAGTTGCTACAAGCACCCCTGACAATAAAGCTATCAGATAATGTTTTGCCTTTTTCATACTCGTATTTTCCTCATTCTTTCCTGCTAAAATCATTAATTCAATAATCGGGAATCAATTACAGCCAGCTTTCCAGAACATCATTCAGCTTATTCATATCCAGCGGTTTTGCGATATGTCCATTCATGCCTGTGTTTTTTGCCAGCTGTACATCTTCTGCAAAAGCATTGGCAGTCATGGCAACGATCGGCAGTTTTCCCTGTTCACCCGGAAGGCTCCTGATCGCTGCGGTTGCCTCATAACCATTCATGACAGGCATTTGGATATCCATAAAACAAGATCATACAAGCCTTTCGGAGAAACTTCCACTTTTTCAACTGCAGCTTTTCCATTTTCTGCTGTTTCCACTTCTGCCCCTGTCATCTGTAAAATTTCAACAGCAATTTCTCTGTTTAACTCATTATCATCAACCACCAGAATTCTTTTTCCTGTATAATCTGCTTCTGACAGCTTCTGCAGATAATTTCTTGCTGCTTTTTCTTTTCTGTCCGAAGTAAACTGCCGCAATGTTGCCGTCAGCCTGGAACGGAACAGCGGTTTTGCAATAAAAGCATCTACACCTGCAGCCTTTGCTTCGTCTTCAATCTCGCTGAATTCATAAGATGTCAGTACAATAATGGTAATCTCTTTACCTATACGCTTCCGGATCTGTCTGGCAGTTTCTATTCCATCCATATCCGGCATCTTCCAGTCCAGGATAACAGCAAAATAATCGCACTTCAACTCGTGGCGTGCATAACAACGCTCAACGGCTTCTCTGCCGGAGAGAACCCATTCACCTGTAATACCGATTTCTTTCAGTGTGGCAACTGTACTTTCACAGCACGTCTTATCATCATCCACAACCAGAACAGGAAGATTCATCAGATTTTTGTCCTGTTCTTTTTCTTTTTCCTGAAGCTCCAGGTAAATCGTTACCGTAATTCTGGTTCCCTTATGTAAGGTGCTTTCCACTTTAATATTACCATTCATCAGATTAACAATATTTCTGCTGATCGCCATTCCCAGACCAGTTCCCTGAACTCTGGTTGTCCGGTGATCATCTGCGCGACTGAAAGGATCAAACATGATTTTCTGGAATTCCGGTGACATACCGATTCCATTATCCTCAATCGTAAATTCATAGCATCCAAGCTCTGAAAATCCATTTGGCTTTTCCTCTATGGAAAAAATAATATTCCCACCATCCGGTGTATACTTGATCGCATTACTCATCAGATTCACAAACACCTGCTGAATCCTCAGACTGTCACCGCAGACATCCTCATGTTCAATGTGATTAATATGTATATCAAAATTATGTTTATGTTCATCAAGCACCGGTTTCGTAAGCGTAATAAGATTATCCACCAGTTCTGACAGATTGAAATCTTCCTGTGCCAGCGTCATTTTTCCGCTTTCGATACGTGCCATATCCAGCACTTCATTGATCAGCCCCAGCAGATGGCGGCTTGATTCTGTAATCTTGCTGAGACATTCAATAACTCTGTCCTGACTCTCAATATTTGCTCCTGCGATCGCTGTCAGACCGACAATAGCGTTCATCGGTGTCCTGATATCATGGGACATATTGGAAAGGAATTCTGTTTTCGCACGATTAGCATTTTCTGCAGAACAGTAAGCCTCTTTCAGTGCCTGACGGGATTCAATCTCTGCTTTTTTCTCCTGCGTCACATCCATGGATGCCAGCAATACTTTTACCAGTTTTCCATCCTCCCATTCCAGGGGTATGTAAGAAGCGATCTTATAAGTCTTTTCATCCTGGCTGCAATACTCAAACTTATAAATATCATTTTCACTTTTCAGTTTTTTCCGAATATTATCCGGGGCTATCAGGATATCTATAGCTTCCAATGGTTCCAGTGTCTTATATTTTTCAAGAACCTGCATCTGAAAATCATGATAAAATCCCAGAGGTTTATATATCATCTGTCCATTCAGATTGTAGAATTCATACCTGTCATTTTCCAGATCACAGACAACAAAACGGTCAACCAGACGCACAATACTCTGGATCAGCTGCTCCATGGAAGCATTATCCGCTGCCATCTGCAGATGCCGTGCACTCTCCACCTTTGTCTCTGTGATATCCCGCAGAAAGATCATGGCATATTCTGAATCCTCTATCTCGCCGCGTATGATCACATTACGGACCCAGCGTTCTTCTCCATTCAGAGTGATACGGCACTCCAAAGCCAATTCGGTTTCCAGACCCTTCAGCCTTTCTGCAATATAACCACGGTCGTAAAAAGAGGATACCGCCTTCTTATCTGTCTCCACAACATAGGAATCCACCAAATGCCGGATCAGTTCATCCCATGTATGACTCTGTTCAAAGACTGTCATCAGGGATGTTTCAACCTTAAAGGTATCAAAAGTATTCTCTTCCAGATTCACATAATACTCGCACAGATCTGCTTTCGTAAAAGCCCGGTGGAAAGCAGCAGATTTTTGTGCCTGCATGATTTCTTTTTTCTCCCCATCAATGTTAATAAAAATCCCGGCAATCCTGCTGGCAGAACCATCCAGACGGCGTATTACTTCTGCCGATGCCCGAAACCACTGGTATTGATTATCCTTCATTCTCATACGATACTCTACCTGGTATTTTATCTGGTTCGTCTTATCCTTAATTGCCGCCTGAAGCTGCACCATTACTCTTTCTTTATCCTGTGGATGCAGAAGATCTGACCAGGATTCCAGTTTATTCGGAAAGTCCAGAGTGTCATGATAGCCAAGCATTTTTCGGAATTCATGACTCCAGTTTGCATTCACAATCTCACTGTTTTCGTCACAGTCAAAATACCAGAAGCCGGAACAGATAGCCTCATTGAGCAGTGCCAGATTTACATGATCCCAGTTGACCTGTACGGACATAACCCAGATCTGTCTGCCCGCCTCATCTGTCGCATCTTCTTTATAAAGCCGTACATTATTCACTGTACCGTCTGCTGTAAGGATCTGTGATTCCCCTGCTCCGTGAAGCTGCAAAAAACGATCTCGATCCAGTATATCTTCCTCGCCATAAAAGAAATTTTTCAATGAGCCGTTTGTCTGCTTCATAAAAGAGTCGAATGTATATCCTGTACTATGTAACAGCAGATTGCTCACAGATAAAACAGACAGGTTTTGGTCATAATATCCTGTCATTATGCCTACCCCGCCATTATTTTCCAGTGTTTTCTGTACTGCCTGTGACATGGCCTGTGTCTGTCCCGGTACAGTCTCACTTAAAGAATATATTTTGTCTTCATAATTTCCCATTTTATAAAAATCCTCACTCTGTTTCATGCTTCGTTATCCTGCTTTTATCTATATACAGAGAACCCGTCCCTGCCAGTTTTCTTACCCATTTTGGCATACAAAAAAGGACACCTTCCAAAACCTGCCAGCGTCCCTACTATATTTCTTTAACATCACACTGATTTTAGCCCCTTCTGGCTTTGCGTCCCCGCCTTTCATCAGGTTTGCCTTGAAATAATTTCCATTTTATCAAAAATAAAATACCATGAAGTTTTTCATACGTCAATAATGTTGGATAGAAAATCTGTGTATTTTGCGTATGCCAGGTTGCATTGTCAGGGATTAGGATGAATTTTGGCTATTTTGCACATTGATATTATTATCTGTTATACATATAGTAATATTAACAGGACTCCCCGCACCTCTCAACGATGTGCCCCAGGGGAGACATTTTTTATACGGAGATATTATTGAAGAAATAATATAAAGTGGAGTTCTGGTTTAGGGAATTCCATTTTTATTGCTTGTATTTGCTTTGTTATTAGCGTACTTTGCTCCCATATGATATCCTGCTTTTTTCACATATTGCATTTCTCCCTTCTGAAGTTCTCTTTTCAGTTACATGACTATACCAGAAGTCGGGGAAATAGCAATTCAGCAGATGTACCGAAAATGCGTGGAGGAGATTGGGGATAGTAGATAATAGGGAAAATTAGGATAAAAGAAAAGCCATGGTTCGTGCCATGACCTTTCAATTTATATTTGCTGTCTTATTCAGCAGAAATACCTGCCAGTTTTACATTTACGTTATAAGTTGCCGGGTCTTCTGCTGCTGCATTATTGACACAATCAGCATCGGTACCTTCCATCCAGATATAAACACGCATTTTTACGCCATCATACCCTACGGAAGAAGCAATTTTTTGTGTGCCAGATGAAACTTCATAGTTCTTTCTAACCTTCGTGGCTATCCAGTTTTGACTATTCTGATCGGTATAAGTAGTAGCATAAATATATGGATAAGTCACTGCTACTGGTTTTAATTTTCCGTCTGTCTTCGTGCAATCCAGCACATCACCTTCTTTTCCTTTAGCTGTATTGTATTCTGCCTGCGGGTTTTTCTTATCACTTATGGCAAAAATGTATTCACCCTGTGATGGCTGTTTTTTTCCAACTTTATGTACTACAAAACCGACCCGGATCGCAGATGAGATTGGATTCTTCGGATCGCTGTCCTCAAAGCCGATGTCTGCTATGTAAATATCGGTAGGATCGCCGTTTGTTTTCAGAAAAAGGCTGGTATTGTAATAATCACTGTAATCTCCCTTTCCAAAGAGACTTGCTACCAGATTGGACTGATTCTCGGTTCCATTGGTAAATCCCAGAACTTTCTGGAAGCCGCCGCTGATCCGGTTGGTGGATACAGGATTCAGTCTTCCGGAAAAGCTGTCCAGAACTGCTGCCGAACCATATGTTCCGCTGTAGGAATTGCTGATCTGCAGATTGACGCCTGTTCCTGCTGCCATACGGACTTTTGTTGTATGTCGGCTTGTGTTGTATATATACCATGCGTATGTTGCTGAAACCACTGCGATCAGTGCAATAAGCAACGCAAAAACACCTGTGGTAAGTCTGTTTTTTAGTTTTTTTCTGTTGGAAATATCTGATTTATTTATCTCATCAGAAATAATTGGCACCTCCATTTTCTGTTTATCGTCAGAGTGTACTCTTATTATACACTTTTATACAATATCATACCATATTCCATTATTTTCATCAATTCATCATTGATGCTGTTTTTTTAAGTTTCTATTACAGTTTCCGTCAGTTTTTCACCTTCGGCTGACCGTTAAGACGGTATTTTCAGTGTTCAGAAAAGACCGGCGATTTTTACCTCGCCGGTCTTTTACTTTTGGAATTTATTTTGTATTTTATTTACGGTTGTAGTTGATCAGGCAACCTTTGAGGATGATCTCTCTCTCATCGTCTGTCAGCTCACCAAGTGTAACGTCGAACTCTTTCAGGGAGTCACCATCTACTGTGTAGCCTTTGATCACGTCTGCCTTTTCCTCAACTGCCTTACGGATTCCAGGGAAGAACAGGTAATCACCGTTCCTGAACGGAAGGTCTCCAGCCGGGATCAGGAACGGAAGCATACCCCAGTTGATCAGGTTGGAACGATATCTCTTGGTTGCGTACTCATTGGCAACGTTTGCCCAGCCGCCAAGTACCTTCTGGCAGGATGCAGCCTGCTCTCTTGCGGAACCATCGCCAGGTTTCACTGCAAAGATGGTGCTTCCTAC
This sequence comes from Ruminococcus sp. AF46-10NS, assembly GCF_003474435.1. Taxonomy (GTDB): domain Bacteria; phylum Bacillota; class Clostridia; order Lachnospirales; family Lachnospiraceae; genus Blautia_A. The sequence goes on from NZ_QRNF01000009.1 coordinate 10,213, forward strand.
ACCAAGGTTTGTCTTGTCAACATCCGGGTAGGATTTATGGATGGTTTCCATAACCGGTTTCAGTTCCGGAACTGCCTCAGCCGGGCACTGACCTGCCTGAATTGCCTTCTGTGCTGCCTGGATCTCTTTTGCACGGCCTACGTAAGCCGGGTCTTTTCTGGAGAGTGTGAACTCTGCAAGTCCAAGCGGATTGGAACGGTAGGAGGATGTCTCGCCGGATGGGATCAGCTCGTCAGTTGTGGTAACCGGATCGTGGATCTCGGAAACAACTTTCAGGATCAGGTTGTCTGCAAGTGCAGCCATCTCCGGCCAGTCCTTGATGTTCGGGCCAAACTGGATCTCAACACTTGGATCTGCTACGCCCTTGCTGTCAAATACACGGTTCTCGTAGATGGATTTATCGAAGTAATATTTATGCTCGGAATAGCTTCCCTCAAACTCCTCTGCTGATGTAAGGAATCCCTTGTTGGCAGCTGTTGCAGCAATGGAACGTGCATCCATAAGTGCAACGGAAGAGATCTGGCCGTTCTGGATCTTGGAGCCTTCACGGTTCGGGAAGTTTCTGGTTGTGTGTCGGATACTGAACGCATTGTTGGCAGGTGTATCTCCGGCACCAAAGCACGGTCCGCAGAATGCAGTTTTCACAACAGCACCTGTTCCGATCAGCTCTGCAAGAACGCCGTTCTTAGCCAGCTCCATGTAGATCGGAGTACTTGCCGGGTAAACGCTTAATGTGAAAGCATCGTGGCCGATGTTCTTGCCCTTGAGAATGTCTGCTGCTGCGCAGATATTCTCGAATCCGCCGCCTGCACATCCGGCAATGATTCCCTGCTCAACATAAAGCTGTCCGTCAACTACCTTATCTCTTAATGTGAAAGGAATTTTTCCATCAAGGCTTACCTGTGCTCTTTTCTCAACATCTGCAAGGATGTCGTCCAGGTTTGCTTTCAGCTCATCGATGGTGTAAGTATTGCTTGGATGGAACGGCATTGCGATCATTGGCTTGATCTCACCAAGGTCGATTTCAACGCAGCCGTCATAGTATGCAACACTGCCTGGTTTCAGTTCTTTGTAATCTTCCGGTCTTCCGTGGATCGCATAGAATTCCTCGATCTTCTCATCTGTCTGCCAAATGGAGGAAAGGCATGTGGTCTCTGTTGTCATAACATCGATTCCGATACGGAAGTCAGCACTTAAGTTTGCAACGCCTGGTCCAACGAACTCCATAACTTTATTCTTCACATAGCCGTTGGCAAAAACTTCTCCGATGATAGCCAGTGCAACGTCCTGCGGTCCTACGCCCGGGCGCGGAGTGCCTTTCAGATAGATGGCAACTACTCCTGGCATGTTGATGTCATATGTCTGACAGAGAAGCTGTTTTACAAGCTCCGGTCCGCCCTCGCCCATAGCCATGGTTCCAAGAGCACCATATCTTGTATGACTGTCAGAACCGAGGATCATTTTTCCGCCGCCTGCAAGCATTTCTCTTGCAAACTGATGGATAACTGCCTGATGAGGCGGTACGTAAACACCACCATATTTCTTTGCACAGGTGAGACCAAACATGTGGTCATCTTCGTTGATGGTTCCGCCTACTGCACAGAGAGAGTTATGGCAGTTGGTCAGTACATATGGTACCGGGAATTTCTCAAGTCCTGAAGCTCTTGCTGTCTGGATGATTCCTACAAATGTGATATCATGGGAAGTCAGTTTATCGAATTTGATCTGAAGCTTCTCCATGTTATCAGATTTATTGTGAGCCTTGAGAATTGAATATGCGATGGTATTCTTTGCAGCCTCTTCCTTCGCTACTGGCAGGTTCTCCTGGTTCTCAGGAATGATATCCTGTCCGTTCTGAAGATAAACACCGGTATCGTAAAGTTTCATTTCGGTTCCTCCAATCTGTAATGATTCTTTTTTTCATAATTTCGTTTATTATAGAGGATTTTTACACATTAGTCAATAAAAGTGAGGTGGGCTGATGCATTGTTTCCTGTACAAAATGGCTGATGTTCTTATAAAGTCCGGATTTTTACAACTTTACTTTCCATGTCTCTGACGGTATACTATAGCCATTCGATAACTTTTACGGCAATACAGAAAGGAAATTTTATATGTTTCGTTTATGGGGAAAAATATGGAAGGATAATCATATGCTTCAAGATACGGTAGTCTGTGATGACAGTGATGATACAAGAACTCATAAGATTTTTCATGGGCTTGAGGAGATCTGTTATGAGATGGATCTTGGAAATCCGATCTGGCTGGATTCTACTGTAAAAGATTTTAAGAAGCATGATAAGGCACGTTTTTATCAGGATAATTTTATTGAGCAGGTCGATTTTGATTATCTGGAGATCCAGGTGATCGAGGAAGATTAGAATATCAAAATACCGGAAATTGACGGGGAGAGCTGATACATTTATACAGTATCAGCTCTCCCTGTTTTTATACTCAGAAGTTCCCGATCTGGGAAGTATATTCATCGATACGTTCCAGCAGCTCCTGGTTGGAATAATTCGTTTCCCTGCATGTATATGCACACAGCATCTCTGCTGCGAACATTCCTGCTACATAGGAATTATAGAATTCACTGCTGTCGCCTCTGGCAGTCAGCACTACGTCAGCAAACTTGGCTGCCTCGCAGGTAGGTTTATCCGTCAGAAGGATGATGGAAGCTCCCTGTTTATGTACCATCTCCGCAGTGAGATACATCAGTCTTGAATATCTGGAATAGGTGATAAAAACTGCTGCGTCTCCTTTTTTCAGGTCGCTTGCGAAATCGAACATGTTCTGCCCGTGGCTTCCGTAGTTGTACACATGGGGAAGTGTCTGTCTGAGGATCGTATTCAGAAATTCTCCCACACATGTAGATCCCCTTGAGGAAAAAATATATTTCACATCACTGTTAATAAGAATACTGCTCGCCTTGCGGTACTGTTCTTCTGTGTTGCTTACAATGGTACTCTGAATATTACTCAGAGTATATGCGCATACCGTATCCTGTACAGTCGCCTTGTGCTCTTTTTTCTTAATTGCCTCAATTCGCTCTGCCGGAATGAGGATCCCTGTGTCCACGTCTCTGGACTGCTCTGCATAGGTTTCCCGCAGAAAGCTCTGAAAATCCGGATATCCGGTAAAACCAAGAGTCTTGGTAAGCCGGATCACAGAGGAATAACTCACATTCAGCGCCCCTGCCAGCTCTGTTGATGTCATAAAACAGCATTTCTGCAGATTCTCAAGAACATAGTCTGCAACTTCTTTTTCCTTTGGTGTCAGCTGCGCTGAAATGATCAGCTTCTGTAACTGATTCTCCATGAAATACCCTCCTGATCTTCCTGATTTTATATCTGGTGATCTTATACACTGTTTTTATTTTAACATACGGTTATGTAAAAACGCCTAAAAGATATAATATTTTGTGTATGTTTTTATGAATATAATTATTTACTATTCATACCTGTTGTGCTATACTCAGTTCATCAGATGAACAATATTATTCTTAATAATTAAGAAAAAATATTTATTTTCAAAGGAGTGGTAACAATGGCAGAAAAAAAGTATAATCCATATGACAATATGCTCTCTGTCCTGAAACAGTCTGCAGAGGCACTGGGTCTCAGTTATGAAGATTACGCAACACTTTGCTACCCGGAACGTGAGCTTAAGGTTCTATCCCGATCCGTATGGACGATGGCTCCATCAAGGTATTTGAAGGATATCGTGTTCAGCATTCCAGTGCACGTGGACCGTGCAAGGGTGGTATCCGTTTCCATCAGAATTCCGACATGGACGAGGTTAAGGCTCTTGCTGCATGGATGTCCTTTAAATGTGCTGTTGTAAATATTCCTTACGGCGGTGCCAAAGGAGGCATCAAGGTCGATCCTTCCAAGCTTTCCAGAGCTGAGCTGATCCGTCTGACCCGTCGTTATACAACCCGTATCCTTCCTATCATCGGCCCGGATAAAGATATCCCTGCTCCGGATGTTAATACAAACGGTGAGGTTATGGCATGGATCATGGATACTTACAGTATGTTCACAGGCCATACAGTTCCAGGTGTTGTTACCGGTAAACCGATCGAGATCGGCGGTTCTGTCGGCCGTGTAGAGGCTACCGGACGCGGAGTTACCATCATTGCTTATCAGTGCATGGAAAAGAATAATATCGATCCTGCCAATGTAGCTATCGCTGTTCAGGGTATGGGAAATGTCGGCGGAACTGCTGCTGAGATTTTTTATAAGAATGGTCAGAAGGTTGTTGCTGTCAGTGATTACACAGGCGGACTTTACTGCGAGGACGGACTTGATATTCCGGCTATCCGCAAGTTTATTTCTGAAGGAAATACTCTCGATAAATATGAGCAGGACGGCGTTCAGCACGTTACAAATGACGGTCTTATCACCTGCAAATGTGATGTCCTGATCCCGGCTGCCCTTGAGAATCAGATCACAGAAGATAACGCCGGACGCATCCAGGCGAAACTGATCATCGAGGCTGCCAACGGACCGACTTCTGTTGAAGCTGACGATATCCTGAATTCCAGAGGAATCATCGTATGCCCGGATATCCTTTCCAACGCAGGCGGTGTTGTTGTTTCTTATTTTGAGTGGGTTCAGAACATCCAGAATCTTACATGGGATCTTGATGAAGTGAACAAGATGCTTCAGAAGATCATGCTTACTGCATTTAATGAAGTTTACGCATTAAGTCAGGAGAAAAATGTTACTCTTCGTATGGCAGCTTACATGGTTGCAATCAAGAGGATCACCACAGCCGGTAAGCTTCGTGGCGGCCCGATCTCCATGGGTTGATGCTGTATAACTGATAAATTCCTTATCTTACACAATTATATACACCAAAAACTCTCCGGTTGATTACAGAAAATCGTATCTGCCGGAGAGTTTTTATAAGTATATATTCATTAATCTATAGCATTTCTGCAAATCGCTGCAGAGAATTTATTTATCCGGAACCTGAATTGCTGCCACAGATATTTGTACGTATATCTGTGTTTTTTCAGATATCCTGAAATCTATGATCACTCCGCATTCATAAACTCTCTTATGATCTCCTTCATGATCTCTTCCTCCTCAGGTGAAAGCATCTTGCTGAAGTGGCTTCCTGTTGCCGCTGTCTGACGGATGCTTCTGGTGATCTTATCTACGATCTCCTCCTGCAAAACAGGATCGTTTTTCTGCGGAACAGGGACTTCTTCCACCCAGGTGCGAACCTGCTCCACATAGTCAGCCAGTGATGTCATCACCAGCTCCTCTTTATAAGAAAAATCCAGTGCCTGTCTCAAAAGCAGGAGAACTGCAGGCACAGCTGCCCCTATATAAAGATACAGCATGGGCAGTCCTTCTGCATGTCCGAGTCTATTGTTCAAAAAAACAGACAGAACCAGAAGGAAAGTGCTGAGCAGGGACGGATACCACACGAAACGGTTCATTCTGTGAAGAAGCCTGTCTCTTGATTTCCACATGTTCAGCCATTTTTCTTTCAGGTTCTGTAATCTCTGTGTATTTCGGATCATTCTTCTGTAGGTAAGGTTCGTTGCCAGCATCCCAAGTCCGCCGATGCATCCCAAAGATGTCATAACGTAAAGTGGGATATCCAACCGCATGATCGTTTCCAGCATAATACCCTCCCGTTTCCACACACTGCTCCATAATGCCTGAGTGTCATTCCGTTTGTTCTATGCCGTTTCAGGCATACACTCCATGACTGCTCATTCACATTGCTCATTGTTTAGGAATATTATACTTCTATATCGCTTATCTGGAAACAATTTTCGTTCGTCAAATCCTCGCCCTGTTCCCTGTCTTTTTACATTTCCTGCAGTGCTTTGACTACATTTTCAAATTTCATGAAATGAGATGCTTTTACAAGGATGGTGTCTCCCTGTTTTACATAAGTGTTTAAGTTAGAAAGAAGGCTTTCCAGATCTTTCTCCCGGATCACGGTTAAGTCCGGATTGGTCTGGCTGGCTTTTTCTGCGATGTGGGCTGCGAGCGGACCTACACAGATGCAGACATCGATCTTACAGTGTCCGGCATGAACGCCTACGCCTTCATGAAGTGCAACTTCATCTGTTCCAAGTTCTCCCATGTCTCCCAGGATGGCTACTCTTCTGCCAAGTCCGTCCTGGAGAACATCAAGAGATGCTTTCATGGACATCGGGTTTGCATTGTAGCAGTCATCTACGATCATAAATTTCTCTGTCTCGATCATGTTGAAACGGCCACTTACAGGCTCCAGGCTTTCGATTCCCTGTTTGATTTCCTGGGCTGTAAGGCCATAAAGCCTGCCAATGGCTGCTGCTGCCAGTGCATTGAATACCATATGACGGCCAGGCATTGGAATGTTTACGTGAAAACGCTCTTCTCCGCCTTCTGCCAGCTCACCTCTGATACAGATATCACAGCTCATCCCTTTCAGGCCACGGCTTTCCACGTTTTCGCAGGTAACAGCACAGTTGTCTCCTGTTCCGAAAAATACCGGTCTGATTCCGTTGTATTCTTTTACAGTGGAGAGCTTATCGTCATCACCGTTAAGTACGATATTCTTTTTCACATACCGGAAAATCTCTGTCTTGGCCTTGAGAACACCGTCTCTGTCTCCCAGATTCTCCAGATGACAGGTTCCGATGTTTGTGATCACGCAGGTATCCGGCTTTGCGATTTTTGCAAGGCGGGTCATCTCACCGAAATCACTGATTCCCATTTCCAGGACTGCGATCTCATCCTCATCGCGAAGACGGAACACAGTCAGCGGAAGCCCAAGCTCATTGTTAAAATTACCCTGGGTTTTGAGAGTGCGGTATTTCTCTTTCAGTACAGAAGCGATCACTTCTTTTGTGCTGGTTTTTCCAACGCTTCCTGTGATTCCCACTACCGGGATGTTCAGCTGCTCCAGATAAAATTCTGCAATGTCTTTTACTGCCTGAAGGGAAGATTCCACCTGAATATACGGATGATCCGCTCCCTCAAGGACACGCTCGGATAACGTTGCAAGTGCACCTGCTTCCATTACCTGCGGAATAAAACGGTGAGCATCCACACGCTCTCCAACAACCGGCACAAAAAGACCGCCTTTTTCCACCTTGCGGCTGTCTGTTGTGATCGCTGTTACTTCTTCCTGAAGCTTCTCCTGTGGTCCGTGGTAAGTACCGCCGCAGACTTTGGTGATATTCTCTAATGTAAGATTTTTCATAGATAAAATCCTTTCTTTTTTCTGAAATGATATCAGTCTGTGGAAGGAGTCTGTCATTCCTTATTTATTATATTTCTTAAGTGAAATACGGATCAGTTCTTCGCAGAGATCCGGATAGTCGATTCCCAGGACTTTTGCTTCCTGCGGGATCAGGCTGGTTGGTGTCATTCCCGGAAGTGTGTTAGCCTCCAGGCAGTACATGTCGCCGTTCTCCTTCATCATGAAGTCAAAACGTGCATAGCCCTCAATGCAGAGAGCTTTTGCGCCAGCTTCTGCATAGTGCTGCATCTTCTCGGTAAGTTCCGGTGAGATCTCAGCAGGACAGGTCTCTACTGTAGAGCCCGCCTGATATTTATTCTTGTAGTCATAAAAGCCCTGCTTCGGTGCGATCTCGATGATCGGATAAGCCTTGCCATCTACAACTGCAACAGAAAACTCACGGCCCTTGATATATTCCTCGACAACCACTTCATCCTCATAGGAATATGCACCGTCAATGGCATCCTCATATTCTTTCTGGTCGTTTACGATATAAACACCTACGCTGGAACCACCGCAGCATGTTTTTACAACAACAGGAAATTCCATTCCGAGATCATGGATATCCCTTGTGCAATTCTCTTTCAGCATGGAAACCCCCTTCGGTGTAGGTACCTCATCCATAAGGAAAATCTTCTTGGTGAGGCCTTTATCCATTGCAAGGGCACTGCTTAAATAGCCGGTTCCTGTGTAGCGGATTCCAAGAAGGTCGAAAGTTGCCTGAACTTTTCCGTCTTCTCCGTTGGAACCGTGAAGTCCCATAAATACAATGTCAGCTGCCTGGCAGAGCTCCAGTACATTCGGCCCGAAAAAGCTTCTTCTTGTACGTTTGATGTTCTCGATATCATCGTCAAAGCTTCTCATATATTCTGCCGCAGAATCTACTTCATAATCTTTATCTCCGAACGGCTCATCCCAGTCTACAGGCTCCAGTCCGCAGAAAATATCTACCAGGATCGCATTGTGGCCTTTCTGGCGAAGTGCTTTGCAGACACCGGTTCCTGTTACGATGGAGATTTCTCTCTCTGTACTGGTTCCGCCTGCCAATACAACGATATTCATACTTTCATCTCCCTTGATAATTTTGTGTTTTCTTTCTTCGTATTCTTTTAATATTTCTTTTAATCTCTTATTCATATACTACTATCGGTACTCCTACGCTAATATTATTGTAAATGATTGCTGCCTGGTCCTTCGGTGTGTTTACACAGCCGTGTGAACCGTTTGTGATGTAGATCTGACCTCCGAACCGGGATCTCCATGTTGCATCGTGGATTCCGACACCTCCGGAGAAAGGCATCCAGTATGTGACAGGTGCTGCATATCCCGGTCCTTTCAGAACAGCCGGTGAACGCATGGCATCCAGGGCAAAACAGCCCGACGGTGTTCCATGTCCTTTATTAATACATCCGGTTACTACAGGTGTATCTACCAGAAGCTGTCCATCTTTATAAAATACCATTCTCTGGTTGGTCAGGTCAATCTCTACATATGTATTTCCTATATCATTGGTGTCACGGCAGAGTCCGCTGTAAGCATAGGCGGGCTGTCTTACTTCCGTGGTTCCTGCAAGGATCGCATTGTAAAGCCAGTCTGTCTCTGTTGTCTGGTCGATAGCCCAGCCGTAATCGCCGCCTTTGATGGTCTTCTGACGGCCATCATATGTGGTAAAGGTTCTTGTACATCCAAAAGTATCATATTTATATCCAAGATTATTTACATAGGCTGCTACCTGGTTCTTATCAATTGTATAATTGCCTTTTTCGTCTTTTGTAAGCCAGTCTTTGATAGTATTGCGGTCCAGCTGCTCGGAGCGGTCGGAAAAATCATAGGTGATCACACAGCTGGTAAGCTTGTTCATCTGGTCGCAGTCTTTCTTGAGGGTTTTATCATCTTTGTATACAGAAGGCTTCTTGTAGCAGTCTTTCTTTTCAAGATTGACTGTGGTATCTCCTGCGGAAACTGCCGCACGGATCACTTTCTGTACTTTCTTTGTATCAAGTGTTGTTCCTTCTTTTTCCGGCTGGATCTCATAAGTCTCACCGTTGTCTTTGATGCAGGCATCTATTGGTTTTTCCATGTTATCCTTCTGCATACATTTCAGACCTTTTACTGTTTTGGTGAGTTTCTTGTCATCATCGTATTCCGTATCTGTATTCAGCTTGTATTTTTTCTGCTGATTGAAAGCCAGGAACCATTTATAGCGGTCCTGTTTCCGAATCAGTTTGGCCGCGCCGTTATCCGGCTTGTATACAAGGCCTGCTTCTTTTGCAGTGATGCTTTCTTTACCATTGTTTCTTGTCTCTACTGTAAGAACATAAGCCTGAACTTCTTTTGCAAGGAGTTCTTCTGTCTCATCTGCTGTTTTGTAAGAGCAGTTAAAACCGTTCACCTGTGATCCCGGCAGAAAATGGTCTGTAAAATAGTGCACACCATATCCGTAAGCTGCTGCCGTAAGTATCAGCAGGATAATGATCAGTGCAATGACCACTTTTTTCCAGGTTTTCATTTTTTCTTTTTCCTCACCCATAAGATTGATTCTCTCCGATAGTTTATGACTGCCCGGTATTACATATACAGAAATACCGGGCAGTCTGATGTTATCTTTTTCTTGGTTACTGATTATTTCTCCAGAAGTTTTTCCACGCTCACAAGCTTCACGCAGAGAACGAATACCTCTGCAGCTTTTCCAAGCTCCTCAATGCTTGGGTAGCTTGGTGCGATACGGATGTTGCTGTCTTTCGGATCATTTCCATATGGATAGGTTGCGCCGGCACCTGTCATAACAACACCTGCCTCTTTTGCTTTGGCAACGATTGCTTTTGCGCAGCCTTCCATTGCATCAAAGGAAATGAAATATCCGCCGTGTGGTTTAGTCCACTCGCCGATTCCAAGTCCGTTAAGCTCTTTGTCCAGTGTAGCAAGAACCATCTCAAACTTCGGACGAAGGATGTCTGCATGTTTTCTCATGTGTTCATGAAGTCCGTTGATGTCCTTGAAGAAACGAACGTGGCGGAGCTGGTTCAGCTTGTCATGTCCGATGGTCTGTACTGTCATGTATTTGCGGAAATCATCCAGGTTAGCCTTGGATGCTGCAACTGCCGCAATACCGGAACCCGGGAAGCTTACCTTTGAAGTAGAAGTAAATTTGTAAACAATGTCCGGATTTCCTGCTTTCGCACACTCGTCAAGGATTTCAAGAAGGAAGTCCTGGTTGTCATCATAAAGATGATGGATGCTGTAAGCGTTATCCCAGTAGATTCGGAAATCCGGTGCTGCCGGTTTCAGATGTGCAAAACGTTTAACTGTCTCTTCGGAATATGTGTAGCCCTGCGGATTGGAGTATTTCGGAACACACCAGATTCCTTTTACTGTCGGGTCTTCATTTACATATTTCTCAACCATGTCCATGTCCGGGCCTTCCGGAGACATTGGGATATTGATCATCTCAATTCCGAAAAATTCTGTGATTCTGAAATGACGGTCATATCCTGGTACCGGACAGAGGAATTTCACCTTGTCAAGCTTGCACCACGGTGTATTTCCCATAACTCCGTGGGAATAGGAACGTGCGATGGTGTCGAACATTACGTTCAGACTGGAGTTACCATAGATAATGATGTTCTCCGGTTCAACTTCAGACATCTCTCCAAGAAGTCTCTTAGCTTCCGGAATACCGTCAATCACACCATAGTTTCGGCAGTCTACTCCTGTCTCACATTTCAGATCTGCATCGCCCGCAAGTACTTCCATCATTTTCATGGAAAGGTCAAGCTGATCTGGTGCCGGTTTACCACGGGACATATCAAGTGCCAGACCCTGCGCTTTGATCTCATCAAACTCACGGTCGAGTTCTTTCTTTAAATCGAGCAACTCTTCCCTGCTCATCTCACAATATTTTTTCATATGTTTGCTTCTCCTCTTTTTGCGCACAGTTTAATCTGCGGTTGCTGTGTTCACGCCTTCTGTTTTTCCTCAAGAAATGTCTGCAAAAATCTGTTACTGTTCACTCCACGCTTCGCGGAATATCTCCTGCTGAACATTAACAAAAATTCTTCTGCAAAATGTAGCCACTGTTTCACAGAAGCAGGCTTTATCTTCCCTGGCAGAAAATCTCTGCGTACATTTTAGTATGGAAAAGCGCTGTTGTCAAATCTTTCGTGGAAAATCCTGCACTTCTCTTGCACGAGGGGTGTTTTTCCTCTATACTGGTAAAAATGAGATCATAAAACTAACCGTAATGATACTCAGCAGCTGTAAAGATACTATAACCGGTACTTTATGGAAATATCACAGGAAGATGCTGAAATCTGATATAAATATGAAAGAAATGAGGTATATAACATCATGTGGATTGCAGATGGTTGGAAAGATTACGAGGTTATTGATACATCTAAAGGAGAGAAGCTGGAACGCTGGGGGGATTATCTCCTGGTTCGTCCTGACCCACAGGTTATCTGGGATACTCCGCGTAAGAACCGTGGCTGGAAGCATATGAACGGCCATTATCACAGAAGCAGCCGTGGCGGCGGTGAGTGGGAGTTCTTTGATCTGCCTCATCAGTGGGATATCCATTACAAGGAGCTTACCTTTAATCTGAAGCCTTTCAGCTTCAAGCATACAGGACTTTTTCCGGAGCAGGCTGTGAACTGGGACTGGTTTGGTGAGAAGATCAGAAATGCCGGTCGCCCGATCAAGGTCTTAAATCTTTTTGCCTATACCGGCGGTGCTACTCTGGCTGCAGCTGCTGCCGGTGCTTCTGTTACTCATGTGGATGCTTCCAAGGGTATGGTCAACTGGGCAAAAGAGAATGCTGCCGCTTCCGGACTTTCCGGTGCGCCGATCCGCTGGCTTGTGGATGACTGCGTGAAGTTCGTAGAGCGTGAGATCCGCAGAGGAAATCATTATGATGCGATCATTATGGATCCGCCTTCTTACGGCCGCGGACCTAAGGGCGAGATCTGGAAGATTGAGGATGCGATCCATCCATTGATCAAGCTTTGTACGAAGATTCTCAGCGATGATCCGCTGTTTTTCCTGGTAAATTCCTACACTACAGGTCTTGCTCCAGCTGTGCTGACTTATATGCTGGCTACGGAGCTGAAGCCCTGGAAGGGCAGTGTGGAATCTCAGGAAATTGGGCTTCCTGTGACAGAGAGTGGTCTGGTTCTGCCTTGCGGAGCATCCGGACGGTGGAGTTCCTCCCGGTAGGATAGGGATGTTGTGGCATCCTTATTAGCTGGCACTTTTTTTGCTGTTGCAAACTGCTGTGAATGGGGATTTTCCTTTCAGGGAGAACACTTTGGCATGGGCAGGTTTGCGAGAAGGGGAAGCACTCATAGTTGCGAAGGCCGTCTCCCCTTCTCGCGCTCTTCCCCTCCTGGCCACGCCGTTGTTCTGCGTTGTGGAGATGTGATTTTGTATTGACGGGATAATGGATTCTACTGTATTGGATATGAAGCGTTGTGCCGATTTTTATCAGGTATTTCTTTATATTTTCTGATTATTTGTATTGAAACGCTTTTTTGATAGGTCTATAATATAGAAAAAAGGAGCGTGATCTTTATGAGTACGGAAACTACGAAGGATACTCTTCCTTTTACCTGCACGCCGGCTTATGACCGGGATGCCTGTAAGGGATGTGTCTGTTCTACCTGCTATGAACAGGAATTTTGTGACCGGTGCAGCTCCTGTGTAGAGCAGGGACATCGGAAGGAACGATGCAATGCTTATGAGGGAGCCTACAATTACTAACAAAAAAAGGATCTGAAAAAGGCAGAACTATTTGTGAAATCTCGCCTTTTACAGATCCTTTTTATTATTATCCACCACCCAACAGAGCGGCACAGCCTCCCCTCCTCAACACCCCCGAATCCCGCACCCTGTCAGAACATTCACACCCACTACACGCCGAACAGCGGCGTGGCCAGGAGGGGAAGAGCGCGAGAAGGGGAGACGGCCTTCGCAACTCCGAGTGCTTCCCCTTCTCGCAAATTACCGCCTTCCAAAAGGCCAAACCTTTATCCCAAAAACCAAAAATAAAAACATATAAAAAAAGACCGTCAGACCAATAAAGTCCAACAGTCTCAAAAAAGAAAAAAACTCTTTTTATTCTTACACTTTCTTATTTATTCTTAACTTTTTCAAGCATCTCCTCAGCTCTCTCAATCTCACTCTTCTCATCCTTCGGAAGAACAATATTAAGAATAATCGCAAATACCGCTGCCGGAACAATACCGGAACCGCCGAAGATCAGGCTGATCGCCTGTGGCAGATGCACCAGGATCGCTGTATTGGAGCCAAGTCCATAACCAAGACCAAGTGCTACGGAAACGATCGTAACATTTCTCGGTCCGATCGGCCACTTGGTGATTAACTGGATACCGCTGACAACAATGGATGAGAACATCATAACAGCAGCGCCGCCAAGAACACTCTGCGGCATGATGGAGATCAGTGCTGCAAGCTTCGGGAACAGTCCGCATGCGATCAGGAAGATTCCTCCTGTAGCGATACAGAAACGGTTTACAACCTTATTCATTGCAACCAGGCCAACGTTCTGGCTGAAGGATGTGTTCGGAAGCACACCGAACAGTGCTGCGAAGGAAGATCCAAGTCCGTCACACATAACACCACCGGAAAGCTCTTTGTCTGTAGCCTCTCTTCCAAGACCACCCTCTGTGATTCCGGAAATATCACCAACTGTTTCAACTGCAGTTACAATAAACATGATCAGGATCGGCACGATCGCACGCGCGTCAAATACCCATTTTACAGGCATCAGTGCCGGTACCGCAAACCATTTTGCCTGAGCAACCTTGTCCCAGTTGAGAACCCAGGCCTTTGTAGCCTCCACAGTAGCACCTGTGTCATCTACATATGTAAATGTTGTAGGAAGTACCATAGCCATGATACTTACCAGAATGTATCCCACGATAATACCGATGAGGATTGAAGAAAAGCTTGTGAAGCCTTTTGTTCCATGCTTCAGTACAATGATCACGATCAGAACTACAAAGCCTACGAAAAGGTTTTCAAGAGAACCGTAATCCTTTGCGGAGCTTCCGCCACCGAAAGAACTGATTCCCACACCGATCAGTGAAAGACCGATTGAAAGTACAACCGTACCTGTTACAACAGATGGGAAAAATTTTCTCAAGGGCTTCAGAAAGCTTCCCAGAACAGTCTCAAAAAGACCGCCGATAAAGCAGGCTGCCATGATCGAACCATAGGCAACAATACCATTTCCCATGACTCCGGCAACACTCTGACATACACCGATGAAGCCTGAACTTGTTCCCATAACGATAGGAAGCTTGCCACCGATCGGTCCGATCGTAAAGACCTGTACAAGTGTAACAATTCCTGCGATCAGCATTGCATTCTGAAGTAATGCAACCTGAAGATCCCCTCCTGCTTCGATCCCGCAGCTGCCGTAATGATCAGAAGCGGGGTAAGGTTACCCACAAACATGGCAAGCACGTGCTGCAGTCCAAGGGGAATTGCCACCTTAAGAGGTGGGCGTCCGTCCAGCTCATAAGGGCTGGCTGTGTTTTTCTCCTGTTTTTCCATAATGAATCCATCCTTTCTTTCCCTATGTCCTGACGATAACATAAAAAAGAAGGCAGTTATACCCACTGCTGAATATAACCGCCCTGTTATCTGTCAGTACACGTATCGTGTCTCTTCTGTTTCGACACTCTTATCTGAACTGTTATTTCAGACTCCTGAAAAACGGGTTCATTATACAGTATCCCAACATCTATATCAAGTGTTAATTAACAAGTTGTTGATTTTTTTGCAGCTTTTTTTGCCTGGCTCTCACTCCAGAGCTCATCGGCCTGTTTCTTCCATACCTCTGCATAGTGATCACACTTTGCACAGAGATGCTCCGCTGTCTCCGGAGACTGAAGATCTGTAGATTTCGCTCCTGCACGCTCAACCATCTTGCGGAGAAGCTCAGGATTCTCAAGCATCGGACATGGACGAAGCATATTTTTGTTGAACGGCTGACCCTTGTGATACTCCATAAAGATCGGGCTCTTCAGCGCCTCAAGGAGTGTACATTCTTTAATGTTCGCATTGGAGAAATGAATGAATACACAAGGATCAACATCCCCGTTTGCATTGATATGGAGGTAACGACGGCCACCTGCGATACATCCGCCTACATACTCTGCATCGTTCTGGAAGTCCATTGTGAAGAGAGATTTTGTGGCACGGAATTTTCGGACGCTGTCGTACATTTTGATTCTCTGCTCCGGTGTGGGAAGGAGATCTGCTGCTGCATCATTTCCAACCGGCATATAGTGGAAGAACCATGCGAAATAAGCTCCGCACTCGATCAGATGATCAAAATACTCCTCACTGCTTACTGCATCTACGTTTGCAGATGTGTAGCATGTGGAAACACCGAACGGAAGTCCGTGACTCTTCAGAAGCTCCATGGCATGCATAACCTTCTGGTATACGCCATCTCCACGACGTCCGTCTGTAGTAGCCTCTGTTCCCTCAAGGCTGATAGCTGGAACAAAGTTTTTCACACGGAGCATTTCCTGACAGAATTCTTCGTCAATAAGAGTTCCGTTTGTGAAGGAAAGGAACTCGCAGTCAGGGTTCATCTCGCAGATCCTGATCAGGTCTTTTTTGCGGACCAGTGGCTCACCGCCTGTGTAGATGTACATATAGGTTCCCAGTTCTTTACCCTGTTTAACTATGGAATCAATCGTCTCAAGATCCAAGTTCAGCTTGTGACCGTACTCAGCTGCCCAGCATCCTGTACAGTGAAGGTTACATGCGCTGGTAGGGTCAAGAAGAATTGCCCACGGTACATTGCAGTCATTCTCTTCTGATACCTTTTCCTGTGTTGCGCTTCCCTTAAGACTGGCATTTACAATAAAGTTACGGAAAAATGTCTGACGTACACCTGCATCCAGCTGATACATACGAAGGATCAGCTGATACCAGTTATCCTTTGCCTCGATGGAATGACGGATAGCATTTCTCTGTCCTGCATACCAGCCATCTGGTGTTACTTTATCAACCATTTCCATGATCTTCGGTATATTTGTCTCCGGATCCTTCTCAAGATAATCCAGTGCTTTTGTTACGGTAGCTGCGATCGCTGCCTGTTTTGCTTTGTCTACGATTCCCATACTCTATTTCCTCCTATGTTATTATCTAAAGTGATTGGTTATTTTTATGTTTATGTTTAAAGCCGACTCTTGATGATCTTGATCGTCAGGATCCCGACCCATAGATTGAGGATCCCTTCCAGTAAAATGGAAAATCCTACCAACACCATCATCATAGCTGCTGCTTCAAATGGTCTGATAAAAACCAGAACTCCGATCACTCCGGTGACCAGTGCGATCAGCAGGATCTGCCACCACAACGCCAGACCGAATCTCTTCGCATCTACAGACATCTGGATCTTAAACAGGGCATCTGCCAGGATCAGGATTCCGAACACGGAAAAAATAAGATCCACTGCGAAATTTTTTCTGGCTATCAGGCTCACTCCCACTGCCATCAGCAGGATCCCGAAAGCCAGATCAAACTGAAATGCCAGACAGAAAGCATCTCTCGTGAAATATCCGCTGATCTTAATAGCTCCGTACAGGATCAGCATGATTCCCATAAGCACGCACAGCATTTTTACAGAGCTTTTGGGCCTTGCCATCAGAAAAATACCCAGCACACAGAACAGTAATGACATGACGATGTAGATGTTTTTTACAAGCTTCAGCTGTTTCAGGTCATCCATACGTTCCCTCCTTGACAATTTTTTCTCATTTATTGTACTGAATTATACATCACTGTGTCGTTTAAAAAAACAGACAAAAAAGAGCCAGTGCCTAAATTTCAGACACCAGCTCAAAATTAACCGTTTCTATACCTTAATAATATTCGAGGACATTCCTGTTCTACACTAAATGGATATTTTTAATCTTCATTTAGTTGAAATCATAGCTTTTATTTCAGATTTTTGTACTGACTCTCAAGGCTCTTCTCGTAAATATACTCCAGCTTATGCATATCTGACAGGATATCATAATCCATATCATGCCGTAGCCAGTCCAGGATCACTCCCACAAATACGCATTTATAATACCGGCTTATAAGATGCCTATCTTCCTGATCCATTTCAAAGTCTCCGACCGCCCTGTTGATCAGCTCCTCCACCACACGCTCTGCGGCATGGTCTAGATAATCGGCAAATACATCCCTCTGGATCGAGCGGTACAGATGTATCATGGCTTTTTTGTTCTTCTGAACTGCATTAACAAGGATTTCCATACAATCACTGACTGATTCCGGTACTTTCTGATCCTTCAGAATGTCATTCAGCTCTTCCCTTACCATTGCTTCCACTGCATCCGGAATATCCCTGAAATGGTAGTAAAATGTATTCCTGTTTACTCCACAGCGTTCCACGATATCCTTTACTGTAATCTTGGACAGTGGTTTTTCGTTCATAAGTTCCGTCAGCGTATGCAGTATGATCTGTCTTGTAAAACCTGGCATTTCCTCTCCCCCATCACAAGCTTTCCTCGGGTTATTTCCTTATTATGTCACAAAATTAACACTCTTTCAAGCGACAACATGTTAGAAAATGTCCATAAATTCCCAAAAATCTTCCTCCCGATAACTGTCCTATGACCTGGGTGAACAAGGTTTTGTCAGATTTCTTCTTTCTGTTCCTGCACTTTTTTCTCAGGCTGAACATGAACGATCCCCTCCACAACTGTATGGTTTCTGACCTGATTTACCACAATGTCCAGGTTTTTCCAGCCGCACCGGAACTGTTCTCCGTCCTCCGGTACACGTTCCAGAACTCCGCAGACAAAGCCGCTGAAGGTATCATATTTTTCTACAGGAAGCTCCACATTTATAGTCTCTGCCACATCATCCAGGATCGCTCCCCCCTGTATTTTCCAGATATGTTCTCCTGTCTTCTCAATATCGTCCGGCTTCGGCAGATCCGTCCTGTCATCAATGTCTCCCACCAGTGTCTCCACCAGATCATGCAGGGTGACGATTCCTACAAAACAGCCATATTCATCCAGCACTACTGCAAAATAATCCCGTTTCTCCCGCATTTCCCGGAAGATCAGGTTAGCACGCATGGATTCCGGTACAAAAAACGGCGGATAACAGGCATGATGCAAAACAGCAGCTCTGGTTCTGTCATTCAGACGGAAATAATCTCTGGTATCCAGAATATGGATAATATCATCCTGATCTTCCCCGCATACCGGATAAAAGGTGTGACGGTTCTCTCTGATAATCCGTTCCCATTCCTCATCTGAATCTTCCATATAGAGGACAACCACATCTCTTCTGTGTGTACAGATCTCATCTGCCGCAGTATCATCCAGGTCAAAAACATTCTGGATCATCTCGCTTTCTTCCTGCTGGATACTGCCCTGCTCATTTCCTTCTGTAAGCAGCATACGAATCTCTTCCTCTGTGGCCTGCTCCTCTTTTTCTTCCGGTTTGATCCCCATCAGATACAGCACGCCATTGGCAGTTACTGTCAGAAGTGCGGTAGCCGGCCAGACTGCGACCATTGCGATCTTAAGAAGTCCTGCCAGACGCAGAGACAGTTCATCCGGATTTTTCATTCCCAGACGTCTTGGCACCAGCTCCCCAAACAGAAGACTTACATAGGAAAGCAGTATGGTCACGATGATCATGCATACGATCTTCAGAACATTCTGTGGTACATCTATCCCTGCCTTTATCAGTGCCGCTGTCATCGGCTGCGCAAAATATTCTGCCGCAAAAGCACTCTGCAGAAATCCTGCCGTAGTTACCGTTACACGGATCGCTGTCATAAAATGTGCCGGCTGTTCTGTGAGCTTTATCAAAATCTGCGCCCGGTGATCTCCCTCTTCCGCAAGCTCCCTCATCTTCGCCTCATTCATGGACAGAACCGCCATTTCAGCACCTGCGAAAACAGAGTTCAGAAAGATCAGGAACACCAGTAAAACAATTGCCTGTATCATATTTTTATTCCCCTCAGTATAGTCGTCCGGAATTATTCCGAACCGGTTATAATACAGAAAGCGGACCGTTATCATCCGCTTTCCTGTTGCTTATTCTGATTATTATTACATAAGATAGCACAACCCTTCCGGTCTGTCAAACCACCAACTTCCAGCCAGCAATAAACTATGATAAAAAAACAGCAGATACATACAACAGAACGGCCTTTCATCTTCCACTCTGCTGCATGCCTACGAACATCATCGCTGCACGACCTATGTTCACTCTGCTGCTTCCTTTTCCATATGATGTTTCGGAAATTCCATAATGATCTCGGTTCCCTGTCCCGGCTCACTGTTAAGCCACAGCCTGCCGTTCAGAGTTTTTACTCCGTGCTTTACAATGGAAAGGCCAAGACCGGTTCCGCCGATTTCCTTAGAATGGCTTTTGTCCACCCGATAAAAACGTTCAAAAATGCGTTCCTGATCTTCCTTCGGAATACCGATCCCTGTATCCCGCACATTCACGCGAACTGCATCCTCGCCATCCTTCATTCTCACAAAAACCTCTCCACCCCGGCGGTTATATTTGACAGCATTATCGCAGACATTATAGAGAACCTCTTCCATGATCGTCGGCACTGTATCCAGCACTGTACTTCCACCTTCCATATACATATGCACTTCCTGCTTTTCGGCAGCTTCATGTAAGGTAGAAAAAATATCATGAGTCAGACTGTAAAGATCCAGTTTTTCCCACTGATAAGGCAATCCGCCTTCATCCAGACGGGAAATCCTGATCACATCCCCAACCAGACGGATCAGTCTCTGCGCTTCCTTATAGATGCGTCCTGCAAAAACCTTCACATCCTCATCCTTCACAAATCCGTCCTGCATAATCTCAGCAAAGCCGGAAATGGAAGTCAGCGGCGTTTTCAGCTCGTGGGAAACATTGGCTGAAAATTCTCTTCGCAGCTGTTCCCTTTCTACTTTTTCGGTCACATCCACCAGAAGGATCACCGCACCCTCTGTCTTATTTTCTCTTGTGACAGGATTGGCGATCACCTGAATCTCACTGCCATCAAGACGGAGAACTTTATCCTCATGCTTTCCGTCAAGGACCTGACAAACGACATCCCTGAACTCCTCCGAACGGTTCAGAAGATATACACTTTCTCCCGTTTTAACTTCTTTTACCTTAAGGAGCTTTCCCACACTGGAGTTGACAGAAAGTACCATGGTATAGCGGTCGATCACAAGAAGTCCCTCCTGCATGTTCTCCGTGATAATAGAAAATTCTTTCTGCTGTCTTCTGGCTGCCTCAAGCTGCAGACGGATCTGCCGGCTCTGTCTGCCGATCTTGCTGAGAAGCGGCTGTACCTCATCATAGGCATCATTCTCATCCGGATGCTCCAGATCAAGCCCATTAAGAGGTTCCACAACCTTCCCGGAAAGCCTGGATGCAAATACGCCGGACAGGAGCAGCATAAGTATCAGAACTGCAGCAAAAGGCGGAAGCAGCTGCAGGAGCAGCATCCATACAGAAGCCTGGTTACTGGAAACTCTCAGCACATTGCCATTTTCAAGGCGTACTGCATAATACATGGTTTTTTCGGAAAGTGTGGATGACATTCTTTCATCTGCACCTTCTCCGTTGATCTCTGCTTCACGGATCTCCTTGCGGTGTCCGTGATTATCCATGCTTTCCACATTTGCCTCATTGTCGTAGATAACTTTTCCACTTTCATCCACATAAGTGATCCTGGAATCCTCATCATTCAGCTGCTGCAAATAATCCACCCCTGCACTTTCCACGCCTCTGGAAATATACACGGCTTCTTTCTTCAGTTCATCCATCAGCTGTCCCTGAAAATAGTGATAAAGGATCCCAACGACAAATGCCAGTCCCAGTACTGTGATCAGCGATGAAACCAGCATGATATACTTGAATATTTTTTTACTCAAAGCTCAGCCCTTTCCTTTCTCCGAAATCTGTATAACATTTTACAAAACCAATGTAAAAATAATCATCCGGAAAAAGTTAAATCCTTGTAAATTTCCTCCTACCATAAAAAGTGCTGTGATATTCTTTCAATACCACAGCACTTTTTTACAATAATGCAACTCTTTGCAATCTGCTCTTACTTATTTCTATTCCTCAACAAAATAGTTATCTGTATGGCTGGAACCGCTTCTGTGGTTTCCTGTGATGGAATATTCCACCCACTCTGCAATGTTCACAGCGTGATCACCGATACGCTCGAAATATTTTGCAGCCATAAGGATATCCAGACCGATGCTTGCATCCGGCTTTCCGTTATTCAGAACCTCGGCCAGCTTTTCCTTAATATCATTGAAGGCATCGTCCACCTTATCATCATCGTCAATAACCTTTCTGCAAAGCTCAAGATCACCCTTTACAAAGGCATCGATGCTTTCTGTAACCATCCGGACAGTATCCTCTGCCATCTTCCGGATATTAATGATATCTCCGGTAACTGCTTTGTCCTCGATATGCTTGGACAGATCCGCAATATCTGCTGCCTGATCACCGATACGTTCCATATCGGAGATCATTTTCAGCGCTGCGGAAATGGATCGCAGATCTCCGGCTACCGGATGCTCATGAAGAAGAAGCTTCATGCAGAGATTTTCGATCTCTCTTTCCTGCGCATCGATCTCTTTTTCCGTTTCAAAAATCTTGCCAATGAGAGTCATCCCGCCTTCGCCCTGAATAGCTTTGGCAGAAAGTGAAATTGCTTTTTCGCAGAGACTTCCCATGGTGATCAGTTCCACGTGAAGCTCTTCCAGCTGTCTTACAAAACGTTCTGACATAATATCAACCAAACCTTCCTGTAATATAATCCTCTGTACGCTTATCTGCCGGCATGGAAAACAGCTTGTCTGTATCCGCAAATTCCACAACCTCACCAAGAAGGAAAAATGCTGTCTTGTCGGAGATACGGGTTGCCTGCTGCATGTTATGTGTGACCATGACAATGGTGTAATCCTTTTTAAGCTCTACTGCCAGATCCTCGATCTTGGAAGTGGAGATCGGATCCAGGGCAGATGTGGGCTCATCCATAAGAAGCACCTCCGGCTGTACTGCCAGGGCGCGGGCAATGCAGAGACGTTGCTGCTGTCCACCTGACATTCCAAGAGCACTTTTTTTCAGGCGGTCCTTGACCTCATCCCATATTGCCGCATCACGGAGAGATTTTTCCACGATATCGTCCAGCTTCGCCTTGGAACGGATACCGTGTGTTCTCGGACCGTATGCAATATTATCATAGATGCTCATCGGGAACGGATTGGGCTTCTGGAATACCATACCCACACGTTTACGCAGAAGATTCACATCCATATCTCCGTAAATATCTTCCCCGTCAAGCTCTACCTTTCCTGTGATGGTACAGCCTTCCACAAGGTCATTCATACGGTTTAAGGATTTCAGAAGTGTGGATTTACCGCAGCCGCTTGGTCCGATAAATGCTGTGATCTCTTTTTCCGGGATCTCCATATTGATTCCCTTCAGTGCATGAAAGCTTCCGTAATGGAGATTCATATTGTCAATTGAAATTTTTGTATTTTCACTCATGATCGATCATTATCCTTTCGCAATTTTTCTGGCTACCAGACCGGACAGTCCGTTGATAACAAGTACAAATGCCAGAATGACTACTGCTGTTGCAGATGCCTGGTTTACATGAAGTCCCTCACTGGAAAGCACATACATGTGAAGTGCCAGGGTACGTCCGGAACCCATCAGGCTGTTTGGAACTGCCGCAACAGTACCGGAGGTATAAAGAAGTGCTGCAGTCTCACCTACCACACGTCCGATGGCCAGGATCACACCTGCCAGGATTCCAGGAACTGCGGAGGGAAGTACAATCGTAAAAATAGTACGGAGCTTGCCTGCTCCAAGTCCGAAGCTTGCCTCACGGTAAGAATCCGGAACAGATTTCAGTGCTTCCTCAGCGGTACGCATGATCAGGGGAAGTACCATGATCACCATAGTCAGCGCACCGGAAAGAAGAGACATACCCCAGTGCAGTGCAGTTACAAAGAACAGCATACCGAACAGACCATATACGATAGATGGAATACCGGAAAGTGTCTCTGCGGTAATACGGATCAGCTTTACAAAACGGCTGCCTTTTTTGCATATTCCACAAGGAAGATCGCTGCAAAGATTCCTACCGGAGCGGCAATCACCAGAGATACCAGTGTCATGATCAGGGTATTGATCAGTGACGGGAGAAGGGAAACGTTCTCTGAAGTATAGGTAAAGCTGAACAGACTTGCGTTCAGATAGGGAATACCTTTTACAAGCACATAGCCAATGAGAAAGAACAGCAGTGCAAAAGTAGTCACTGCTCCAAGCAGTGTGAGGAATGCCAGGACTCCTGCGCCGGGATGTTTCGCATAGGACTTCAGCTGGTCTCCTATGGTAAGTGTATTTCTTTTTTTCATTGTTGTTTCTGCCGCAGGATCTGCGGTCACTGATACATTAGTTTGCATTCTCCGCCCTCCTGTTCAGCAGTGAAAGACTTAAGTTGATGATCAGGATAAATACAAAGAGTACAACTCCTGTTGCGATCAATGCTTCTCTGTGAAGTCCTGATGCATATCCCATCTCTGTTACGATGTTTGCAGTCATGGTACGTACACCCTGAAGAAGTCCCTTCGGCATACGTGGCTGGTTTCCGGCTACCATGATCACGGCCATGGTCTCACCGATGGCACGTCCGATTCCAAGGACAACGCCTGCCAGGATTCCGGACTTTGCTGCAGGAAGCATAACAAAGAAAATGCTTCTTTCTTTTGTTGCGCCAAGTGCAAGTGAGCCTTCATAGTAGCTTTCCGGAACGCTTCGTACTGCCGATTCCGTAACTCCGATGATCGTCGGAAGGATCATGATTCCCAGAAGGATACATGCTGCCAGCATACTGCTTCCGGTTCCGCCGAACAGCTGGCGGATCAGCGGTACCAGGAGAACCAGACCAAAATAACCATATACGATGGATGGAACGCCTGCCATAAGCTCAATACCGGATTTCAGTGGTTTATAGATTTTTTTCGGGCAATATCTTGCCATAAATACGGAGGTAAAAAGTGCGATCGGAACTCCGATAAGGATTGCTCCTGCAGTTACATAAATACTTGCCACGATCATTGGCAGGATTCCGAATTTATCGTTTGTCGGTCTCCATTCTGTTCCGAAGAGGAATTTTAAGGGACCAATCTTTCCCATTGCAGGAAGGCCATTTGCAAAAAGAAACACACAGATAAGAAATACTGCGAGAACCGATGCACAGGCCGCAATGAGAAAAACGACCTTCATGGCCTTTTCTCCTAAATGATTCATAAGACACCTTTCTCTCTGTTCCAGTGGATATCCACTGTGCTGATATATAACGGAGCGGCTTTCCTGACCTTGTCATGATCGCCGCTCTTTGTAAGATACTTCAATCGTTTTTTGCCCGGGAATTTATTTGGTTACGTCTTCCCAGTCTGTGATATCACCTGTGAAGATGGATTTTACCTGGTCACTTGAAAGCTCCTCAAGGTCATTGTCGTTGTTTACGATGACTGCGATACCATCTTTTGCGATCTCTGTAGCTTTAACACCTTTCTCTGTTTCCTCGTCCTTCAGCTCACGGGATGCCATTCCGATGTCACATACACCCTCTGTTGCGCTGTTGATTCCTGTTGTGGAATCGCTTACCTGAACCTCTACTGTGATGTTTTTGTTTGTTTTCTGATATGCCTCTACAAACTTCTCCATTACAGGTCCTACAGAAGAAGATCCCATAACTACGACTTTACCTTTTGCATCGCCTGCTTTATATACCTCTGCTTTATCATCTACTTTGATGTAGCCTTCCTTTTCGATGATGTCCTGTCCGTCAGAGCTCATGATGTAGTTGATGAAATCCTGTGCTGCATCGCTGAGCTTGTCGCCTGTTACGATGTTGAACGGACGTGCTACCTTGTATGTATCATCTGCAACGTTCTCTGCTGTTGCCTCTGCTCCGTCGATCTTTACTGCTTTTACTGTATCGTTGAGGGAACCAAGGGATACATATCCGATAGAGTTCTCATCGCCTGCTACTGTGGTAAGCATTACATCTGTGTTGTTTGTGATGCTTGCTTCCTGTGTTGTCATATCTACTTTCTCGCCGTCTTTTTCTTCTTCGATTCCAAACAGCTCTACGAATGCTCCACGTGTTCCGGATCCGTCCTCACGGGAAATTACGTCGATCGCTCCGGATGCTGCTGCCATTACAACTGTTCCCATTACTGTAGTTCCGATAAGTGCTGCTGTTAAGATACCTGCGATTCTTTTTTTCATGATTGTTTTCTCCTCATTTCTATGATCATTCTTACTTGCTTACTGCTTAAGTACAGGTGTTATTATAGGAATGAAAGGTAAAATATAAAATCGCGGTTTTGTAAAATGTTGGTTAAAAAACGTGATATAAAAAAAAGCTGCTCGCGCAGCTTTTTTATATGATATATTCGTCCGCCTTCACGGATTGCCAGTTCATCAGGTCTTCCAGTGTTATATGATCCACCACACCTTTGATAGCATCGTCCAGCTTTTTCCAGAGGATCTGAGTGACACAGTTCTCCTCACGTTCACAGAAGGCTCCGTTGTCGTCCAGACATTCCACAGGGGAAAGGCTTCCTTCTGTGAGACGAAGGATCATTCCGACCGTGTATTTATCCGGGGTCTGCTGCAGTGCATAGCCGCCCTGAGGACCACGGACACTGCGGACAAAGCCTGCTTTGTTCAGGATGGATATGATCTGCTCCAGATATTTATCTGAGATCTCCTGGCGCTTCGCCACATCCTTCAGGCGGATCGGTTTTCCTGTATAATTTGTAGCAAGATCCAACATCAGTCTCAGCGCATATCTTCCTCTTGTAGAAATCCTCATGTAATATTTACCTCCAATATTTCAGTATTCTTCTGATTTATAGCCTTTCGCTCTTTCTGTTATTGTGCAGCTGTTCGGCCGGAAATATTCCTCTGTATTCCATGACCGGCTCCCTTCTCTGTGATGCACAAACAGCTTCCTGTATCTTTCGCAAGAAGCAGTGTCTGCTTTGCAGACTTTATTCTTTATATTGTTAATAGGTTTTATTCGTTTTCTCTATTATACCCTAAAAAGCTACAGGATACAAGCAAGTCCCCACCCACGGCTTATTGTTTTTCGCAGCTCCACAGGGGACTTACTTGATCCGGTGAAAAATAAGAATAAAACCGGCGCTCCGGCAGCCTGCTTGGACAGGCATTCAGGAGCGCCATAAATAATCCCGCAGAATCACGCTTCAGGGCAAAAGAAGCGGTCTTCGGAGCGATTATTTTGTAAACAGTGGTGTGGAGTAGTAACGGTCTCCACTGTCCGGAAGAAGTGCTACGATCACTTTCCCCTTGTTCTCCGGGCGTTTTGCAAGCTGGATCGCGGCATAGAGAGCTGCACCGGAGGAAATGCCTGTAAGGATTCCCTCTTTCTTTGTAAGGAGTTTGGATGTCTCAAATGCATCCTCGTTCTCTACAGGGATGATCTCGTCATAAACCTTGGTGTCAAGTGTATCCGGAACAAAACCAGCGCCGATACCCTGGATCTTATGCGGGCCTGCTTTTCCCTCGGAAAGTACAGGAGAAGTTGCAGGCTCAACAGCAACTACCTTCACATTCGGGTTCTGGCTCTTCAGATACTCACCTGTACCTGTGATCGTTCCGCCTGTACCAACACCTGCTACAAAAATATCTACCTTTCCGTCTGTGTCATTCCAGATCTCAGGGCCTGTTGTTGCTGCATGTGCCTTCGGGTTAGCCGGGTTCTCAAACTGTCCTGGGATGAAGCTTCCCGGAATCTCCTTGGCAAGCTCTTCTGCCTTGGCAATGGCTCCTTTCATTCCTTTGGCTCCGTCTGTGAGAACTACCTCTGCACCATATGCCTTCAGGATGTTTCTTCTCTCAACACTCATGGTCTCCGGCATGGTAAGGATCGTCTTATAGCCCTTGGCAGCTGCGATGGCTGCAAGTCCGATTCCTGTATTGCCGGATGTTGGCTCAATAATGGTTGCGCCTGGTTTCAGAACGCCCTTCTGCTCTGCATCCTCGATCATTGCCTTGCCGATTCTGTCCTTAACGCTTCCTGCCGGGTTGAAATACTCGAGCTTCGCAAGTACTGTAGCCTCAAGTCCCTCAGACTTCTCTACGTTCTTAATCTCTACAAGCGGTGTGTTTCCGATCAGTTCCAGTGCGCTTCCGTAAATTTTACCCATGATGATATCCTCCTTATTTCCTTTATGTCCATTTCCTTATTTCCTAGTAACTATATATGTTTTCTGTGATTTGATTGAATTATATCATAGTACAGGGATTTGTCAATACATTTCAGCCAAAAAACGCAGGAATTTTTCTCCAGAAAAACCCCTGCGCTTCATATTTTTTATTTTTCAGATTCTGTTAATGTAATATCTCCGTCGCTGCATTTCACATTTAAAGTCGGTGCTGAAGCACCGGCCTTGTTCTCATAAACAGAGGTGTCTTCCTCATTGTCGGATTTTCCCCTGGAAAGCCCCTCCGTATCCACATCTCCATCTACAGCTTTCAGATAAATATTGGTTTTCTCCACACTGCCGTTTTTCATTTCTACAGAAATATCACCGCAGGAGCTATTAATCTTCATATCTCCGTTAAAGCTGCCGTTGTCTATCTGAAGATCTCCGTCGCTGAGAGCTATCTGTCCATCTGCAAGCTCTGCCTTTTTTATGGTCACATCTCCGTTTCCGGATTTCAGCTGCATGTTATCTGTACATTGAAGCTCTTTTACATTCAGATCCCCGTCGGAAAGCTTTGCATCAAATTTTTCGAACTCGCCCTTATCCAGCATCAGATCTCCATTGAGAAGTTCCAGGGTCATTTCTTTACACAAAAGCTGATCGGCAGTAAGATCCCCGTCGGAAAGCTGAAGCTCCGCTTCGGAAAGCTGTGCCTTCTCCGGAATGTAAAGAATAACCGTATTCAATGCATCTTTCTTTTCTGTCAGATCCGCATGTGTCGAGAATATCCCCAGATCATAGGTTATATAATAGCTTCCACTGCCGCCTGCAGACTCCTCAAGTGTGAGCTCTCCATCCTTATCCTTCCAGGTCAGAGGATTTTTCCTCCCGTTTTTCTCAAGCTTATATTCCATATAATAATGGTCATCATCTGAGGTACGGATATCCAGATCAAAATTCTCAAAATCCACATTCAGCTTCGTAAAATCATCGATCTGTTCTTTTTTCATTACTGTAAGATTTTTACGACTGGAAGAATTTCCTCCGGATACATACATATGATCTGAAGTATATGTGAAATCTTTTCCCCCTGCAAAATATCCTGCTGTGGAAAGAACAACTCCCGCTGCACAGAGTGCTGTACCTGTCATCAGCACTGTTTTTGCAATCTTATTCATTTTTATGCACCTTCTTTCTTGCAAGTCTGTTAACCAGACGGCCGATTCCCATTGCACACCATTTACATATATATATGGTAAGTACTCCAACGAGGATTCCCGCACCTGCCATCAGAAATCCACTGCCGACCATCATGCAGGCTGCTGCCAGAGATTTCGCGATCAATGTCACTCCAAAACCTGTAAGCACGATACCTCCGGCTATTGCTGATACACCTGTAACTGCCATGGAAAAGATCACTGCTGCGATGACAATCACCACTGCTGCCAGTACTGCAAGGCCTGCAAACAGCAGCGCAATGCTCACCGGCGATGCACAGATCACCAGAAATGCGAGAAGAATGATCTTTCCGGGGGAACGCTTCTTTCCTGCGGATGTACTGTACCCTGTTGTACTCAGGTTTCCTGAATCTGTCCGGCTATGTGCATGGGAGCTCTCTCCGTAATATGAACCTGCTGCCGGCAAAGCTGCTGTTTTTTCCCCGGTGATGTCCTTACTGTCACCGACACTCTCCTGTAAAAGGTTCAGAAGCAGTTCCCTTGCCGCCTCTTTAGGTTGTCCCAGTTCTTCCATAACCTGCTGTTCATTCTCAGGTCCAGCCTCATCAAAGTATTCCGAAAAATACTCAATAGCATTGTCATAATCTTCTTTTGGAAGCCGCTTCAGATATTTCTTCAGCTGCTCCATATACTCTTTTCTTGTCATTTTCGAAGTCTCCCTTCCACAATATCGTCTATGGTATCGCGGTATTCTCTCCACTCTTTCCTCAAATATTCCAGTTGCTTCCGTCCGTCTTCTGTGATGGAATAATATTTACGTTTCCGTCCCTGAAATTCCTCTGAATAAGTTGTCAGATAACCGTCCGTCTCCAGTCTGCGAAGGATCGGATACAATGTGGATTCTTTGATAGAAGCTACCATCTTCACTGTCTGGCTGATCTCATATCCGTAAGAATCCTGCTGCTCTACAACAGAAAGGATCAGGCATTCCGTCAGCACTGCAGACACCGGATAATAATACATAGGCACACCTCTTTATGTAATTATTTATATATAATTTTTATATATAATTATTTTACATATATAGTACCACACTTTTTCCTGTTGTCAAGCACAATTTCGCAATTGCTTTTTCCAGACTCCTTCTTTATAATATTTACAAATACAAAACACACACCCAGAAAGGACATGATCTTATGGAAAAAAAGCCCCATCTGATGGCGATCATCCTGTTTTTGACGGGTCTTATCTGTATTGGATTACTTTTTGGCATCAGCTATAAAACTTACCAGAAGATCGATGCCGTTGACCAGAAGATGGCATCAGTGATCAAGCCTGTTAAGCAGAAGCAGAAAGCCCTGAAGGAAGATATTGAACTTTATACAGCGAAGATCGAGAAGAAACAGGCAGCCGACAAATATCTGCAGCAGCGTGCACAGACAGAAAAAGCTGTCAAAAACAATACCGGAGAGCATGAACATGCCCCTGAAGCAGAGAACACTCAAGACACTGCCAAACCTTCTGTTTTCAGCCAGGTTGACGGAGAAAGTGCTGACAACACTTCTTCCAATGGTCATATTGTAGGTATTGATCCAGGACACCAGAGTGAAAACATTGACATGAGTGCCACAGAGCCCAACGGGCCTGGTTCTTCCACTATGAAAGCAAAAGCTTCCACAGGGACCAGCGGTTCCTTCAGCGGCCTCCCTGAATATCAGCTGAATCTTAATGTTTCCCTTCTTCTCAGGGATATTCTGGAACAACGTGGTTATCAGGTTGTTATGACAAGAACAGATAATGATACTGCGATCAGCAATAAAGAACGTGCAGAGCTGGTAGCATCCAAGGGCGCAGAAATCTGCGTGAGGATCCATGCCAACGGTGATGATTCTTCCGGTGTTTCCGGCGCACTGACTATGTGCCCATCCCAGCAGAACCCTTATGTTTCCAGTCTTTATGACAGTTCCAACCGACTTTCCCGGTGCATTATTGATTCCTACTGTGCAGCTACCGGTTTTCAGAACCGTGGCATTATCTACACAGACAGCATGACTGGGATCAACTGGAGCACCATACCGGTTACGATCGTGGAAATGGGATTTATGACCAATCAGAATGATGACCTTAAGATGGCTGATTCCGCATTCCAACAGACAATGGCTGAAGGAATTGCCAATGGAATTGACGCTTATTTTCAATAAAAAGGAGTTTACTTATATATGAAAAAAAATACATTTCTGTATATTGTGATCGCAGTGCTTGTGATCGCACTGGCAGGTCTCGGTGCACTGAATGTCCGTTCTCTGGACAAACTTGCATCGCTTCAGATCAAAGTAAATAAACTGCAGAAAAATGTTCAGGAAGTTTCCGATTCTGCTGCTGAATTAAGCCGCAAAGCTGATCAGCTGGATGTACTTTATCCGGATGACCCGACTGTTGCAAGTGCCGCTGCAAATGCCCAGACTGATTCCCAGACTTCCTCCGATGCTTCTGATTCTGACACACAGAATTCCGCTGATTCTAATTCACAAGATTCCGCTTCAGCAGACAATAAAGACAGCTCATCCGCAGCTCAGGAAGAAGGCACTCTTTCCCCTTCCAGGGGAAGCAGCACTTTTACAGATAATTCTGATTCCAGCATGGATAACGTGCTGAACCAGGTACAGTCTCTTCTGCCAACAGACAACGGGACCTGGTCTGTATACGTATGCAACCTTGCAAAAAATACCGAAGGTGCCATCAATGACCAACAGATGCAGGCAGCCAGCCTGATCAAGCTCTATATCATGGGTGCTGTATATGAAGACTATGACAAGCTTTCTGCCTCATACGGAAAAGACAGTCTGGATAACAATCTGAACTCCATGATCACAGTCAGTGACAACGATGCAGCCAATACCCTTGTAAATTATCTGGGAAGCGGCGATGATGCAGCCGGAATGGCCCGTGTCAATAAATTCTGCCAGGATCATGGATACACCAGTACTTCCATGGGCCGTCTCCTTCTTGCAGACAACTCCAATGGAGATAATTATACTTCTGTCAAAGACTGCGGAAAATTCCTCAAGACCATTTATCAGCAGGATAAGAGCACTTCCACTGAGGATACCCTTGCAGGTGCAGAATACATGTACCATCTTCTCAAAATGCAGACAAGACAGAACAAGATTCCTGCACAGATGCCTGATGGCGTAAAGGTTGCCAATAAGACCGGCGAGCTTGACACAGTAGAGAATGACACTGGTATTATCTACGACACAGCCAAGGGAATTGATCTGGTTATCTGCTTTATGTCACAGGATCTTAAAGATACCTCTGCTGCACAGAGTACCATTGCCGAGGACAGCCGCGCGATCTACGGTTACTATAACGAATAAAAAATATTTCCCATAAAAAAATGATACGCCATTCAGGGTTCATGCAGAACCTTCATGACGTATCATTTTTTTAATTCTTCTCTTCTCCCTCTTCGTAGGACATCTCCCAGATTTCAGAGAACACTGCCAGCGGACAGTCCGTAAGCAGACACATGAGAATAAAACATTCATATGGATTTACTATGTAAATTTCACCCATTTCACAGCGGGCCAGAATCTCCTGGATCTCCTCCAGGAAATGGCGGTATCTGGTATATGGATCATCATCTGCCATCTCCTGCGAGATCACAAAAAACTCCAGCGTGATCAGATCAAAACGTTCCACAGGAAATTTATGATTTAGGATATTGTTGATTCTCTGGCGGCTGAAACGCTTCTGACTGAAATGTTTTGCCAGAATGGAAGCTGACATTTTCTTCAGATTGCCCATCTTATTGATCGGGATTCCACTGCAGATAACCTTCTCAAGATCTGAAGCGTTTATGTTCTCTGGCTTCCAGATCTTTTTGCCCCCATTCTCTTCTTCATCTTTCTGATACATCGCTGCAATGATCTTCTTTGCACGCTCCAGGAGAACCATAAATTCCCGGAACGCCTGGCTCTTCTCAGACATGGGATCATCACATCTGCCTTTCAGAAACGCCAGATATTCCAGAAGCTTCTCTTCACTGTCCAGACAAAGACCTGTGCCGTAAACAACTTCACCGGCCTTTTTTTCCACAGGGGCAAGGTGGTTCTTGTATATTTCCTTGTATTCCTCGGCTTTATAATAGCCAGATGGTTCTTGTAGCAGTACCAGTAGATCACTTCTTCAGGATTGTGGAAATCAAAATCCTGCTCACGGAGAACTCTTGTGAGGAAATCCGACACATCCTCCGTGCTCATTCGAAGCCCAAATCCCAGCAGAAAAACTGTTTCACGCTTCACAGAAGCCTGAGTCAGCCAGTTATTTACCAGTGAACTCAGCTTGGCTGATGTGGGAGACATGGATTTCGGGGTGTAAGTCTCCTTGAAAGATTCCACCACGATCTCCTTATAAACCTCCTGGGGTACCTGAGAAAAAGGCTCCTCAAGTTCTGCCCTCTCATAAACATATCTCTTCAGATAATCACCGAAAGATACAAGCTCCATTTCTTTGTAAAGATAATGAAAAATAACGTCAGCATCTTCATCCTCAAAGGAATCCAGACTGACAATCTGACGGAATTTCTGCGCCGCCTTTTTGGTAAATTCAAAGTCCTTCACAGAATCGAAGGCAACTGTCTGTTCAAAATCAAGATCCTGCATTCGATTTCTCATCTTAAATTCTCCTTATCCCTTTTATTACTCCCCGGCAGAACTGCCAGGCCGGTATCGTTACCGCCCGGTGCTATGCCGCTCTGCCCATCTTTTGAGAGGATTTTTTTCTTCGTAGCCACTGATCTGCGCCAGAACCATTGTCACATTATCCCGGCCGCCTTTTTCCAGAGCTTCTCCAAGAAGTTCTTCCACCTTCTCTTCTGCTGTGGAATTTTTAGTCAGAACTGCCTGGATCTCCTCATCAGAAAGCATATCTGTCACTCCGTCTGAGCAGATGAGATAACTGCTTCCATCCTGATAACCGATCTCCACGACAGAAGGCTCCAGTGCCATATTCTCCTCCTGGAAACCCAGATATTGTGTCAGAGGTGCTTTTCCCAGCATCTTTCCGCCAATCACATGATCTGTGGAAATCTGCTGAAGTTTTCCCTGAAAATGGCGGTAAATACGGCTGTCCCCCAGGTTGCAGGCATAGATCGCCTTTTCGCTGAAAGACAGAAGTGCCATTGTCGTTCCCATGCTGTTGATGCAGTTATCTCTGCTGTAACGGCATACTGCTTCATTCATATTTTCACAGGCCCCTGTAAGAAAATCCACGGGTTCCTTTCTGAGACTCTTGCGGTTTTCTTCATAAAAACCGCCCAGTGCTTCTGCTGCAACGGAAGCTGCCATCTCGCCGCAGCTCTCCCCTCCCATACCATCAAAGACAGCCAGTACAGGAAGCTGCCAGTGCTGTGTATGACCTGCCAGGATGCCATCAACTCCCTGGTTGTTCACCGGCAGACGCACACCGCAGCACCAGAAATTATCCTCATTATTAGCCCTCACTTTTCCAGTGTGGCATGTATATGCATAATCAATCTGATAGGCCATTCTTTTTCCTTTCGTAAAAACCCTTTCAACAACTACTGCTTCAGCTCCACAACGGAATTGCTCCAGTATTTGTCTCCCAATTCTACATATTCGTCATTGCCACTTTCTTTATCATGGACTTTTCCATCTTTATCGATCCAGCGTATCAGAAGACCGTCCTGATAATAGAAATACTGCTTCTCATCACCGTTCCATATATAAGTATAAAACATCTGCTCGCCCCAGTAAAAATATTCCTCGTAAACACCATCTGCGGACTGATCCGGGTAAACAAGCACTTTGGCAATCTCTCCTGACGGATTATAAAAGCGCAGGCGTTCCCCCTCTGTGCCTCGCGTTTATAAGTGTCCAGAGCATTCTCTATCGTAGTTGCATGCTCACGGATCGTCTCCATTGCCTGGGCAAAATCCTCATCAGAACTGTCCGTTGTTCCGAAATTGCTATCGTTCAGTGCATCGGAGTCATCAGTGTTTGTGTATGTATGATCTCCGCTGTCTGCCGGTTTCAGAACAAACCGCACTGTAAGAATTCCACCAATCAGAACAATTACTACAGTCGCTGCTGCGATCACTTTAAAAAGAACTTTTCTTTTCTTTCTGTCAGAAATATTTTCTGTACTTTCTGATACAGGATCTCTCCACTCCCGCAGATCCTGGTCACGATCGTTCTCCAGGTCTGCCATTGTGGTAACTTTTGGCTGCACAGCTCCTGTTCTTCTTACACCGGAATTCTGCTGCGAACGCCTGGTCTGCGAAATATTGCTTCCGCTTCCTGGCATTGTTCTTTCCGGAACAGGTTTTGGTGCTCCCTGATATGGACTTCTGGATGAATTCGGTGCTATATTCTGCGTTGATCCGGAAAACAAATTCTGTGCCGCTCCCTGCATCTGATTTTGTACTGCTCCGCGGGCTGCATTTTGCGCAGCACCCTGAGACTTATTCTGACCTGCCATTCCTGTTGATGGATTGTCCTGCTGCCCAGACGTAGCAGCTTTAGATTTCTGTATGTAATTTCGCCGTGCTTCGCGGACAGCTTCTGTGTTTATCTGACTTGTCCTGGCCAGCTGATTAACAGCCCCTTCCTGAAGGAATCTGGGCATTGACTCCGGAACATACCGCTCTTCCGCTTCTTTATGAACTGGCTGCGTTTTTCGTTCTGGTTTCTCTTGTAGTCTTGTTCCACACTGGATCGATTCCAGTGCTTCCCTCAGCTCATGGGGTGTCTGGTAACGCTCTCCGGGATCATAGGCACAGGCTTTCAGGATAACCTCGCCAAAAGCATCTCCCGCATCTGCAGGCTCCGGAGGTTTTTCCCCGGACATTCTTCTCGTCAGGGCATTCTCCTTATCCCGGTATGTGATCAGCTGTTTCTCCAGATTAAGAAACGGCAGCCTGTTATGGTTCATCAGTTTATAAAGCACCAGTCCAAGTGCGTAGATATCCACTCTGTTATCGTACTTTTCTCCCCTGTACATCTCCGGTGCCATATAAGAATAAGTTCCCTTCTTGGAGAGGGTACTCATCGTTTTTTCCAGTTCACGGGCGATTCCAAAATCACCCAGTTTGAAATCCCCGAACCTGGATACAAAAATATTCTCAGGTTTGATATCTCTGTGAATGATGTGAAGCTGTCCGCAGTATTCCAGTGCTTTGCAAAGATCCATGCCCAGCTTCATCACTTCTTTTTCTGTGAGATTTTTTCCCGCATAATATTCCATAAAGCTTGTGAGATATTCCATGCGGATAAAAATATCCCATCCGATCTCATCCAGGTATTCCATAACCTTGTAATCTTCAACAGATACAATGTGGGAATTCCCCCGGAAATACTCCATGGTGCTTACTTCCTGAATGCACTCCTCCACCAGATTTTCGAAATAATCGCGAACGGATTTCTCATCACCGGATTCTGAGCGCACACTATCCAGCTCCCCTTTACTGGCGGGGATTGTGATTATCTTAATTGCCGAGTAAAAAGAACGTCCCTTCTCTGTTCTCTGAGCTTTGTATACTCTTCCAAAAGATCCTTCCCCGATCTTGCTTATGATCTTCCATTCAGGCCACGGGGAAATTGGCAGTTCCTTGTCCATCGCAATCCCTCCTCTCTCAGAATATTGAATGCTCCCTATATACAGAAATCTCCCTCCGGAATTCCGGGGGGAGATTATGTTTATATTAGCAAGGTATCCGACTTATTCTTCTACCGGTGCAGTTTCCTCTGATGTCTCTTCAACAGCAGCGGTCTCTTCTTCCGGAGCAGTCTCAGCCGCATCTTCCTCTACGGAAATATCCTCAATATCCTCCGGCTCCTCGGAAGCATTCTTTACTTCCGGCATTCCTGTATCGAGAGTGATCTCACTGTAACGCTTCATACCTGTACCTGCAGGAATCAGCTTACCAATGATAACGTTCTCTTTCAGGCCGATCAGCGGATCGATCTTACCTTTGATAGCAGCCTCTGTCAGGACCTTGGTTGTTTCCTGGAAGGATGCTGCTGACAGGAAGGAGTTGGTTGCAAGAGATGCTTTTGTAATACCAAGCATAACCTGTTTGCCCTCTGCCGGCTGTTTGCCTCTGCCTCAAGTTTCTCGTTAACTTCCTCAACATCAAGGACATCAACAAGTGTTCCAGGCAGGAACTCTGTATCTCCGTTATCCTCGATACGGATCTTCTTCAGCATCTGATGAACGATAACCTCGATATGCTTATCGTTGATCTCAACACCCTGCAGACGATATACACGCTGAACCTCGCGGATCATGTAATCCTGAACTGCACGGACACCCTTGATTCTCAGGATATCATGCGGATTTACACTACCTTCTGTCAGCTCATCGCCGGCCTCAAGAACCTGTCCGTCAAGGACTTTGATACGGGAACCGTATGGGATCAGGTAAGTCTTGGAATCGCCTGTCTCCGGATCGTTTACGATGATCTCACGTTTCTTCTTGGTGTCGTTGATCGTGGCAACACCTGGGATCTCTGTGATGATTGCAAGACCCTTCGGCTTTCTTGCCTCAAAAAGCTCCTCGACACGAGGAAGACCCTGTGTGATATCTCCACCGGCAACACCACCGGTATGGAAAGTACGCATGGTCAGCTGTGTACCTGGCTCACCGATAGACTGTGCTGCGATGATACCAACAGACTCACCAACCTGTACCGGCTCACCGGTAGCCATGTTTGCACCATAACATTTTGCGCAGACACCAACCTTGCACTTACAGGAAAGGATGGTACGGATCTTCAGTTTGTCGATCGGTCCGCCTGTCTGGTTGCTTACGCCCTCTTTCATGATACGGGCTGCACGCTTCGGTGTGATCATGTGGTTTGCTTTAACAAGGATTTCTCCGTCTTTATTCTTAACTGTTTCACAGGAGAAACGTCCTGTGATACGCTCCTGAAGGCTCTCGATCTCTTCTTTTCCGTCCATGAATCCACGAACGACCATACCTGAGATCTCTGCTCTGTTCTCACAGCAGTCTGCCTCACGAACGATCAGATCCTGGGATACGTCAACAAGTCGTCTTGTCAGGTATCCTGAATCGGCTGTACGAAGAGCGGTATCGGAAAGACCTTTACGGGCTCCATGAGCGGACATGAAGTACTCCAGTACGTCAAGACCTTCACGGAAGTTTGACTTGATCGGGAGCTCGATTGTATGACCGGTTGTATCAGCCATCAATCCACGCATTCCGGCAAGCTGCTTGATCTGCTTATCGGAACCACGGGCTCCGGAGTCAGCCATCATGAAGATGTTGTTGTACTTATCAAGACCTGTAAGAAGTGCTTTTGTAAGCTCATCATCAGTCTTCTTCCAGGTATCAACAACCTCTTTGTAACGCTCTTCCTCTGTGATAAGACCACGTTTGTAGTTCTTTGTGATACGGTCAACAGTATCCTGTGCCTGCTTGATCATCTCCGGCTTCTGCGGCGGCACGGTCATATCGGAAATAGATACGGTCATGGCTGCACGTGTGGAGTATTTGTAACCCATAGCCTTAACGGAGTCAAGTACCTCGGCTGTCTTTGTTGCACCGTGAGTATTGATAACTTTTTCAAGGATCTGCTTCAGCTGTTTCTTACCAACAAGGAAATCAACCTCAAGAAGCAGTTCGTTTCCAGGTACGCTTCTGTCTACGAATCCAAGATCCTGCGGAAGGATCTCGTTAAACAGGAAACGTCCCAGTGTAGAATGAACATTGCCGCTTAAAACAGTTCCGTCCGGCATTGTCTTATGGCAATGAACAATGATCTTTGTCTGGAGTGTGATGACCTTGTTCTCGTATGCAAGAATTGCCTCGTTGACACTCTTGAAGAACTTGCCCTCACCCTTGTTTCCAGGTCTCTCCTGTGTCAGGTAGTAGATACCAAGGACCATATCCTGTGAAGGAACGGCTACAGGACCACCATCTGACGGTTTCAGAAGGTTGTTCGGTGATAACAGAAGGAAACGGCACTCTGCCTGCGCTTCCTGGGAAAGCGGAAGATGTACGGCCATCTGGTCACCATCGAAGTCAGCGTTGAACGCTGTACAAACAAGCGGATGAAGCTTGATAGCCTTACCTTCTACAAGGATCGGCTCGAACGCCTGGATACCCAGACGATGCAGTGTAGGTGCACGGTTCAGCATAACCGGATGCTCCTTAATGACGTCCTCAAGGACATCCCATACTGCAGGCTCAAGTTTCTCTACCATTTTCTTGGCATTCTTGATGTTGTGGGAAGTTCCGTTGGCAACAAGCTCTTTCATAACGAATGGTTTGAACAGCTCGATAGCCATCTCTTTCGGAAGACCACACTGATAGATTTTCAGCTCAGGTCCTACAACGATTACAGAACGTCCGGAGTAGTCAACTCGTTTACCAAGAAGGTTCTGACGGAAACGTCCGGATTTACCTTTCAGCATATCGGAAAGGGATTTCAGAGCTCTGTTTCCAGGGCCTGTTACAGGACGTCCACGGCGTCCGTTATCGATCAGGCATCTACAGCCTCCTGCAGCATACGCTTCTCGTTGCGGACAATGATATCCGGAGCACCAAGCTCCAGAAGTCTTTTCAGACGGTTGTTTCTGTTGATGATCCTTCTGTAAAGATCATTCAGGTCAGATGTTGCAAAACGTCCTCCGTCCAGCTGTACCATAGGACGAAGATCCGGCGGGATAACCGGAATAACGGTCATGATCATCCATTCAGGACGGTTGCCGGACTCACGGAAGGACTCCACAACCTCAAGACGTTTGATGATTCTTGCACGTTTCTGGCCGGTTGCATCTACAAGCTCTGCTTTCAGCTCTTCGGAATCTTTTTCAAGATCAATAGCCTGCAAAAGCTCCATGATGGACTCAGCACCCATACCTACGCGGAATCCTTCGCCGTATGACTCACGTGCTTCCTGGTACTCACGCTCGGTGAGTACCTGTTTGTACATAAGTCCGGAATCAGCAGGATCCAGAACGATATAGTTGGCAAAGTAAAGCACTTTCTCCAGTGTTCTCGGAGAAATGTCAAGGATCAGACCCATACGGGACGGAATTCCTTTGAAGTACCAGATATGAGACACCGGAGCTGCAAGCTCGATGTGTCCCATACGCTCTCTACGAACGGCAGATTTGGTTACTTCAACACCACATCTGTCGCAGACAACGCCTTTATAGCGAATTTTTTTATACTTTCCACAGTGGCACTCCCAGTCCTTGCTCGGTCCGAAAATTCTTTCGCAGAAAAGACCGTCCTTCTCAGGTTTCAAGGTTCTGTAGTTGATTGTTTCAGGTTTTAAAACCTCACCGTGTGACCACTCTCTGATCTTCTCAGGGGACGCCAGTCCGATCTTGATGGCATCGAAAGTCATTGGCTGATATGTTTCATTGGCGTTCGTTGTTTCTGCCATGTATTCTTTCCCCTTTCTTATTCCTCATCATCAAAGGACTCTTCAAACTCGATCATGTCATCCTCGTCTTCCATGTCCTCATCTTCTTCTACATTGACAAGCTCTTCTCCGCTGAACTCCTGCTTGGTATAGCCGTGTTTACCGAAGGACTCCTCATCTCTGCGTCCTCTGGAATCGCCCTCGATGACATGACGAAGATCTGTATCTCCGTAATCAGAAGTCTCCATAATGTGTACCTCTGATCCGTCCTCGCTGAGCACACGTACATCCAGACCAAGGGACTGAAGCTCCTTAAGAAGAACCTTAAAGGACTCAGGAATACCTGGCTCAGGAATGTTGTCGCCTTTGATGATCGCTTCATAGGTCTTAACACGTCCGATCACATCATCAGACTTCACTGTCAGAATCTCCTGCAGTGTATAGGAAGCACCATATGCCTCCAGTGCCCAAACCTCCATCTCTCCGAAACGCTGGCCACCGAACTGAGCTTTACCACCCAGAGGCTGCTGTGTTACCAGGGAGTATGGACCTGTGGAACGTGCGTGGATCTTATCGTCTACCAGATGATGCAGTTTCAGGTAGTGCATATG
Organism: Ruminococcus sp. AF46-10NS; assembly: GCF_003474435.1. GTDB lineage: Bacteria > Bacillota > Clostridia > Lachnospirales > Lachnospiraceae > Blautia_A. The sequence goes on from NZ_QRNF01000009.1 coordinate 50,963, forward strand.
ACCGATTGTTACAGGGCTGTCGAAATACTCTCCTGTACGTCCGTCACGAAGTCTTACCTTACCGTCTCTGGAAATAGGAACGCCCTTCCAGAGTGCTCTGTGAGCTTTGTTCTCATCAAGGTACTGCATAACATCCGGTGCAAGAATATCTTTATATTTCTCACGGAATTCCTCGAAGTCTTCCGTATTAACGTAATCGTTGGCAAGCTCCAGAGTATCCTGGATATCAACCTCGTTTGCGCCATCGAATACCGGTGTTGCGATATTGAAGCCAAGTGCTTTTGCAGCAAGGCTTAAGTGAATCTCCAGGACCTGTCCGATATTCATTCGGGAAGGTACACCCAGAGGATTCAGCACGATATCGAGCGGACGTCCGTTCGGAAGGAATGGCATATCCTCAACCGGAAGTACACGGGAAACGACACCCTTGTTACCATGACGACCAGCCATCTTATCACCAACGGAGATCTTTCTCTTCTGTGCAATATAAATACGTACTGCCTGATTTACTCCAGGGCTCAGCTCATCGCCGTTCTCTCTTGTAAATACTTTGGCATCTACGATAATACCATATTCACCGTGCGGTACTTTAAGGGAAGTATCACGTACCTCTCTTGCCTTCTCACCAAAGATAGCACGAAGGAGACGCTCCTCAGCAGTAAGCTCTGTCTCTCCCTTAGGAGTAACCTTACCGACAAGGATATCACCGGCACGTACCTCAGCACCGATACGGATGATACCGCGCTCATCCAGATCTTTCAGAGCATCATCACCGACACCCGGAACGTCACGTGTGATCTCTTCCGGTCCCAGCTTGGTATCACGGGATTCTGCCTCATACTCCTCGATATGGACAGATGTATAAACATCGTTCTGTACAAGTCTCTCACTGAGAAGAACAGCATCCTCGTAGTTATAACCTTCCCAGGTCATAAATCCGATCAGCGGGTTCTTACCAAGTGCAAGCTCACCATTGGATGTAGACGGACCATCAGCGATAACCTGTCCAGCCTCAACATGCTCACCCTGGAACACGATCGGTCTCTGGTTGTAGCAGTTGCTCTGGTTGCTTCGCATAAATTTGGTCAGATGGTAATCATCCTTGGTTCCGTCATCATTCTTGATGGAGATATCTGTAGATGTGGAACGAAGTACTGTACCTGCTTTTCTTGCAACAACACATACACCGGAGTCAACGGCTGTCTTGGTCTCCATACCAGTACCAACAACCGGAGCCTCTGTTGTAAGAAGCGGAACGGCCTGACGCTGCATGTTTGATCCCATCAGCGCACGGTTCGCATCATCGTTCTGCAGGAACGGAATCAGGGCTGTAGCAACGGAGAATACCATTCGCGGAGATACGTCCATGTAGTCGAACATATGCTGCTCGTACTCCTGTGTCTCCTCACGGTAACGACCGGAAACGTTCTTATGAAGGAAATGTCCCTCTTCGTCCAGTGGCTCATTCGCCTGTGCTACATGATAATTATCTTCCTCGTCCGCTGTCATGTATACAACTTCATCTGTTACACGCGGGTTGGAAGGATCTGTTTTATCAATTTTTCTGTACGGAGCCTCTACGAAACCGTACTGATTGATTCTTGCATAAGATGCAAGGGAGTTGATAAGACCGATATTCGGTCCCTCAGGAGTCTCGATCGGGCACATTCTTCCATAATGGGAGTAATGTACATCTCGAACCTCGAATCCGGCTCTGTCTCGTGACAGACCGCCAGGTCCCAGTGCAGAAAGTCTTCTCTTATGAGTCAGCTCTCCAAGAGGGTTGTTCTGGTCCATGAACTGTGACAGCTGGGAAGATCCGAAGAACTCCTTCACTGCTGCAGTTACTGGTTTGATATTGATCAGGGACTGCGGAGAAATACTCTCTGTATCCTGTGTTGTCATTCTCTCACGTACCACACGCTCAAGTCTGGAAAGACCGATGCGGTACTGGTTCTGAAGCAGCTCACCGACAGCACGGATACGACGGTTGCCCAGGTGGTCGATATCATCATCGTTTCCAAGGCCGTACTCCAGATGCATATTGTAGTTGATGGACGCAAGGATATCTTCCTTGGTGATGTGTTTCGGGATCAGGTCGTGGATATCACGTTTGATCGCATCACATCTGTCCTCAAATGTGTCATTTTCTTCCAGAATTTTTTCGAGTACCGGGTAGTATACTAATTCTGTAACACCCAGGGACTTCGGATCCTCAAGCTCCGGCAGATAGTGACGGATATCAACCATAAGGCTGGAAAGGACTTTGATCTCTCTCTCCTCACCCTGGATCCATACGTACGGAACTGCGGAATTCTGTAATGTATCAGCAAGCTCTTTTGTAACAAGTGTCTCAGCCTCAGCAAGGATCTCTCCTGTTGTTGTGTCAACAACATCCTGAGAAAGCTTGTGGCCTACGATACGTTTATTGAAATGAAGCTTCTTATTAAATTTATAACGTCCGACTTTGGCAAGGTCATATCTTCTCGGATCAAAGAACATTGCCATGATAAGGCTCTCTGCGCTCTCTACTGCAAGCGGCTCGCCCGGACGGATCTTCTTATACAGCTCAAGGAGACCTTCCTGATAGTTTGTGGAAGTATCCTTTGTAAAGCTGGCAAGGATCTTTGGCTCTTCACCAAACAGATCAATGATCTCAGCATTGGTTCCAATGCCCAGTGCACGGATCAGAACAGTGATCGGAACCTTTCTTGTTCTGTCTACACGTACATAGAATATATCATTTGAATCTGTCTCATACTCCAGCCATGCACCTCTGTTAGGAATTACAGTACTGGAAAACAGTCTCTTGCCAAGTTTATCATGAGCGATTGCGTAGTAGATTCCAGGGGAACGTACTAACTGGCTGACAATAACACGCTCAGCACCATTGATAACAAAAGTACCTGTTGCAGTCATCAGCGGTAAATCTCCCATGAAAATCTCGTGTTCGTTGATCTCTTCTGTTTCCTTATTGATCAGCCTTACTCGAACCTTCAAAGGTGCGGCATAAGTCACGTCACGTTCTTTACACTGCTCGATGGAATATTTCGCATCTTTTTCATCATATGTGAAATCGATGAATTCCAGACTGAGCTTTCCGCCGTAATCTGCGATCGGAGAAATATCATCAAATACTTCTTTTAAACCTTCGTCAAGAAACCACTGGTAGGAATCTTTCTGAACTTCGATCAGGTTTGGCATTTCCAGGACTTCTTTTTGTCTCTGGTAGCTCATACGCATGCTTTTTCCAGTTTTTACAGAACGAATTCTGTTTTTTTCCATTGACGTTTCACCCCTGTTTTTTTATTATTTATTACAACATGATCCCGCCTGGCTTTTAGGCAGGCATATCTAGCCATAATATAGCATCCTCCACTTTAACATAAGAAAAAAAGCGTGTCAAGCACTTTTTTTGATTTTTTTACATTTTTCAAAAAAAAGATTCTGTTCCTTCTATACATACGATGTATGGATATCCGGAACAGAATCTTTTATTTATCACACATACTTACTTCACAACAGTATTTACTGTTACTGTATTTCCGTATTTATCTTTTGAGACAAGTTTCAGAGCAGTATTCTTTTTTTGCTTCTTTATTTTAATAACGTACTGTTTCTTTTTGTTTACGGATGATACACCCAGCTTTACAAACTTTCCGGATTTCTGCACATAAACAGTGACACTTCTGCTGCCAGATGCTGTTCCGTTTATAGCAGTGCTTGCAGCTGTAATCTTTTTGCAGGCTGGACGATTAATGCTCGTCCAACCCTTGCAGCTTTTAGCATATACAGCCTGGATTTTTCCATTTCCGCTGAAACTGTTGGATTTCATTACCGGTATCACAGAAGTATAGGCATAAATACCATTTCCTTTGTTTTTGTCCGCTTTATTTCCGGAAATTTCTGTTACTCTTGATTTCCAGATCAGAATACCGCTTTTTTTATTTGAAAAGACACGATTGCTCTTTGCGCGTATTCCGCCTGTAGCATATTCAATTTTAATTCCGTGGTTTTTGTTTTTTGAAGAAGAGTTGCTGAATATATTGACATTTTTGCCGACATTTACACGGATTCCTGACCCGCCCGTTGATTTTACAGTATTCTTTTCCACTGTAGAAGGGGCCGCCATTGAACCCAGATAAATTCCGTCCCCTCCTGCTGCAGAAACCACATTTCCGCTGATGATGTTTTTCTTTTGGGATTTTTTGACATATACCCCATCGTAAACATAAACACCTGCATTTGCGGTTCCGGAAACCGTATTTTTTCTGATCGCTGTCCCCCTGGAGTCTTCCGCACTGATTCCCAGATTGGAAAACGCAGAGGTATTTTTTACCTTAATACGGTTATTATTCAAAGTTCCTGAATCTGAAAGAGTCATGCGAATCCCATTGCCATATCCTGTAACACGGTTATCTTCCACTGTAATACCTTTTATTGAATAAATTCCCTTCGGAATCACACCACCGTTTCTTTTCATATTATATCCCAGCACATTGATGCCGCTGCATATCCATGCATATCCTCCGATGCTGGAAGTCTTAGACAGGCTGATATAATTCCCTGTTACCCAGATATTCCGGTTTGCGCTTGTTCCAGGTCCTCCATTATACCCCTTCGTCTTATGAGTATTTTTCAGGTTTACAGCAGAAACTTCAACACCCGTCCCCACATTTACCATAGTATTATCTTCTGCTACAGAATCTTCATAATTAAGAAATTCTATACAGCGTTTCTTTACATTATGGAATGTATTGTCTCTGACAGTAATCCTTTTGTAAGTCTTTCCTGCCATCATGCTGTGGGTTCCCAGCCCTGCAAAAACATCCTCAAACACATTATCCTCAATAACAAAATCTTCACAGGTAGTTCCATCATAAGGCTGATACTGTGGAAAAACATTATTCTCATCTGTACAGCAGTCTATCTGAATACATTCCTGACCGCCTTTTACATAATTCTTATAATATCCGCGAAATGTACATCCTGTGATCCTGGCATTTTTAATACCTCCAAATTCCAGAAAATGCGATTTCAGATTATTAAGAAATGTAGCATTTTTGACAGTAACATTAGTAGCATGGCCGATGCTGAAACCCACAAAACCTCCTGGTGCATCTTTTTCTTTTACAATCTTATAATTGAAATCCCATGTTCCTCCATCAATAACTATATTTCGATAACCATTGTAACCGCCTTCTGATTCCAGCGTATTTCCCAAGCGGAGCAAAATATGTTTATTTACAGAGGTCTTGGTAATCGTAGCTCCCTGTGCATATAAATACATATTGCTGTACATGCAGAGAGTTCCTGTCAGATTATAATTTCCCGGCGGAATAATGATCTTATACGGATTTTCATCTGTAGCCTTATCCTTTAGTTTCCACAAAAGAGTATTCAAAGGAGCTGTAATGTCCTCTCCGTCTTTTATTTGAAGCGTCACTGTCCGATATACTCCCTGTTTTCCCTCTGAAGCACTTCCATCAGAAAAATCTTCCGTTTCTCCAGCAGTAAAATCCTCCTGAATAAACTGATTATTCACAGTTTCTTTGCCCTGTTTGCTGTCCGCACTTTCCCCATCTGGTTCCTGCTGAATTTCTTCGGCATTTTCCTGTTCAGCTTCTGTCTCACTCCCCTGATCCGGTGTTTCTGTTATTTCTGATACATCATCCGTCAATTCCTCTTCCTGATCTCCAATACTGTCCACACCTGAATCTTCCTCACCGTTGTCATCTGACAATACAGTACTGGCTGCCGATACTTCTGTACTTCCATCCGAAAAAACATCCTCTGCTTCTCCAGATGTTACATCTTCTTCTGAATCTGAATTTTCTTTTGTCCATGCTGCCGTAGAAGCAGGTACCACACTCCCATTATCGTCAATAACCAACGGATCTGGTTCTTCCGCAGGTACATTTTCTTCCTCTTCGAGTTTCTCCTGCTGATTCATTATTGCATTCTGAGCCCGAATCGCCTCCATCGGAGAAATCATTGAACTGCATTGGTATGTTTTTTCTGAGATGTCTGCTGTGCTGCTGTCGGCACCGGAATTCCAGTTAGTCCGACTACCGCAGCCAGAACACCGGCCAACATTTTCTTTTTCATATTTATATTTCATCCCCCTTTCTTTTTTTCATTATCCTTCTTTTGTTCCCAAAAAGCAAGGGACAAAAAAAGCTGCTGTGCCGCCGGTAAACCGGCAGGCACAACAGCCTCAAAGCTCTTATTCTGACTGGATTATTTAAGTGTAACCTTAGCTCCCTCAGCCTCAAGTTTAGTTTTGATGTCCTCAGCCTCAGCTTTGGATGCGCCCTCTTTAACAACCTTCGGAGCACCATCAACAATAGCTTTAGCCTCTTTAAGTCCAAGACCTGTAACCTCACGAACAACTTTGATAACTTTAACTTTGTTAGCGCCAACCTCTGTAAGCTCTACGTCAAACTCATCTTTCTCCTCAGCTGCCTCGCCTGCTGCACCTGCTGCTGCTACAACAACACCTGCTGCTGCGGAAACGCCGAACTCTTCCTCACAAGCTTTTACAAGGTCATTTAACTCTAATACAGATAATTCTTTGATTGCTGCAATAAATTCTTCTGTTGTTAATTTTGCCATTTTAATTTCCCTCCATTTATAAATTTTAATTAATAATCATGCGGTCGTTATGCCGCCAATTGCACGTTGCTGGGATTACTCAGCAGCTGCTGCGTCAGCTCCGCCGTTCTGCTCTGCGATCTGATTAAGCACACGAGCGAAGTTTGCGATCGGAGACTGCATGCTTCCAAGCAGTTTTCCAAGAAGTTCCTCTCTTGAAGGAATTGTGGACAGTGCCTGAATTCCGGCCTGATCATTGTAGTTACCTTCAACTACACCTGCGATCAGCTCCAGTGCCGGGAACTGTTTTGCATATTTAGCAAGGATTCTTGCCGGAGCAGTTGCGTCTGTCTCGGAGATAGCGATCGCATTTGTGCCATGTAAATGATCACTGAGGCTCTCAAATGCTGTACCCTCGAATGCACGACGCATCATGGTATTTTTGTATACCTTGTACTGAACACCAGCTTCTCTTAACTCTTTACGAAGAATTGTATCCTGCTCAACTGTAAGACCGCTGTAGTTTACAAGTACAACAGACTGTGCGTCTTTAATGCTGTTAGAGATCTCTTCTACGATTGGTTGTTTCAGTTCTACTTTTGCCATGAAATGGTACACCTCCTTATAGATTTTGTATACCGCCGTCGCAATAAGTCAATCTGTTTAAAAAAAGACCTTACTGCTTCGCAATAAGGCCTTGTGTAATCTTAACTCAGAATACTTGGACCTCGGTAGGCGTTTTGATCCTTATGCCTTACGGCACCTACTGTCTTCGGCAGCGTTCTTAGGTACAATACCATAACAGTGCCGGGTGTGTCAAGTATTTTTTAAGATTTTTCCAAAATTATTTAGTACCAAAAATACGGTCTCCGGCATCTCCAAGTCCCGGGCAGATGTAAGCGTTCTCATTGAGCTCTCTGTCAAGGGAACCACAGTAGATCTGTACATCCGGATGTGCCTCGTGAAGTCGTTTCAGTCCTTCCGGTGCTGCAATGATGCACATAAACTTAATATTCCTGCCTCCCTGTTTCTTAACAAAATCAATAGCAGCCTCGCCAGAACCGCCTGTTGCAAGCATCGGGTCAACGATTACTGCAATACGCTCATCAATGGATTCTGGAAGTTTGCAGTAGTACTCATGCGGCTCATGAGTTACAGGATCTCGGTAAAGTCCTACATGGCCGACTTTTGCTGACGGAACCAGTGTCAGGATGCTGTTTACCATTCCAAGGCCTGCACGGAGAACAGGGATAATGGCCAGTTTCTTTCCGGAGATCATTGGCGTCATACATGTCTCGATTGGTGTCTCAACCTTTACTTCTTCTGTAGGAAGATCTCGAAGTGCCTCATATCCCATCAGGATACCGATCTCCTCTACCAGTTTACGGAACTCGTTTGTTCCTGTATTTTTATCACGGAGCATTGAAATTTTGTGTTTGATCAGCGGGTGATCCATAATATAAACATTTTCCATTTTTTCCATCGTGATTTCCTCTCTTTGTCTGTGTTTTTTTGTAAAGCGAAACTTCTCATTCCACTCTGCTTCATACACCGGAACGCAAGCCTTTCGCTTTTCTGTATTCATCTTTCCACATTATAATATATATGACACTTTTTCAAAAGGGGGAAAAACTATTTTCCCTGACGTTCCAGAACCTGATCAATAGCATAGGCAACACCAAATTCATTGTTGTTCTTTGTGATGTATTTTGCTGCTCTTTTAATCTCCGGAACTGCGTTTTCCATTGCAACAGTTACGCCGAAATCCATGGAAATCATGGAATAATCATTAAGACTGTCACCAAGGACCATCACCTCATCCATGGTATAACCCAGAGACTCGATATATTCTTTCAGCACCGGGCCTTTCTGCGCCTCTACTGCTGTAATCTCCTGATTATATATAAAGGAAGAAGCCACTGCAACGGCTGGATTTTCTTTCAGCTCATCGCTGAGTTTCTCCAGCTGCTCCACATCTGCCGCAAAAATGAAGATCTTATATACCGGCGCACCGCTGCTCTCCAGGGAACGGATATCGGAAATCCCTTTCGTGTTTCCGGCGATCCTGCGGTACTGCGGGGATTTCCGTACAATCTCCTCGCTGGTATCTATGTCCATATTGAAAAGACGGATCTGCTGAATGATCCCGTCTTCAATTTCTTTCTTTGTTCCAATACGGTAATCGTAGCGATCCGTAAAAAATGCCACAGATACCGGGTATTTTTTTGCCGTATTGTAGACCTCCTCACACAGCTCAATAGAGATCGGTGTACTCTTTACGACCTCCTGCTGCGGATTCCGTACTTCAGCACCGCTGCTCACCACATAATCACAGGTCAGCTCTGTTCCCTTCAGTTCCTCCATGGCACCGGGGAAATTCCGGCCAGTGGCAACCATAAAGCGGATTCCCGCATCGCAGGCACGCCTGACCGCCGCAAGGGTTTCCGGTGCGATCCTATGGTCATCACCAAGAAGTGTACCATCCATATCACTGGCAATTACTTTTATCATAAAAAATTTCTCCTTTTATCTGTAAAAATCCACTCAATCATTCTGATCCATATCATCCATAGCAAATATGTTCTTTTTTTCGGAGAAATTATATCTTATATTATTGCAAAATACAATGATTTTTGCGGCAGGCATAAGCCTTTCTGGTTTTGAGAATGCGTGGTATAATAAATTATCTTTATAAACAATCCGGCAGATAGCTTTGAGCTGCATCCGGTCATACGATCATCAATTCAGGAGAAAGATTATGTCAACTTTATATCTTTATTTAAAAAACCATCGCTTTCAACGGTGTTTCTTCTATTTAATACTATGCACAGTTCTTGTCTGTCCAATGCTCCTTTTCACAGGCTGCCAGAATACCACTGGCACCAGCACTGCCACCGAGAAGGAGCCTATCAGTATCAGCAGCATCAAATTGAACACAGCCATACAGATCACCATTTACGATTCCCAGGATAAATCCCTCCTAGATGACTGTCTGGCACTGTGCGATAGGTATGAGCTGATCTTCAGCCGGACAAATGAGAACAGCGAGCTTTATAAATTAAATCACCGGATATCAGATTCCGCTGTATCAAATCAAACCATTGAAACTCAGACCACTCCCTACCAGGTCAATGGCACCACAAACACCTGGCATATATCCGAATACCTTGCTGCTCTGCTTTCCCAAGGACTTTCTATCACCAGGGAATCCGATGGTGCCTTTGACATCGCCATTGCGCCTTTGACCTCTCTCTGGGATTTCACAGCAGAAGACCCGAAGGCTCCGGATGATGCAGATATTCAGAAAGTTCTCCCCCTGTGCAGCTCCGACGGCGTCACCATTGACGGGCAGGATATCACACTTCCCTCTGATGACATCCAGTTCGATGTAGGCGCCATTGCCAAAGGCTATATCGCAGATCGTCTGAAGGATTTTCTGGTAAAAAAAAGTGTAAAGAGTGCCATCATCAACCTTGGCGGCAACGTCCTCTGTATCGGCTCGAAGCCTGACGGCACTCCCTTCAAAATAGGCATCCAGAAGCCCTTTGCAGATCGCAACGAAACCGAAGCCGTTATGGATATCACCGGAAAATCTGTTGTATCCTCCGGAATTTATGAGAGGTGCTTTAAGCAGAACGGAAAATTATACCATCACATCCTGAACCCCAAAACCGGCTATCCATATGACAATAGCCTGATCTCTGTGACGATCATCTCCGACCAGTCTGTGGACGGCGATGCCTTAAGCACCACCTGTTTCGCCCTTGGTCTGGAGGACGGACTGAAATTTGCGGAGAAAAAAGGAGTTCAGGCCGTTTTTATCACAGAAGATTATGAACTGCATTATACTGACGGATTCCAGGGTGAGATCAATGTCACTGATGTGGAATCCTGAAATATTCAGTTGTTTATCATATCTGGCCAGGAAAGGATCTCTGCGGAGATCTTTTCCTCATAATCTCCGTCAATGTCCTCACTTCTTCCTGCCGCATAGATGTTCGTCTCAGCTCCCCAGCCGTTATCCTCATATTCCCATACATGGAACTTCAGTCCACGGAACATGAAATCCAGGCTTCCGCAGCCGTCCTCCTCTGTGTATTCGAATTTAATGTTTTTTTTATTCAGGGCATCCTGTACTTTCTGTAAACGCATGCTCCACGATCCTTTCCGGAAAAATCCTCCGTGTATTTTCTGGCAGATATCCTGATCTGCCAGTCTGTATTCCAGTATACCACGAAGCATTTTTTTCCACAAGAAAAGGGCGCGGGGCAAGTTATTTTTATTGTGCAGAATCATGAAATATGGTAGAATAAGCTTCGTGACTTTAGCGTATTACTTGAAAGAAACTCAGCGACAGTTATGGGGGAGCAAATCGGTAAGCCCTGCTGCCATGAAGTAATTTTTCTGCCGGATAATACCGGTATGTCAGACTCCTTAAAATTACCGACTGCCAGAACATGTTTGAAAAAAGCTTTCTGTAAGGCAGGAATGATTTTTCAAACACGCTCTAATCTATACATATTTATATGAGGTGAGTTATGAAAGAAAGAGAAAAACTCGGATCCCGTCTGGGATTCATTCTGATTTCTGCTGGCTGTGCCATCGGAATCGGAAACGTCTGGAAATTCCCTTACATGGCCGGACAGGGCGGTGGCGGCACATTCGTACTGTTTTACCTGATCTTCCTGGCCCTTCTTGGACTTCCTGTTATGACTATGGAGTTTTCTGTTGGACGTGCCAGCCAGAAGAGTCCTGTCAAAGCATATTACGCACTGGAAAAACCAGGACAGAAATGGCACATCCATGGATATATCACTCTGATCGGATGTTATCTCCTGATGATGTTTTACACCACTGTTACAGGCTGGATGCTGAATTACTTCTATATGACAGCCACCGGTAAATTCCAGGGACTTGATTCCGACGGTGTTGCAGGACAGTTTACCAACATGCTTGGCCAGCCCGTTACTATGGGATTCTGGATGATCGTTGTTGTTATTGCAGGTGTTTTTGTCTGCTCCCGCGGTCTTCAGAACGGCCTTGAAAAAGTTACCAAGGTTATGATGATCTCTCTTCTGGTGATCATGGTTGTTCTTGCCATCAACAGTTTTACCATGGATGGTGCCAAAGAGGGACTGAAATTCTACCTGATCCCGGATTTCGAGCGTATGAAAGAGATCGGTATTATTTCTACCATTACCGGTGCTATGAACCAGGCATTCTTTACTCTCAGCCTTGGTATCGGTGCTATGGCTATCTTCGGAAGCTACATCGGAAAAGATCATGCACTGCTTGGTGAATCCATGAATATTGCGCTTCTGGATACTTTTGTTGCGATCACCTCCGGACTTATTATTTTCCCGGCATGTTTCACATTCAATGTTGACCAGACTTCCGGCCCGAGCCTGATCTTCATCACACTGCCGAATATTTTCAACCACATTCCGCTTGGAAGACTGTGGGGAAGCCTGTTCTTCATCTTTATGTCATTTGCAGCTTTCTCGACCATCCTGGCTGTATTTGAAAATATTATTTCCTGCGGTATGGAGCTTACCGGCTGGAGCCGAAAAAAATCCAGTCTTGTAAATGCCATCGCCATCATCCTTCTGTCTCTGCCATGCGTACTTGGATACAATGTATGGTCCTGGGACTGGCTCAAGGTATTCGGCGGCGCAATTCTCGACCTTGAAGATTTTCTGGTAAGCAACATTCTGCTCCCGCTTGGTTCTCTTGTATACCTGCTTTTCTGTGTTTCCAAACGGGGCTGGGGCTGGGAAAACTTCACAGAAGAAGCCAACACCGGAAAAGGCATGAAGATCCGGAAATGGATGCGCGGATACATCACTTATATCCTGCCGCTGATCATTCTGTTTATCTTCTTCTTTGGTCTGTACGATAAGTTTTTTGCATAAAAGATTCCCCTGTGCGAATAGCAGATATTTCATGTTCTGCATTCACACAGGGGATTTTTTATAAATCAGACGATACTTATTTGCTTTTTTTATAATCCGACAGTATCGCTTTTTTCTGATCATAATCAATAGTGAGCGTATACTCCATTCCAGGTTCCAGGATCTCGATTTCTCCCAGGTTTGCGTCATGTCCCTCTATCATCATGGAAATCACCCGAAAAACTCCCGGAAGCAACCCAATATCCGGCTCACCCACATCCATGGAACCTTCAACCACATTATCATTCCGCAGAAATATAATCATATCCTGTTGGTACTGTTCCGCATTTTTATAAACCATATGAAGAGTTACACGGTATTTGGAACGCTCTTCTTCATCCATATGGTCACCGGGCTCCGTGACATATTTCTCATAATAATCTGCACGGTCATTAATATCTGTTGTTTCCGAATTTAATTTTTCAGGATCCAGTTTTTTGATCTTCTGATCGTCCCCACCTGTCATATTACATCCGCTGATAAATGTTATACAGCATAAAATTAAAATACTAATTCTTTTTATCATGAGATTTCTTCCTGCGCTTTTCTACTCTTTTATAAAATGCTTCCGCTTCTTCCAGATAGCTTCCTATCTCATTCTTTTCTATCTGCTTCACTTTCTGCGGCCGGAAATTCATCAAACATATCATCATATTTTTCATTCCATTCTTTTGCCTTTTCTTTCCAGTTTGTCATCTGTTCTCCTTCCATTACTATTCTCGCTTTCCAAGCAGCTCCAGTACTTCCTCACGGCTGATCAGAGCCTTGCCCATACCCTCTCCGCTCAGGATCTCGTCAGCCAGCTCTCTCTTTCGCTCCTGAAGGGCACGGATGCGCTCCTCTATGGTATCTTTCATAAACAGCCTGTAAACACTGACAACATTCTTCTGACCGATACGGTGTGCACGGTCCGTAGCCTGATTCTGCACAGCCAGATTCCACCATGGATCATAATGGATCACAATATCCGCTGCTGTAAGATTCAGTCCGGTTCCTCCTGCCTTAAGGGAAATACAGAACACGGAAGTCTCATCTCTGTTAAACGCCTTCACAAGCTGTGCACGTTTTTCCTTGGAGGTAGCTCCCGTCAGCATGTAAAAAGAAATCTTCGCTTTTTTCAGACGGGCTGCCAGCTCATCCAGCATTGTTGTAAACTGGGAAAACAACAGGATCTTATGTCCGCCGTTCACAGCATTCTGCACCAGCTCCATACACATATCCAGCTTGGAGGAATTTCCCTTATAATTTTCATATACAAGCCCCGGATAACAGCAGAGCTGACGAAGCCTTGTGATCTCCGAAAGGATCTGCAGCTTTGAAGTCTTAAATTCCGCATCTGTCTGCATGCTCAGCATCAGGCGAAGTCTCTCTGTGTGCACCTCATAAAGCTCCTTCTGCTCACTCTCCAACGGAGAAAACATATCTTTTTCCAGCTTATCCGGAAGATCTTTCAGAACATCTTTTTTCAGTCTCCGGAGCACAAACGGGCGGATCATCTTCTGCAGCCGCTCCATAGCTTCAGAATTACCATACTGCACAGCCGGAAGCTCGATCTCCTTGCGGAACTTCTCATAAGAATAAAGAAAACCGGGCATCAGAAAGTCAAAAATACTCCACAGCTCACTGAGCCGGTTCTCCACCGGAGTTCCGGTCAGTGCCAGCCGGAACTCCGAGCGGATTTCCTTCACTGCCTTCGCAGCCTGGGTTCCGTGATTTTTGATATACTGTGCCTCATCAATGATCTCCACTGCAAAATCCAGCTTCTGATAAGCCTTCAGATCACGCTTCAGAAGGTCATATGAGGTGATCAGAACTTCCCGTTCTCCCGCATTTTTGATCATGGCTTTTCTTTCCCGCACATCTCCTGTAACAGCTGTGGCAGGAAGTCCCGGTGCAAAGCGCTCGATCTCGCTCATCCAGTTAAATACCAGGGAAGCCGGCGTTACCACCAGCGCACGTCTGTTTTCTCCCGGGGTCGATTCCTGAAATTCCGACCAGAGAAACGCGATCACCTGGATCGTTTTTCCAAGACCCATATCATCTGCAAGGATTCCGCCGAACTGATTATGTTTCAGGGTTTTTATCCAGTAAAAGCCCTCTTTCTGATAACCCCGGAGGATTTTTTCCTGCTGAGGCGGAACCTGAAATTTATGTTCTTCCATTGTCTGCATATTTCGGATCAGCGCCTGAAAGGCATTGTCCTTTTCCACCTTTATCAGATCGCTGCCCTTCAGCTGACTGTTCAGATACATGGCTCGATAGGCCGGTACCTGTGTTCTTCCCTTTTTCAGCTCTTTACCGTTGATCTGAAGATCGTCCTTCAGCTCAGAAAGTTCCCGCAGCTGTCCATCGGAAATATTCAGAAAACTTCCGTCCTTCAGGCGGAAATATTTTTTCCTGCGGTCATATCTGGAAAGAATGTCAAAAAGCTGTGCCTGATCCATGCCTTCCACATCTATATCCAGATTCAGAAGTCCGGCTGACAGAGATATTCCCAGCCGGATATTCGGCATTTTTGTTACACGCATCTGTTTGATCGCCCGGGAAATGTAGACGGTCCCCAGCTTCTGCATTGCCGGAATCCCTTCGGTAAGAAGCCGGTAAAGCTTTTCTTCAGGCTCCTGATGTTCCGAAACGCCAGCTTCTCCAACCTGCAGAGCTTCAACTTTTTCCGCACGGCAGTCCAGTGCCAGTTCCATTCTCTGCTCATCGTATCCGTTAAAATATTTCGACAGCATCGCAAACACACCTAATTCTCCCGGGATATCCCTGGTCTGCGCGGACACGCTTCTGTCAAAAATCGAAAATTTATCTTCTCCATAGCTCACAAATGCCTTACAGGTGATCCAGTCCCGTTCCGGAGCATCCAGATAGATCTCGTACTTTGCATTGTAGCATTCAAGCTCTGTATCTTCCGAAAAGCCCTCCGGTTCGCAGTGGAAGAATCTTTTCAGGGAAGGCAGAAGTTCCCGCACAAAGGATGGCACATCCGGTTCATCAATAAATGCCCGGCCCGCCGGAAGCCGTTCCAGGCATCTGGTAAACTCTTCTACATCCCCAAGCGCCTGTCTAGAAACCAAATATACCTTTGCATCATCAAAATACATATGATAACGCACACCTGTCACACTGTAGATCGGCGTGATCTCCAGGGAAAGACCTTTTTTCTCTTTCCGGATCACAAGGGTTCTGTCAGGAATCTCCCTTACAGAATGCCAGGTGGTTTCCGGATCATTGTTCATTTTTAATTTAAAACTGCTCTTATCAAGTATAAGAAGCAGCCCTTCCAGCTCTCTTGTATCAACGGAAAGCTCCCTTACCTTCACTTCCGTGCTTATATGCTGCAGCTGTTCATAACGCTCCATATATGTACCATAATGGTTCTCTACCCATTCCATGATAAACGAAAGCACCTCTCTGGACTCCTCGGCAAAAGCTTCCGGAGAATGAATAAATTCAAGGTTTTTTCCATAGGAAAATTTCTCATTGTGTTTTACGTTCCAGACGAACGCCAGAACATCCTTTACGATATATTTCTTCTCGCAGCCAACACGGAATTCAATCACAAAACAGTTTCCGACCGCTTTAAATTTTAGGCAGGTCTCAATCTCCACCCGTCCGAAATACGGATCCCCGGAAAACGGCAGCATACGATCATAAAGCTGACGGTTAAGAAGACTTTTTAACTCTATTGTCGTCTTTGTCGCGATGTTTCCCGTTCCTGATATTCCAGGCAGCGAAGCGGCTTCGCCTGCCTGTTCCTCCTGTTTTCTTGCCTCCACGCGTTCGTAAGCCTTACGGTCCCCGTACTCCATAAGTACCGCCACACAATGCTTGCAGATCCCGGAATAGCTGCGAAAAGCAAGACAGTCGCAGTATACCTCTTTCAGCCGGTCTGCCTCTGCATCATACTGGAAGCCCGTATTGTATACATTTCGCCCGCTTCCCTTCACAGTTGCAGAAACCTTATCTACAGCGCCCTCTGTCTTAATATCCAGGGACTGAATTCTCTTTCCGGTTCTGTAAATATCAAGCCCTCTCTGATATGAAGTTGTATTGCAAAGTGCCCGGATGGCAGTACGTTTAAGCATTTCTCTTTCCTTTCTGGCAGGCTCAGTAATTTACGAAACTGCCATGTCCTTTCCATTTCTTCCATTATAAAAGGAGACCTGCCATATGGCAAGTCTCCCTGTTTCGCTATTCCTAATATTCAAATTTTCAAATACTTCTCAGATTTTCCACTCATTCTGCCATTCAATGTAAGGGACATCTCCTTCAAAACGAATGGGCAGCCATACATATCTGGCTATAGAAGTATCATCTTTTCCGTAATCTGTTTCTTCATCTTTTTCTTTTTTATCAGCTATTCCGGAAAATTCCTCTTTAAAACTCTGTTCAACCTTTCTGTATGCCTCTCCAGTATAAAAGCCATCTCCCTCCGTTTCCGGAAGGTTAGGAAGCCACCTGTCTGCCATTGCAATATACAGATCTTCCTTTTCCGGATGTTTAAATATACAGGAAATCTGAGAATTAAACGATGTCATACTTCTATCATTTCTGTGAGGATCTCCCAATACTTTCCATGGTCCATGCCATTCTTCCGCCATTGCAGCTTCCGAAGGATTCGGATGATATCCCGTTGTACCTGATGTGATAAGATATTTCTTTCCGTTTCTCTCAAAATACGCTGGTGCTTCTCTTACATAAGGAGGCTGTCCATTTTTAAAATGTTCGGAATATATTTCACCAACTCCTGTATATGTTTCATCTAACTCTGCACAAATCAGTTCACTGTGTACTTTCTCAAAAAAATAATATGCCTTTCCACTCTGATCATCTACTGCCAGGTCAAAATCACCCGAACTCATATCATATGGACGGTATCCTTTTTTTACCATGGTATACGGTCCCAGAATATGATCTGCGGTAAGAACTGTCATATCCTGTGTTCCATCTTTTTCCATGATTTTTAACCAGCAGACATATTTTAAAGTCTTTTTGTTATATAAAATATGTGGCCGATCCATACATTTTGATGGATATAAAGGAGACTCTGGATCATCTGTCACCGGCTTAATGATGATTCCTTCATCTTTCCAATTATAAAGATCTACAGAACTGTAGCATCTCACTCCCCAATGCCATATATCATTATCGGGTTTCGTTTTCTCTTTATTTTCTCCATACCAGTAGAATATCCCATCTATGTATATGACAGAACCTCCATGTGCCTGTATCGGTTTTCCATTTGTATCTTTCCATTCTTTTCCTGGTCTGAATGAGTCATATTTCATTTTTTTCATTGCTCCTTTTTTTATATTGGGACGGAGAGATTCCTGTAACATTCTTAAATATCCTGCTGAAATAATAAGGATTATCATAACCCGCCATAGCCGCTGTTTCTTTTATGCTGAGAACAGGATCTGAATCAAACAGCAATTTCGCCTTATAAATTCTTTTTTTGATGATATAGTCATTGGGACTTTCTCCAAAGTATCGTTTAAAGCTTGTACATAAATATGAATAGCTGAAATTAAATTTATCTGCGATCTCCATGATAGAGAGTTTTTCTGTATAATAATAATCTATATATTCTTTAACACTTTCCATTGTATGCACAGATACCTGTGACAACGGATTTTCATCCTGTTCATCGATGACAGATTCAAAAAAATTCACCAGATTCTTCTCCAGCTCATCATAATCCTGAGATACTGTCACCGTCAGGTCAATCATACTGCTCTCAAAATGTTTTCGAAATTGCTGCTCCACAGTAAAAAGCCATCCTCGTAAAAGTTCCGTAAGTTCTTCCTGCGTCCAATGCTCTTCCTGACATTCCCTAAGCCGTTTTTTTATAAAAACCAATATCCTGATATTTTTTGTCTTTTATCATTCTTTCAAAATATCCGTAATCGCTAATCCGTCCTTCTGATGCTTTCTTTTTTAATCCTTCTTCACTATATTTTTGTGCTTCAATATACCTGCCTTCTGAAAATATCAGTTTTTTTCTCAAAACAATTCCTGTTTCAAGCATTTTTTCACGAAACTGTTCCGCTGTTCTAATTCCACCGCTATAAACACCTGTAACATTTACCACTAATTTATCCTGCACCGCCTGATAAATTTCTCTACCTAAATGATCTCCTGTTATTTTATCGGCTTCGATAACGACGATTCGTTCATTATCATATTTTCCATCCAGAATCCAGTATTTTTTATTCTGAGCGTCTAAAATCTGTATGATCTCCTTATTGTAACTGCTATCGTCATTGATTTTAAATTGGATATTCCGATAGGAAATATAGGTGCCAAAGCACAGATATAGTACACAAATTTCTGTTTTTTCGTCAAAAAAACAGTCTTCCATTTCTATTTTGCCACCATGAATTACGGCTTGAAGATATGCTTCCTGTTTTTCGTGAATATCCTCCTGCAATTCTGCTTTCATTTTTTGCAAAATCTTCTGAAGAACCAAAGGATTGATAGGCTTTACCAGATAGTCTTCTACTCCCAACGTAATAGCTTTTTTGGCATATTCAAATTCTTTATATCCGCTGATCAGCACGGTTTTTGCAGAAATACCCTTTTCCCGCAATTTTCCAACAAATTCAAGACCATCGAAAATCGGCATACGGATATCTGTAAAAATAACATCCGGGTTCAATGCTTCAGCTTTTTTCAAAGCGCTTTTCCCATCTGACGCTGTATCAATAACACTATATTCCCCATCCATCATCTCAATACTTTTTTTAAGACTTCTCAATAATAATGGCTCATCATCTGCAATTAATACTTTTATCATCTTGTTACCTCTATTTTTATCTCTGTTCCGTTTTCTTTACTTTTTACTGTAAAACATACTTTCCTGCCGTATTCCTGTTTCAATCTCATGTAAATGTTCAATATGGCCATATTTTCTGTTCTCAACTCTGTATAGCTTTGCTTTCCTCAAAAATAAAGTCCACATTATCTATTGCCGTCTGAATTTCCAACAGACGTTCATCACTTATTCCACATCCGTTATCTTTCAGGGTAAATATCCAACCATTTTCCGACACAGCGCAATTCACCTGAATTTTATACGGAGGCAGAGTATTTGAAAATCCATGGGCAAATGAATTTTCGGCAAGTGGTTGGAAGGTAAGCTTAGGAATGAAGTCTACATTTGTTTTTCCTTCAACCTCTATTCTGTATTCAAGATTATCTTCATATCTCCACTTCATACATTTCAGATAGTTCTCCAGATTTTCCAGCTCCGTCTGAATATCTACATGCTTTCCTGTGTCACTTCCTGCATATCGAAGCAATTCGCTTAGCTCTACGCACATCATCTGAGTCCGGAAGCTTCCATCTTCCATACCTGCCGCACTTATGGCTGCAAGGGAATTATATAGAAAATGAGGATTAATCTGTGCCTGCAATACCTCAATCTTAAGCTCCAGTTCCTTTTCCCGCATTGCTCCCATAAGTTCCGCTGATTCACGGATATGCTTCACCATCTTTGTAAACGCTCTTTGGAGAAGATCGATTTCATCAATTTCTGTTTTTAGATCTGAAAAATCCAATGCTTCTCCCGTATCGCTGTTCTCTACCGTTTTTCTTAATGTAACAATAGGATTCATTATTCTTTTTGTTGCAAAAAATACTGCCAGTATCATAAAAATCAGCATCCCGCCACCAAAGATCAGTATCCATCGTACTGACCGAAAGATTGGTCCGAAAAAGTCTTTATTACGCTGAAACACGATCACTTTCCATGGAGCATTTGACAACTGATGCTGCATCCCTATTCCGGAAATTTCCTTGCTGGAAACAATCACATCACACTGCTGTGAACCGAATGTCTCTGTAACCCGTTTCATTTCCCTAGTCTTTTTTGTATCTTCATAAGGATATACAATGTTCCCATCCTCATCTACAACATAAAGCTGCATATTGTTTCTGTCATAATTCTGGCTGCAAATTTCTTCTATCTTCTCATAACTCTGCTGCACTTCTATTACCCCTACATCTTTCTGACTGTAAAAGCTAAGATTCATTTTTCTGAGAAGAGAAACTGTAACCCTGTCCTTTTTTTCCGAAATGGCGAACGGATCCTCATGAGTAGGAAGAATTTTATAATATCCATCCCAGTTTTCGTACAATCCCTGATTCCATATACGATTTACTTCTTCCACGCCAGGAATCTCAAGAAGACCTATAAACATATCCGGATAAATAATAGATAAATTTGCAACCACTTTACGTGGGGAATTAAAACTCCACAGCGCTTCCTGAACATTATTTCGGGCATCCGGATTCTGTTCGAAATAATTGACTCCTTTTTTTCTGTTTTCCGTAGCATCAAAAAGCTCTTTCTGGATCTTTTTATTTCCAAATATCTGACAGCTGATCATATCCATCATATCAATCTCGCGTTCCAGTGCCTGTGCCGTACGAGTACTGATATCCTTGAATTCATTCTGTGCCAACTTCCTGTTATCTGCATATAATCTCACGTAATAGGTTCCTGCAACCAGAAAAATTGACACACTGCACAGCAGTGCAAATACAATAAATATTCTTTTTGAATACGACAACCTATCTGATATTTTTTTCATACTTTTCTTATCCTTTAACAGCTCCTGCAGTCATTCCTGCCATAATATGTTTCTGGGCAAAGATGTAAACAACTGCAATAGGCAGTATCGTGATTACAATATCCGCGAAGATAAGATTCCACTCCTGTCCATGTGCACCATAAAAACTGTTGATAGTAAGAGGAAGTGCCCATTTATCTCCACTGAGAAGGAATAACGGTAACTGTGCATCATTCCATACTCCCATAAAATTAAAAATAAAAAGTGTTGCCGTTGTGGTTCTCAAAAGTGGAAATATGATTTTTCGATAAAGATACCAGCAGCTGCTTCCGTCAATCATAGCAGCTTCATCCAGTTCTCTCGGGATTCCCTTTACTGCAGCTGTATACAGAAAAATTGCCAGCGGAAGTCCGTAAGTCGCATGAACACATACATATCCGAAATGTGTATTCATCAATCCAAGTATATCCAGTACAAGATATGTAGGAATGTATGCGATCGGCACTACCAGTCCAAGAAGAAAAACATAATACAGATTACTAATGATCTTATTTCTTGATCTTGCGATTACAAATGCCGCAAGTGATCCTACTACAAGTACAATAAAGGTTGAACTTCCCGCCTGTATAAGACCGTTGAAAAAGGCCCGGACAATTCCACCGCCTTCAAAAATCTGAATGTAGTTATCTAACGTAAACGTCTTTGGCAGGCCAAGTCCCATCAGATTCGCTTCTTTTTTTTCTTTAAATGAATTAACAACAACCATCCATATCGGCATTATATAGATCAAACTGAATATGATCCCAACTGCATACCGTAAAAATGTTTTTCCCTTCTTCATTTAATATTCTACCTCTCTTTTCCTCAGAATTGCAAGCAGTGTCATACTAAGCGCCACGATCAGTACCGTTGTAAAGAGTCCTACTGCGGCAGAGTAACCAAGGAATCCGTTTCCAAAGCTCTTAAACAGGAAAGTTCCAAGTACATGTGTGCTGTCGGCAGGTCCTCCGTTTGTCGTAGAATAAACCTGTGCAAACACCTTAAATCCTGATATGATATTAAAAACAAGACTTATTGTAATAGAACTGATCAGCAACGGAAGGGTAACATATCTGAGTTGTTGCCATTTATCTGCTCCATCAATCTTTGCAGCCTCATAATAATCTGTCGGAATCGCCTGAAGTCCGGAAATCATTACACACATTGTAAATCCAGTTCCCTGCCATATATCCATCAGGCAGATAGAATTCATAGAATATCTTGCATCAAAAAGCCAGTCACAGGTAAGGCTGTCCAGCCCGATTGCCCGGAGTCCTTCATTGATAATTCCATTTGTAGGATTGTAAATAGAAACAAAAATAATGGCAACGACCATAACACTGATTGTCATAGGTAAAAATACAACTGCTCTGAGCAATGTATTAAATTTGCTGGTTTTCTTTACGATCAGTGCCATCAGAAATCCGAATATATTCTTTATAAGAACTGTTACGATTGCAAAATAAAAAGTATTTTTTATAGCAATAGCAAAAGTTTTCTCGCTGAACAGTCTCCGGAAATTTTCCAGTCCATTAAATTTAATATTATTAAAATCATACAAAGACCAGTCTGTAAATCCCAATACAAATGAGGCGAGATTGGGTACTACAAAAAATATGATAAATAATATCGCAGCTGGTGCAATAAACCATTTGGAATAAAAATCCCGCGTGTTCTTTTTCTTCATAATTCCTCCTATAATCTGTTACAGCAGCCGTTTTTCCGGCTGCTGTAACTGATACCCATAAATCAATAAACTTTTAGAAACCTTCTGCATTTCTCGCTTTTGCTTCTTCCGCATATGCGTTATACCAGTCATCCAGAGTATCCTGCACTGATTTTCCTGCAATCAGTCCCTGGATTCTGTCTGAAAAGTTTCCGTAAAATCCGTTAAGAACAGCCTTTCCATCTACCAGGGTGCTCTGATAATCGGAATAGAGATTATTGTCTGTAGCATAGCTCAAAAGTTCATCTCCTAATGAGCCCTGCTCCAGATCAAAGCCAAGATCTTTATATGGTGAGATTCCCGGAAGCAGTTCATAATATTTCTGAAGAACATCTTTGCTGAGCAATGTATTTACAAATTCTTTTGCAAGATCTGCATTAGGATTATCTGCCGGAACAGAAAGGAAGTTTCCTGCCTGGCCAACAGTAACTACCTGGTCACTCTCATCATCCCAGAGCGGAATCCACATCATTCCCAGCTTCTGCTCGTATTCATCTCTGGAATAATCATTCAACTTAGAAAAATCTGCATAAAAAGCTGTCTGACCTTCCATAAGCGCCTTTTCAGCCATTGTGTTTGTTGCAGACATATAATCTTCATTCAGATAACCATCATTTCTCAATTCTTCAAGATTCGACAGCAGCTTAACTACTTTCTCATTATCACTTGGTTTTGCCTTGTTCTGTGACATGTCGATCGCAAACTGCGGGTCTTCGAACAATGTTGGCTGAATTGTTGCCAGAAGCCAGATCTGAGCTGTCCAATTCTCTTTGTTTGACATATAGACCGGCGTCACTCCGTTGGCCTGGATTTTATCACATGCCGCTTTGAATTCTGCAAAGTTATTGATTGGAAGCTCCACACCTGCATTTTTAAGCACTTCCTTGTTATAAAGGAGCCCAAAAGCTGACGCTGAAGAAAATGGTGCTTTTAATACATTATCGTTACTGTCTACAGTCATTGGATAAGACTGTTCTGAAATATGATCTTTCCAATCGCCATCCAGAACTGCAAGCTTATCCGCCGGTAGTGTTGCAATACCAATATTATGCAAAATTACATCACTGGCATTTCCTGTTGCAAGCTTTGTATTTAATACACTCATCATCTGATCATCCGGATAAACATCATAGTCAATCTCAATTCCCATCTTGTCTGCTGCCATTTTCATAACCGTTTCCACAGCGTTATTTCCGCTGTCTGAATTGCTCATCATGATTGTCAGTTTTTTCGAATCACCTGCCGTTTTACTTGCTGTTTCATCTTTTGCTCCTGAGTTCGAGCTTCCACAGCCTGTAGCCGCCAGAGCAACCATACAGCCAGTCAGAACCAGTGACAAAACCCTCTTTTTCATTTTGTTTCCTCCGTTTTCCTTTTTTATTTATAAAGAGTATATCATTCTGTCACTTTTAAAAAAATGCACATATTTTTGAATGGGATACACAATCTTTTGTTGTTATCTTCTGTCGTCACTCTTTATTGTATTGATAAGTAAGTCTTCCATTATAAAAGGAGACCTGCCATATGGCAAGTCTCCCTGTTTCGCTGTTACTATATTAATTTTTCTCAGCAGGCTTTCCTTCTTGCTTCATCCTCTTTCCGCTCTTCTCCGACTTCTGTCATCAGATACGGATCAAGAACCTCTTCCAGCTCTTTCTCAGTCATGATCTCCTGTTCCAGAACAAGTTCCCGGACAGATTTGCCGGTTTTTACTGCAGTTTTTGCGATGGTTGCAGACGCCTTGTAGCCAATATGCGGGCAAAGAGCCGTTGCGATTCCTGCACTGCTTTCCATCAGGTCTTTGCAGCGTTTGCGGTTTGCGGTGATTCCTGTGATGCAATTTACGCTCAATGTATCCACTGCTTTTTCCAGAGTCGTAATGGATTCAAAAAGATTACAAAATACAACCGGCTCAAAAGCATTCAACTCCAGCTGTCCGGCTTCTGCCGCCATGGTAATGGTAGTATCATGTCCTACGATGTGGAAAGCAACCTGGCTTACTACCTCCGGAATGACCGGATTTACCTTACCTGGCATGATGGAAGACCCATTCTGCTTTGCCGGAAGATTGATCTCTCCAAATCCGGTTTTCGGGCCGGAAGACATCAGTCGAAGATCGTTGCACATCTTGGAAAGATCCACCGCACAGGTTTTTACCACACCGGAAACTGCAACAAAGCCGTCCAGATTTTCTGTTGCGTCAAAAAGGTCCTCGGCCTGTTTCAGTGGATAACCTGTAAGCTTTTCCAGATTTGGCACGATCTTATAAAAATAAGAATCAGAAACATTGATAGCAGTTCCCACTGCAGTTCCTCCAAGGTTTACGGTATACATTTCCCTGTGAGCCTTTTCGATACGTTTCCGGTCTCTGGAAACCATAGACGCATAACCGTGGAACACCTGGCCAAGACGGATCGGAACTGCATCCTGAAGCTGTGTACGTCCCATAGTGATCACATCATCGAACTCTTCTGCCTTTTTTGCAAGCTCCTTCTCAAGTCTTACCAGTGCTTTTTCCAGAGGTGCAAGAAGATCCAGAACGGTAAGCTTACGGCCGTCGGGATCACATCATTGGTGGACTGCGCCATGTTTACGTGATCATTTGGATGGACCATTTTATAGCTGCCCTTCGGACATCCGAGGATCTCACCGGCTCTGTTTGCGATCACCTCATTCATATTC
Organism: Ruminococcus sp. AF46-10NS; assembly: GCF_003474435.1. Taxonomy (GTDB): domain Bacteria; phylum Bacillota; class Clostridia; order Lachnospirales; family Lachnospiraceae; genus Blautia_A. The sequence continues at coordinate 76,534 of NZ_QRNF01000009.1, forward strand.
ATATTTGCGCTGGTTCCGGCACCACCCTGAATGGCATCTACGATAAATTCCTCAGCCAACTTTCCTGCGATCACTTCATCACAGGCTCTGACAATGGCGTCTGCCTTATCCTCCGGAAGAAGCCCTGCATTATTATTAGTGATAGCTGCTGCTTTTTTAATCTGTGCCAGGTTCCTGATAAATACCGGATGAAGCTTTGTACCTGTAATAGGAAAATTCTGTTTCGCCCTTAAAGCCTGAACTCCGTAATAAGCCTCTGCAGGCACTTCCATAGTTCCGATTGAATCTGCTTCCAGTCTTGTTTCTGTTTTCATTTTGTCATCCCTCTTCTTTCTTCTGATCCTGTGCACATCTGATTTGCTCCGCTGTCTGATCTCATCATTTTCATTCGACGGATATTCGCTGTTTACAAATCATTTTGTTATTTTCATTTTTATCAGCAGCTGTTTTCTGATGCCTAAGAAACTAACACTTTCTTTGTGGCTTGTAAATACTTTTAAGGGAAAACCATGATTATCCGTGTTTTTCAATAGTTTGTATTAATTTTTTTAAGAATTATATTTATTTTTCTTATTTTTATTAAGTCGTTTCTTGTGTTGTGATAACACACGCAGTATAATCAATACAGAAAAACATATTTTCAATCCACTTCCCTACGCAGCTCTGCACCAGGTACAAATAACATTTTTTCATCAAAAGGAGACATTCCACATGGAACACAAACTCGACAACATTGACCGAAAGATCATCGAAATGCTTCAGAAAAACGCCCGCACCCCGGTAAAGGAAATCGCAAAGGAAGTTTTCCTCTCCTCCCCAGCTGTCTCCGCCAGGATCGAACACCTCGAAAAAAACGGGCTGATCACAGGCTACCACGCCCAGATCAACCCGGTTTTTCTCGGTTATCATATAAAAGCATTCATTAACCTGGAAGTAGAACCCTACCAGAAAAAAGACTTCTACCCCTTCATCCAGTCCATCCCCAACGTCATCGAATGCAACTGCGTCACCGGCGATTACGCCATGCTCATCGAAGTAGCCTTCCGTTCCACCATGGAACTGGACCACTTCATCAACGAACTCCAGCAGTTCGGCCGCACCAAAACACAGATCGTATTCTCCACCAGCGTAGAACACAGAGATCTTCCGGTGGAGTAATCCCCATCGGCATTTTTTATAAACCATATTCCCTGTACAATTCTTTACACACATCCTCACTGTCAGCTATCTTCTGTATCTCATCCACACGACCATCCGAGATCAGACAATTGATCAGAGCCCGTATTCTTGCTTCTCCTTCTGCTTTTCCTTCCGCTTTTCCACGGGCTTTCCCACGGGCTTCTCCAATAGCCATACCTTCCTCCCGAAGCCGCTCTGACTCCAGCTGCAAAACCTTTCCACCCATAACTTCACCCACTCCTTTCCTGACTTTTTCTTCTTTTCGAAAAATATAATCCGATATTCTTACGATCAATTTATTAAGATCTGTATACATACCTGCTCTTCCAGTAATTGAAAATTCTCTCTCAAGTTTTATCCTTATATCTTCATATTCCATCAACAATCCCTGTAACTTCTCCGAATCTTTAGCTAATGTGTCTGCTACATTTTCATACCTCATCACGTAAAATGGAAGCAACAGCAACAGATTCTTCTCGAAAATACTATCCTTCGTATAAAGTTCCATCTTCACTGTCGGAACCCGGTACACACACACCTGTCCATCCGGAAACAATACCTCCACTTCCTCAACATCCGGCGTATTCTTCGTAGATCTCAAGTATATCACACAAGATTTCGGGAACTCTACATAAAACTTCCTTCCAATCCTCTGTCTGTTCTCCAAGGCAATTGCAAGATCATACTCAAACATCCTGATCGCCATCATAGTATCATCAGAACTCTGACACTCAATATGATACACCTTATCCCCGATCAGAAGTCGGGCATCCGTGATCAGTTCACCATCCTCAAGCTGATGCTCATTCCTAAGGTGCATGATCTTCACATCTTCCGGATATGATGTATGAAACACCTCATTGATCAGCGGAACGATCAGATACGTCATCTTTTCCACCATCGTCCGGCAAACATCATCAAATATAGTATTGTTAGTCATTAACACTCCTACTGATATATATAGATTATACCACACAAATAAAACATGAAAACACCCTAAACCGGCCTTTCATAAATTTCACAGTATCCAAAAATGGAAAATGCTTCAGAACTCGAAGCTCCAAGAACGTCCATACAGACAAAAGATCTTATAAGATATAACAACCATACCACATGCTATAATAAAAATCACTCAAATTTCATCCAAAAATCTCAACAACATTCGACAGCGAAGTGCCTCACATCTCATTCCCGGCAGACCACTCAACCCAACATTCACACCCAAACTTCCGAGCAACCACCTTCCCCTGCCGTCTTGAAAAACCAGCCCATGAGGCGTCCGTATTTCAACAAAAAAAGAACAGCAATGAACCTCAAATCCACCACTGTTCTCCACTTATTTTCTAAGTCACTTTCTAAATCACTTTCCCATCAAAGCAACAATCTTCTCCTTCAGCTCCCGTGCATTCCCCTGAGGATCCTCCGCCTTCATGATCGCAGAAACAACCGCCATACCACTCATACCTGCGCCCTCAAGCACATCCATATTCCCGGCATTCAATCCCCCGATCGCAACCGCCGGAATCGGAACCGCCTCACATATATCCTTCAACGTAGAAACCTTGGTAAGGATCGTCACAACCTTGGTAGTAGTAGGATAAATCGCCCCTACACCAAGATAATCCGCTCCATCCTCATAAGCCTTCACAGCAGCCTCCACCGTCTTGGCAGTAGCTCCCACGATCTTATCCGGTCCCATCAGCTTCCTTGCCACAGCAACCGGAATATCAGAAGCCCCAACATGCACACCAGCTGCATCACAGCCAGCGCCACATCCACGCGATCATCAATGATCAGTGGTACATTGTAACGATCTGTGATCTCCTTCACCTTAAAAGCCTTATCCAGATACTCACGTCCACCCTTATTCTTCTCACGAAGCTGGACCAGAGTCACACCACCCTTACAAGCCTCCTCAACTGTACGGAGCAAAGACTCCTCCGTATGATAAGAACTATCCGTTACCAGATACAACGTTACATCCAAATCTTTTCTGTCCATCCTAATCCCCTCTTTTTCAGTACATTTCAATCTTCAACAGATCCAGCAGCTGCCGATCCGAAAGCCCATAAATCTCATCCAGCAGATTTACCTGAAAACTTCCCGGACCGCGGGAAATCTTCTCCGCTTCCTCACCAGCAATACCCATAAGTGCAGTACCAAGAACTGCCGCAGCCAGATAATTCCCGGATCTCTCATTTAATCCTATCTCACCGCCAGACCAGACACCTGCCTCTATACTATCCGTCATCTCTTTCGCAATATTATCTTCGCACCCCGGCAAAAATGCCGCAGTCAGTGCACCAACCATACAACCGGTTCCTGTGATCCCGGACAGCGCCGCACTGCCATTTTGCACCAGAACAACCCATTCACCATCCGTAACAAAATCCTGTTTCCCGGTTGCCAGCACGATCGCCTGATTATTTCTGGAAAAAGCCTTAAGCACCTCACTGACTCCATCGATATTTTCCTCAGTCAGGGCATCCTCGACACCCGCATCGATCCCGATCGCATGGGACGGCAGCCCGGAAACAGCCAAAAGCTCTGACATATTTCCCTTCAATACCGCCGGATGGCCGATGCTTAAAAGCTCCCTCGCCAGATCCAGCCTGAGATTACTGCATGCAACCCCTACCAGATCCAGAAGAACCGGGATCTTTTTTTCCATCGCAGTTCTCATAGAACGCTTCATTGACTCGATCCTGGCATCGGTAATATTCCCGAGATTCAGCATCAGCGCACCAGCCGATGCCGTAATATCTGCCACCTCTGCCGGATGTTCCGCCATGATCGGCCTTGCACCCACTGCAAGGATCACGTTGGCACAATCATGGATCGAGATCGGATTGGTGATACAATGAATCAACGGCTTTTCTTCTTTAATTAGCTTTCGCAGTTGTAAAATTCTTTGTCTCATATGTTTTTGAACCCAAAGCTGCCTGGAATTTCACCAGAAGACCTGCTTTACTCAGAGCCTTCAGGAAAATATAGGCAACACATCCTCCCATTGTGGTTGCTGCAAGGAACATCGGCGTATAATAAAATGCCGTCAGTCCACCTCTTCCCATCAGGAATGCCATCACCGGATAAGAAACCATAGACCCGATGATACCCGTTCCAAAGATCTCACCGATCACCGCACAGATGATCTTGCCTTTGGAAAGTCTGTAGAACACACCTGAAAGGAACGCGCCAAATACTGCACCGGTCAGTGCAAGTGGCGGGATTCCCATGAACATCATACGGATCACGCCGATCATGGTCGCACAGAGAAGAGAGTACCACGGTCCCATCAGAACCGAGCATACGATATTGACAAGATGCGCCGTGGGGCACATTCCCTCAATCCTCAGGATCGGTGAAATAACGACACCGATCGCAACCATCATTGCCAGCATTACCATACGAAGCGTGTGCATCCTTTGTTTTTCCATTGTGTTTTCCTCCCTGAAATATCAGGCAGATCCCTGTCAGATCCCGGGCAAAAACTTCCCGTCTGCTGCAGTCTGCCCTTAGATTTTGGCGGTCGAAGTTCCCTTACTTCCTCTCACTCCGAAAACACGGATTCCCATCGCTTACATGATCCTTCCGGAAAAATCCTCCGGAATATCACTCTCCTGCCAGACATTAAGGCGCTCCCCTTCCTGCCCGCTCGCCGCAGAAGCTCCACATGCAGTCTCTGTCACCTTCACATCCCCACATTGTCAGACCATTCCAGTTCCATTCCTACATCCGAAAAGAGCGCATCCCATGGCAAACTCCACGGAGACACGCTCTCAGATCACAATCCCTCCGTTGGCATTACCCAAATCAGGTACGGTCGAAGATCTATCTTCCTCTCAGCCTGTCACACAAGCTCCCGCTGGCTCTTTTCTTTTCTGTTTTTCAATATAGCACACACCTATCCCGTTGTCAAACCTCCACTGCTTATTGCTCTTTGCACTCCCGCCGGAGACGTTACTGTTCACTCCGTTCTCAGCAACACGCTTCGCGATGCACAGAATTTATGCTAATCGCATAAATTCGCGCGGTATGTCTCGGGTTTTCTGTGACCTTCGCTCACAAAAAACACCTCGCGGAATATTACCAGTGGACAGTAACCCGGAAACTTTCCTAATTCAGTTAAACAATTATTTCGACATAAAAAACTCCCTGCTTCACTACTTTTCATAGTAAAACAGGAAGTATATAAATCTTATTTTGAGATCTCGTCGATCAGACGCAGCTCCTCAGCTGTAAACGGTGCACAGTGGATCGCTCTCACATTATCAAGGATCTGCTGCGGCTTGGAAGCTCCGATCAGAACACTGGTAACTTCCTTATGCTGAAGCAGCCAGCCAAGTGCCATATCAGCCAGCTTCTCTCCACGCTGGGCTGCCAGATCGTTCAGTCTTCGAATCTGATCCAGACGCTCCGGCGTCAGCACACTTTCCTTAAGGAATCTTCCGTCTTTGCGGATACGGCTGTCCTCCGGGATCCCGTTCAGGTAACGGTCTGTCAGCTGTCCCTGATCAAGAGGGCTGAAGGTGATCAGACCTTTTTTCAAAATGCCGGTAGTTCTCTTGAGCCCGTTTTTTTCCACTGTTCTGTCAAAAATGGAATACCGGTTCTGGTTGATCACAGAGGGGCATTTCAGATCCTTCAGGATCGCTGCTGCCTGGCTTAAGGTTTTTCCATCATAATTGGAAAGTCCCACATAGAGGGCCTTGCCCTGCTGAACCGCTGTTGCCAGCGCCCCCATAGTCTCCTCAAGCGGAGTCTCAGGATCCATTCTGTGATGGTAAAAAATATCCACATATTCCAGACCCATGCGCTTCAGGCTCTGGTCAAGGCTCGCCAGAAGATACTTGCGGCTGCCCCAGTTTCCATAAGGACCCTCCCACATATCATAGCCTGCCTTAGTTGTGATGATCATTTCATCACGGTAAGGCATCAGTTCCTCTTCCAGGATCTTGCCGAAATTCCGCTCTGCACTTCCGTAGGCAGGTCCGTAATTATTGGCAAGGTCAAACTGTGTGATACCATTGTCAAAAGCCGTGAAACACAGCTGCTTCATGTTTTCATAATCAGAAGTATCTCCGAAATTATGCCATAATCCAAGAGACACCTTCGGAAGCATCAGACCGCTTTCACCGCAGCGGTTATACTCCATGGTTTCGTATCGTTCCTTTGCAGGTGTGTACATAAAAACCTCCCATAATGTAGCATGATTTACATTTTCTGTAACTGCTTTTACTATACTTCACCCACGTTTATCTTGCAAGACGGATCATATTCCAGCTGTGTTTTGCAAAAACTGCTTCCAGTTTTCCGCCGTCCAGCTTTGAGCATTCTGCACTGGCTTTTACAGGAACTACATTCTCGGGCTGCGTCTCTGTATTGACTGCCTGAAGATTATCGTTATTCAGCACGATATGCTCTACGATCTTATATCCCTCAAACTGTCTCAAGTCACAGGAAACTTCCATATCCTCATCCAGACTCTTATTCACTGCAAAGATTGTCAGCGTATCCTTTTCCTCATCCCAGACACACACAGAATCCAGATATGGCGCTTCGCCATAAGTTTTGCTCTCATATACCGGTGTGAGAACCTGTGTATTGAGGACGGTTCCTCTTCCAAACACGCTGGTCAGCATATATGGATAAAAGATCGTCTGGCGCCATGCACCGGTGTCGGAGGTCATGATCGGCGCGATTACATTTACCAGCTGTGCCATGCAGGCGATCTTTACACGATCTGCATGACGGAGAAGTGTGATCAGCATACTTCCCACAAGAAGTGCATCCTCAAAGTTATAAACATCCTCCAGCTGATGGGGCGCCTGTACCCATTTTTCCAGCTTCTTATCCTGTTCATTGCTGTGGTACCATACGTTCCACTCATCAAAGGAAAGATTTATCTGTTTTTTTCCATGCTTCTTTGCTTTTACAGCATCGCAGATGGAAACCACTCCTGAGATAAAATCATCCATTCCCTTGGAGCTTGCCAGAAAATCGGCAGTGTCTCCCGCTGCATTTCCATAGTACTGATGCAGGGAAAGATAATCCACCTGATCGTAAGCCTCGTCAAGAACCGTATACTCCCAGGAGCCAAAGGTAGGCATTTCCAGATTGGAGCTTCCGCATGCAACAGTCTCAACCTCCGGATCCATAAATTTCATCAGGCGGGCAGTCTCTGCTGCAACTCTTCCGTACTCTGCCGCAGTTTTATGTCCCATCTGCCACGGACCGTCCATCTCGTTTCCGAGACACCATAATTTGATATTATGCGGCTGTTCATAGCCATGAGCCTTACGGAGATCACTGTAATAGGTGCCACCCTTAAAGTTACAGTATTCCAGAAGATTTTTCGCATCCTCCGGTCCTCTTGTTCCCAGGTTTACTGCCATCATCACATCGCTGCCGGCTTTTCTGGACCAGTCCACAAACTCATTGAGACCAAACTGATTGGTCTCGATCACGCCCCAGGCCAGCTCCGGTCTGGACGGACGCTGAGCTTTCAGCCCGACACTATCCTCCCAGCGGAATCCGGATACAAAATTTCCGCCCGGATAACGAACGATCGGTACCTGAAGCTCCCTTATCAGCTCCAGAGTATCCTTCCGGAATCCCTGCTCATCAGAAAGAGGGCTACCTTCCTGATAAATCCCCTCATAAACCGCACGTCCGAGATGTTCTATAAAGGAACCGAAGATCCTTTTATCTGTTTTTCCGGTGAGGAAATATTTGTCCACGATGATCTGCGCTTTTTTCATTGTAAAAATCCTCCTGTAAATTATTATTTTCTGCTGCTACCGCATTTAGCTCTGTTTCCGATTCCGCCGTATACCGGCTCTTACGCCTCTGTTTGCTCACACCCTCCCAGGCAGACCGGAAATCAACCGTTTCTATGTTTCATTTTACCATCCTGTTCTATCCATACCAGTGATTATCTTCCGAAACAGTTGACTTTTTTTCCGGTAGGATTTATCGTAAAGACAGTCTTACCAGACGGACGTCCCTCTGTCACTTTACTTTATACTTCCAGGCAGAAAGTTCTTTACAATGCCACAGTCGGATTGTCTGATCTACGTAATGAAAGGAGCCCGGCATTTCCATGGATTTTACCTTAAATTTCTGCGAATACAACCGTTCCAACTCCGATTATGACAGGATTTTCCGTCCGGAGGGAAGCGGTGATTATCTTTTTCTTTTATTTAAAACACCAATGAAGGTTTATCTGGGCAGTCAGCTTACCGTTACCCGGGAAAATGCCTGTATCTTTTATACTCCGGGAAATCCCCAGCATTATCAGGCTGTGCGAAAATTCCGGAACAGCTATGTGCATTTTTCCTGCGGAGAAAATCTGGCAGAACGGTTCGGACTTCCCTGCAACGAGATTTTTTACCCTAATGACTGCCAGGAGATCGATCGCTGTATCCGCAAACTGCAGCATGAATATCTGGCCAAAGAAGCTTTTTCCCGGGATTATGAATATGCTCTGCTCTGCCAGCTGATGATCACTGCCACACGGGAACTCCGTAGTACAGATGCCGGCAGTTCTTCCGACTCGGAGCTATACAGCCTGTTCCAGAAGATCCGCCTGGAAATGCTCACCAATTACGAAAAGCCATGGACAACAGAAAAACTCTGTGCCATGGCTAATCTCGAAAAAAGTCAGTTTTATTCCTGCTACCGGAATTTTTTTGACAGCACGCCCCATGCCGACCTGAACCAGCTACGTCTGGAAAAAGCAAAAAATCTGCTTACCAATGAGGCTCTGCCTGTTCAGCAGGTGGCTCTGCTATGTGGATTTTCAAATCTCTCCCACTTCAGCCGGTATTTCCGGAAGAACTGTGGCTGTTCACCCAGTGAGTGGACGCGCCGCCCCTGACCAGAAGGATATTCACACTCTGCATCCACTGCGCAGGTAACTTGTCTGATCTGATCACCGTGCCGCATTACACTTCTCATAAGCAAACAGTGCCGCACCAAGCGCACCACAAAGCTGTGCCTCATCACAGATATAAAGCTTCGCTCCCAGCTTCTCCTCCAATGCCTGGATGATACCTTTATTTCTGGCAACACCACCGGTCATCATGTATTCACCCGGATTCTTTTTGCCAAGGCGGGCTGCAAGAGCTCCTACCTTGGAGGCAACGGATACATTCAGACCGTGGATGATATCTGCAACATCTTTATTCTGTGCAACCAGGGAAACTACCTCGGACTCTGCAAATACAGTACACATGCTTGAGATCACCACGTTCTCCTTCCATTCCAGTCCACGGGTACTCATCTCCTCCAGGGAAAGTCCAAGAGTACGGGCCATCATTTCCAGGAAGCGTCCGGTTCCTGCCGCACATTTATCGTTCATCAGGAAATTTTTTACCGCACCGTTCTCGTCAATGCTGATCGCCTTGATATCCTGACCGCCGATGTCGATAACTGTACGCACATTCGGATTCAGATAATGGGCTCCCTTTGCGTGACAGGTAATCTCTGTGATACTGTCATCACCACTGTCAATATAGGCACGTCCATATCCGGTAGTAACGATACGCACGATATCTTCTTTCCTGATCCCTGCTTTTTCCACGGCCATCTCCAGGCTCTTCTCTGCACTCATCATAGCGCCGCCGCCTGTGGGAATGATCATGGTCGATTTAATTTTTCCGTCTTTATCCAGGATCACAACATCCGTACTTGTGGAACCGCTGTCGATCCCTGCCACATAATAAACTCCTGATTCCATTTTTTTCCTTATCTCCTCGCTGATTCCTTTTGATGGGTCCATATCCTCAGAGCCTTCCAGTGTCTCCGCAAAAGCCTGCACTCTGGTAAGAAGCTGTCCTGCACTCTGGCTTGTAAAATCTGTCTCGATCTTCAGAAGCGGAACCTTGATATCTCTCTTGATACTTGCATATTCAAAACCATAATAATCACAGAACTTGATAGTATGATAAATGATCCCCTTCAGGTTCGGATCCAGATACAGTCTGTTTCTTCTGGTGCTGTTGTTCATACGGAAGCAGGGCATCTGGGAAAGAAGTGCATCCGCATAAGCCAGGAACATAGCATCGTCATCCATTTTTTCCAGTTCCTCACGGATCACTGCAAGACGTCTTCCACCTGTACAGGTCAGGTTTTCCACATCCATGCGGATGTTATCCCGGATCATTTTTTCCAGGACACCACTGACACGGACACCCAACACTCCGATGTATGGCTGGTTATCCACATCTTCACGGGAAAAAGCGTTCAAAAATCCACTTTTATCAAAGGTTTTCCCCGAAAATTTTTCGTAAGCTTTCTTAAGACGGTGGATACCCTGGGCAAGCTTCACCTTTTCACAGTCATTATCCTCATGCGGCATGTCCAGCATGTACAAAAATTTACATTTACCGGTGCTTTCCACAATGTCGTACACACGGCGCATGGAATCACAGCAGTTAACAAGAACAAGCTGTTCAACCTTCCCCTCCAGCACTGCCTGGATCACAGATTTTCCGAAGCCGCAGAGATTGGCATGTGCGATCTGGTCCGAAAGCTCAAAATTCTCCGGCATTTCCTCAAGAACCGCACATTCCTCGCCAAAACCTTTAAAAAGCTCCAACGGTGTATATTTACAGACGTAATGTATCATGATCTCTTTCCCTCCTTACCTTCTGACAGCATCTCAAGATATGCCTGAAGTCGTGTGGATACCTGACCGTCACTGGAATTGGCCGGGTTGCAGCCGTCACCGTCCAGGACCATGGTTGGAAGTCCTGCATTTTCCAGAGAATTTTTGATCAGGCTGGAAGCTCCGATGGTTCCCTTGCAGCCCCAGTGTGCAAAAAGGATCCCTCCGTCTACCTCTGTAAGGTTCGCCAGCTCCTGGGCGCGCCGGATCCTCTGCTTCACACTTCCGTTGTAAATACAGTTGACCATTTTTTCCGCAAGGGCCTCATAAGGATCCGAGGCCTGCATCCGCTGAAAACCGTCTGCAACAAAATCACAGGCACTGATGTGCACGTTCTGGCTGTAATTAAATACATCCTTTACCGGCTCCTGCAAAAACGGCATCATATGCATCCACAAAATGTGAAGGCCTTCCCCCTTTGGCGCCTTCTTCACATCCTCAAGGAGCATTTTTGTATATTTCAGGGATTCCTCTGAACCCGCAAGAAGGTGGCACATAAAGATCGCATACAGCTCATTTGTCAGGGAAGTCACCGGATCGTGATCCTTTCTGAGGGCAAGCTGGCGGCTGTAATAGGAAGCCGCTTCATTGCTGTTGGCAACTGCACGCTGTACCGACTGCTCGGAGATTTTTTTCCCGCCTACATCCTCCAGGAATTTCTTCATCTCGCGGAGCTGATCTGCAACATAGCTGATGGAGTCCTGATTTTTTTCATAGGGTACATCAATATAAAAGCCCGGGATCTGATATTTCTGTTTCAGATAAGGGAATGTCATCATATTTCCATCGCAGGCAAGATTTGTATAGATGGTACATTTGGGCTTCGGTACCAGTCCCGTCATGGACGCTCCCAGAAAAACTCTGTGATAGGAGCACATGGTTTCCGGAAATCCCTCTGATTCCGTCTGTGCCAGAAAAGCCTGCTCGCATCTGGTTCCGGCGATGAAGCAGGACATTGCCTCCACGGAATATGGAGTGATCCCTGCTGCTGTCAGAAGTTCTCCCGGTACAAAAATACTCACAAGAGCAGTATCGTCCGGTTTTGCAAGGGCTTTGATAATATTCTGCATAACTACACGGGCTACATACTGTCCCGAAGCCGGAAGCTTCCTGTCAGGAAAAAGCTGCAGACGTTTTTCCTGAAGCCGGTAGCCAGTGAGAAGAAGTTTTCGTGCTTTTTCCGGGTCCCTGATGGATTCCTCTCCCACCATATCCCCAAATTTCTTTATAATATCCAATCTGTCACACCCTCCATCAAGTCAAAAAATCTATTATAAGTCTGTCAGACGCTTACCCGAAATTTTGTCTCAGACAAAATCCTGTAGCATTATCATCGTCTGGATGGCATAAAGATTCTACCTGTCAGACCAATATTTTTATTATAAAGATATTTTTTTCAAATGTAAACACGCCAATTTTTACAAATTTGAAGCCTTTTGCACATATCAAAACATCAAAATGCAGATTTTCCACAAAACTCGCATTCCTTTTCGTGGAAAACCCGCATTTGTCTTATCACATTATCTTCTGCTCTGTTTTTTCCGTTACTCTGTATCACATCTGATGACGTACCACCTTATATTCATCTCCGGAACGATAATACGGACATTCCTTGTAATCACTGCTCACAAAACGATAATATTCATCCTCATCCAGATTGACATCACAGTAATATTCGTCACACTCTTCATCATATGTATAGTTTGCACAGTATTCACAGCTGGTTCCCTTCATGCTTATTTCTCCTCTCTTTGCAGGAAAGTATTTCTCCCTGCTGTTCTCCTGATTATATAACAAAAAAAGGAAGAATTCCATTACTGAAATCCTCCCTCTTCTTTTATATATCAGAACATTCCGTTCACAGTCTTATATTTGTAAAGCATCTCCGCATGATTCTGCTCTTCCACCTGGATATCCGCCAGAAGCTTCCTCACACCACTGTCTTCAAAAGCAAAAACCTCCGAGTTGTATTCTCCGGAAATCAGCTTTTCTGTTCCGATACAGTCTGTTGCAAGAAAAGCATCATGTTCCTTATCCTCTGATGACATCACCGATGTGTAAGCAGCCTTGGGCTGGTAATCACGGCCGTCACTGTCATTACAGTTTACCTGTGGAACTGTACCGGAAAGCACCTGGCTCAGGGAATCGTAATGCTCCTGCTCTTTTTTCTGAAGAGTCTGAAATAAGCTTTTAAGCTCCGGATCCCTGGCCTGCTGTGCATATTTTCCGTATTTTTCAATGCAGCTTTTTTCCTGTGTCTGAAGATCCTGGATCACTGTGCGTTCTTTTTCCTTTAATATCATTATGATCATCCTTTCTTTTGATAATAATGATAGTATGGTTTGGAAACGCGATTTTATTCATATTTTACGCAGTCAGGATCTCCATCAGTGCTCCGTAAAGATCTTTGGCCAGCTCCATGGACTGAAGCTCAGATAAAAGAACCGGCAGCTTCTTTCCGGCTGTAACCAGCTGATATAATCTGTCCTTCAGTACAAAACCGATCTCTGCCTGGTTCAGGAAATCAAAGATACGTTTCTCTATACGATTATCCGCTACCTCTCCTGCAAGAATGATCTGCACCTCTGCCGCTGTGTCTGCTTCCACTTCCACACAGATCTTCTGAAGCTTCTCTTCATATTTTACAGCAGCCTCAGTCTCTGCTCCGTTAACCAGAACCTTCACAGTATCTGTTCCTGTTTTCGCAAAATTACAGAACTCCACGGTATAAGCTCTCTTTGCCGGGATCAGCTCTGTTTTTCCCTGTGCGGGATGAATGGTAAATACTCCCTGATCCTTTTCCTTATAATCCATTTCCGTAAATACACAGGCACCATTTTCGTAAGCACAGGTTTCGTTGTCATCCTCATACAATCTGAAGCTTCCGTCAGCACCCGGGAATACCCGGATATTCAGGCTTTCCGGATTCTTTTCCGCCTCTGTTCCACGGATCTCATCGGTCATCACCAGAATACCGCCTGCTTTTGCAAGAACCGGGATACTGTCCAGAGTACGGTACATATCCACCATTCGTCCACCCTCATAGCGCAGACCTGTATAAATATCATACCATACCCCATCCGGCAGCCATACTGCTGTCTTTGCTACATTAAGGCCTTTTACTCTCGGTGTTGTCACCGCCGCTACCATCAGCTGGTCTCCGAAAAAGTACTGATTTTTTACCGCATATGCCTCCGGTGTCTCCGGATATTCGTAATACATCGGCTCCACCAGAGGAAGATCTTCCTGATAGCTTCTGTAGTTCATTGTATAAAGATATGGCATCATTCTGTGGCGCTCACGGAGAGCTTCTTCCATGACAACCTCTGTCTCCTTTTTGAAACGCCACGGTTCTTTTCCGTTGAAGTCACTGCATGAACTGTGGAGACGCATGATAGGGGAAAAGATCCCGTACTGTGTCCAGCGGGCGGTCATCTCGTCATCCTTATATCCAAGCATATGTCCACCGATATCATGACTCCACCATCCATAACCGATGTTGGAGGCTGTGGATGTAAAGTATGGCTGAAAATCAAGGGAATCCCAGGTAATATGAGTATCTCCGGAAAATCCTATCGGGTATCTGTGGCTTCCGGGACCTGCATATCTGGAAAAGGTCATGGGACGTTTTCCGTTTCTGGCGCTGTCCAGGAAATGGAAGTGATTGAAGATCCAAAGAGGATCAAGACCCTCGATCTTACAATTGCTTCCCTGCTGCCAGTCGATCCACCAGAAATCCACACCTTCTTCCTCTCTCGGATGATGAAGATATTTGAAATAGGCTTCTATAAATTTCGGACTTGCCGGATCGCATACTACCGGATCCTCATTTTCATAATCCACACCCATGGCCTTTGCCATGTCCTCATACATTTCTTCACAGCCCTGTACACCGTCTGCAGGATGTACATTTAATGTGGTACGCATTCCTCTTTTATGTAAACCATCCAGAAAACGCTTCGGGTCCGGGAAGAGCTCTTTATTCCAGGTATATCCGGTCCAGCCACTTCCGTATTTCGGATCAACATCGGTCACATGCCAGTCCATATCAATGACTGCAACCGTAAATGGGATATTTTTTTCCTGGAATTTATCCATCAGCTCATTGTAGCTTTCTTCAGAATATTTATAATATCTGCTCCACCAGTTTCCGAGAGCAAACCTTGGAAGCATCGGTGTTTTTCCGCAGAGTCTGTAAAAATCATGAAGTGCTTCTTTGTAGTCATGTCCGTATCCGAAGAAGTACAGATCCTTGATGCCCTTTCTTCTTGGCTCGATCCAGCCGTCCGGCAAAAGCACCTGCGACCTGCTGTCGTCCACCAGAGAATATCCGAACCTGGAAAGAATACCATGCTCCAGCTCTGTAGCTCCGTTCACCATATCCAGCGTTCTGGCAGTTCCCTTCAGATCATGGATCTCTTCTCCGTAGTGCCAGATGCTGTGATAGGCACTTAAGTTTCCTTTTACCTGAATGCTTAATCCCCAGCTGGTAAATTCCTTCTCATTGTAAATAAGGTGGATTCTTTTCGTATGAACCTCGATCCCATCCTCTGTACGCACTACACGATAGTCCGTTTTCGGAAAATCCCTAAAAAACACCATCTGCGTGGGGCGATCCTCAAATACGCCCTCCTCATCATACTCCAGACGGATCAGTCCCTCTGTGAGAAACGTAATCCTGTATTTATCCCCTGTGATCATATTTTCACTTAACGCCAGAGGATGTGTTTCTACTTTATATATGTCCTGCATTTATG
The DNA here is from genome assembly GCF_003474435.1 of Ruminococcus sp. AF46-10NS. Lineage (GTDB taxonomy): Bacteria > Bacillota > Clostridia > Lachnospirales > Lachnospiraceae > Blautia_A. The sequence continues at coordinate 92,140 of NZ_QRNF01000009.1, forward strand.
TTCCTCCGTTTATTATCTGTATGTCATCATCCCTTTACAGCAGAAGCTGCAATTCCGGCGATAAACTGTTTCTGGAAGAACAGATAGATCAGAAGTACCGGGATGATAGAAATGGCAGTTGCTGCAAACAGTGCACCATAATCTGTGGAATACTGTCCGTTAAACATCTTAAGACCAACGGCAAGAAGCTGTTTGTCTTTGTTTGTAATTACCAGGTATGGCCACAGGAAATCCTCCCATGCCCAAAGGAACTGGAAGATCGCAATACTGAAGATTCCGTTTTTTGACTACGTTTCCCGTTCCTTTTAGTTTAGCGATAAATCTATTGTTAATCTATCACGCACATAGAGATTCGTCAATATAATTTTATTATTTCGTCTATTTTTCTAGTATTTATATGGGATTTTTGTGCATTTTTCATATTTCAAGGCTGCGTTTTTTTATTTTCCCGCAATCATACATTGATTTTTTCACTATGTTGGACTATTTCAAGGCTGCGTTTTTTTATTTTCCCGCAATCATACATTGATTTTTTCACTATGTTGGACTATAATATATATAGTTTATAAACCGTTTTTCGAACATTTATATTTCGTGTTTAAACCTTGTAAACCTGTAATAAGAGGATACATAAATTCTGGATTTTTCATTGTATTTTTATTTTTACCTGAGAAATGTGTCAGAATTTTTTATATATATGTATGACAACAGTTTCCCTCCCGGAAACTGCTACGGAAGAACAGAGGTGTAAAGTATGACATTAAAAGATATCGCAGACCTGGCCGGCGTCAGTATGATGACCGTCTCCAATGTGATCAACGGCAAAACCAGCCGCGTTTCCCAGAAAACCAGAGACAAGGTCAATGCGATCATAGAAGAATACGGATATGTTCCCAACCTGAATGCCCGGAGCTTATCCAATAAAAAATCCCACATCATCGGCATCATCATTTCCCTTGATGAAAAAGATGTGCTCCTGGGAACCAACTATTTTGAGAACCCTTATATCAGCACCATGATCGGTACTATCGAAAGAGAACTTCAAAAGAATGAATATTTCACCATGATCCGCTCTGTATCAAAAAATGCGGATATCATTTCCCTTCTGAAGAACTGGAATGTAGACGGAATCATCATTCTTTATCCGGCCGCCGGCGAATACATGGCGAAGCTGATGGATTCCGCCACCTGCCCCATCGCCACCTTTGACTGCGAGCTGGAGCATCCCAATCTCATCAATATTACCTCCAATGATGAAAAAGGCATGTATCTTTCCACAAAATATATGATCAATCACGGTCATTCTGCCATTGCTTTTGTGGCCGATTACAAAAACAGCCACGTTCTTGCCAGCCGTTTCAACGGTTATAAACGGGCGCTGGAGGAGAACCATATTGCTTTTAACCCGGATTACGTTTATGAGTACTCTCCTTCTTATGAGGGCGGTATCCAGCCGGCCGTGAGATTGCATCCAGCAACTCTCCAGTTACCGCTGCGGTAACTACAGCGGATATCTGTGCTATCGGAATTATGGAGGGTGCCCGCCTGGGCGGCTACCGCGTTCCTGTGGATCTCTCTGTGATCGGATATGATAACCTGACACTGTGCCAGTACACCCTTCCCAAGCTGACCTCCGTCTCACAGAACATCCCCCGGAAAGCACTCCTTGCCACCAGTCTTCTCCTGGAAAAGATCCGCACCGGCTCTGTCAGCTCCTCCTGCCGGCCTGCCCTGGATGTTGAGATCGTGGATCGGCAGTCAGTGATCTCGTTGTATTAAGTGCAGTGATTTTATCCTGACTATCTCTTATTCAAGGATCAAATCATAAAATCCCGGAACTGCTGCAGTGCTTCTGATCTGCCAGCACTGGCACAGCTCCGGGATTTCCGTTACAAACCCTCCCGATACACGCTGTTGATCGTAGCCTGGGCGTGTTCCAGCTCTTTCTTCCGGATGATGGCTTCCCGGTCACTTAAAATCGCCAGCATCTCATCGATCACATCCTCCACTCTGGGACTTGTCACCCTGTATAAATACCCCAGCATCCGTGTAGCTGTGTAATCGGTATTCATATGTTTATAGGCGATTTCCCGGCACAGTTCATCGGGATAGCCCTTGTCCTGAAGTGCTCTGTAAAGCTCATCTGTTCTTGTATCTGCCATATGCTCCTGAGATTCCTTTCCTGTTTTTATTATAATTTCATCAAGCGGATATTCGCGATCCGCTTCACGATTTATCATCCTCATCCATGCCAGTTTCTTTATCAGTCTTATATATCCCCCGGATTCCCCGGATCAATGTTATGAAAATCCCTGCGATCAGTATCCACACCGGCCACATAGGTGCCGTTCCCAGATTACCGCTGATCCCGGCATAAAGACATACTCCAATGGACAACAACTTGATGACAGATATCATTTTTGACGCGATCTCAAAGATACGCTCTCTGTTCTCCTCCGTCACCTCAACCGGATAATTCCACCACTGCGGAAATCTCTGGCAGAACATCAGAAGCGCCAGGATCAGCAGACCCAAAATCGGCTCCAGAAGAAGGCTGCCCTTCTTCCCATACCGGTCCGGGATCCCATGCGCATTAAAATGTATCGGCACCCTCTCCGGCAGATTTCCCCAGGTGGCTACAAGATACATCACGTACACTAGGATCATCAGAAAACAGATCACATCTGTAATATTCCGAAGTTTTTTCTCAGACATTATCTACTCTCCCTTCATCACAAAATAAACCCGTCTGTAAATCGAATACTCTCTTTTCTGTATTTTACACACAAATTACCTGCTTGTAAAAGTATTTTGCAAAAAATTACCTTACATAACAATATCTGTTAAGCATTAACGATTGCACACAAATTTTTTATATGATAAAATAGACATGTTGTCCAAAAACATATTTAAGAAAGGGAAAGAAATATGTTAGAAAAAATCTTCAAGCTGTCCGCAAACAAAACGGACGCCAAAACAGAGGTTCTGGCAGGTATCACCACCTTCATGACAATGGCGTATATCCTGGCAGTTAACCCGAACATCCTGTCCGCGACCGGCATGGATTCCGGAGCTGTATTCACAGCTACCGCACTGGCAGCCTTCCTTGGAACGCTGCTGATGGCAATCTTCGCCAACTATCCGTTCGCACTGGCACCCGGAATGGGTCTTAACGCATACTTTGCCTATACAGTTGTTATCGGTATGGGCTACAGCTGGGAGTATGCACTAACTGCAGTTTTTGCAGAAGGTATCGTATTTATTGTTCTTTCACTTACCAATGTACGTGAAGCGATCTTCAATGCGATCCCTCTGAATCTGAAATCCGCAGTCAGCGTTGGTATCGGTCTTTTCATCGCATTTGTAGGATTACAGAATGCCAATATCGTGATCGGCGGCTCCACTCTGCTGCAGCTTTTTTCTGTAGATGGCTACAACGCAGCCAAGGGTGTGGAGGCATCCTTCAACAACGTCGGGATCACCGTTATCCTGGCTCTGATCGGTATCATCGTAACCGGAATCCTGGTTGTTAAGAATGTAAAGGGAAACATCCTCTGGGGTATCCTGATCACATGGGGACTTGGAATCATCTGTCAGTTCGCCGGACTTTATGTTCCGAACCCGGAGATCGGCTTCTACAGCCTGCTCCCGGATTTCAGCAACGGACTCTCCATCCCGAGCCTTGCTCCGATCTTTGCGAAGCTGCAGTTTGACGGAGTTTTTTCACTGGATTTCCTTGTTATCCTGTTTGCATTTTTATTTGTAGATCTTTTTGATACTCTTGGAACTCTCGTTGGTGTCTCTTCTAAAGCAGGCATGCTGGATGAAAATGGCAAGCTTCCCAACATCAAGGGCGCACTTCTTGCAGATGCAGTTGCAACAACTGCCGGTGCAGTTCTTGGTACATCCACAACCACTACCTTCGTAGAAAGTGCTTCCGGTGTATCCGAAGGCGGAAGAACCGGACTTACCGCAGTAACAACTGCCATCTTATTTGGCCTGTCCCTGTTCCTGTCCCCGATCTTCCTGGCAATCCCGTCCTTTGCCACAGCTCCGGCTCTGGTGATCGTTGGTCTGTACATGCTCAGCAATGTTATCAGCATTGATTTCAGCGATATGTCCGAGGCGATCCCATGCTATGTATGTATCATCGCAATGCCGTTCTTCTACAGCATTTCCGAAGGTATCTCCATGGGAATTATCACATACGTAGCCATCAACCTGATCACAGGTAAGGCAAAAGAAAAGAAGATCAGCGCTCTGATGTATGTACTGGCAGTGCTGTTTATCCTGAAATATATTTTCCTGTAAAATACGACAAAAAATCCCCGGGCGTTTTTAGCTCGGGGCATTTTATTATTCGAATCTTAAAGTCACATCCTGCGGGATATGATAAAAATCTTTGAAATCTTTTTCCCATTCTTCTGTAGGTGGTACAGTTTGCCAGCAATATTCCGAATAAGGAAGAATCGGAAGCACGATTTCTTTCTGGTTCTGCTCTATTCCGGCCTGGATCAGCTGCGATCTGTAATCGTTCACCTGACCAATCGCCAAAAATATTCTTATATATATAACAGCTAATACACAAACAATCACACCCGTCGCCAGTACCGGATAAAACAAATCTGTTTTATACCGGATCACCAGATACCTGAGAAGTTTTAATACAACCAGTGCCTGAAAAATATAGGATATATAAAAACATCTTGCACCGATCGGATTTGCCGCAAGAAGCGGTGCAGCCACAGCTCCTGATGACAGATAAAGAATACACATGGAAATCCGCTCGTTTTTATCCACTACATTCCAGATACACAGAAGCACATTTGCAAAAAACAGAATCGCAAGTATCGTATTGATCCCGTTATTCAGCATTTCATTACTGTCAAACACCCACTGCGGATATACTTTATGAAAAACACTGTATACACTAAATCCGCAAAATACTACGGACATCTCGGCAGTCAGGAAATTCTTTTTTCCTCTTTTTATGATCAAAAATAAAAGAATTCCTGCAAGAATCACATTCAAAACCCAGTTATTGATCAACAAATGATACCAGATCTTACTGATAAACTGTTCTGTCATTCCGTTAAATGATATCTTTTTATATCCGGTACCTGTTGCTGCTTTTGTGTAACCTCCATTTGAAAACATAAAATATGCTCCAAGTATTGATGACCAGAGGAAATTCACCTGTATAACCGGAAGTTTTCGATACCTGACCAGTGTATAAACTGCCACCCACACTGCATACAAAAGCACAAATATCGTAACATGTTCACTGAACAGCTGAACAGAAATACCTGCCGGAATCACCAGAAAAGTTTTCTACAGAGGAGTTTTCTGATATCCACAATAAATCCACTCTGTCCAGTTATAATAAATAAGAAACAAAAATACCGGTGGAAAAAAATTTACAAATGCTGCCGGCCATCCATAACTCTGCTGGAATAAGGTTGCCGGAAGAGACAAAATCAGAAAAGCACAGCTTAATAATAAAAACAGATTTTCTTTTGTCTTTTTCTCTTCTTTGAAATATATATTTTTATACATTACATGAAAAAGCCATACTACTCCGACAGCAATTACCAATGTCTTCGCCATTACACTTCTTGTGATCAGACTGCCAGAAGGTTGCCAAGATATCGTCCATTATAACCAGCAAAACCTCTTTTCATAAGTTGAAAACGGGCGTCCGTCCCCCACCTCCACTCATCATGACAATAGGGTACTTTATACCCGATATACAGAAATAATGCAAATACCAGTGCGTAAACAAACCACTGAATTTTTACTCTTTTCTTCATAAGTTCTCCTTAACCTCGTCTTCTATACGGCCTTCATTTTTACTGTGCCAGTTTTTTCATCTGTTTGTACTCCATTTACATTTCAAGCTTCATCTGCTCCTACGGCCTACTCCTGTTTCCAGCATAGCCTGATATTTTTTTCAAATCCGGAAATCTTCTCCTGATCCGGCTTATTATCTATACTGTCTTTCAGATAACGCAGCACATGGGCAAAGCATTCCTGGTAATCTGCACCATAATTATAAAAGGTAACATCGTAATCGTGGACAAGGATTCCCTGATAATCCATTTTGTGTGTGATAAAGCATTCTTTTTCTTTGCCATAAAATCACATGATCCTCTCACACGTAATATAATCCACACCCCAGTTCCTGTAGCAGTCTGCCACTTTAGAATCTGTAAAAAGCCACAATGCAACACGGATATTTCTGGAATGAGCTCTTTTAATAATAGATCTGTTTGTGCACCGGTACTGTGCACTTACGTCAAATTTATATCGGCTGCATTCATCCAATGCTGCTTTTGTGATCCGATCTCGTAGAATCCACTGTATGCTTACGGTTTTGTTGATCTGCCGGAGCATCTTTAATGGTTCTTCCTTAAATGAAATCACCACAGGGCTCTTTTTTGACATTTTTATGATTTGGTTAAATTTAGCTACACTTTCACTGTTCAGCTGTGATTTGATCTCGATCACTGGTACTGCAGAGTATTTATTACAGCAAGCCAGATACTGTTTCAGTGTGGGGATGGTGTTATTTTTGTATGCAGAAGCATTGGTTCCGGTAATAATAGGATATTTTTTTACTTTCTGATATGTAAGATCCTCTATTTTCTTATTCACCCCGCACATGCGCTGAAGATTTCCGTCATGAAAAATCACGAAGGTTCCATCTTTCAGCTGCCGCACATCCGTCTCTATATACTGCGCGCCTTTTTGCCCGGCAAGTTCAAAAGCAGGGAGGGAATTCTCCGGTGCCTCCAGGCTTAATCCTCTGTGCAAAATAGTTCCGGTGCTGCCATTAAGAGGCGTATCTGCTGTTTTTATGTATTTCAGTTCCGCCACAACTGTAACTTTCAGCGATGCTGTATATCTGTATTTTCCCAAAGATACGCAGGTTATATTTACAGTTCCTGGTGTTTTTGCAGTTAAAATTCCATTGGATGAAATTACTGCTATTTTAGGATCTGATGTTTTATATATCGTTGTTTTTCCCCTGAGCTCAGGTTTCAGCTGCAGCTTACTTCTGACTTTTATTTTTGCTGAAGATGCTTTATATCCTTTAAAATTCGTACGGGCATTTTTATTATATGCATACACGGTACAGTAAATGGTTTTTCCGCCGTAAACAGCGGAAATCCTGGCAGTGCCCCAGTTTTTTGCAGTAAGAGTACCTTTTGTTACAGATACTTTGTTCGGATTGCTGCTTTTCCAACGGATTTTTCTTGGATTTACTTTCCTTCCATTATTATAGGCAATAAGACTTTTGCTTTTTCCAACCTGCAAAGATACTGTTTTCTGCTCAAATTTGTATCCCTGCGTTGCTGCCGCAGCTGGAACTGCTATACATATCAATAACATAAATGCTAATATAAAACCACTGATCTTCTGTTTCATACCGTACCCTCCTGTAAAGCTGTTAAATTCTTCTGATATGCAAAAAACTCTCTTACATTCTCACTGTTTTTCATCTGCAATTTTTAATTGTTACAATCGAAACATGGGTGCTGCCATAACGGTAGGCGGTTAGTCCTTCTCCAGAGGTTGCAGAGTGCCACTGGCACTCGTTTAGCAACGACCGAACGGAGTGTAGACCTGTGACCTTCGGCCTAACCTGTTTTTGTATCGGATATCCATTAGGCAAGGATAATCATAAACCACAAAAATAACCGCCCAGTCTGCAAACTAAGCGGTTATTTTTGATAGATATTCTAAATAGCAAAACGGACTAACCGTCTATCAGCAGCACTCTTTTTTCTATAAGCATATTATCACGCATCTGTGAAAATGTCAAAAAGTTCTTTTTCCATAGTATGTAATACGAATTTGAAAATACTTATAAGCCGAAAAAATACACCAGTACCAGCTTGATCACAGCAGCTCCACCAAAAGCAACAACTGCAGTTACAACTAATTGCATAGGTTTTGGGAAATTTTCGAACACAAAAACTTTCCTACTCTTGCTCCGCACCTTGCTTAAAGATCCTGTCGTAAATGCTGCCATCATTATGACTGACACAGATACCAAGGTCTCACAATAGCCGGCAATCTTTCTTAACACATCATTATACATATATGCACCTGTTTCATGCAGAATCCAGTATAGAACCAATGCACAAACTCCCATGACACTTTGGAGCTTCATTTCCTTAAAAATCTTCTCTTTCTCTGTAGTTGCATAATCTGACATTGTTTTAGCAATTTTTCTTTCTTCTTCATTCATCATCTCGCTTTTCCTTTCTCCACTGATAATCTCAGGAATGCTGATATCATAATAATCTGCAATATCCACAAGAATACTGATATCCGGCATATTGTTTCCGGTTTCCCATCTGGATACGGTCCTTCCAGAGACATTTAATATTTCTGCCAACTGCTCCTGTGTAATGCCTTTTTCTTTGCGAAGTTTTTTTAAAAAATTCCCGATTTTTACTTGGTCCACCTCAACTCCTCCTTTCATCATCAAATATAGAATCTGTTATCTGCAAATAACACGACACAAAGCGAGAAATGTCGTATTTTCACTAATAGACACAGTTGTCTACGCGTTTTTATTTTTTTCAATTATACAAACCGGAATTAGTCAGCCCTTGTTGTTCTCTGTTCTGTCAGCAGGAGTTTTCAATGTAATGGCATAAACTGTCCCCACTTTTAATGGGTCTGTCTCCATAACATTTCCGTCGTGATATACAACGATTTCGTCACCAACAGAAAGGTTGGTATAACTGTCCTTGTTTTCAACACTCAAAGATATTGACCACCTTGACCCATTCGGATACCCATCTGCTGTATCAGAGTACATTATGACATAATCGTTATGCACCTCTTCTACAATACCCGTTACACTTGGTTTGTTCTCAATAATATAATTCATACTCTTGGTGTTGCAACCGCCCAGACCAAACACACAAACCAATGCTAAAACCAATGCTATCAACTTTTTCATAAAATCACACTCCTTTAGACTTCACAGTTGAAGAAATCTTACAAAATTTTTTGTGCAGAGACCTTCTTCCTGCGGTATGTATCCGCATATCCTATTCCTTTATTCTCGCCTGGATATATTCCAGATTCCCACAGTACGGTGTTCCTACCAGATACCATTCCCTTGCCAATATGCGAAGAGAATAAAAGTCTCCCCATACCTGCCTGTCTTAATTTATTCGCTATTCTTTATAGCTGTATTCAAATCTTTCATATAACAGAAAAACCCCGGAAACCTTGCGGTTCCGGGGTATCTTACGTTTGGACACAATGTACCTTGCGGTACTCAATATATTAATCAGTGATTACTCGATGATTGTAGCAACACGTCCTGATCCTACAGTACGTCCACCTTCACGATATCAGACTGGTGTATTGCGGTGTGCAAATGGTGATTTCTCGTGTGATTCGTGGGGGAAAATCCGGATTTTCCGCTGTGTCCGTGTGGTTTTTGGAGATTTTGTTATCATGGTGTTATCACCGCTTTAATTAACATCCTTTTGTATTTGAGCAAATACCGTTGCATTCCTCGTTGCTTGATATGGTTGTAGCTTACTCTTAGTAACTGCATTCTTGCACATTTTTATTGCATCAATTACCATATCCTGTTCATCTTCATATACACTCGTTTTTTCCAAGTTTGAAATTGCGTTTAATAATAACAAATCTCCTGTATTCAAGAATAAGAATTCACTTAATACCTTTTGATATTCCTCATCTGATACATCCATATCCATATACTCAAAAAAATCCATTTTATGATTATTTGAACGTTTGCATTTTCTATATAAAGTAATAATTTGGCTTATTTTATCATACCATTCGACAGCATGAATAACCTTGGTTGCATCTATATTACTAACTAATATCTCTGCAATTTTTTTATCGAACAACTCACCTTTTCCACTTTTTGCTCTCGCTGCATATTCATTAAAATAAAATGCCGCAAAAATTTGAATAACCTTTTCCAAATTTAAAATATGTTTTTTGTCATACTCTTTAACTTTTCCTAAACGATGTTATATGCATACTCATTACTTAATCT
>NZ_QRNF01000090.1 GCF_003474435.1 Ruminococcus sp. AF46-10NS
AGGGTAAGCGGTTTTGCTTTAGCCATGATATACGTCCTCCATATTTTTATGGAAATAGTATACCATAGAAATGAATATGAGTCCATTTATTTAATTTACGTTTCACTAGAATTCTTCCGCTGTGGATCCCGCAGGCTTCCCGAAGAGTTTTTCCGTATAAAGAAGCTTTTTCTTACACAAAAGCTGCCCGGTCGGTGTGCATCTCCTGCATCCGGTTCCGGACAGCTTTTCTGGTTATTTTTTATAAAGCAATCGTTCTGATCAGATCTCAGCCTGCTCCAGAAGTGCCGGGATCTTGGACTCCCATCCCAGTGCCATGATATGTACACCCTGGCAGTATGGCTTGCACTCTTTGATGATACGTGCAGCGATCTCAACACCAGTGATACCAGCTTTTGTTTTCTCTTTGTCTGCTTTCAGCTCCTCGATCATCTCATCCGGAACATGGATGCCGGCTACGTTGTTGTTCATAAACTTAGCCATTCCGGCAGATTTCGGAATGATGATACCAACCTGTACAGGTTTTCCGAACTGTTTTGCTTTTTCCATAAATTTGATGAATTTCTCCGGCTCAAATACAGCCTGTGTCTGGAAGTAGTCTGCACCTGCAGCAACCTTTCTTTCCATCTTTGCAAGCTGAGCGTCAACGGAATCGCTGCATGGAGATACAACGGCACCCTTGGAGAATTTCGGAGGCTCTCCAACCAACTGGTTTCCTCCAAGATCTACACCGGACTCAAGAAGCTGTACTGTATGAAGAAGAGATACAGAATCAAGATCGAATACCGGTTTTGCCTGCGGATGATCGCCCATCTTCGTATGGTCGCCTGTCAGACAGAGGATGTTCTCAATACCAAGCATAGCAGCACTTAAAAGGTCAGATTCCAGTGCGATACGGTTTCTGTCACGGCATGCAAGCTGGAAGATCGGATCCATACCGGCATCTTTGAGCACTTTACACATTGCAAGAGATCCAAGACGCATAACAGAAGACTGGTTATCTGTTACATTTACTGCATGAACGCCTTTCAGGTAAGTTTTGGCTTCTTCTACCAGTTCATCTACATGGATTCCTTTTGGCGGTCCTACTTCTGCAGAAACTACAAATTCACCACGGTCAAATAATTCTTTCATTTTCATATTATATTTGCTCCAATCATTTAAAATTTGGGGTACGGTCCACCAGCTCTGCTGTACACATCGCGGAATACTTCCGGTGAACCGTATCATAATTTAATTTGGCTTCTTAATAAATCTTTGCTTATTATTTCACTTCATCATCTGTAGCAAAATTATGAACCTGTGTCGGACATTTCAGCACATCAAGGCGTCCGATTTCTTTCAGACGTCTGTAGATACGCTCCCATCCGCACTCCATGTCACTGTCCACTTCGCATTTACCATTCTTGGAACCGCCACACTGGCCGTTAACAAGGCTCTTGGAACATGCTGTGATCGGACAGATTCCGCCGGTAAGATTCAGATAACACTCACCGCACTGATCACATTTATATTCCAGTGGTGTTACACCCTGGAAACCAGGTACCGGGTATGTATCGCAGGCTGCGCATACCATCTTGTCTTCCAGATATTCTGCGATAGTCTGTACACCAACGCCGCAGGAGAATACCAGGACCAGATCTGCTTCCCTGATCTTATCCATATGTTTCTGAAGACGTAACTGCATATTTTCCGGATTACAGATATAATCCGTTGTCATGATCCCTGTCACATTTCCTTCAGCGGAAAGCTCCTTCTGAAGTTCAACAGCTTCTTTTTCCGGAAAACGAACTTCCTTGCATCCATGGCAGTTAATGATAAAAACTTTCTTTCCGGCTGCCAGTGATACGATAGTTTCTTTTGCTTTTAACTGGGTAATCAACATATCACTTCATCCCCCTTACTGCATTTTTTCCGGCTTTGATACTGTTAATGATCGGAATCTTGGAAGAACAGATATACTGACAGCATCTGCACTCAACACAGTCCATGATATTCATGTCTTTCATGCCCTGCCAGTTTTCTTCTTTCGCATATTTCACGAAATACAGAGGAGAAAGTTCCATCGGACATACATCCACGCAGCGTCCGCACTTGATACATGGCTGCTCTTTGGTCTCATCTGTATCAATGGCAATGATACCGTTGGAGCCCTTCATCATAGGTACTTCCAGGGTATTCAGAGGGAATCCCATCATCGGTCCGCCCATCTTGACCAGAACATCGTCATCTGTAAATCCACCGCAGTAATCGATCAGCTCTTTTACGCTGGTACCGATCTTGATGATAAAGTTGCCAGGATTCTTGATCTTCTCGCCTGTTACGGTTGCAACACGCTCGATCAGTGGCATACCCTTCTGGATCGCATCGGAAATTGCCTTTACGGTACTGATATTATCTACGATAACGCCAACATCTGCCGGAAGGCCGCCGCTTGGAACCTTTCTGCCCATGACGCGCTTGATGAGAGTTTTCTCAGCACCCTGTGGGTATTTGGTTCTTGCAACAAAAACTTCCATATTTCCGATATCGGCAACTTTTTCCTGCATTAATTCGATCGCATCCTGCTTGTTATCCTCGATGACAATGATGCCCTTCTCAGCACCTGTTGTCTTGAGGATCGCTTTCAGACCGAAAATAATATCATCAGCAAACTCAAGGAGAACCTTATGGTCTGCTGTTAAATATGGCTCACACTCACATCCGTTGAGAAGGATGGTATCAACCGGTTTTGCAGGTTTCAGCTTGACACAGGTCGGGAAACCTGCACCACCCATACCAACGATTCCGGCTTCTTTTACGATCTCAATGATCTCATCCGGTGTAAGTTCATCCAAAGCTTTATGTGGCTGTACGGACTCGTGCAGAGTATTTTTTCCGTCCGATTCAATAACAACAGCCATCACCTCACTGCCTCTTGTACCATGCATACGAGGTTCAACAGCAACTACTGTTCCGCTTACACTGGAATGTACCGGTGCGCTGATAAATCCGGCCGCTTCACCGATCTTCTGTCCAACCTTTACAGTGTCGCCTGCTTCTACGATCGGGTTGGCAGGTGCACCGAGATGCTGGGACATGGAGATCACAACAGTCTTCGGATCCGGGAATTTCTTCAGATCGATATGCTCGCTGAATTCCTTGTGCTCTGACGGATGAACGCCGCCATAATATCCGTTCAGTCTGTCTTCTCTGATAGACTTCACGTAATCGTTGATCACCTTGAAGTTAACCTTGGAGTAATCACGTACCTGTACCGGCTGATTCAGGAACTCTTCCAGACGACCCTGTTTTGCCAGTCTCTGGTAGATCTTTTCCCATGCACAGTCCTTATTAGGGTCTACTTCGCATTTACCGTTCTTTGCTCCGCCGCACTGTCCGTTAACAAGACTCTTGGAACAGTCGACGATAGGACAGACGCCTCCGGTAACGTTCAGATAGCACTGCGCACATGCATCACAGCTCTTTTTGGTAAGTGCCATGCCGTGATGGCCTCTGTAGTTAAGTGTGTTACTTGCTGCGATCACCGGCTTGCCGGCCAGATCCGCAACAGTCTGGATACCAAGACCACAGGAGATCACAACTACATTCTCTGTACCTTCCGGCAGCAGATCCTGTAATTTTCTTTCTGTGTGCATCTTGTTACACAGAAAATCGAATTTCGCACTGCCTGTGACAGTTTTTCCCTGCTCTTCCGCAATTTTCAGGAATTCTTCGCAATCCGGTTCGTCCACAGTCTCAAATTCCTTGAAACACTTGTTGCAGGCGATCACAAACAGATTGTCTCTGCCACTCAGCACTGATGTAAGCTCATCACTGCTTTTCAGCTTGTACTTAGTATAGTTTTCCAATTGCTCACCTTCCTTATGAAATATTTGAACCTGTATACTTATCAGTTTTACTCTTTCTTCCCTCTTCTGCACTGTTAAGAAAAAAACAATAAAATTCCGATAATCTGGTTCTATAATTACTGCTTCTATAATTACTGTCTATATAAATGTAGCACAAATCACTCATTTTATCCAGATATTAT
>NZ_QRNF01000091.1 GCF_003474435.1 Ruminococcus sp. AF46-10NS
TTTCAATTTTTCCAATGTTATATATTGCCATTATACATGTTTTTGATACATTATATACACAAACATTAAAAAAGCAACATTTGCTATCAAAAGCAATAATTAGGTGTGAAAGGAGTCCATATGATCCATAATTTACAGGGAATTCATGAAACCGTTGATTACAAAGCAGATACCCAGATCTGTCTTTATTACAATAAGGAAGCCGAAAACTATCCGCCTCACTGGCATCCCTCATTCGAAGTGATCATGCCTGTTATTAATGACTACCGGGTTGTCTGCGGTCATAACGATTATCTTATCAAAGAAGGAGAAATTCTTGTTATATGTCCCTGTATACTTCACGAGCTCTTTGCTCCGGCTACAGGAGAAAGGATTATTTTTCAGCCCAGCCTGAACCACATCAAGCTAAAAGAGCTAGATCTGATCACACCACTCCTCAGTCCTGCCATTCTGGTCACCAAGGAAGAATATCCACAGGTCTATGAACACATCCACCGTCTTATGTTGGAAATCAAGGATGAATATATGAATTTTACCACCTATTCTGAAATTTCCATCATTGCAAAATTCCTGGAAATCTTTGTGGATATTGGCAGAAATCACAAAGCTTTTCATCAGCAGGACGGAGACCGTGATATTCACCATCAGAAAGAATATATGGAGAAATTTCTGTTTATCACCGACTATATCAGCAACCACTTTTCTGAAAACCTTACTCTTGAGGAGGTTGCCAGTCTGGCAGGGTTCAGCAAATATCACTTTGCCCGCCTTTTTAAACAATATACTAATTCCTCCTTCTACAAATTTCTGAACCAGAAAAGAATTGAATACGCAAAATCTCTTTTGCTGGATCCGGAGCTTGCTGTTACCGAAGTGGCAGTACAATCAGGCTTTTCCAGCCTGTCCGCCTTTTTACGGATGTTCAAACAATTAAACCTGTGCACTCCCACAGAATTCCGAAATATGTATGATTCACACTTCCAAAAACACCTGCTTCCGGGAAAAAGTAATCCCGGAAGCAGGTGTCTGTATTTGCTGCTTTGCAGCAAATACACCCCAGAAACAACAGCATCCCGTTTTCATCCTGCTGAACATAATACTGTTCTATTGCTTCTTCAATCATTTAATTTGCCTGTGTCCCATTCTTCTCATCCGAATCAGCATTTTTATCTCTGCCAAGTATATGATCAAACTCATCAAGAATATCCGTCATCAAGCCTTCATCAATCCGACTTCTACACTCTGCAATCAATACATCTGAAATTCCATAAAATGCTTCTGCAATACTGCCTGTAATAGCACCAAGCGTGTCAGTATCTCCACCAAGTGATACTGCATTCCGTATGGCATCCTCAAAATCTTTGGATTCCAGAAATGCAATAATTGCCTCCGGTACTGTTCTCTGACAAGTCTCGTCCATATGATATCCCGGTCTGATCTCATCAAGTGTTCTATCAAGATTGTAATGAAACTCCCTCTCGATGTATTCTTTAATTTCTTCTTTTGAAGATTCATTCCTAGCCATGTATATTGCACTGGCTGTTGCCTCTGCACCCTTAATGCCTTCCGGATGATTATGTGTCACATTTGCTGTCGCTCTTGCCACCTCTCTCGTTCTTTCCAGCGAATCATAAAGCCATCCCACCGCTGACACTCTCATGGCGGATCCATTCCCATAACTTCCGTATGGCTTAGGATTTCTTTCTCTAAGCCAATACCTGAATCTTCCACCATAACCTGCATATGGATATCTTTTTCCCCAATCCTGCATATTAGTTACTACTGCCTCTTCAATTTCCTTTACTGTAGCTTCCGGTCCAACTGCAAGAAGAGCTTCTCCAACCGCTATTGTCATAACAGAATCATCTGTAAAGTCACAGCCTTTAGTAAACAGATCAAATTCCTTTGTTTTATCTCCTCTATCAAATTCAAATGGACTTCCTATAATATCTCCTAAAATTGCTCCGTACATATATGCCTCCAATCTCCGGATTGCTCCGGCAGCTCTTTTTCTTTGTTACAATATGAGTATAGTTGAGTGGCATCTTTATATGGTCGCTGTCCGGGCGACACTTTTTAGGACAAAACATACGCCGATACTATAAGTACCAACGTAACATATGACAATCAATATTTACTTGTAAACTCTTCATAGAAAATGTCTTCTTCCTCAGCAGTTGCATCCTTATCAATAAATTCCTGTAGATCTTTTTTCATGTTATCAAAGACTTCCTGACTATGCCTTTTATCACAAAAAGCTGTATGCATCATACTTCCATATATATCTTGCTCCTATACTCCAAGAATTTCATTCGTATACTTAAACAAAGTTACATTCAACTGCATCATATCATACTGCTTATCTATTATTGCCTTCTGTACAATCAGATCCACCTTACTGCTTGGGCTGAACGCCCAGTCCGCTCTGGCAAGTAAGTCTTTTGACTGTTCCAAATCAAGGTGCAGTGCAATACAGAGTGCCATTACCGTCTTTTTCTTTGGATGATAGTTCTGGTCACACTGAATCTTTGAAAAATGTTTCCTATCAAGATTTGCCCGTTTCCACACATCCTTATTATCAAGATGTGCTTCATCAATCAGCTCAAATAATTTGTCATGAAACGAAACTCCAATATTCGCAAGCTGGTCTTCCAATGATATATTTTCTAACGACATGAGCAATTCTGTCATGCCAGTATCTGTCATTTCCTCAAATGGATAGTTGTCTTCTTCTCTCTGAAGCATTTCTTCATTGAAATCTTCTTCTGCCAATTCTTTTATACGAGTACTTCTTCTGCTCCTTATCGGATACTCTTTTCTATGGATTTCTCTGACGTAATTTGCATCTATATAAGAATCAATATCCCCAACAATCTGACCGGACAGCTGAAAAGATCTTTTATCAAACACTACCAGTATGATTTCCATTTCATTTTCTGTAAGAAACTGGCTGAATACTGACACAGCGATCTGTAATGCCTTGTCCTTGGGGAATCCATATACTCCTGTCGAAATCAGTGGAAATGCTATACTCTCACACTCAAGCTCCAATGCTTTCTGTAATGATTTTCGATAACAATTCTCAAGGATTTCAAATTCATAGTGCCTTCCATCTGTCCATACCGGTCCTACTGCATGAATAATATATTTTGCCTTTAGATTGTATGCACCGGTAACAGCAATATCACCTCTTGCAATCTTGCCGATGCCTGCTCTTTCGGCAAGAAGCTGTTCTTTTCCTGCCGCCTCATATATGGCTAAATCTGTACCGCTTGCACATATCGGATTCGGATTTGCAGTATTTACAATCACATCTGCTTTCACTTTTGTTATATCGTTACGAACTATCTTAAATGGCATCGTACATCTCCTTATACTGATATCTGTTCTGGTTTTCTTCCCTGTACTTTTCATTTCTTATTTTATCGACTGCATTTTGTTTTTCTATCTTTGCTTTCATTGCAGCATAACCATTTTGCTTAAATTTTTCTATCAGCTCGTCCCCATAACAATCACGAAATTCTTCTCTACATTTCTTTAATGCATCCAGTTGTGTAGATAAAAACTTATCAAAGAAGCTTCCCAGTCATCGCACTCTTCGCCTTCCTTGCATGTGGTATACATGTCACACACACCATTAGAGTCAAATCCACAAGTTTTGTCAACCCTCATACTGATCCCCTCTCGATCCATCAATACTTTTCTGCATAGATAAATTTTTTCATCGAATTCTTTCCTTGTAATTATACACTTTTTCTGATGATATTACTATCTGCATGGATATTTGAACTTACTATTGAACTCTTCTTACTAAAAACTATAG
>NZ_QRNF01000092.1 GCF_003474435.1 Ruminococcus sp. AF46-10NS
GGTGGGACTTACTTGTATCAGGAGGGGTACAAGCCCCTCCTGATAAACTGCGGAGCAGTTATTCGGTTATGAGCAAGTAGCGAAAGCGGATTGCGAATATCCGATTGACTTTATTAATTTCTGGAATTGCTATAGGTGTATTTTTTACATGTTCAGATTTTTTACATGAAAAAAAGGACTAAACCGATGAAAATATTGAATTTATATTTTTACCGGCTTTTTTTATAATGATTTTCATAAAGAACGGAATGTAAGAACTGTAAACTGGAAGCAGCAGGGAAAGGGTGAAAGTATGAAAAAAAGATTTGGTCAGATGATCAAGGTAAAACCGGAAAAGCTTGCCGAATATAAAAAATGGCATGCAAATCCAATGCCGGGCGTAAATGAAATGATCAAAGAATGCGGCCTGAAAAATTATTCTATCTACAGCAAAGGAGAATATCTTTTTACATATTTTGAGTACGAAGGCGAAGATTTCGATGCGGATATGGCAAAGATGGCAGCAGATCCGGCAACACAAAGATGGTGGGATGTTGTAAAACCGCTGATGTCACCCCTTCCTGACAGAGCAGAGGGCGAATTCTGGTCAGATATGGAAGAAATTTATCACCTTGACTAATAAGCAAAAGTAATAGATATGGAGGAAAAGAAACATGAACAGTAGAGAAAGATTTATCGCAACTGTAGAAAGAAAACCGGTAGACAGACCGGCCTGCTGGCTTGGTGATCCGACACCGGAGGCAGTTCCTGCACTTTGCGATTACTACCATGTAGACAATATCAAAGAACTGAAAAAAGTATGCGGAGATGATTTCTACGCAGTAGAGATCCCGTACAAATCCCCGACATGCTCCGCAATTTTCGCGGCATTTGACTGGTATATGAACGGAAGCAACGTAGATACAGAGCACAGAACACTGACAGCAGACGGATGCTTTGCACAGTGTGAGGATCTTGAAGATGTGGAGGCAGTGAATTTCCCATGGCCGGATCCGGAGCTTTATATCGATCCGGAAGAGTGCCGCCGTCTTGTTGATGAGGCACCGGATGATAAAGTAGTTATGGGTATGCTCTGGGCCTGCCACTTCCAGGATACCTGTGCTGCATTCGGAATGCAGACATGCCTTATGAACATGGTTGCAGAGCCTGAGATGGTACATTATGTAGATGATCATATTGTAGATTTTTATCTGAAAGCCCTTAAGATTTTCCTTGAGGCAACAAAAGGTAAAGTACAGGCAATCCTCATCGGTGATGATGTAGGAAGTCAGAGAGGCTGATGATCAGCCCGGCTCTTATCAGCGAGTTCGTTATTCCCGGAGCAAAGAAACTTATCGATCTGGCACACAGCTATGGCGTAAAGGTTGTATATCATTCCTGCGGATCTATTGTTGAAGCTATCCCGCTTCTCATTGAGGCTGGCGTTGATGTTATCCATCCGATCCAGGCACTTGCAGCAGGTATGGATCCTGCAAACCTGAAAGATAAATTCGACGGAAAGATTTCTTTCTGCGGCGGTGTTGATACACAGGATCTTCTTCCGAACGGAACACCGGAGCAGGTAGCTGCAAAGGTTAAAGAGCTTCGTACCTACTTCCCGACAGGCCTTATCGTATCACCAAGCCATGAGGGATTACAGCCGGATGTTCCGCCAAGCAATATCAAGGCGCTGTTTGACGAAGCAACCAAGATCTACGAATAGGGAGGAAGAAAAATATGATTATTATTGGAGAAAAAATCAACGGTTCCATTCCTTCTGTTGCAGAGGCTATTGCAAAAAGAGATGCGGAGTTTATCAAAGACCGTGCAAGAAAACAGGCAGAGGCCGGAGCGACTTTTATTGACTGCTGTGCATCCGTACCGGAGGAAGAGGAAGTAGAAACACTGAAATGGATGATCGACTGTATCCAGGAAGTTACGGATCTTCCGATATCTGTAGACAGTCCAAGTGCTGATGTACTGATCCAGGCTTATAAATTCTGTAAACGTCCGGGACTTTTCAATTCTGTATCCGGCGAGGGTGACAAGATCGACAAGATTTTCCCTGTTATGGCACAGGAAGAAAATAAAGGATGGGAAGTTATCGCTCTTCTCAGTGACGATACCGGAATTCCGAAAAATGCAGCAGACAGACTTCGCGTATTTGATAAGATCATGCAAAAGCCAAAGAATACGGAATCGCTCCATCCAGGATCCACATTGATCCGCTGGTAGAGATGCTTTGTACATCTGAGAATGGAATTGAGACAAATATCGAAGTTATCACTTCTGTTCGTGAGCAGTATCCGTCCATTCACATTACAGCAGCGATCAGCAATATTTCATTCAACCTGCCGGTTCGTAAGCTGATTAACCTTGGATTTATGGTACTGGCTATGAATGCAGGTCTGGACAGCGGAATCCTTGACCCGACAAACAGAGATATGCTTGGTCTGATCTATGCAACAGAGGCACTTCTCGGAGAAGATGACTATTGCATGGAATACATCGGAGCGTACAGAGACGGACTGATCGGTCCTGTAAAAAAATAACTGATCAGAATAGTATAAGATCCCTTTAGGTGTGCAGAGTCTGCGGAGAACTCTGCACATGAATCCCATAAAAATATACGGCAGAAGCTGGTATGAGTGCAGAGGAACAGCAGACTGACCGTGATGAATAAAAAATATTTGGAGGTAGAAACAATGTCAAAAATCGAAGAAGTTGCAAAATTAGTAGAAATGGGTAAAGCGAAACTGGTAGGAAAAGCAGTTCAGGAGGCTCTTGATGAGGGCTGCGATCCACAGGCAATCTTAAATGAAGGTATGATCGATGCCATGGCTGTTGTAGGTGAGAAGTTCAAAAATAATGAGATCTTCGTACCGGAGATGCTGGTAGCAGCAAGAGCCATGAAAAAAGGTGTTGAAGTTCTGAAACCACATCTTGCAACAGGCGCAACAGGCGTAAAAGGCAAACTGATCATCGCAACCGTTGCAGGCGACCTTCATGATATCGGTAAAAACCTGGTAGCTATGATGATCGAAAGTGCCGGATTCGAGGTTATCGACCTTGGCGTTGACGTTTCCAATGACAAGATCATCGAGTGCTACAGAGAGAACCCGGATACAAAGATCATCGCTCTTTCTGCTCTTCTTACAACAACAATGCCTGCACTTCGTGATGCCGTAGATGCACTGAACAAATCTGATTTCAGAAGTAACATTAAGGTTATGGTCGGTGGAGCACCGATCACCCAGGAGTTTGCAGATGAGATCGGAGCAGACGGATATTCCGAGGATGCTGCAAGTGCAGCAACACTGGCTAACCAGCTGATCGGAGCATAATGTAATCCGACAGGGCAATAAAAGTAATACATACTTAGTTATAACAACCAACCGCTTATGATAAACCTATGCCATCAGGGATACCGCATGATGCAGAAAGAGATTCTGCACGTGCGGCATCCCTTTTGGAGTTTCTGAAAGGGATCATCACATAGGAACAGGACGGCAGAGGTGACGGAGCTATATAAAAAACCGGTACAGGATAATTATCCTGCACCGGTATATCCAACAGATATGAAATTTAACCGAATCAAGTAAGTCCCCTGCTTCAATTGCGAGGAACAATAAGCAGTGGGTGGGACTTACTTGTATCAGGAGGGGTACAAGCCCCTCCTGATAAACTGCGGAGCAGTTATTCGGTTATGAGCAAGTAGCGAAAGCGGATTGCGAA
>NZ_QRNF01000093.1 GCF_003474435.1 Ruminococcus sp. AF46-10NS
ACCGCATTATCCGTATCGAAGATGGTCGGATCGTCTCCCAGAACTAACGGGAGGTGGCTACGATGAATGTCAAAAACAGAAAATGTATTCGAAAGCTCAGCTTAAAATCTCTTTATGCGAACCGTCGCCGCAATCTGATCGCCATTTTTGCCATTGCGCTGACAACGCTGCTATTTACTTCCATGTTCACCATTGTCTTGTCACTGAACGCCAGCTATGAAACCTACCAGTTTCGGCAGGTAGGCGGCTATGCGCATGGCACCTTTAAGGATGTTTCCCCCGAGCAGGCGGAACGCATCGCTGCCCACCCAAAGGTGAAGGCTACGGGGGCACGGAAGGTAATCGGTATCACTGCGGAGGGGGTCTTTGCCAAAATACCGGCAGAGATCAGCTACATGGATGCCAACTGCACTAAATGGAGCTATGCAACCCCTACTACCGGACGGATGCCCGAAAGCGGCAAAGAGGTAGCCATGGATACGGCAGCGTTGCAGCTGCTTGGCGTAACGCCGGAGCTGGGCGCCGAGGTCACGGTTTCCTATTCCATTACAGACAAGGATCAAACCGCCTTTACTGTAACAGATACCTTTACGCTGGTGGGCTATTGGGACTATGATGAACTAATGCCTGTTCATTACATCAACATCAGCCGTGATTACGCAGATGACATCGAAGCGCAGGCAGTGAAAACAGGTTTACAGCCTTTCCGCACCGATTTGAATGTCATGCTGGCCTCCGGCACAAACATTCAAGGGCAGATGGAGCAGGTGGATACCGATCTTGGTTACACATGGGACAGCTATACCGATCCCAACAGCGTCCGAATCGGCGTCAATTGGGGATATACCTCATCCCAGCTGGATTCACAGCTCGATCCAGAGCTGATGGTCGCCATAGCAGCTTTTTTGCTGCTGGTGATTTTCACGGGGTATCTTATCATCTATAACATTTTTCAGATCTCTGTTGCAGGGGATATCCGGTTTTACGGACTTCTGAAAACCATTGGCACAACGCCCCGGCAGCTCAAACGCATCATTCGCCAGCAGGCACTTCTGCTTTGTCTGATCGGCATTCCGGCGGGGCTGCTGCTGGGCTATGGCATCGGCGCTGTTTTGGTTCCTGTTGTCTTGCGCTCCACCCAGTTGGATGCAGGCATCACCACCATCAGCACATCGCCTGTGATCTTCCTTGGTTCTATGCTGTTCGCCTTGTTGACGGTGCTCTTGTCCTGTTCCAAGCCCGGAAAAATGGCAGCTAAGGTCTCTCCGGTGGAGGCTACCAAATATACGGATGCAATGCAGACCAAGAAAAAACAGCGCAGCACCCGGGGAGCCAAGCTCCATCAGATGGCCTTTGCCAATTTGGGACGAAACAAGAAAAAGACGGTGCTGGTGGTGGTGTCTCTGGCACTGTCGGTGACGCTGTTCAATGCGCTGTGTGCCTTTGTGGGCGGCTTCAGCATGGAGAAGTATGTATCCTTCATGACCTGCGCCGATTTTATCGTCAGCACGCCCGACTATTTCCGTTACAACCCGGCAGATGAATTCATCACGCCGGAACAGATCGAAGAGATCGCAGCAAACACAAAGTCCAGTCTTTCCGGCACGGGATATGCTGTGCGAAAACCCGTATATCTTTGGATGACGGAGGATGCTCTGCGGCAGGACTATGCAAGGTACGAAAGCGCCGAGCAGTTGGACAGCCATATGAGCCGCATGGAGCACCGGGGCGATATGGTGATGGGAGATACCAGAATCGAGGCTCTGGATAACAGCCTGTTTGACAAGCTGCAAGTGTTCGACGGAGATATTTCTCCTATGCTGGAGCCAAACAATAACGCTATTGCCATTGCGGTTTCCTTAGATGACTACGGTAATCTGCCCAATCCTGAATACTACCCCAAGGTGGGAGACACGATCACCGCCACCTATGCGGACGATGTGAAATATATCGACAGCCGCACCGGGGAACTCCGCACCGAAAATACACCGGAGGAGTACTTTCAGGAAAAACTGTATGGAGCCAGAGATGTAGAGTACACGGTCTGCGCCTTGGTAGAGCTTCCGTATTCCATGAGTTATCGTTATGGTGGTATTGGATATGAGGCAGTTTTGTCTGTGGATACCGCACAGAGGGACAGCGGTGGTGCGGCCATTCCGATGCTCTACCTGTTCGACACAGCAGACGAAGCGGACGAGGCCGAAGCAGAGCAATATCTATCGAAGCTCACTGCCGGTGAGTTTTCGCCCTTGATGTATGAAAGCAAGGCTACGGCTCGCTCCGAGTTTGCTCAGTTCCGGCAGATGTTCCTTCTGATCGGTGGTATCCTCTGTGCTATCATCGGGCTGGTGGGACTCTTGAATTTCTTCAACGCCATGATGACCGGCATTCTTTCCCGCCGCCGTGAATTTGCTGTGCTTCAGGCTGTAGGAATGACGAACCGGCAGCTCAAAACCATGCTGATCTATGAGGGGTTGTTTTACGCAATGTCTTCCGTAGCGGCGGCCTTTATGCTGTCGCTGGTGATGGGACCTCTTGCGGGAAAAATGCTGGGCAGTATGTTCTGGTTCTTTGAGTATCGATTCACCATTCTGCCTGTCCTGCTGACAATTCCGGTATTTCTTCTGCTTGGGTGGCTGATTCCTTGCATGATGTATGACAACGCAGCGAAATGCAGTGTTGTAGAGCAATTAAGGGATGCTCAATAATTGTTAAGCCAAAATTAGCCCTCTGTCAATGAAAAGGCTGAGGGCTGGAATTCAAATAATAATCAAAGTGACCATTACACTGGCCAACGGCAAGAAACAGGTCATTTCCGTTACTGTGCAGAAAGCAACAGTAAGAACAACAAAGATCACCGGACTGAAATCAAGCGTGACTGTTGCAGGGAATAAAAAAACTTACGCTGAAACCAGTCATCAGCCAGATTACTTCCCAGGAGAAGGTTACCTACAGTTCTTCGAATAAGAAGAGCGTGACGCTAAATTCCAAGGGCGTGATCACCGGAAAGAAAAAGGGAACAGCCTATATCACAGTGAAATCTGGAAAGATCCGTAAAAAAGTAAAAGTAGTTGTTAAATAAAAATGATTCAAGCAGGAGCTGCCTTTCATGAATACACATGGAATGGCAGCTCCTTTTTTCATTTTTTGCATGTAGTTTTATTTGCAGAAGTAGATTACGATATTAATAGTTGACCAAGAGAGAAGAATGTTTAGATAATATGTTATAGTGATAATGGAAGCATGGTAACAAAAAAAATTATAAAAATAGAAAAAAAGTGCAACCAA
>NZ_QRNF01000094.1 GCF_003474435.1 Ruminococcus sp. AF46-10NS
ATAATACCTTTATCAACAGGCAAGAAGCCTTGAAAGGAGTTTTGAATATGAGCGTTTTACAGACTATTGACCTGAAAAAGTATTATGGCACAAAGCCGAACATTACCCGCGCCCTTGACGGTGTGAACTTCTCCGTGGAGGACGGCGAGTTTGTGGCCGTTGTGGGAACCTCCGGCAGCGGCAAGTCTACCCTGCTTCACATGATGGGCGGGCTGGACACTCCCACTAGCGGAACCGTGATTGTCCGGGACAAAGAGCTGTCGAAAATGAACGACGAACAGCTCACCATCTTCCGCCGCCGCAACATCGGCTTTATCTTCCAGAACTATAACCTTGTTCCTATCCTGAATGTGTATGAGAACATCGTCCTGCCGGTGGAACTGGACGGGGACACGGTGGATCAGAAGTTTTTGGACGAAATCGTTCACCTACTGGGGCTGGAAGATAAACTGAAAAATATGCCGAACAATCTTTCCGGCGGCCAGCAGCAGCGTGTGGCGATTGCCCGCGCCCTGATTACCAAACCGGCAATCGTGCTGGCCGACGAACCAACCGGCAACCTTGACAGCAAGACCAGCGCCGAGGTGCTGGGGCTTATCAAGCGTACCAGTGCGGAGTTTCGGCAAACTGTCGTGATGATTACCCACAACAACGACATTGCCCGCCTTGCAGATCGGATCGTCCGCATTGAGGACGGAAAGATTGTAGAGTAAGGAGGTGGCAGGCTATGACATGGCCTTTTGAGAATGATACCAGCGCCATTACAAAGAAGCTGGCAAAGAAAAGTTTGCAAAGCGAGAAGCGCCGGAATCTGATGGTAGTGATCGCCGTTGCGCTGGCGGCGTTTCTGATCTGCTTTACGGGAATTGTGTCTACCTCCCTGACACAAATGCAGCGCAATCAGGTTGTCGATACTTATGAGGCGGTCTGGCTGGGCGTGGAGGAAAACGACATTGAAACCCTGAAAGGAGTGCCGGAGTTTGAGCGCGTAGGCAGCTACTATATACTGGGTGAGGAACTTTCGGAACAGGGCTATCATGCGTCCTATGTGTATTGCGACGCGCAAATGATGGAGATTACCAAGGCGCAGATGAAGTTGTTAGAGGGCCGGGTTCCTGAAAAAGCAAATGAAGTTGTCGTAAGCGAATACTTTCTTTCCACCTATGGAAACAATGCCAAGATTGGGGACACTGTGACCTTAGATACCGAGAGTTTTCATGGTGATTATGTCGTTACCGGAATTATGGACAGCGTAAATGAAAAAGAAGCGAATACCTGCGCTATCATTCTTTCCAAAGCTGCCCTGACAGAATGGGATGGATTTGCCCCGGCTGGGTATCGTGCCTATGCCCATTTCAAAAACAGCGACCAGTTGGGCGAAGAACTGATGACCTCTTATTGCAGGGAGATTGCGGAGGAATATCAGCTTCCTATGCCCAAAATGAACAGCAAGTATTTTGCCTATGCTTCTAAATCCTTTGATTTTGCACTGATGGCTGGCGTGATTGCCATTGTTCTGATCGGCGGCTATATTGTGATCCAGAGTATCTTCCGTATCTCCATCAATGACAAAATCCAGAGCTACGGGCAGCTTCGGACGATTGGTGCAACGCCAAAGCAAATCAAGCGGATTGTAAAGCGGGAGGGACGCAAACTCGGCAGTATCGGGATTGTGATTGGTACAGTGTTGGGCATATGTGGCGGTTTTTTCCTGTTTTCTAAGGGTTTTAACGCTGTTTCCTATGTGGCAACGGTTATTTTGACACTCATAAGCAGTTGGATCATGGTATCTGTTTCCATCCGTAAGCCGGTAAAAATTGCGGCAGGGATTTCCCCGATTGAAGCCGTCCGTTTTACCCCAGCGCAAAAGGACATCCGCAGCCGGAAAAAGAATATCAAGCTCAATCCTGTTTCAATTGGAATTGCAAATTTTAGGCGTGACCGAAAAAAGACCGTTGCTATTGTAGCCTCATTGAGTTTGGGCGGAATTATCCTGCTTGTGGTATCCTCCATTGTTTTGCTGCGCTCACCAGAGGCGCTTGCAAGACAGTTTTTCCCAGACGGCGACTATAAAATTTATTTGGATTCTGAAATGACAGAAGAAAAGGTTATGGCAGCGGGAAATCCATTGAATGAGGAATTAAAGCAGGAAATCTTATCTATTGATGGCGTTACAGATATAATTCCAAGCAGACAATCTCTCCATGCAACTTATAAAACAGAGATTCATCAAGCTGGTGGTATGTGCGATATGCTGACCGACCAGAATTATGCGGCAGTTGAAGCGGCTCTGACAGAGGGAACCATGCCAACAGATTCCCGTAGTATTGTAATTGACTATAATGTGCTAAAGCAGAATGAGGATATGGGTGTTGGTTCAACGGTTGAGATTTCTTTGGGAGAAGAACAGCCATCCGTTTCTGTTACCATATCGGGGTTATACGCTCCTGCAAAGGTATATTCAGGACATGGCAGGATGCCCTTAGATGGGGCAACTCTTTTTGCACCAGAAGCGTTGTTCCACGAACTGCACCCGGAAATCACCTCTTTTGACTATTCATGGAGCATTGTAAATGACGCTAAAAAAACGGACTATGTGGGAGCTGAATTGAAAAATATTGTTGCCAGCCATAGTAATATTGCCTTAGATGAAATCAATACAGTGATTGAATATGAAGAAATGACAAATTCTTTTGCGTTTGGCAGTATGGAGATACTTTCATGGTTGGTATTTCTCTTTGGCGTTATCAACCTTATCAATACGACACTCTCTAACCAGATAGCCCGAAAGCAGGAAAACAGTATTCTGCGTTCTATCGGCCTAACACAAAAACAGCTATGTAAAATGAACATCTGTGAGGGGCTGTGCTATGCGCTCTTTGCAACATTGGCAACGCTGATCGTTGGGCTTCCGGCTTCCATCTTTGCTTGCAGAAAAATGAGTGTAGGTGCTTTTGCCGGAAATGTAGTGCCTTATCAATTCCCGGTTTTGGAAATGGGGCTGTTCATTCTGGTATTGTTCGGAATGGAGCTGATCTTGTCTGTATGGACAATCCACAGACAGAAAAAACAATCCCTGATCGAACAAATGCGGGCGATGGAATAACCGTATGGGATCGGCGGGGCGGCGTGTGCTGCCCCGCTTTTTTCGCCATTTCTCAAAAAATTTTTGAAATGTCCGAGCGTTGTAACATTTCACCCCGATTTTCAATGAAATTTTTTGGCCGCTGTAACATTTCGCGGACATTTGGGTTTTATAATACCTTTATCAACAG
>NZ_QRNF01000095.1 GCF_003474435.1 Ruminococcus sp. AF46-10NS
CAAATTATCTGTGATATAATTTTCACTATCAGAAAATTTAATCAAAATAAAAATTTAGTTTATCCACAATTTCCCTCTATCAGAAAATTTAATCAAAATAAAAATTTAGTTTATCCACAATTTCCCTCTTCTCCTACAACAATTTAATTTAAATTATTCATTTCACTTATCCGATTTTCGAACTAAACAACTTCTAAATATCACAATACGAGTTTGGATAAATACAGCTACATCTATGACAAGCTGGGCCCAGACATGTTGTATTATGTGCACATACTGTGCTATTTTTCTTCTTTATGGAATCTACATTATATTTTGAAGACACATTCCAATGTTGATTTATATATCCATTAGGTACCATAAATTCTGAAGTAACCTTTGTTCTTTTAAAAAAAGAATGATAATAAGAATCCGTTCCATGATGTGGTATTTTAATTACATCATACCAAGAATGCATCCTAACAAGTCCATCTTGATTCGTTTCAATAAATGACCAATTCCTTTTCTTACCAAAATCTCCAGTAAAAAGGACATTTCTGTCTGCCTTATAATTTTGAAAAACTATACTTATCTCGTTTCCAAATCTTGTTAATCTATATTGAATGTTATTGTAATAGTTATCACCATGCAAATTGTCAAACATCTTCTGTACCGCCAAATATTCTTTTCGTAATTCATTGAATTGAACCTCATAGTTCTTACTAATGCCATCGTTATCATTTGCCAAATCAATAACTATTTCATTTAGTCGATTTGCTATTCTTTCAATTTCTTCTAAGTTTGATTTCCCTACTTCCACCTGCAATTTTTCAAACATCCGCTGGGCCTTTCTAGCCACATAATTTTTTTCAGGCCACAAGGCAATATACTGACCATTGTGAAAATTCACACCTCGAGAAATGAAATGTATACGACCGCATCTAGTACAAATGTTTTCCAGAAAATCAATTATTGTATTCTCTCCAAGAATTACACTTTTCGTAAAAATACCTCTAAGTAACGTCAATAAAGTCACATAAACACTTCCAGGCATATTCCACACATCAGAAATATAGACTTCTTTAAATCTATGTGTGGTGGTAGCAGCCATATAAATGGCCCCATTAAAATGATCATCATGATAATGAGTCAAAAGAAAATCTTTTTTTTCATTCATATCGGCAATAACATTATCAAATCTCTTGATTTTATCCTTTCCAGCCCAAGAAGAAGAGTGAATACCAAAATCAACATATAAATCAACTTGACTTGCTTCCCTTAATCTAAAGCAGTCTCCAAAACCGCATTCGTACATTCTAATTTCCACTATAAATTTCCCTTAAAAATTCTATATATTGTCATTAATTTTCAACCAATTCGCCTTTACTACACGACAAGGATTTTAATTTAATACCGCGTTTATCCTTCTTACATCCGCGAGTCTGCTCCGTCATAAATAAGATTGTTTCAATTGTTGTTTTCCTATTTTATGATTTTCTTATTGAACAGACTAATATCACAAACATTACAGGAATCTCTGTCTCTGGCGAAACTATTGCAACCCCTTCAGGAACTTCATTGCACACATAATCATAATAACTGGTATTCTGACAAATCACCGCATCATATTTTTACTTTTTGCCATTTTAGATGTAATTTATCTTCTTTTTGCTTTCCGAAACTTTCTAAATCCCAAGTAATAAATCACTACAATACTTCCATACATAAACAAGAATGGAATATTTAATGTTGTTCGTTTCAGATAAACATCTATCAAATGGCTCATCGGCACCATGATTATTAACCCCCAAAAAACAATGTGAAAACAACTGATGTCCATGATTGTTTATATAGCCATACACGAATAGGATTCCAAGAGAGTATTCCCTCTCTTGTATACTCTGTGATATCTTCCAGAAGTTCTTCTACTTTTGCAAAACCTACTCCTTTTTCTTCTTCCTGATGTACGTAATCCAGATATTGGTCAATCTGATTTTCTTTTACTTCTAAGTTTCCATCCCGCAGAAGCATTTGGCATAATTCCATTGAACCTTTCAGATTCCTTATTTCATCCTGAAGTATCTTTTGCTGTCTCAATAAAACATCCTTCTGGTTTACCTGTTTATTTATGAGTAAATATATTGTTTCTATCGAAATTCCCATTTTTCGATAGAGCATGATTTCTTTTACTCGCAGTACATCCGCTTCCGTATAGTCTCGGTATTTACTATCCTCCTCGCGTTCAGGACACAACAATCCTTTTCTTTCATAAAATCGTATATTACTTATATTCAGTCCTGTCAACTTTGCTATTTCACCAATTCTCATTCAGCACCTCTCCTCTTATGTGGTTTTATATGAAGATTTATATATCCTGTACCAAGTGCAGAGTCAATATATTTTTGTAAAAAACTTCTGTTTACGAAAATTTCAACACTCAAATTACTTTATGTCAGTTCATCCGACTTATATTTAACTATAAATGAGCAAGTCCGTGATTTTGCATAAAAGAAAGGCACCTTAAGTCGTTTATGTTGTATAATGAAAGTGATCAAACAAACATTGCAACATTTACGAAAGAAGGTGCTCTGTACAAATACTATACATCATTCTATATTCATATACAACCAGTTTAGAAAAAGCAAGGCACATTTTAATCTGAACTTCATTACTTTTCTCCATCCAGCCACAAATATCAAAACACTAAATACCATATTCTTCGTAATATAACCATTAAATGCTGAAAGCCATATATATATTATTCTAAATATCGCAAATTAAATACATAAGAAATATAACCTGTCATATCCGGTACTTTAGATGTCAATGTATAAGTTACTTCATCGCCAATGTATACATCATCTGCATTTTTGCTATTTACTTTTTTCTCAACTGTCGGAGAATTGCTCTTCATATTGACATTTGTACCACCTGTAACACTGACTAAAGATGCAGTAGATGTATACAGAGACTTCTCGGACTTTCTCACCACTTTCCTATTTCACAGTAAGTGTAGACGGTGTCAGCTTTTCCTTTCAGGATGACCAAGAATTATGCCAACTACTTCAGAATTTACCGCTATATGTAAAGGACATTCCTACCATCACAGGAATGTCCAATACGGAAACCCAGTTTCAATGGTTTCCCTTATTATACTCTAATTTAGTTGCATTTGTACATGAACAGGATTCTCGAAAACATAGACAAAA
>NZ_QRNF01000096.1 GCF_003474435.1 Ruminococcus sp. AF46-10NS
TAATACCAATCTCCATTTTTTTTATTTGGGATAAAAAATATTTATCAAATGGTTCTTTCTTTAATGAGCTAGATATATTTGCAAATGTCTTTTCAAAATCTCCTGAAATTACAGTCTCATACGAAAGTAATCTGGATATTTCATCAAATTTATCCACATATTCCGTGAAATGGAAATGAGCAACTTGTGCAACCGAAGGTTTATCATTCTCTTCCGTCTTACCGACGTATCATAGATAACCAAATCTGTAAAATTTGATAATACAGATATTTCAAGATTTCCATTCCAACCATATCGTCTAGTTTGAAATGCTGCCTCTTTACTTGTCATAATATCTACATTAGGTTTTTTAGTTTCTAGGAAAAAATACGGTGTAGATCCCACATGAAATTCATAATCCGGCTTCTTTTTTACTTGTTTTCCGTTTTCCTCTACAAAGACCGATGCTTCATGCTTTACTTCTCTTAAATGCTGTGGCAAATTCTTTTTATTTTGTACGTCCCATCCCAATATTTCAAAAAATGGATTTACAAAATCATTACGTACTTCTGTCTCATTGTAATCTGGTCTATTATATTGTTTAAAATGTTCTTGATAAGCTTCTACAAGTTTAAGTAATCTATCTTTTTCCATTCTTTTCCTCCCCTACTTTTTTATCATTAAAAGTGTCAATTTCAACCAAATCACCAATATCGCAATTTAATTCATTGCATATCTTTTCTAAAACAGTCAAAGTTACTGCTTCCCCATTTGTCATTTTAGCAATTGTTCCACTGCTAATCCCTGTTCTTCGTTTTAAATCCCCTTTTTTCATTCCATTATCAATTAGAATTTTCCACAGTCCGTTATATGAAATTGCCATCTTTTACCTCTCTCTTCTTTCGAATATACGTTCTGTTTAGTATAACATTATTTCTTTCCTCCGTCAATAATGCGTCCATAAAAATAGATGTTATATCCATTATTTCTTTCCTCCGTCAATAATGCGTCCATAAAAATAGATGTTATATCTATTTTTATGGATATAACATCTATTTTTTTATATTTCTGAATTGAGTGCTATCTCTTTAAGTCTAATTGATTATAATCTCATGAATCACAATCTCCTCCGCACAAGCCCTGATATTATTCATTCTCCCAACCCATGCCATCTGATCCTGCATCTTCAGTTCTTCCGTCACTCCATGTACTTCTTTCATCTGCACTACCAGTCTGTCCAGCATCTGATTACACTCCTCATCAATCTGATGCAAATGCTCATTCAACTTCCCGGCAAGCACCAACTCCAGATATAATCCTTTCCGATGCTCCTGCAAATATGACTTTCTCAGCATTCCATACTTTCCAATCGGATACTCTGTCTCTTCAGGGAGGTACAGGTCTGGATAATACAGACCGTCCTCTCCTAAAGTATAACTGATTCCATTTTCTCCCATAATGTGTTTCTCCATAATTGTCCTCCTATCTTGCTCCCCGATCTTTGTTTTGACTACGGGTATGCTGTTTATTTTTCTGTTCATTCTGCATTTCTTGTTTCTTTTCTGCCAGCTTCGCCCTAATACCATGCGCTACTGGCTCTTTTCCTGTTTCTTTCTTCCATTTTTCTATTGCAGTTCGATACTGACTATACTCAGTTTGAGAAGTCTTAAAATCCTTTAAAAAATCCTGTACACTTCTATAACCGATCTTCTGCACAATCCTTGGAAGGTAATCTTTCATATCTCTGATCTGGCTTTTCAGTTCATCAATTTCTTTCTGCAATTCTTTTTTCTTTCTTCCTTTAAACCATCCTGTGACCTCTGACAGTTCTTTCTTCTTTGCGGAAAGCTGTTTTTGTTTCTGTTGAATTGCACCATTTTGTTCTTCTAGTTCTTTATTCACTTTAAATAGTTTCGGATACTTTGATGCAAGCCTCGTCATTTTAGGTTGTTCCGGTTCTGCCTTTTCTTCTTTTGTTGTCTTGACTGCTGCCATGCTATTTTCAGCAACATGCTCTGGGTGTTCAGTTTCCATTTGCTCTGTCTGTTTTTGCACTTCCCTGGATTTCTTAAACAGCACACTTGCTATCAAAAACTCCAATGCCTCAACCGCCACTGTTACAATTCTGGAAAATAATCGTGGTCTGTTTCCACGCCGGGCAATTGATTCCCTGATCGGCTCCGTGATTTCTTTCCGCTTCACTTCCATTATCTTCGGTTCCGGCACTCCACTAATCAATGCCATATCAACAGCTCTGTTCCATTCTCGGCGTTTTTGATTATCCGCTTCTATTTCCTGTGCTTTCGGATTATTTTTTCCAATTTTCTTTGTTGCAAGATACACACTGCCACGCTCAAATACCTGTAACTTCTGGCTTTCATCCTGCACATAAATATTGATTAAATCTGTATACGAATGCTTTGCCTCATCCAGAAATGAATTACTCTTAAATCGTTCATCTTTCGCTGTAAACAGCTTTTTTTCATAGACCTCACCTTTTTTCACAATGCGGCAACCTTCTCGTATCTCACCATCTTCTCCCAGTATCTCTTTCTTTGTTCGGACATGTTTTCCATTTTCATCATAAAACATATTTCTACTGGCAGTTTTAATGATTGGTTCATCCAATAGCTTCCGTTCTGCAAAAATCAGATGAATGTGATAATTTGTTTTTCTTTTATTGTGGTGCAAAGCAGCAATACACTCCGCTCCGTAATTTTGTTTAAAATGATTTGTAAAAAGCTGTAGTAATCTATCCGGCTGATATTCTGTAAAACTCTCTGGTAATGCAATGATCAATTCTCTTGCCTCAATGCATTTTCCTTCTGTCCCGCTTTTTACAAATTCTTCCTGATTACATTTTGCAAGTTCCCGCCAAAATTTCCGTTCTGTAGTTTCATAAACCGCATAGAGGTTTTCCTGTTTTGCATGACTGGATATATAAGTGATCCTGCCTTTTACATTGCTTAGTTTTGTCATTTGAATAAATGAATTTCTTCCGATAGGCACTTCCTCCTTGTCTTTGGCAAAGTTAATTCTGCCATATTATTTGTGAGTAGGTGCATTGCATCCGTTTACGAACTTACTGCCGTTTCCGGCTATAATAGCCCCCTGCAAGGGCGAAATACGCAGAGCATAAACGAAGTTTGTGCGATGGGTGTATTTCGCTC
>NZ_QRNF01000097.1 GCF_003474435.1 Ruminococcus sp. AF46-10NS
TCTCCATATCTGGTTTTTTTACATTTACTTCATACGAAATAATTTTTCCATCAATATACGCAAAAAAGTTGGCCTTTTTTTCCAGTTCTTCAAAAAACTCCCTGCCATAATTCGATAAAAGATAAATATGATAGTGTCTCGCTTTCAAGTCTATTAAGAATTGTTCTACTTCCTTATCAACAATTGTAAATTCAGAATAAGCTTTAGAAAACTCATTCAATTCATTTCTCAGATTAGGCTGTTTTTTTTGAGCAATCGATATCATTTCTTCCAGGGAAATCTTTCCCAAATCAATTTGCTGCCAAAGTTCACTATCTAATGTAAGGTCCTTAATTTTATTTTGAGTATCTTTACTCCTCCCTTTAATCCCCATACATTCTTTCCAATAAGACCGCACCAACACTCTTCCTATGTCAAACACAACATTTTTAATCACTTCACTGCCATCCTTCCCGTAAACCATATTTCTGAAATTATTGCTACTCCGATAAACAAAATTCCTAATATAATGATAACAACGTTACGACCAGCTTTTTCTCTTCCGTGAAGTACGATTCCCAACCCGCCATATACTACCAGCAATGCACTCATTAACACTACAATACTACATACATTTTCTATAAAAGTACCTTCTCTGGTAATTCCCAGCGAACCAATTGTAAAGCTAATCACTGCTACAAAAAATCCCAAAATTTCCAAATTTTCTGTTTTTAGTGAATTATACTCTTCTTTAATCTTTTGCAGTGTTTCTGTCTGCTGCTGTGCTACAGCGTTCAATTCTCTCCTTGTAGTTTCTAACATATGACTGTTTTTGATGAACAGCTCATAATTTCTATATGTCATAACTCTAGTATTATACTGTTCTCCTGGCTTCTCCAACATCCAAGCCTCATTAATAGACTTTAATGCAATCTCATAATATTGTTTTCTTTTATCCTCCTCTAACTCACATTCACTCAAAATTGAATAGATTCTTGCCCGGGTCCACAAAAACTTCGGGTATTTGTTAATTGCTACCTTATCAATGATCTCCTGCGCTCTTCCTATATAATTATGTCCAATTTCTTTGCGAATCGACTCCGTTCCCTGTTCATAGGTATTAGCAACCAACATACAAAAATCGTGTGTCACACCATCGTTATCTTCAAATTTTTTACTAAGATTTTCCGCATAATGCAAACTTTCTTCCGGTGACATACTGGGAATATTTATTTCCAGCCTTAAATGCAGAATTTGAAATGCAGGATTAGAAGAATATTTTTCCTCATACTTTGTTTCCAGTACTTTTATCTCCTGATATTTTTTATTTCTTCTCAAATAAGTATGAAGCACACATAATGCCAAAAATGCCCGTTCATCTGAGTCATCATTAATAATCTTCTCTAATCTTTTAAATTTTTTTTCATTCTTAAAATTTCCATACCGCGATACAAACTCTGAAATTTTTGAATCATATTCCCTACTGGTATTTGAGAGATTCGCCGTCTCATGATACAAGTTTTGAAATTTATCTTCGAAATTCATACTCACCGTTCTCTCCCATGTATTCGGATATTTGAAACAAATTTTCATATCCTCTTAGTAATTGAGTCACATTACTTAAATAAAATTCCGCACACTTACTCAACCCGATAATTACTACAGCTGCTGCTCGAATGTCCAGTAAAGGAACTCCTGCATATTCAAGTATTCATTTCGTTGATCCTTATCCATATTTTTTAAAATTGCTAAATTCCTAAAAATTTCAATTTCCAAGCCCGGATAAATCTGCTTTAACTGCGCCAGATAGCGATATCTGTCATTAAATACTTTATCATAAATAAAAGTTTCTTCTTCACTATCTATACATAATATTGTCAGCAAAGGCTGCCAATCCGTACATAAATCAGGATAATGTCCAAAAACCATATGATGAGAATACGTCTTCCCATTTTTAGGAAGGTCAATACGTACACTTTTCTTATCGTATTTTATATTTACATTAAACTCTTTCACTTTTTTTATTAGTTCGTCAAGATATAAGTTGTTTTGGCCTAAATATAAAAAGTTTTTTTCTTCATAAATTGCATCTACTAACTGTGTAACCAAAACATTTCTGTCAATCGGTACAATAATTTTCTGGCAAAGTGAAACAGTTTCATCCCTTCGACTATCAATTCGAATTGTTCTTCCACACCGATCAACTTGATATCCTAATTTTTTTATGCTCTCCAACAAAAAAAGAATTTCCGGTTCTATTGATGCGTGCCTAATAACTGTAACTCCTTTACCTAACAGAGCAAAATAAACAGCCATAGATGTAGCTGTAAATGAAGCAAAAATAGGTATCTCTATCTGCTTATCCCCTTTCCATTGCTTGTACTCAAGGAGCATTGTGTCATTGTCAAATTTCATATATACGCCAAATACTTTCATCACGTACAAATACAAGTCTAAAGTTCTGTCACCAATTTTACATCCCGCAGGTGTTTTCTGAATAATAACACGATGATGTTTATTCAAAAGCATCGGCACCATATTCATAATCCCCCAAGAATAACACAATTCATCATTGATTACAAACTCATTTTGTATTTGATTAGACTTTTCCAAAACCTGTCTTAAGTAAAAAACGTCCAAAATCTGAGGAGCATTTTGAATCTTTATTTCCGGATGTAAAAGTTTCAAAGGAATTACTCTGCTATATGCTTGCTTAGATCCCTGAATATTCGCAGATTTATCCCCAAAGTGTTTTTTTGTTCCCGCTATTTTACCATATTTAATAATAATCTCACGATTAATATGATTTTTTATATACTGTTTTATTTTTTCGGAAACACATAGCTCTTCTACTTCACTCCAACGATATTCAACACTGCTCTGTTCAAAATATTCACTACAAGTAAATACCCACACATATTGTATCAAAGTACCCTGTTTTTCAATGGTATCTTCATACCTTTCACTTGTCATATAGAAATTATAATTCTGCCTTAATTTTTGAAAATATAATTTTTTAACCAAAGCTTCAACTGTTCCTATCTCATGTTTATCCTCTAACATACCCCAGTTATCATTTTCTTTGATTA
>NZ_QRNF01000098.1 GCF_003474435.1 Ruminococcus sp. AF46-10NS
GAAAAAATATGGTGGATGTAGTATTTATTAAAAGCAAAAGAAGGGAGATTGTTTATTTGTTCGTTATGGAAATGAAAATGAAATGCATAATATTCTCATTGATGGTGGAAAAAATATGGTGGATGTAGTATTTATTAAAAGCAAAAGAAGGGAGATTGTTTATTTGTTCGTTATGGAAATGAAAATGAAATGCATAATATTCTCATTGATGGTGGATGTGCTGAGTGTGGGCATACTGTAGAACGAATCATTAAACAATGCGATAATAATAACGAAAAAATTGATTTGGTTGTCGTAACTCATGTTGATGAGGATCATATTGGAGGGCTTATAACTGGATTTGCATCTGTAAATGAAGAAATATTGAAAAGAAGTATTCAGCGTATTGCTTTTAACACTAGTCGGGGTTTTTTGCAACATAATAAATTAAATGGGAAGATACGTAAAACAGAGGAAGCTGTAAAAGTTATTGTTTGTGAGGGTGATGGATGTTCAATTGGGGATGCGAAATCTTTGTGCGATATAATAAATGAGAAAGGACTGAAATGTAAATTAGAAGATTATATTGTTTCCGGTACTGAAATGATAATTGGCAATGCAAAATTAACTATTTTAAGTCCTGATGAACAATCATTGAGCGCATTTATGAATAAGTGGGAGGAAGAAAATAATTGTGAATCAGCAGGGGGATGTTCAAATGAATTTCCTGAAGAAATATATAAGGATCTTACAGCGTTGAAAAAAGAAAAATATCCAGGGGCAGATGCTTCGCTATCTAATAGAGCTTCTATTGCATTTTTGTTTGAGTATGAAGATGTTAAAATCCTATTTTTAGGAGATGCTGCTGCTCCGATTTATACTAAAGAATTAAAAAAATATATGAAAAATGAAAAGATATCTATTGATGTAGTAAAGATGTCACATCATGGTAGTTCTCGAAGTATTTCAAAACGTTTTTTGGATAGTATTGATGCAGAAGTATTTATGGTCAGTAGTAATGGAACTACGCTAAAGGGGCAGCATACTGTTCCTGGAAAAATAGCCATAGCAAAGCTATTAAATAGAAGAAACAAGGTTATTTTATTAAACAATTATTGTTGGTGGAAATATGCATATCAAAATCAATATTTTACAATAAATGATATAAGGGAATATTTCGACACGAAATTACTTGAGTTGTATAAAATATCAGATAATCCATATATGGTAAAAGAAGGATTGAATATTTATGGAGAATTTAAACCGAAAAAAATTATCAGTTAGAATTGCGCTTGATGACATTTCAAAAGTAAAAGGCACAGGGATTTTATTCCTTCAAAATGATGGAGACGGTGCATTGATTTTTTCTGTTGCACATATATTTGATGGTAAGATATCTGAAGATAGGATTAATTTATTTTTAAATATTGTTGGAGATAAAGACCAAGTATATAGTGTTCATGAGTCATTTAAACTATTTTCGGGAAGTGGAAATGTTAAAGATAATGATATTGTTCTTCATCCAGATTATGATAAAAAGTCTTTAGATAATGATTTGGCAATAATAAAAATTAGTTGGAAGGAGTGGATGAGAGAATTTACTGGTTTTGAAATTACTTCTGGAATTGAGGAAAAAGAAGTGGGCGGCTGGGGTTTTCCCGTTTCTATGCAGCCGCAGCAAGAAGTAAATGAGCAGTTGATACCACAACTGAAGGCTGCGTTTCGTGGTAGAATTGAAAATGTACAAAAAAAGGTAATTCTAATTAATTATGAATCTAGTAAGGTTGATTCGGAAATAGATAGAAACAATGAAACTAGTGGCTTTTCTGGTACTGCATTGTTTTCAGAAGGGGGATTTGTAGGATGTGTTTCGAAATTAGCTGGAAATGATACTGCAGGAAGTCGGATATTTGCATGTGCTGCAAATCAGTATATAGAATTGATGTGTAAATTTAATTTAAAGCCTAAATTGCCAGATAGTCTGAATGAATATGGGAAAAATATATTGAATCTTATACCAGTTGAAAAGAAAGCAACACGAAATTTTATAAATGAACAAATTAAGAACTTAATTGATACTGGAAAATTGAAACCTTGTAATTATATGGGAGATAATAAAGAGGGGCAAAATAATCTAAAATGTAATGGATTTCGAGAAATATGCAGAAAATATTGGGAGGGAGAAGTAATTTCCGCATTTTGTTTTATTCCGTTAAAAGAGGTCAAACCAGAAGAAGTCTCATATTTCTGTATTAAAGTACAAACGAACGGCGACGTCAAAATAGTTAAGGTAGTATTTATTTGTACGGAATTAACAATGAGTCAAAGTATTCAAAAGTTAATGGATTTTTCATTCTTTAATACATCGGATCAGAAAGAGGATGGGATACTATTTCTTTGGAATAATCAAAATGATGATGCATACTATCATGGAACTCTTAGTAAATCTGATTCTATGAATATTGTGCGTAAAATAACTGAAGATTATCTGACTTTTGATATTGAGGACGTTCAAGAAAGAATGGATATGTTTCATATTGTTGAGGGAGATAAATTAAGATGTAATATTGCAGCAATTGGCGTAGGACAAATTAGAGACACAGTGTTATACTCTGGAAATGGTAATAAACAATTTATGAAAAATATGTTGGACAGCTTAATTGAAAATGCATGGAGTTAATTATGGAAAAGTGGAAAAAATTAGATGAAATAAGATCACCAGAAATTGAGAATATAGTTATCAGATATTATACGAGATCAATGCAAGGTTATGAAGCGCATGTTTTCTGGGCCTTTTTTACAAATGAAAAAGAACTAAAAGAAAAGTGGAAATTGATATCGACGATTATCGCATTAAAGATCAAACTAAAGTGACACTTAGTATTGAGAGAAGTAATTTTTATATATTTTATATATCAAATAAAAATAT
>NZ_QRNF01000099.1 GCF_003474435.1 Ruminococcus sp. AF46-10NS
TTTTTTATCTAAAGGCAAACAAGATTTTTTATATCTTCTTGTATATTCATAAGCAAAATCCAGTAATTCATTACAGTAGTCAAAATTAGATTCTAATTCTTTTTCGCTACATTGTAAAAGTTCTTTTCCATTGGTATAACTTTTTACCTGTTGCCTGAAATCTACTGGAACTATAAGCCATCCGGGATACTGCTCAAATTCTTTGGCCCATTGCTTGGTTAACTCTTTTCTTTCTTTTCTACGTTTATTAGAATTTCCCAATAACCCTTCTATCCTTGTATATTTAATATTCCAATTATAATCTTCAGAATATACATTACTCATATTTAGTAAAGGATTTGTATTCTCTTCAATGTTTCTTGAATTAGTATCGTTTTTCTAGTTGTTTATTTTTTTAAATATACATTTTGATCAATACCATTTTGAAAAGCTTTTGCTTTTGTTTCCTTACAACGTACATTTAATAATGCTGCCCGATCATATACTGGAATATTATTATTTTCAAAAAACTTTTGCTTTTGTTTCCTTACAACGTACATTTAATAATGCTGCCCGATCATATACTGGAATATTATTATTTTCAAAAAACTTTTTTCGATTTTTTACGCTAATTCCCAGTAACGAATTAGCTTTTCCTTTTTCAACATTTTGCATGTTTGCAATTCCCACAATACAATTATTATAATCAGCTATGAGACTTCCAGAAAAACCTTCATAATCCATGGCAGCAGAATCTATTGTATCTAAGATCATATTTTTATTAGGTTTTTTTAAAAGATTAGTATTTTTTAATTGTATCCACCTTTTTTCAAAGCCAAAACTTTTACCATATCCAACCATTTGTAATTCGTCAAAAACATCTAGTTCTGCACTAACCAAATAAAGAGGCTGAACATCAATACTCTCTTCGCATCGTAATACAACCAAATCCTCTGAGCTGTCATTGTCCTCAGAAATTACGGTTGCTTTGACTGTTTTTTCCTCATCTTTTACAGAGAAGTGTAAAACAGCATTTTTTGCATAAGTTTCAGGTTTTTCAATTAATAGACAATGTTTTACTGTTATTGCGGTTTCTTTATCTATTAAGAACACGGTTCCAATTTCTTCTCCACATTCTATTTGACCTGTATTTTCATCTAATCTATCTCTATCAATCTTCTGCATCTAATTTTCCCAATCCTTTAAGAAATTTAATTTCATAGTTTTTAATAAGTTCTGTATTATTGCCTGTATTTTTTATTATATTTGCGATTACTGCTTTTCCGGGATGATCAATATATCGCTTTCCATCAGTTGACAGCAAATAATATTTTACCTTTGTGTTTTTTATAAATTCCAGGGAAATGTTCTTAGCTGAACCATGATGGGGAAGTTTTATGATATCAAGTATCTCT
This sequence comes from Ruminococcus sp. AF46-10NS, assembly GCF_003474435.1. GTDB lineage: Bacteria > Bacillota > Clostridia > Lachnospirales > Lachnospiraceae > Blautia_A. The sequence goes on from NZ_QRNF01000099.1 coordinate 1,395, forward strand.
GGCAATTCATTTTCAAAAAGCTGAATTGGACTATCTCCCGGAAAAAGCATTTTTATATCTTTATAGTCAATCAAAAGTGCAATGGAGGAACAGTTTGTTATTTTAGAATCCATTTCAATGTCTTTATACTCCGCATATTTATCCAACCAATTCAAATCCTCGCTGGAATACGAAATATTTTCCTGTTTAAACTCTATATTTTTTTCATTATTTAATAAAAAGCCCTCAAAGGCAGCATCAAACAATGGGTCTCTAGTGATTTCTATATTATTTGAGCTTATTTGTTTTAAATGATAAAGCCATTTTTTTCCCATCTTAGTTAATGTTTCGATACCTGGATTTAATATTGTAATTTTCAGATCTCCAAATTGGACAATTTGTCCCTTACTCACTAAATTATTTACAACTGATGCATTCCAACGGTATCCTCCGGCTTGAATGAGCTCTGCGAGATTTTTTCCGTTGGTATAACTTATATTTTGCTTTTTATATTCACATTCAAAATCAATGTCTGTTGAACACATACTTTTTAAAATGATTTTGACTGCAAAGGACATCCCTTGTTCTGCGTTTCGAGACGTAATACATTGATTCAAACTGTTAAACCAGATTTCATCAATCTCTATGATTTTAGGGTTTCTCGAATCCCCGTTCTCTTTCAATAATGCCCTAATTCCACTGATATGATCATCATCTATATGAGTGACTACGATTAAATTTAATCGTTTTCCTTCGGCAGCCAGTTTGAGCAAAAATTTTTTCAAGTACTTTTGATAGGTTTTGGCATAACCTCCATCAATCAACATTCTAAAATCGGAATCTGGAAATTCCAAATATATACAGTCTCCTGAAGCAGCAGGGAGCATCTGTATGGTAACTCCGTTTATTTTCATTGTTCCCCTCCCATTTTTGAAAGGTAGTGTCAAATACTACCTGTTTTTGTTTCAAAATCCTATAAAAACCTTGATTTTTAGGGAAATATATCAATTCATTAAATGAATGCAGTTTATTTTGCAGGTATTCAGTTAAAAATAATTGATCTTTTGTAAAATTTTTTATTGTAAAAGCAGCTATATTACCATTCTTATGGCAACGAATACGATATTGTTGCAATTTTTTTCAACGGAATGGACTGTGAGTTCATTGGCTGAAACAACTATTTTTTTCCAATTCTTCTTCATGTAACGCTTCATTATCTATACTTTTTGATTGAATATGGGGCAAATGTAAGGACTTTGCAATAAAGATAGTTCATTGGCTGAAACAACTATTTTTTTCCAATTCTTCTTCATGTAACGCTTCATTATCTATACTTTTTGATTGAATATGGGGCAAATGTAAGGACTTTGCAATAAAG